>DIXE01000008.1 GCA_002428635.1 Bacteroidales bacterium UBA6088
TTTAGTCATGGATGTTTCATAATATATGTTTTTCTCTGCTTCTACAAATATAGTATTTTTTATCCTAAAAAACAGAGGCTGACAATTAATTTTGTCAGCCTCTGTTGTGATATACTTAAGTGAGCCTGTTTTACTTCCCGGCACTTTTTATGGCTGCCTGTGCTGCTGCAAGACGAGCAATTGGCAGGCGGAAAGGTGAGCAGGATACATAGTTCATTCCGGCCAGATGGCAGAACTCAACAGATGCTGGATCTCCGCCGTGCTCTCCGCAAATTCCTATTTTCAGCTTTGGATTTGTGGAGCGGCCACCCTTTATGCTTGTCTCAATTAGCTTTCCAACAGAAGATTGATCCAATGTCTGGAAAGGATCAAACGGGAGAATCTTTTTGCTGAGATAGTCGCCCATAAAGGCTCCAATGTCGTCGCGGGAGAATCCGTATGTCATCTGAGTGAGGTCGTTGGTGCCGAAAGAGAAGAACTGTGCAGTTTTTGCCATTTCGTCAGAAAGGATTGCTGCTCTTGGTATCTCAATCATTGTACCATACAGGTAATCTATCTTTACTCCGAATCTGTTTTGTACATCTGCGTGTGACTTGTCGCAGATCTCCTTCTGATCGTCAAGTTCCTTTACAGATACTGTAACGGGAATCATAATCTCAGGTTTAGGATTCAGACCCTCTTTTATAAGTTCGGCAGTAGCTTCAAAAATTGCTCTGAACTGAGCTTCGCTTATCTCGGGATAAGTTATGCCAAGACGAACACCTCTGTGTCCCATCATTGGATTAACTTCGTGCAGAGATTCTCCTCTCTTTTTTACATCTTCGATTGTAATTCCAAGTTCAGATGCCAGTTCTTTCTGTTTTTCGATGGTCTGGGGAACGAACTCGTGAAGAGGCGGGTCGAGAAGTCTGAAGGTCACGGGTTTTCCGTCCATTACCTTGAGTGTGCCCTTTACTGCAGCTTTTATGTACGGTTCCAGTTCTTTAAGTGCTTTTACTCTCTCTTCCAAGGTTTTGGAAAGAATCATCTTTCTGAGTTTCGATAAGGGTTGCTCTGAGTTTTTACCGTAGAACATATGCTCGATTCTGAAAAGACCAATTCCCTCTGCTCCAAAATTGATTGCATTCTGAGCATCTTCTGGGGTGTCTGCATTTGTTCTTATTCCAAGAACCCTGAACTTATCTACTATACTCATATATTTGTTGAAGCGGGGGTTCTCGGAAGCATCCATTGTGCTGATGGCTTTATCATAAACAAAGCCGCGTGTTCCGTTCAGACTGAAGATATCACCCTCTTTGTAAACCTTTCCGTTAATTGTAAGAGTTCTCTCTTTGAGGTTTATATGAAGAACATCACAGCCGACAATGCAGCATTTCCCCCATCCTCTGGCTACGAGTGCAGCGTGAGATGTCATACCTCCGCGGGCTGTAAGAAGGCCGTCTGCAGCGCGCATCCCTTCAACATCCTCAGGATTTGTCTCTTCACGAATCAGAATAACTTTCTTCCCTGATTTTGCCCACTCAACAGCAGTTTCTGCGGTAAAGACAATTTGACCAACTGAACCGCCGGGCCCTGCAGGCAAACCTTTTGCGATTACGACAGATGATTTTTCAGAAGCAGGGTCAAGAATCGGATGGAGAAGTTCATCTAATTGCGCAGGTGCCAATCTCATCACTGCTGTCTTTTCGTCTATCAACCCTTCTGCGAGCATATCCATTGCCATATTAAGAGCGGCTAGACCTGTTCTTTTACCTATACGGCACTGGAGCATCCAAAGTTTACCGTCCTGTATGGTAAACTCGATGTCCTGCATATCTTTGAAATGGTGTTCAAGCTTGTTCTGAATAGCGTCAAGTTCTTTGTAAACAACCGGCATTGATGTCTCGAGAGAGTCGAGATGTCTGTTATGTTCGTTTTTGGTAGATTCGTTCAGGGGGTTGGGTGTACGAATTCCTGCAACTACGTCCTCTCCCTGGGCATTTACCAGCCACTCTCCGTAAAATTTATTCTCACCTGTAGCAGGGTTTCTTGAAAAGGCAACTCCGGTTGCGGAGTTGTTCCCCATATTACCGAATACCATTGCCTGTACATTTACAGCAGTTCCCCATTCGTCGGGAATATTTTCAATTCTCCTGTAAGAGATAGCCCTTTTACCGTTCCAGGATTTGAACACCGCTCCAATTCCTCCCCAGAGTTGTTCGTAAGCGTTATCCGGGAATGGTTTTCCAAGAACATCAATTATTTTTGCCTTAAAATCGTCGCATATTTTGATAAGATCCTCTGTGGAGAGATCTGTATCACTCTTATATCCTTTTTTCACCTTGAGCTCGTGGAGCATTCCGTCAAGCTGCACTCTGATTCCTTTTCCCTCTTCTGGTTCAAATCCCTCTGCCTTCTCCATAACTACATCGGAGTACATCATAATCAAACGGCGGTAGGCGTCGTATACAAAACGTGGATTGGAGGTCTTCTTAATAAGACCTGGAATAGTGGCGGAGCAGAGTCCTATGTTCAGAACAGTCTCCATCATTCCGGGCATTGAACTTCTTGCTCCGGAACGGCAGGAAACCAGCAAAGGGTTCTCTTTATCCCCGAACTTCATATTCATAATTTCTTCTGTAGCTGCAAGGGCTGTGTCAACCTCTTTTTTGAGAGCTTCAGGATATTGCATATTGTTGTTGTAAAATTCAACGCAGGTTTCGGTAGTGATAGTGAAGCCTGCAGGCACAGGTATGCTGAGTGTGCACATTTCTGCCAGGTTCGCTCCTTTCCCTCCTAGCAGGTTTTTCATTGATCCATTACCTTCGGCATTCTTCCCGCCAAAAAGGTAAACTCTTTTAATGTCAGACATATATATAATTATTTCAGTTTGTATTGATTGTTTAATTTATCAGGGGTGCAAAGATAGTAAAAATTACAAAAGCTTACCAGCCAACTCCGACAATTGACTCCTTTCACCCTTGATCAGGTTGATGTGCGAGAATATTTCCTGTCCGTAGAACTTTTCTCCCAAATGAGTCAGCCCGTTGGAGTGGATATCCAGATATGGTGAGTCTATCTGGTGGATATCTCCGGTAAATACTAGCTTAGAGCCCTCTCCGGCACGGGTAATTATAGTCTTTACTTCGTGAGGGGTAAGATTCTGGGCTTCGTCAATAATAAAGAATACATTCGAAAGGCTTCGGCCTCTGATATATGCAAGAGGAGAGATTAAAAGCTTCTCGTTGCGAAGCATCTCTTCTATCCTCACAGCCTCTCTGCTGGTGGGTTTAAATGATTTTTTTATAACGGCAAGGTTGTCGTAGAGTGGCAGCATATAGGGTGCCAGCTTTTCTTTGATGTCACCGGGCAGGAAACCCATCTCCTGGTTCTTTAGGGGTATAACCGGCCTGGCGAGGAGTATCTGATCGAAATCCTGTTCCTGTTCAATTGCAGCGGCAAGTGCAAGGAGGGTTTTCCCGGTCCCGGCGGTTCCTGTAAGAGAAACAAGCTTTATGTCAGGATTAAGAAGGGCATCTATTGCAAAAGTTTGTTCATCGTTTCTCGGATCAATTCCGTATGCTTTGGCCCTCTTGATGCCTTTGACGCTATTGGTACGGCAGCAGTATTTTGCCAGTACAGGATTGTGTCCGGATGGATTCTCGACAGACAGAAGCTGATTGCAGCTTAAGTTCTTAACTTTTAATTCTTTGGGGGTGATTCCGCTCTCCTGATAGAACATTTTGTCAATTGTGGCTTGAGCTATTCCGGAAATTTTTAAAACCTCTTTCTGAATATTTTCTACAGCCTCCTGTTTGACCTTATCTGTAAGGTAGTCCTGTGCATTTAGCTTTAATGCCTTGGCTTTAAGTCTGAGATTGACATCTTTTGAGACGAGAGCCACAATTCTCTCCGGATTGTTCTCCTTGAGCCATTGTATGGTTGCAAGTATTCTGTGATCTTGTGAATCTTCAAAGAAAGACTGGGCCATTTGGTCTGAGAACGGATGCCCCAGCTCAATCTTTAGTTTGCCTTTATCGGGGGCTATCCTGGTTCCATTTTCAAAAAGCTGGTTGTCGGTAATTTTATCCATCTCTCTCACAAATTCACGGGCATTGTAGTTGATGGCATCATCTCCCTTCTTGAATTTATCCAGCTCTTCGAGCACAGCAATAGGTATCACTATGTCGTTTTCCTGAAAATTGTGAATTGCATTGAAATCGTGGAGTATGACATTTGTGTCAAGCACAAATATCTTTGGCATTTTTTCCTTCTTTTTCATCTTTTAATTATTTATTTTTCAGCCATTTGAATGCGTTGATAAACATTTCAATCCAAGGAGTTACCTCATCTTTATCCCTTTCTGGATAGTATGCCCAGTTGTGAGGATAGAGTGCTCTTTCGGGATGAGGCATCACGGCAAGGTGCCTGCCGTCACTGCTGCAAAGACCTGCTACCCTGTCGGGGGATCCGTTTGGATTGCCCGGATAGTTGTCGTAGTTGTACCGCAGAGCAATATTGTAGTCTGAAACCGGGGCCGGAAATGAGAATCTGCCTTCGCCGTGCGCCACCCATATTCCAAGACTGCAACCTGCAAGGGAAGAAAGCATTACAGAAGGAGATTCTTCTACGGTCACACCTGAGAATGAGCTTTCAAATTTGTGGCTTTCGTTGGGGAGCATTTTTGGGGATAGAGACTCGTCTCCGGCAGTGAGAAGATTCAGTTCTGCCATGAGCTGACAACCGTTACAGACCCCCAGTGAGAGTGTGTCGTTTCTGGAGTAAAATTTATCCAAAGCCTTTTGAGCCATTTGGTTGTATCTGAACGCTCCGGCCCATCCTCTTGCAGATCCCAGAGTGTCTGCGTTTGAAAAACCTCCGACAAATACAATCAATCTTACATCTTCCAAAGTCTCTCTTCCGCTGATCAGGTCAGTCATATGTACATCCTTAACTGAGAAACCGGCAAGGTGCATTATCCAGGCCATCTCCCTGTCGCCGTTGGATCCTTTTTCCCGTATTATCGCGGCAGGTATTCTTGAGGATCTCTCATCAAGGGCAGGTAGTGAGTATGCAGAAAGTTTACCGTTGAAATTCGCAGGAAACCTGAATTTAAGAGGTTGTTCTTTATAATTTGAGTATCTTTCAAAGGCGAGTTGTTCTCCTGTCTGGTTAGTATCAAGCAGATAAGAAGTTTTAAACCACAAATCCCTGTATTTGTCAATATCGAGAGAGAGTGAAAATTTATGAGAAGTCAAAGAGAGCGTTCTCTCGGATATGTAACTTCCTATTATGTACAGACTAACACCTCGGTCGAATGCAATCTCTTCTGCTCTGAAGGAATTTGAATCGGAAACCTGAATAACCACTCCGGGGAATTCTGAGAAGAGTAATCTTACAGGGTCCTTTTCGTTAAAGACAGTAAGGTCTATCTCCATCCCTCCATTAGAATTCGGGAAGTTCATCTCCAGAAGAGTTGTAACAATACCACCGGAAGATATGTCGTGCCCTGCAAGCAGTAATCCTTCGCTTAACATTTGCTGCACAGTTTCAAAGCAACTTGAGAAGTATTCCGGATTGTCAATGTCAGGAACTTCATTTCCCAGCTGGTTTGTTACCTGTGCAAAGGCTGAACCTCCCAGTGCGAAAGTGGTCTCTGTAACAGAAATAAAAGGCAGGCAGTAGAACCGCGTGTTATCATCGGTTGAAATCACAGGGCTCAACACTTTTGTTACATCGCTGCATTCTGCTGCTGCAGAAACAATAAGGGTTCCGGGAGACAACACACTCTCCCCGTCAGGATATTTCTGTGTCATTGACAATGAGTCCTTGCCTGTGGGGATGTTGATGCCCAGTTCTATTGCAAAATCACTTGCCGCCTTGACAGCATTGTACAAACGGGAATCTTCTCCAAAATTGCGGCAGGGCCACATCCAGTTTGCAGAAAGTGAAACACCCTTCAGACCCTCTGTCAGAGGAGCCCACACAATATTGGTAAGGCTTTCTGATATTGCCAGCCTGCTTCCTGCAGAGGAATCAATCATTGCAGCTGCGGGAGCGTGCCCGATTGATGTTGCAATTCCCTCTTTGTCAACATAACTTATTGCTGTCACTCCCAAATTGTTCACCGGGAGTTGTATCTCTCCGGCACACTGTTGTTTTGCAATCAGACCTGTAACAGAACGGTCAACCTTGTTAGTCAGCCAGTCCTTGCAGGCAACCGACTCTATCTGCATAACCATCTCAAGGTAATACTCGATATCATCAGGGTCATACTCAAGCTGGTCCCAGTTGAATTTTACAGATCTGTCTGTGATTACTGTTTTCGGAGTGCTTCCGAACAATCCCTCCAGGGGCAGATCTATTGGTTTCTCGCCGGTGACGGGATTATGGAATGTGAATTTCTGATCTCCTGTAATTTCTCCGACAACATAAAACGGTGCACTTTCACGGCCGGCAATTTTTTTGAACTCCTCAATGGCTTCATTTTTAACCACAAGTCCCATTCTCTCCTGGGATTCGTTTCCTATTATCTCTTTTGCCGAGAGGGTAGGGTCCCCCAGCGGAAGTTTTGAAATATCAATAGCTCCTCCCTTTTCTTCTACCAATTCGGAGAAGCAGTTAAGGTGTCCGCCTGCACCGTGGTCGTGTACAGAGACAATCGCATTCCTGTTGCTCTCAGACATCGCTCTGATTGCATTGTAAACCCTTTTTTGCATTTCAGGGTTGGAACGCTGTATTGCGTTAAGTTCTATTGAGTTGCCATATTCACCTGTAGCAACGGAAGAGACTGCACCGCCTCCCATTCCTATCCGGTAATTGTCACCGCCCAGCAGCACTATCTTGTCTCCCTTTTCAGGTGGATTTTTGAATGCATATCTCTCTTTTGCATATCCAACCCCTCCGGCCAGCATTATCACCTTGTCATAACCGTACTCCCTCATCTTTTCGCTGTGCTCAAAAGTCAGCAGGGAGCCGCAGATAAGTGGCTGTCCGAATTTGTTGCCGAAATCACTGGCGCCGTTGGATGCTTTTATAAGAATCTCTTCCGGAGACTGATAGAGCCACTCTCTGGGGTCATAGAGCTCCCAGTTCCTTCCCTCTGCTCCCAGTCTGGGGTAGGAGGTCATATAAACTGCTGTTCCAGCAATCGGAAATGCACCTCTGCCGCCGGCTATCCTGTCCCTGATCTCTCCTCCGCTTCCGGTGGCGGCTCCGTTGAAGGGCTCCACGGTAGTTGGAAAATTGTGAGTCTCTGCTTTAAGTGATATAACAGTCTTCTCTTTGTTAAGAGTGAAAGAGTTAGAGTTATCCAGTGAATCCGGATGAAAAAGAGTGGATTGCGGTCCCTTTAAAAAGGCGCAGTTGTCTTTGTAGGCAGATACAATAAAGTTTGAATTTATTTTTGAAGTCTTCTTTATCAAACCGAAAAGAGTTGATTCCATCTCCTTGCCGTCAATAATGAAAGTGCCGTTAAAAATTTTGTGTCTGCAGTGCTCAGAATTAACCTGTGAAAACCCAAAAACCTCACTATCGGTAAGTGGTCTTCCCAGATTTTTGCTCAAATCGGTAAGATATTCAATCTCCTCCTCGCTAAGTGCCAGACCCTCATTGGAGTTATACTCTGCTACGTCTGTTATTTCCCTGATTTTTTCTGGCTCTTTGTCATTGTCGAACAGATTCCGGTCAAGCTTTTTGTAAATTCTTTGAAGCATTTTATCGTGCGGAGCATTCTCTCCGGAAACTTCAAAAAACTCTTCTATCCTCTCTATCCCTTCAATGTTCATACTCCGGGTAATCTCCACCGCAGTGGTACTCCAGGGAGTGACCATCTCTCTTCGGGGACCGGTAAACCATCCTTTTACCTCTTGATTGTCAGTGATTTCAACAGCTCTCAGAAGCCAGCACAATGCCTCTGATTCCTGACCGGTTAATAATTCGTTCTTTTTGACTGCAATGATTGATTTGTATTCTGTCCTAAAAAGATAGATCATATTCGAGTGGATATTTAAGCCATAAAAATAGGGGTTTTTGACCAAACCTGAAAAAATATATCACTCTTAACAAAATATAAACATTAAAATTATCAACTTTGTATGGCAAATTTTCTCAACGATGGACGAAAATACATACAGAAAAGAGATAGATAATATATTCAGACAGATACCTTCTTATCAGAAAGTTGGTGACATTGCATACAAAGAGGGACTGGACGGGATGATTGAGTTTGACAAGGCTCTCGGATCACCACACAGGAAATTTCCATCGATACACATTGCAGGAACAAACGGTAAAGGCTCTGTATCTCATATGATATCAGCCGTTTTACAAAAGACAGGAGCAAAAACAGGACTGTACACATCTCCACATTTGATCGATTTCAGAGAGAGAATAAAAATTGACGGGCAGATGATCTCCAAAGAGAGCGCTCTAGATTTTCTTCTAAAGTGGAAATCCTTCATTGAGGAGAAAAAGCCATCATTTTTCGAGATCACAACAGCAATGGCTTTCGACTATTTTGCACGGGAAAAAGTAGATATTGCCGTAATAGAAACTGGTCTGGGAGGAAGGCTTGATTCAACTAACATTATATCACCACTGATCAGCATTATTACCAACATATCCAAGGACCACTGCAACCATCTCGGCTACACTCTTGGGGAGATTGCAAGAGAGAAGGCAGGAATAATAAAATCTCATACACCGCTTGTTGTGGGTGAAGCAATCGCTTCAACTGCAGCGATTTTTAACGAAAGGGCAGCAGAATTGAATTCTCCTGTTGTCTATGCCCAAAAGTCTCTTTTCAGACAAGTGCTTGCATCTGATTACGAATTGGATCTTAAGGGAGACTACCAGACTCATAACATCCGCACTGTTCTTACTGCATTGTCAATTTTATCTGAAAACCGCAGATTTAAGAACATTGTGGGGGAAAAGTGGAAAGATTCAGTAATCCGTGAAGCACTCAAAGCAGCATCAAAGGATACTGGCCTGAGAGGAAGATGGGAGACTCTGAGTGAAAATCCCTGGATTATCTGTGATACGGGCCATAATGCCAACGGACTGAAAATTGTTTTTTCCCAGTTAAGAAGACAAAAGGCCAAAAGGTTTTTTGTAGCACTCGGATTTGTGGCCGATAAGGATCTGAATGCAATAATGGGGCTTCTGCCTCAAAACGCCTATTATTTTTTTACACAGGCAAAGATTGAGAGGGCTCTCAATGTTAAAGAACTCTCATCAAGAGCCTTTTCGCTGGGTTACAAAGGAGAAGTAATTGCAGAAATCCCGCAGATTTTTTCCAGGTACAGGGATATATACAGGGAGGGTGACCTGCTATTCATAGGGGGCTCGAGTTATGTTGTGGCAGAAGCGATTGAATTTTTCGAAAATAATCTTGATTTTTTTGCAAATTAAAAAATTGCAGATATCTTTGCAATCCCATTTGAAAGAGTGGAATTGAAAGATTGAAATTGACCGGGAGCATAGCTCAGTTGGTTTAGAGCATCTGCCTTACAAGCAGAGGGTCGGGGGTTCGACTCCCTCTGCTCCCACAAAGCAGGAGACTGCAAAAAAATGAACGCATTCAGAAATTATTCCGGATGCGTTTTTCGTTCTCTGATTGAAAAGTTTCAAATAGAAGTATCAAACAAGATCCGGGTAATCACTCCGTTAGAATGTTCGAACTCAAGTGCATCATCGGAATTATTTCTGTGAAGATAGTACTTGCTGTCACTTTTCAATACCGGGGTACCTAAACCGATGGCTTGTACCCTGGAAATGTTGTCCCCGACTTTTATACCTCCACTAAATGCAGTATAAACGGCAAAGTTTGATGTTTCGATAGTAAAGGAGTGAAAAACTCCATCTTCGCCAAAACAGAATATATTAATAAGTTGATCTTGAGCATAAGTATATTCTTCATTTAATCCAAACTCCGACGTGTGACTCAGATACTTTGTCGGAGTTCCCCATTTCGCCTGCACCTGGGCTTGAGTATAGGTTGCCCCGATATATACTCCCTTGACATCTAGATCGGGGGTTGTCTGGGCGTAACGGGATTGCGAGAATGCGGAATACGGTAACAAAATCAATGTTGCAAAGACCAGTAATTTTTGAACGATTATTTTCATGGCAATCATTTTATGCAGTTCAAACAATTCGGGACAGAGGAGTTTGTCATAAAAAAGAGGCCAACTTAATATCCATTTTAGTCACACGTTAATTGAAAAGTCTCAAATAGCAGAAACAAACGAGATCTCTGTAATTACTCCGTTAGAATGTTCGAAAACAAGAGGATCATCGTAGTTATTTCTGTAGAGATAGTACTTCCCGTCACTCTCCAGTACCGGTGTACCTAACCCGATGGCCTGTATCCGGGAAATATTGTCTCCGACTTTTATGCCTCCACTAAATGCAGTATAAACGGCAAAGTTTGATGTCCTGATATGAAAAGACACGAATATACCGTTATCGCTGAAACGGAATAAATTAATAAGTTGATCTTGAGCATAAGTATATTCTTCATTTAATCCAAACTCCGATGTGTTACTCCGATACTTTGTCGGAGCACCCCATTCCTCCTGCACCTGGGTTTGAGTATAGGTGCCTCCGATATATACACTATCGACATCCATATCGGTTGCTTGTGTGTAACCTGATTGTGAATATCCGTAATACGGCAACAAAATCAATGCTATATAAAATAATAATTTTTGAACGATCGTTTTCATAATAACTATTTTTAAATTTTTTAATCGCATGGAGTAGTTATAGTTGTTGTTGTGGGGTCGATGGTAGCATTAAAATATAGTTCGGGATTGATTTCTATCCAATTCTTATATGTGTTTACGTGCACATGAGGTACATTCACATTGGCATTCCCAGTGTAACCAATATAGCCTATCACTTCCCCTGCATAGACTGTGTCACCCGTCGTAAAGGGTTGTCCGGTCCTGGGATTATTCGCGATCGCATTGCCTGCCTGCAAATGCCAATAACCGTTATTTACAGTATTGCCGTCAACTATGGAATTGACATAGATTCTGTTGCCTGCATCGTTGTTATCGTCTGAATAACCGTCTGGATAGTTGCCACCTATTCTATTTGGTTGTTGCCATACTATTTTACCGATGGTTCCATCAAATTGTGCACAGACAGGAGAACCAACGTCTCCAGAAAGGTCTGTTCCATGATGGAATTCAATCCCGCCTTTTCTCGTATTACCCCATGTCGCACCAGCAATTTTATCCGGATTTGGTGGTGCAAGCTCCATATGTCCTAGTGTCATGTCACATTTAATTTGACGTAATGAGATATATTTTGTATCTTAGCCGGAAAAAACAGCTATGAATACGTACAAAGTTACCCTTACCAAGGAAGAGCGGGATGAATTAATCGAAATCACTCGCACCGGGAAGCATGCAGCAAAGAAAATCATTCATGCGCTAATTCTTTTAAATGTTGATAGTGGCCAGTATTCAATAGAAAGGCAAACCAATGAGGGAATCTGTAAAGTTTTAAAGACTGGCATGCGAACGATTGACCGCG
>DIXE01000009.1 GCA_002428635.1 Bacteroidales bacterium UBA6088
CTTTAATTTTTTAACGAACTATTGTAATATTTGTTTGCAAAGTCTTGTTTTCAATAGCCTCCTGAATCAGATCCCTCTTGAGCTTTTCAATGAGTTCCTGCTTTCGCTTGCTCAGAATAATCTCCTTTATCCGGGGCAGGTAGTACTCAAAGGGTGGTACCTCTCCGGGAGCAACCTTCTCCATAAAATATACAAGATAGGTATATAGAGAGTCAGAGGTTTCCATCCAGGATTTTTCCCAAAGCTCCTTTTCGCAGGTCTGAACATCAAACGGAGTCTCTCTGGCAATATCAGATATATCTATCCATCTGTTTTCAAAGTTGTTGTATCTCTCGGCTGAGTTTCTGCACAACATTTCAAGTTCATCTATCTCCTCAAGGGAATTTGCCTTGTATGAACTCTTTATCCTGGCAAAATTGGGGGACTTTGTATAGATCTTAATCAGCCTTGCCTTTACAATAGAGTGGGAGATGGTAAGGTTATCCGAATAGTTGTCGTAATACTCCCTGCATTCCTCTTCTGTTATGAGAGTATCCAGCCTCTGTTCCACAAAGTGCTTCTCGAACCGGTAAACCAGAAGAGAATTTCTGTAGTCTTCAATCTCTTGCTGTACATCCTTTTCGGTCTTTGAAAGTTCGCTGTCGGCCTTCTTTAAAAGCAGATGTTGTATGGCCCAGTTGTTCACATACTGCTCAACCATCTTTACGCTGTCTCCCGGGTTGGTGCCCTCCGGAATCAGCTCGCGAATGTCTGACTTATACAAGACAGCCCCTCCTGCTTTTGCAACGACATCATCATCTGACTTAAAATCCAGATACTTACAAGAGAGGAGAACCGGTATCAGAGCAAAAATCAGGAACTTATTCATATTAATTTGTCTTCTATTCCGGGAACAAAGACCCTGCCAAATTTTAAACTATCTGTAAAGGAAAGCAAAGTTAATTAAAAAATGGTTAAATTCGGGGAATTAAACCCACATCTATGAAAAAGGAATTAATCATAACAGCACTGTTTATGTTGGCAACTTTAGTATCCTGCAATCCCTCCGGGCAGGACTCAGCCTCACAGGAGAGAGGTGTAATCGGAGGGGATGTTATAAGCCTCACTGTAAAGGATATAACAGATAAACACACTACCCTCCTGTCTTCTGACCTTCTTAAATCCGGCGTTCAGCAGGTTGCATTGCAATGGAGAAAGAGTGACGGAACCGCTGACGAGTTTAAAGCTTTCTGTTTGGAAAACTTTGCCCCGACTCCGGAAGAGAAAGAGAAACTTTTCAAGAAATTGTCTGTGGCCATGGAATCTGTTTACGGAGGATTCAACAGAATGAACGTAGATCTCAAGAAACCCCTGCACCTTGACGGTGATCCGCTTGCGGGAGTTGATTTCATTCTCGGAGCCTACGATCCCTCAAACCATTTTACCGATGATATGTATAACAACAAGATAGCCTATATCACCATACTTAACTTCCCATTCTACACTCTTGATCAGAAAGAGGAGCTGGGTGTGAACTGGAGTCGTCTGGAGTGGGCTTATGCGAGGATGGGTGATATATTCATTCCCAGACCTCCTGCAGAGGTTCAGCAGTTGGTTGCCGATGCGGAGATGAAGGCTGAGAGCTATATCTCTGAGTACAATATTATGATGGGACATCTTATATCACCTGAGGGGAAAAAGTTATTTCCGGCTGATATGAAACTTCTCTCTCACTGGAACCTGAGGGATGAACTGAAATCAAACTACGCTTTTGGACCTGATAATTTCGAGAAGCAGAAAATGATATACAAAGTTATGCTGCATATAGTTGAACAATCCATTCCGTCACAGGTGATTAACAACCCTGAATATGACTGGGATCCATATTCAAATACACTGTATAAGGCAGGAGAGAAGGTAGAAGCAACACCTGAAGGGGATAAAAGATATGAAATTCTGCTCAATCAGTTCAGGGCACGGCAGGAGGTTGACAAATATTCACCGTTGTATCCAACGGCACTCAAGAGGGCTTATGAGGGCGGTATGCAGATAAGGGAGGAGGAGATAGAGAGGCTGTTTATTGAATTTATCAGCTCACCTAAGGTGAAAAAGGTAGCTTCAATTATCAGCGAGAGACTTGGGAGGAGCCTGGAGCCATTTGATATCTGGTATGACGGTTTTAAATCCAGAAGCACACTGCCGGAGGATAAACTCACTGCACAGACCAACAGCCTGTATCCTACAGCAGAGGCTTACGACAAAGATATCCCCGATATGCTTGTAAAACTTGGATTTACAAGAGAAAAAGCAGAAAAACTCGGGGAAGCAATAGTGGTTGAGGCGGCCAGAGGTTCAGGACACGCCTGGGGTGCTATGAGCCGTGATGATGTCGCAAGATTGAGAACAAGGCTCACGAAGAAAGGGATGGATTACAAAGGATTCAACATTGCTGTGCACGAGATGGGGCACAATGTAGAGCAGACAATTAGTATGAGAGATGTTGACTATTACATACTTAACGGGGTGCCAAACACTGCATTCACCGAGGCCAATGCCTTTGTCTTCCAGAAGAGAGATCTTTCGCTGCTTGGATATAACCTAAATGATCCTGAAAAAGAGAAAATGTCTGACCTGGACATCTTCTGGGGAGCATACGAAATTATGGGTGTGGCTCTGGTGGATATGAATGTCTGGAGATGGATGTATGACAACCCGGATGCAACACCGGAGAAGCTCAAATTTGCGGTTGTGAACATTGCACAGAATATCTGGAACCAATATTATGCTCCGGTGCTCGGGCAGTCCAATTCTCCTATTCTGGCAATCTATTCGCATATGCTCAACTCTCCTTTGTACCTTGCAAACTATCCTCTGGGCCATATAATCGAGTATCAGCTTGAAAAGTATTATGCAGGTAAAAACCTGGCAGAGGAGATTCAGAGAATTTATGCTATAGGAAATATTACACCGACACAATGGATGAAACAGGCTGTTGGTGAGGGGATTTCAACAGCAGCAATGCTTCAGGAATAGTTTAAATGCTTCAGTAACAGTTTAGATGTTTTAGGAATAGTTTAGATGCTTTATGAATGGCCTAAATGTCTTATTGATAGTCGATTGTAGTTTGTGGTTTTGCAAATCAAGATGTTTGTGCCATAACATCAGGGAAATGCATTGGTGAAGTAAAATTGTTTGGAGTAAACCAATTTTAGGATGGGACAGACATGTTAGCAAATTTTATAAAACACAGATTATAAGCACTATATAAATTTTCAAAAAACTATAGTGTAACCGTTCGTTGAGCCCCGCCTATTTTGAGACATTTAGGCTATCTACCTTTGCATTCAAATAATAAAGATATGCAAACAGAACCACAAGCAGCGCGCCGCTATGAGATAGCATACGAAAGGTATGTATCCGGGGGATATTTTTATAAACTACGAGAGTTTTGCCGTCAGGAGGGTGTCTATTACCGTGGCTTTATCGAATGGGCAAAGGAGAATGATTACTACCTGTCAGATGATCGTTT
>DIXE01000024.1 GCA_002428635.1 Bacteroidales bacterium UBA6088
TTTAGTCATGGATGTTTCATAATGCTATTTTTTATTTATCAGCTCCTCTACCTTTTTGTAAAACTCTTCACTCTCTCCTATTTCCCGGTAGAGTACCACACCATCAGGTGAGATAAGTATCTTTGTGGGGAATCCCTGAACATTGAATTTTGCCACATAGTCCTTCTCTCCCTCTCCGATCAGCACGTTGGGCCAGTTCATTCCGTTTTTCTCAATCACAGATTTCCAGCCGGAGACATTTTTATCGTTTGAGACGCCAAAGATTTGCAACCTGTCGGCGTATTTGTCACGAAAAGCCTTCATATGAGGAACTCCGGCCATACAGGGTCCGCACCAGGTTCCCCAGAAATCTATAATCACATATTTGCCTCTCAGGTCAGAGAGGGAGACCTGTGAGCCGTCAGTTGAAGCATTAGTGGAGATCTCAGGGCAGATTTTACCGATAACAACATTATCGACGGATTCAATCCTGTTCTTAACAGCCTCATAAAAATAGTTGCCTGCAAAAAGTGACGGATCAACTTTTGAGAAATATTTCGCCATCTCCCTGGTATCCAGCTCTCTTCTGACAAGCATATCCTCCATTAACCATAATGCGGCAATAGTATTTGGCCTTACAGAAAGGAAGTTTAGTTTGATGTCATTTAGCTCCTTTTGGATTTCATCCTGTCTTTTGACCAGCGGAGCCTTTTCATTTTCTGGCATCTCCTTATTTCTGGCCAACTTGAGCATAATATTGCCATTTTCATTTATAAGAGGCATTACTTTGCCGTTGAGCTCTGAGAAGTAGCTGTTTTCCGCGTTGTCAACAGGGTAGATATCTACAAAATCTTTTCCGGTAAGATCTCCCTCAATTTTCAGTTCCGCTCCCGGAGACACAATCATCCAGAGGTTTGCAGACTTCAATGGATAATACCCTCTTCCGTCGGGAGATTTCATCAACTGTTCAGCACGCGAAAAGCTAAGTCTTGCAACAACCGGGGTTTTCACCTTGCCTCTAAATATAAATTCTCCATCCTTGATTACCTCTGCATTGCCCAATGCTGCATCCTTCTCTCCAAAGAATGTTACATAGATCTTCTGAAAATCCACTCCGGTAATATTTCCTTTCACTTCAAAGGAGCTCATATCCTTCATTAGAGTCTCCCCAATCATCAGTTCCAACTCCCGTTCGTTATTCCCGTCAGTTCTGAAATTCCTGAAGACTATACGCCCCTGCTGGTCAATCAGGTAGTTTGTTGGGGCTCCCTTTGCAACAAGATTTCCCTGGTTATCGTTTTCACCTTTGAGTGGGTAAAAACTGTATCCGCTCGATTTCATAAAAGGCAGAACATAATCATCCTGCTCACGCACCATATTTATACCCAGATAGACAACCTGATCTTTGCTGAATTTTTTAATAACATTTTCAAAATGGGGGAATTCTCCTCTGCAGGGGCCGCAACCCGGGAACCAGTAGGTCAGCAAAACCACCTTTCCCTTATAGTCAGACAAAGATGCTTTCCCATCAATGTCATATTTGCCAAGCGAGAAATTGGTAGCCTGAACTGCTGCTGAATCTCTGATGTTCCATATATCCTTAGATATCTGATCTTTGCTTTTACCGAGCTTCTCTCCCAGCTTAGCGATGGCGCTGCCGATTTCATCTGCCGGGACAACAGCATATTGTTTTATCAGCAAATCGTAGCCTCCGGCTGTGTTTCCGGTTGCATCTTCCAGTTCAGACCTGATAATCATTAGCTTATTGATTGCCGGAGATCTCCTTTCAAAAGCCACTTTTTTGACAGCGTCCAAAGCCTCTGCAGTTTTTCCTGCACTAATGAGGTCCTGGATTTGAATTAAATCCTGAGCAAGTTTAACCCTGCTGCTCCAGCTCTGGGAATCTCTTTCACCGGCAGTCTTTTGTATCTCTTGTGCGAGTTCAAGTGCCCGGGTGGGAATGGTGTCCAGAAGAGTGTAAAAGTAATCGTACATACCGCTGGATGACCATCTGAATTTAGCGGGATCATAAGTCTCTTTAAGCTGTTTATAGACCTTAAGTTTCTCGTCGCTGGTCTTTACAAATATTCCAAGCCAGTAAAGTGCCTGTGCTCCGCGTTCATTAGTTGGGAATAGCAGAGGCATCTCTTCCATCCCCTGCCGGTATTTTACAGGATCTTCACTTTTAAAACTGCTACGGTAGTAGAAGGCATAATCGGGATTTGCAGGATCAGCCTCCATGGCTTTTTTCAGATACTCTCTTGAAGCGGAAAAATCGCCCCATCTCTCTCCGTCAATCCATAGGTGGTACCAGGCTTTTGCCATAGTGGGATCAATCTCTGCGGCCTTTAACAGCCAGGGTTTTGCCTTTGGACTTTCTACATTGGCATAAGCCTCTCCTATTGCAAAGGGTACAAACTGAGAGTCAGGAAATTTCTCTGATAGTTTCTCGTAAGTTGTCTGCAGTAATGGATTATCAATTCCGATATATTTTATCAGGCGGGAGTGTGCAGTGAGATCCTCCGGGTTTGATATAACCTTGGACTCCAGTAGATTAAGGGAGTCTTTGTCTATAGACTTATTGCCTGCTTCGTTCCCGGACTGGCCATAAGCAAATGATCCTGCCACTAAAAGCAGAAGAGTAAAAAATGTTCTCATATTTATTAAGTGTAAAACTTAGTTAAAATCTATTTTTTGAGTTTAATCAGGATCGCTCCGTTAACACCGTCACGCCCCCAAAGAGTGCCGTCCTTTTCTACCGTTATTGATTCGATTAAATTTATATTCACTGTCCTGTTGGCCTCAGAAAGACCGCCCCTGACAACAAAATTGTCAACAACAATAATTGGAGAAATATCGGGATTTTCATTAGTTCTTACAGCGTTTCTCAGACTTACTGTTCCGCTGGTTACCATAAGGGATGGCATCCTCTTGAGAATATCCTCAAGGTTTGTGGCTCCGTTTTTGATCTCAGCCTCAATATCCAGATCTCCCTTTTTTATTATTTTTCTGGTATTGCCGGAAATCCAATTCTTTTTAACAGGATCGTACCCAACCGGTTCCTCTTTTGAGGAGTTAAACTGCAGCTCATTTACCCCCTCCAGAGAGAATACAAGAGCCATATCTGCACCCGGATAAATAACTATTAGTGAGTCTTTGTCAGTAATTCCGGCCAGCGTACAAATACCTGATTTGTCAGTTATCCCCTTCTCTTTGCCGGGAAAAGTTTCCAGCTTTACAGACCTGACCGGTTTGCTTTTGAGGTTGGTGACTGTAATTTTTAGATCCCTTTCCTGAGCTGTAATGAAAATCGGCAGGACTAATGCCATCAATAAACTGATTCGTCTCATAATATTGTTCGTTTTAATTAAATTCAGGTTAAGGCTTAAGATATGGAACCAGCCTTAACCTGAATTACAAATTTAGCGAATAATTATTGTATCAGAACTGAATTATTGTCATAAGTGTTCTGTTTTATCACTCCCTGACCTGCAACAATATCTGTATAAGGAATAGGAGTTGCAAACCTTCTGGAGTCCTTGGGCAAGGTGTAGGTTTTCAATCCCTCATTGCTGAGTATTGCAGATGAGCTGTAGCCGTAGAAAGACTTGGTCATTACGACATCGTCACCGGGATCATCGTTGTTGTTCAGTCTTCTCACGTCATTCCATCTCTGTACAAATGCCAGTTCGCGGCGTCTCTCCTGAAGAATCTTAGTGATTGCATCCTGTTTGCTGGAGAATGTGAGATTGATCACATTGGCCGGTGCTGTGTTGTTGATCCTCTTTGCCCTCAATGTATTGACAGCCGTCTGTGCTTCAGGAAGCTGGTTCAGACGGGCGTGGCACTCAGCCTTGATAAGGTACATCTCTGCAACTGTTGGTCCACTGGGGAGGTTATCCTTAAAGAAGCGGATGTAGCCGGGATGGCTGTATGCAGGCTTAATCACACCTCTGTCATAAGAGTAGCCCTGTACATAATTGTACTCATACCTTCTGTCATAAGTCTGATCGTAAAGAGCAAGAAGTTCCCTGCTGGGGATAAACCACCAGGAGCCGTTATACATAAACCTCATATAGAGATGCTCCTTCCAGGCCATCCTGTCGGTTGGGTCAGACTGATTGTCGTGCCCGTACGGGTATTTTAAAGTGACTGTCTGTTGTTGAGGTGTTCCCTGATTTATAGTATAGTTTTTGGACAAGCCCCAGGTCATACCGCCTGTTTTGCTGTTCAGGTTGTAATCAACCAGCGTGCTGTACTCTCCAAGAGCCAGATTAGCATAGTTAAGTGCCTTTGTGTAGTCTCCCTGATACAGGTAATAGCGTGCTGCGAAGGCCTTAATCCCTGTCTTATTACCTCTCCAGGCGCGTAAAACTCCGTCTGTCTGGCGAATAAGCGGTGTAGTGTTTTTAAGAGCTTCCTCAATGTCTGCCTCAATAAACTGGTATGTTGCCTCAAGAGTTGCTCGTTCAACTGACTCATCAAAGGAGGTTGATTGTTTCAGGGGCAGCCCCATTTCATCCTTGTTGGCTTTGTTGGTATTTGTATAGGGCAGACAGAAAATGTTTGCAAGCATATACATTTCGTATGCGCGGATAAAATGAGCTTCTGATTTAAGTTCAGCCTTCTTTGCCTCTGTGCCTGAAACTTTGTCGAGATTGGTCAGGACCATATTGGCTTTGAAGATTTTCCCCCATCCCTCAGCCCAGCCTCTGTCTCCGGAATTTTCTACATTGGGGATATCCCATATTGTAGGGTAGAAATGGTAGGGCATTGATGTTCCGCTGTATATACCTGCGTAAGAATCGTGAATCTCTTTTATGAGACCAAAATCATCATGGCCGGCAAAGAGTGTCGCAGAGCTTTCTGTATAAAAGCTACTGTATGTACCAAGCAATCCGTCCAACTCTTCAATTGTCTCAAGTGGTTTGGAAGAGCCTTTGCTTGGCCTTACTCCCAAAAAGTCATCTATCTTTGAGCAGGAGGCCATTATTGTCAATAACAACAATAGATTAAGTATTTTTATGGATATTCTGTATTTCATATCTGACAATTTTATTATAAGTCAAACTTTAAACCAAATGTGAATTTCGCCTGTGGATTCTGAGTACCAATCGGATACTCGGGATCTTCTCCGAATTTGTTGGCATGGATTGTAAAGAGGTCGTTGCATTGCACATAGAGCTGGGCCCTTCTCAAATTGATTTTCTCCAGAACACTCTGAGGAAGATTGTAAGAGAGATTAACCTCCTGCATTCTTATATGTGAAGCATTTTCAACCAGGTAGCTCAGATAAGGGTAGAACCTGTCCCAGAAATAGAATCTCGGTTCGTTTACATTCTGAGGTAATGGGACAATCTCCATTGGATCTCCATTTACTACCTCTGAATATTTTTGGTTAGGTAACACAGCCCCATTCCACCATACGGGATAGTTGAATGATTGCCTTTTAAATACGTGTCCTAATTTTCCTGTAATAATAAAGGAGAAATTGAAGTCATAAATTCTGAAATCGCTTGTAAGTCCAATAGTGAAAGGAGCAACTTTTGTGCCCATATGTAGCATATAGTCCCTGCCATCGCCGGGTGTCCATCCGCCAAAGTTGTAGGTTATCTCACCCGGGCCCTGAACATGAGGCTGCCAGTTTGGAGTGGCTTCTGTTCCCTCGTTTTTCAATCCTGCATACTTAAATGCCCAGAGTTCATCTGAACTGTACCCCTCTACATACGATCCGCTGTAAAGGCTTGATGCTGCAAACTGAGCAACAAACAATTTTGCAATTCTGTTTTTATTGTATGCAAAATTGAGAGATCCTCTCCACCATATCTTGTCGTTGTGTATTCTTTGGGTAGACCCGACTTCCAGTTCAATACCCTTGTTGCTCATCTCTGCATTGTTCATTTTTGAAGATGTGCTCCCGCTCACAGCAGGTATTGAGATTGTGGCAATAAGATCTCTGGTGTATTTACTGTAAAGGTCCACAGATCCGTAAATATTCCCGTCAAGCAAAGAGTAGTCGATTCCAAGGTTCCACGTTCCCGTTTTCTCCCACCTAAGGGTTGGATTACCCATACTTGAAATAGCCGTTGTATTCTCCTGTGTATAAGTATTTACAGTTGAACTGGGGGTAATAAGAGGCTGGAAAGAGGTTGTTACATCCACATTACCGTTGTATCCGAACGTAAGTCTTGCTGTAAGACGATCCACAAAAGTTACATTATCCATAAAACTCTCCTTGTTCACATTCCAGCTTGCTCCCACTGACCAGAAAGGTGCATATCTGTACTTAGGGTCGTCGGTGATAAAGTTGGAGGCATCAGAACGGATACTACCACTTACAGAATACTTTGAGTCAAATGTGTATGAGGCATTTGCATAAGCCGCATAAAACCTTCTTGTACCGTAACTGAAGCTGTTTGTATATGCGAATGTCTGATTGTTTCCGAGCCAGTTCTTTATCAGCTTGATTGACGCTCCTCCCGGACCATTTGGAAATGTTCCCACCGATAGTTTATCATCATTATAGCCATATGTCCTTGGATTGTTGTATGATTCAGCAACTCTGTCTGAGAGTTCCACACCGGCAAGTGCAATAAAGTCATGCCTTCCCAATGTCTTCCTGTAGTTCAGCTGATTTCTCACTGTAAGGGCTTTAACTTGTGAGCGGCTTTGATCAAGGAAGCCACCTTTGGGGAGATTCAGGGTAACAGTTCCTGCTGTCTGATCCCAGGTTGCGGCTGCGTTCACTTGAGATCTCACTGTGTAAGTATTCTCGTTGTAAATTGATTTATTAAAGGTGTTGTTGTATTCATACTGAACCCTGGATTCGAGAGAAAGTCCTTCAAATAACTTTACAAACAGAGCGGCTGTGATTCTTGTGTCCAGATACCTGTTGGTTATATTCCTGTTATTTATCTCTTCAATAGGATTGAAAGTGAATTTGTAAGGGAATTTCTCAAAAGGCACAGTTGTCATTGCCGGAAGGTAGTTCATTCCGTTGGGAATGTTCGTATACTCTCCGTTTTCGTCCAGAAGCGTCTGATGAGGCACCCAGCTTTGAATGTTGCTAAGTGATACTCCGTTGCTGTTGTCTGTCCTGAAAGATAAAGTCGCACCGAATTCAAAATCCAGCCACTTAGTAATCTTTGCAATATTTCTGTAATTGATTACATCTCTTGTTTTACCGGTGTTCTTAAAATTGGAGGTTTCGTTTTCGTGCAGCAAAGAGAAGTAATTTGACATTTTGGATGTACCACTCATTATAATCAGGTTATACTGCTGAGTGCTTGGGTTATCCAGAAGATTATCCTTGATTTGCTGAGCATTGTCCAGGTTTCTGTAAGAGTTTAGTTCTGAATTTCTCTGTGCTTCTGTAATAGCTCCTGAGTAATGCTTCCACATAAGCTCCTGAGTAGGAGAATATGTACGGTAATATCCATCGGTAAGATTGCCCACATTATAAGCCCTTGCTCCCCATTTGTTGAATGATGCCAGCTCATAATCAATTATCTCTGTTGCGCTTGCCATTGGCCTGACATAGTCAAGATCAAATTTTGGAGCAACTTTATAAAACGCATTGAATTCAATTCTGAGAGGTACATCTCCTTTTACCTTTTTTGTGGTTATTACAATAACGCCATTGGCAGCTTTTGCTCCCCATATTGACGAAGCAGCTGCATCCTTAAGAAAAGTTACACTCTCTACATCATTGGGGTTAACAGAGTTGAATCCCTTTTCTGTAGGGAATCCGTCAATTACAACAAGTGGCTCCTGAGTCGCATTAAGAGAGGTCTGACCGCGAATTTCAAAAGTCGGGTTTCCGTCCACATCCAGAGTGGCCTGTACACCTGCTGCTGTACCGATAAGCCTCTGGGCAATATTTGTGGTAGGTTTTTCAAGCTGGTCAATCCTTACGGTTTTTACGGCTCCTGTTACTCTCTCCTTGGAGATTGACTGGAAACCTGTAACTACAACTTCACTCAGCTGGATATTATCCGGCATAAGATCGATATTGTATATTGCCTGCCCTCTCGATACCAGAATCTCTTTGTTTTTCATTCCGATAGACATAAAGCGTAGCTGATCACCTTCCTTGGCTTCAATAGTATAGTTCCCGTTGTTATCTGTAAAAGAACCTTTACCGGAAGTTACATTTAAAATTGTTACACCCGGAATCGGACTTTTTACATCATCAAGAACTTTACCTTTTACCATCAACGGAGACTGACTTGAAACCTGCTGCGTCATATTCTGAGGTGAAACTCCTTCCAGAGCTTTCTTGTCAGGCACGATATTGCTGGGTGCCAGAGTGACTTGCTTTTTGTTTATCTTGTAAGATATACCTCTTTCGTTAAAAAGGAGGTTAAAAAGCTTCTCTATCGGCTCACCATTGGCCGAATAATTAATACTGACCTTGTCATTGATAGCAGTCAGAGCATTGGAATAGACAAAATCAAAATCTGTCTGACGACTGATCTCCTTCAGGATTACCTTAAGGGAAGTCTCTTTGAAGTTGATGTTCACTTTTTGCGCATAGATGTTTGTGCAAAACAAAAGGAACACAGCTACAAAAGGAACAAGCTTTAAGAAAGCCTTTGGTACTGTTTTACTCTTCATAATTAATTTGTTTTGGGTTTAAGTGTAGAACAATATCAAAGGTAAATACCCTAACACAAAATTTTAGATTTTTCTGCCAAACAGAGTAACTTTTGTACTGTCAATTGAGTAGTCAACCAAAGCACAGTATTTTATCATCTCCATTATCTGTACAATGGATTCTGTTTTGAATTTTGCAGTGATAGTGTAATTATAGACCGTTCTGTCTTTTACAACAAACTGAACTCCGTGCCACCTTTCAAGTATCTTTACGGCTTCTGATATCGGAGTGGAATCAAAAATAATTTTACCATCCTTCCAGGCAGTGTAGTCATCAATATTGTCAGGTCTTAAATGTACCGGAGCCTGGTTGCTTCTGATAATACAGGATTCAAGGGGATTTAATGTGGTTACCACCTCATTTCTTTTATCGTTCCTGCTACTTTCAATCTGCGAAATAACATTCAGTTTTCCCGAATAGAGTGTTGTCCGAGCTTCATTGTCATTGTCGTAAGACTTCAGATTGAATTTAGTGCCAAGTACCTCTACAATAAAATTCTTGTTCGTTTTGATGATAAGCGGGTGCAAAGAGTCTTTTCTGATGTCGAAATATGCCTCTCCGGAGAACTCAATCTCGCGGATATCAGATTCAAATCTGTCAGGGAAAATAATCTTTGAATCAGAATTTAGCCACACAAAGGAGCTGTCGGGAAGCATAATTCTGGCTTTCACCCCTTTCTCAGTATATAGCTCGTGCTTAAGTCCGGCAGTCATATCTGCAAGTCTTACAGGAGTATCCGTTAGATCCTGAGGCTTAACGGAATTGTTTTTCACCAGATAAAAATTGAGGCCAAAAGAGAGTAGTACTACTGCTGCAGCCGCATACGGAAGAATCTTACGAAGAGGTGACAACAGTGAACGTTTTTTTGTGGTGAGAGCTCTTATCTCACTTAACTCCTTTTCAGTTGCCTTTTCTTCTGAGATGTTGAGAGATATCCACAAATTGTTCAGCCTTAAAAAAAATCTCTCGTTATCGGCTGATTCCGCAATCCAGTCAAGGACCATTTTGTCCTGATCCTCTGTGGTCTGACCCTTGATGTACTGCAGTAATAATGATTTATTCATATAAAATTCCCTGTTAATAAAACAATCTCGTTGAAATGTACCCTAATATTACCGGAAGATAATCCCTGAGAGTTCTCCTGAGTATTCTCAGAGCGCACATTATCCTGTATTCAACTGTCTTGACCGAAATATTCTGGCATTTGGCAATTTCTCCGTACTTCATATCACTAAAGCGGCTAAGGCAGAAAGTAGATTTAACTGTCTCCGGCATTTGACTTACAGCTTTTTTAAGCAGTTCCTCCACCTCTTTTCCGTATAGGGAGTTTATGGACACCTCTTTGAGTGATGCATAATTGAGAGACTCCCTTCCAATTCTGGTTTTGTAATCCTTGTAATTTTGCTTAACTTTCTCACGCTTAAGGATATTCAGACACATATTTTTGGCCAGGACAAACAGATACGGAAGCAGTTCATCAGAAAAAGAGAGATTTGCCCTATTACTCCATACTGCAACAAATACATCCTGTGCAACGCATCTGGATACATTTTCATCCTTAAGATAGCCGTTGCAAAATGATCTTATTTTGTGATAATTAGAGACATACATCTGCTCGAAAGCCTTTGTCGTATTGCTCTTTGTACTATCACCCTGAATGTTCACCAGATGTATGCTTAAAAAAACAAAAATATGCAAAAAAAATTCAACAACGAAGATTTTGTTATTGACAAGATGTATAAGCACTTACAAAGCACAAACTTTTTTCTTAAAAGTTTGTGCTTTGTATTTATTTGAACAGATGATAATTAACAAAATCTTCGTTGTTGAATCTATTTCCCCTGTTTAAACAATGTTACATTATTACCATCTATGGAATAATCTATTAAAGACGCGAATTTGAGCATCTCCATTATCTGAATTATTGATTCTGATCTAAAGTTTGCCGTGAATTTAAAATCAAGAACACCAGGATCCTTAATGGTGAAATTGGTACCGTGCCATCTTTCAAGCTTTTTTATGACTTCCGGCATTGGTGTGGCGTCAAATATCAGCTTACCGTTTCTCCAGGCAGTCTGTTTAGAAGTGTCCGCCTGTTTTATCAGCACAGGAGCAGCATTATCTTTTATAAGAAACGATTCAGAAGGTTTCATTTCTGTAATAACATCTCTCCCTGTTACGGGTGATTTTCTCACTAATTTAATTATTCCGTCAATAAGGGTGGTCTGTGCCTCTTTGTCGTCAGGATATGATCTCACAGTGAATTTCGTGCCTAATACATGAATTTTAAAATTTCTGTTTGTACTTATTATCATTGGAACAGAGGGGTCAGATTTGACATTAAAATATGCCTCACCGGCAATTTCTACCTCCCTTGTAGATCCTACAAATTTATTAGGATAGGTAATTTTACTTGCAGAATTGAGCCATACACGAGAACTGTCTGGTAAAATAATCAGACCTCTCACACCATTTGGAGTGTACATAGTTTGTTTCGCCTCAGAAGGGAGCATTGCGAGTGAAATACTTCTCTCATAATACTCTTCCCTGTTATTTGATTCATTTTTAAAATGCAGATAGATATTGAAAATGAGTAATAAAAAAATTGCTGCGGCTGAAAATGGCATAATTTTTTTTAAATAATTTCTTTTATGATTTCTGTGTCTTTCTTTTGCGATAATTTTTGATGCTCTGAGTATCTCCTCATCAGAAGCTTTTGTTTGAGGCATAGTCTGATATACCCACAAATTTTTAAGCGATATATAATATTTGAGATTATCATCGCTTTTATTGATCCATTCCAGAATAGCTTTCTGTTCAGTAATCGTAGCTTTACCGCTAATAAATTTTATTAATTCTTTTTTTGTCATAGACAATGTTCATTAAATACACAATAATAGCACTATCCACCCTAAAACAGGCAGATAATCTTTTAATTTTTTTCTAAGGATTCTCAGGGAAACCATTAGTCTATATTCTATAGCCTTAACGGTGACACCTTCTTCTCTGGCAATTTGTTGATATGTCATATTATTAAATCTGCTGCAAATAAAAGATCTGCTAATTATTTGAGGCATCTCATCAATAGCTTCCATAAAAAGCTTCTCTACATCAGATTTATAAAGAGATACAGAACTCTCGTGTTTTAATGCCGCAGAGTTTATTTCATCAATCTGATTTTTTAACTCCGATTCTACAAAAGACCTCTCGTATTTTTTCCTTTTAAGGTAATTGATACATTTATTCCTTGTAATCGTCAGAAGATAACTAATTATCTGCCTGTCAAAATCAATATATTCCCTGTTCTCCCATACTGTTACGAAGACATCATTTGCTATCGACTTTGAAGCATCAATATCATGCAAATAGCTAAGTGCAAAAAATTGCACTTTATGTAGATATTCCGAATAAATCTTTTTAAAAATGGTTTCGTAATACTCCAATTTTTTAAGCTTATTAGGTTTTTGCAAATATAGAAATTTTTATTCGCTCAAAATTTGTCTAAAATATTTGGGTTTGATTTAGGGTATTTCAGAGATAGACTGTGTAATTATCGAAACCAAAACTTAATATATTAATGAGAAAAATCACTTTTCAAGCACCTTGTACCATTATTGCCTTTGGATTGTTCTCTCAGAACAATATCAGGGCTTCCGGAATCAAATTAAGGATCTCTGCATCATACCCGTTTACCGGGAAATGTTGTTCCGGACTAAAATTATGCTAAAAAAAAATAAAATTATTGTTTTTTACTTTTCTAAAACTATGAAGTTAAAACAGACTTTAAATCATTTCAGATACCTTCTTGTAATAATGTCGGTATTGTTCTGCACTACCACAATGTTTGCGCAGAAACTGAACTTTGAACTAAAAAACACCCCACTGAAATCTATCCTGAAAACTATTACCCAGCAGTCCGGATATGATTTTGTATATTCTGATCTGTTGAAATTGGTAGAGAAACCTTTCAGCGTAAAAGCTTCCGGAGAAGATCCGGTAAGTTTTTTTGGCCATTTCTTCCCTTCAATAGGAATTACTTATAAGATTCACGAGAAACAGGTTGTATTGAGCCCCAGAAAAGCTCCTGCTGAAAGCGATACAACAGTTAAAAAACTCTCAACGACAAATCAAATCAGTCACACTCAGAACAATCAAATAAAAGGAAAAATTACAGATCAGGATGGTTTGCCTTTATCTGGTGTTTCAATATTAAATCTCAATACAAAAAAAGGAGTTTATTCAGGGTTTGACGGATCATATACTTTGGAAGTAAAGCCATCTGATAAAATACTTTTCTCTTTTATCGGTTTTAAAAACAGAGAATATGTTGTACCCCAAAAACTTTCATCTAATTTTGATATAAGAATGGAAGAGGATGCCGTTGCGCTTGAAAGTGTTGCAATAATCGGGTATGGTAATACTCAAAAAATTAAGGATGTCACAGGTTCAATTGCACATATGGGCAAAAAGGAGTTGGAAACCGCCCCTATGGGTTCCACAGTCCAGACTATGTTGCAAGGACGAGCTGCCGGGGTGAATGTCCAGATACAATCGGCATCCCCTACTTCCCCCGTTTCTGTAATTATTCGTGGCCAATCTTCTCTTAGCGGAGATAACCAGCCACTTTGGGTAATTGACGGTATTCCGGAATACAATGCAGGTGTTTCCGGCAGTGTTTCTAATGTTCTTTACTCTCTAAACCTGAACGATGTTGAAAGTATTGACATTTTAAAAGATGCTTCCTCTACTGCAATTTACGGTTCAAGAGCAGCCAACGGTGTCATTGTTGTAACTACCAAAAGCGGTAAAGAGGGAATGAAACCCACTCTTGAACTGTCTAGCAGATGGGGATATCAGGTGATGAACTTCAATGGCTATGATTATTTCAAGGGTGAAGAGTATCTGAATTTCACAAAAAAAGCCACCCGGCATGAGTTATATAACAGAGGTACTTTTGACTATTTTACAAGACTTTATCTGAGTGAGGCCGAGTTCTGGAAACTAAATACCAGTGAGATTGATGTTCGCAGAATTGTGGAACTTCCAGGTGCCTATTATGACAGTGACACATACTGGATGGGTGAGATGACCAGAAATCCTTTGCAACAACAGTATGACCTTACATTAAAAGGTGGTACAAAAGAGGTTAGTTATCTTGCAGGTTTGAATTATACCGGTATGCAAGGTGTTGTAAAAACCGGATTCAGCAAAAACTACGGTGGGAAAATAAGGCTTGAGGCAAGAATTAATAAGGATATTAAACTAAGACTTAACGCAAATGGTTCAACCCGTAGTGCATCTGATAAGGATTATATGCTTGATGTACTGAAAAAGGTTCGTCCCGATATACCAGTTTACAATGCAGATGGTTCTCTTTTCACAAGAGATGCTTATACAGAGAATCCATATACAACCCTGAAGAATACCGGTTACGGTACAGGTGAAAACATAACCGCTTCTGCAGAGTTGGAGTGGACAATTATTAAAGGCCTGATATTCACCACAAGAGGAAGTGTCAACTATTCAAATACTGAGAGTTTAACATACAAACGCAGAGGTTCTACTTTTAATTACGATGGTAGTCGTAACTGGAGCAGAACTAAGTCTGATACTAAGATTTTTGATAACACACTGGTCTACGCAAATACACTCGGCAAGCACGATATTAGTGCCAGCTTAACTGCTTCTATAGAGAGATTCCAATCTTTAAGATATGGAATGGCAGCGAGCAACTTTCCGGATGACGATGTTCTCAACAGTTTTTCCAATGCAGCTACAAAAGGAACTCTCACCGAAGCATATGAGATGAGCTCAATGGTATCCCAGATTGCCCGTGCTCAGTATAAATACAACGACAAATATCTGGCTACCTTTACAATAAGACATGATGGCTCCTCTAAGTTCGGTCCAGACAGGCGGTGGGGTTGGTTTCCTTCCGGAGGGCTTGGATGGATTATAAGTAATGAGGAGTTTATGAAGAGTGGATGGTTGGGAGACAATCTCACACACATGAAGTTAAGAGCCAGCTACGGTAAATCGGGTTCTCAAAACTTACAAAACTATCAGTGGATGACTATGGTTGGTTCAGTTAACTATATGCAGCAACCGGGTATCTACCCTTCCAATATTGGTAACCTTGCACTTCAGTGGGAGGAGACTATAATGACAGATGTTGCTCTTGAGATGGAGTTCTGGAAATCAAGAATCAGAACAACTTTAGGGTACTACAACAAAAATTCAGAGAATCTTATCTATAGCCAATCTCTTGCCCCAAGCTCAGCGTTCTCTTCTATGACTGCAAACATTGCTTCTACAACCGCAAGCGGTTTTGAGTTTTCTGTTGATGTAGATGTTATAAAGAATTCAAACTGGCAGTTGACCTTGAATGCAAATGGTTCGTCTAACAATTCTAAGGTATTGAAATTTAATAACACTATGACTGAGTTGGCCGGTTTATATTACTACACAAAAATTGTGGTTGGAGAACCGATTGGGCAGTGGTTTGGATTTCCTACTTACAAAAGACTTTTCGGAACATCTGAAGAGGCTGCAGCTCTGAAAACAAGAACCGCTACAGGAGGCATTACGATGTATCGGAACAATATGGAGCGTTCAGGTGATATTTACTATAAAGATACTGATGGTAACGGCACAATAAATAATGATGACAAGATCTTTCTTGGCACAGCACTTCCAAAACTTTTCGGTGGTTTTGGATTACAGCTTTATGTCGGTAATTCTTTCAATATTGGAGCAACATTCACTTATGCATACGGAAATAAGAGACTTTGGTATATGGCAATGTCTGATGTAGGATACACAGGGAATTATAACCAATCAAATAAAATTGCAGGTATGAGTGCAATTCTGAGATCACCTTTTGAGCAGACTACTCTTCCAAATGCAACTCCTTATGGTGATGGAGGAAATGGGACATTTAGCGATTATTGGCTATTTGATGCTTCATATATAAGGTTAAATGCCCTCAATATGAGTTATAGACTGGATAAGAACTACTTTAGAAATACATTGATAGATAATATTGAGCTCACACTCCAGGCCACCAATCTATTTACCCTGACCAGATATCCGGGATTTGACCCACAGGGCAATTTCTCTACTTCAACAGGTATGGCTTCGACAACTGTAGGTGTGGATTATAGTTATTATCCGGATGCTAAGACATTTAACCTTGGAATAAAGTTCACATTTAAATAGATCTGTAGTATGAAAAATTTAAAAATTATAATACTTTCTGTGTTAACTCCTCTCTTATTGAACTCTTGTGAAGATTTTCTTAACAATGTCCCAAGAAATCAATGGCCTGTTGAGGAGGCAATGAAAACATATGATAAGGCCAAACAATCTGTTAACGGTATTTATGGCAGATTTATGACCGGTGACAATGCTAATCAGGATTTCTACGTGAGGCTGACTACAAGATCAGGACTGATTCAGGTTACTGGATTAATGGATTTTAGTGAAAATCAATCAAACAGTCCTAAAAATCTATGGTCAACCGCATACAGTGCCATTAATGCCTGCAATCTTGCAATTAATGGTATTCCTGGAGTTCCTGAGAGTGCTTTCCCTACATCCACAGCTAAAAATGAACTTTTGGGAGAAGCCAGGATGCTGAGAGGATACTTTAACTCCCTTTTGTTGCTCCATTACAGCTGCTGGTGGGATTCCGACGAAAGCAAATTCGGAATAATCTACAGAGATCAGACAACCAATGTTGAAAATGCGAATATGCCTAGACTAACAGTGGGTGAAAGCTGGACAAAGGTGATGGAAGATATCGATTTTGCAATTGAAAATATGCCAAATACTTTTTCAACTCCCAAAAAGGTCTCAAAACTCTTTGCAAAGGCTTGGAAAGCCAAGCTTCTGCTCATCAGAGGTACAATGAGAAATTCTTCTAAAGATCTTACTGATGCCAAGGCTCTTATAGATGATGCAATTGCCACACTTCCCGCAACTGTAAAGATGGAAACCGATATGAACCAGACATTTCTCAAATCATGGGATTCTCAGGAAAACATCTTTGTCAGGTATGTAGAAGATGTCTCTAACAGAACTTCACTTTCCGGGTACTGGTCAACATACGGCTTCTCATACACTGCATACACTGCATATCTTAACAGTGCACAACAGCCAACTCTCCAAAGTGATGCTGTTTGCGGTATCAGATATGGCCTGGATTGGATAAGAACCGATCCCCGCTGGTTTGTGCATACCGGGAAATCCAGGGCTGCCGAAACATGGGACACCTCTGAGAGATGGGTATGGAAAAAGATTTATCGTCTTGGCTCCTATGCCGGTGCTAACTCAAGTCCCAAGGATGAAAAATACGCTGTTTACCATATGAGAGTTCCTGAATTATATATTATGCAGGCCGAACTTATTGCTCGTACCGGCGGTACCAATGCGCAGGCAATTGCTCCGATAAATCTGATGAGATCAAAGAGAACCGTTCCTTCAATCCCTCAGCTTGCAGTTCCTGCAACCAAAGAGGAATTAATGGATGAGATATTCAAAGAATATATCAGAGAGCTGGTTCTGGAGAATGGAAGTGAGTTTTATGCATCATTCCGTTTTGAAAAGGAAGGGAAAACCTATATGGAAGTTATAAAGGGCGGTAGTTTTGTTTTTGATAAGACTAAACTTCAATGGCCGATACCTGACACTGAGATGATAAACAATCCCTTAATTGAACAAAACCCTGGTCAAAAGTAAGATTATGAAAAAGATAAATAAATTTTTTACAATAACACTATTAGCTACAGGGTCTCTATTCATCTATTCCTGTACCGATGAAGTTAAGGATAAAGAGATAGATTTCCCTAATGATATAACCTTCAACGAAGGGCAAGGTATCAGCATCAATGTTCCATGGCTTACCTTCGTTGTCCCTGACGCTCCGTACAAGGTCTCAGCACACCATTCCGGAGAGGTAACAATGAATGTCAAAAAGAACTCTAACGGCACTCATTCGGGATTTGCCCTGTCAAGTAAAAATTATCGCTCATATCCCTGGCTAACAAAAAAACCTGCCACTACAGCTCCCAGTCAGGCTCAGATTAAAGAGGCCGTTGATAGCTCAATTTATTCCGTTTATTCAGGGACATATCCTAATCAGCTGGGAACATTCACAGTTGTAAGGGTTGACGGTGATGAGGCATATTTCACAATTGACCAGCCAAGAATTGTTGAGCATGTGCTTGTTGCAAATACAAACTACAATTACCTACTGTTGAATTACGGTTCAAGGTACTCAGGTAAACTAAATGCTTTGACACAAGTTTACGATGAGTATAGTAGTGGAACTACATACTCAACCGTTAGAAATCCTAACATCCCTGATGCTTCAACGACTAAGTATGGTGTATGGTATCTTCCTGATATATACAACTTTGGAGGTGGTCAGGATTTTATCAGACTTGCCGGTCAGCAGATTCTTGCAAAAATTGCTGCAGGAAGAGCAGCAGGTACAGCAGCTAGGGCTGCTGGTAAAACTAAAGCACAGGCAACGGCTGACTCAACTGCAGCTTACACTGCAACTGTCAAAGGTTATGTGAAGTTGATTGCCAAGGGGTATCTTAACTCAACCCAAACCGGAATATCGGAATATTACCTTGCACTATTCCCGGGAGTAGCTCCTGCCCCTTATGACCTATGGAATACCATACAGGGAGCTTGGGCCAAATGGGACCTAAGTGCTCTCGGAACTGTTAACAAAGTGGTGTTTAATATGGATTCTTCCGATAAGGACGGAACCGGGAAAATGCGCACTCCTCCTTACTTTTGCCTTGATGGCATAAGGCTAAAATAATTCAACGACGAAGATTTTGTCATTGATTTGTCCTACAGCAACTTACAGAACACAAACTTTCTAAATTAAAAAGTTTGTGTTCTGTATTTGTTTGATTACTTGACTGTTAACAAATTTTTCGTCGTTGAAGTTCCTCAGCCAATAGCGGCATCCCAATTGCAAATCTCTCTTTTATATAGTGAGCCTTTACCCCGCTAAGCACAGGTGCCAAAGGATCAATCACATAAATATCAGCACCCTCCGGGGCATAGTTAATCAATCCGGCAGCGGGATGGACAGCAAGAGATGTGCCTGCAATGATCACTATCTCTGCACTTCCCATAATCTTTGCAGCCTCAGAAAGTAGAGGAACCTCTTCTCCAAAAAAGACAATATGGGGCCTCAACTGACCACCCTTGGGGCAAAGGTCTCCAATAGCCACATCATCTTCCCATTCAACAATATAAGAGGGATCCTTAATACTCCGGCACTTGGTCAGCTCTCCATGGATATGAAGAACATTTGTGCTGCCCGCCCTCTCATGCAAATTATCTACATTCTGAGTAATTATCCTGACATCAAAGTACCTCTCCAAATCTGCTATCGCGTAATGCCCTTTATTCGGTTCTACTTCTTTTAGTTGTCTTCGACGGGCATTGTAAAACTCCAAAACCAGGGCCGGATTCTTTTGTAAGGCTTCTGGGGTACACACATCCTCAATCCTGTATTTAGCCCAAAGACCATCCGATGCCCTAAAGGTCTCCAGACCGCTGTCTGCACTGACTCCCGCACCCGTAAGTACTACTAATCTTCTGCGGCTCTTATTGATGTTCTTCTCCATTAAATATTAAATATTAAATATTTAATATTAAGCTCTATGGTGCTCTCTTACTGGGTTTTATCTTCAGTACTGATCTAAATTTTGATCGGGACACACAGGAAAACCGACCGTTCCTTAAATATACAATTTTGGAATTCAATTCCAAAATTGTATATTATGCGTAATAACGATTATTCGAATAGCAGAAAAAGAGCTTAAGGCACTGGCTATGCAGTTTAAAACATTGGCGTTAGTAGATCACCTGCCCTCCGGAAAATGGTTCATCCGGAAAATGCCACATGACAGCAAATTTTGTAATTGCTTGTCAAATAGTAATATAACTGATTTTTTAAAAATTATAGTTTTTGAAATATTCTTTATACAACTGATTATCTATATATTACAAAATTTGCTGTCATGTATGATCGCTCTGATCGGTTCCGGTTGCTGTGCTCCGTTCTGGTTGCTCTGCTCCGTTCTGGTTGCTGTGCTCCGTTCTGGTTGCTGTGCTCCGTTCTGGTTGCTCTGCTCGGTTCCGGCTGCTGAGGTCGGCGCTGTCTCCCTCCCTTGTTACTATATTGTAAGCACAAGCACCTTCTCTGCCGGAGGGAAGCAAATACCGTTGTCGCAGCACTGATAGCTTATGGTGCATTTTATCTCACCGGGGCCGTTTCCTCTGATTTTCTGGCGAAAAACTCCGTCTCCCTCATAAATAGTTGTACCTGCATTGCCATACTTTTTGAAAGCAGGTATCTTTAAATCACCCACTTGCTGATATCCCTGCGGCAGTTCTATCGCAACTACCGTTGGAATAAATGGCTCCTGTTCAGAAACATTTGCATAGGTATGGTAACCCTGATGGATCTTCATGCGGATTGCAACCTCCATGGTTCCGTCTGAGAGTTTGTTAAGTGCTGCAGAGAGCATTACCGGGTTCTTGTCATCTGTCTCCCCTGTCAGTTCGGGAATTTTTATCTGTTCTTCGCTTACCTCGCTTTTGTTGAGAACGGAGTAGTCATTACCCGGCACACTCTTATCTGTAGTATTGACCAGCCAGAGCCAGCCGCCGCTCTCTGTAAAGAACATTTTATCTTTATAGGTTTCAAACCAGTTCCGCCACTGAGAAGCGTTTGTGAAACGACATAATGTGTAACGGGTTAGAATCCTTGTGGCCAGTGCAGTATCCTCACCCTTTTCGAGCATTGTAATAGCTTTGTCAAGCAGACGGATGTCGTTGTTGGCAATTCCCAGAGAACGGACATCCTCATCAATTTCAAGGCCGTAATTAATACTACCTCCACCGTAGAAATAAGGACGGTTTTTATCATAATAGCGTGAATATTCTGCTGCATCATCTCCAAAAATATGGTAAAGTTGAGGAACTCTTTCTTTTACATATTCAGAATAAGTAGGTTCAGGTTCTGAACTAACTTTAAAATCTAGATAAATCTTTTCCATTTGGTCCAGCTCCTCGCCTTTTGCCTGTTTCTCCTGAGCCCTTTTCTTCGTTTCCAACACTGATTTGTTAAACTCGCGGTTCGCTTTGTTATTGGCTTCCCAGGCTTCAGCGGTTACAAGGTATTTCATAGCATCCACATAATGGCGGGTGGAGATGCGGTCATTCATTTTACGGGCAATCGGCTCACCGGTAAATTGTGAAATGTAAATAATTGAGTTTATGAATACAATTTTGCCTTCTTCTGTCATATCGTAAGGTGCTGCAGAAAAACCCCAGTGAAAGAAATTTCCGTGACGGCCCAATGCAACGGCGTCTATTGATTTTAGACTTACTCCACCGCAGATGTTTTCTGCATCGGGTGAATCGCAATATCCATCAGGGCGGCTTACCATTCCGGGACGATATGCAGGAGTATTAATATATCCTTTATTCTGCACGCTCCACATCTCAATTGAGTCGGGAATTTTTTCGCCATACATCTGTGCCACCTCTTTTGCCCCTTCCGGAGTAGGCTTTAAAACAGGTTTGAGTGTAACCTTATACGGCCCCCTGAAGATGGGATGATCTTTTATCCAACCGAATGCATCGGCATCCAGACAAAGGCAGTACCAGTCATTTTTGATTCCCAGAGAACGGCCTAAAGACTCGCTGTATTCTGCAATGCACAAAGTAGGACGATTGTAATCCTGCGGAAGGTATGCCGCCGGTATAACATCTGTCACAGTCCCTCTGTCACCATATATCATTTTCCTCTCTCTCCAGGGTTTCGGCCTACCATCAAAAATTGTAACGTCATAATTGTCAGACAAGGATGCGGAATATTCTGCCACATTGATCACCTGTACATTTTTAAAATACTGTTTTAGGAGTTTTGCAAAGGAGGCTGTTCTTGCCTCAGCACTTTTCTGCATCTCCAGACTATCGGTTTTAACACCTCCCATTGTGTAGAAATCAGATGATCCTCCAACAAACAGAATGCTTAAATCGGTCTTTTTCTGTGCTGACAAAGTTGCTGACAAAGTTGTAAGCAGTGTCAGAAGTAGGAGAGACAAAACAAAGGTTAATCTTTTCATATTTTTTTTGTTTAAAGCAGAGGCTGACCACAACGGCCAGCCTCTAAAATTTTTATATCAACTTAGTTAGCCTGCCCAACCAGCTACAATTGTGTGTAGTTCTGGGGCAGCAGGTTAGGATTGTTGCTAACTGCATTCTGCGGGAACGGAAATATCCACAGTGGAGAATCCGGTTCAAGTTCATACACTTTTCCGAGCATTGTTTTTGTCAGCTTTTGCTTGTAATCATCGAGCTGATTCCAGCGCTTGCGATTGATAAAGTTGTAGATAGAATAGATATTCTCTCCATGTGAAGTCTGTTTGAGACGGAATAGTGCATCTGCCTTATTGTTAACAACCCCTTTTAGAGGAGCATACACTGCAGGATCTATCCTGTTTACCCTTATTGCATCCAAAGCCTCCATAGCTGCATTGTAATTGCCTTTACGGATCTCATTTTCTGCAATAATCAGATACATATGAGTGGACTTCATGCCTACAAAGTTCCATCCCGAATTCAGGTCGTATGTAAATGTATAGTCAATTCCTATGTATGACATACCCATTCCCATCAGATTGTCATACATCATACGGTCGGTGGCCATTTTATCACGGCTTGCGTGTCCGGGTTCAAATGCATTCCAAGCTTCGGTAGTGATAGCGTCAAAAAACTCCAGATAGTAAGTAAAGAAGTAGTCCTCTTCACATTTAAGAGTCTCACGCAAAAGAGTGGGATAAGTGCCTCCCAGAATGTAGCCAGTAGTAGTGATAAGCATCTGGTTGTAGTTGCTGACTTTGTTATTAAGGGCTAGTGCCTGCTGTGCAGTAGCTGCAGCTTCGTCAAACTGTTGCATACTCATCAATGCCAATGCTTTTGCTGCATAAGCTGCCGGTTTGTTAATGCGCATACGGTTAGCTGCCTGTACCGGGAGGGCGTTGAGCTCAATGGCAGCATCAAGGTCTGCAATGATATTTTCATAAACCTCTTTTACTGTTCTTTTTTCAGAAGGAATACTGATATCCCAATCTTCTTTCATATAAGGAATTCCGGGATCTGTCTCAGCTGTTGCAGGATTGTAGGCCTTTGCAAATTTGTTTACAAGCAAATAATGGAAATAAGCGCGCAGTACCAATGCTTCTGCCTTTAGCTGTTTTTTTGATGTTTCCGGGCCTTCTGCCTGATCTGCCAATGCAATAATCGGATTGGCAATTTTACCTATCACTCCGTACCACCCTGCATAATCAGAGTCAGAGGAGGTCAGTTCGGCCATTTTGTCCTGATTTGCCGCATCCCAGGTGATAAGGATCACTGACAGGGTTTTATTTGGCTTGCTTATCATTGACGCTACATTTTCGAATGCATAGATAATATCACCCGAAATATGGCGCATATCATTCACCCGCATGTAAAATTCATTGTTGAGCAGCATCTCCAGCTCGTTAGTTGTGGAGAGCAGGTTTTTTCCTTTAGGCTTGACATCGGTGAAATCGGAGCAAGAGCCTGCAAGAAGGGCTACTGCGAAAAGAAGACTATATATAACTTTTTTCATATTCACATTCATTTTTATAAGTTAATATTAACTCCAAGGATGTATGAACTTGGGTTGCGAATTCCGAGAGTTTCAGGATCGACACCCACTTTGTTCTTTACCCACAGATATTTAGGATTGTCTATCTGGAAACGGAGGCTTATTCTGTTTATCCCTTTTACATTGAGAAGTCTTTCCGGCAAATCATATCCCAAAACCAAATTGCGAATCTTCAGAAAAGCACCGTCACGCACAGAAATATCAGAATACCTCTGCTCTGATCCAAGCGAGGTGGAGGCATAGCGACCTATACCGGGAGTATTGGTCGGATTCTCAGGAGTCCAGGCATTCAGAAAATAACTCGCAATAGCAGAATATGGTACGTCGAATGTTTCACTCTCAATCAGGGCACGTATCTTGTGACCTCCGTAATATGTCATAAGAACACTAAGACTGAATCCCTTCCATGCAAAACGGTTATCAATACCCATAACCACTTTCGGCTCCCTTTGTCCGGAATATTCCATAATATCTATGCTCCTACTCTGAGCAGCGTGTGCTTTCCCACCATCTTCTATGTGCCAAAGTGTCTGACCTTCCTGTCCTGTCTCGTCACTTATTCCGGCAAAACGGTATGACCATAGTGCACTTGTCGGATAGCCCACTCTGAAAGGATTGCTTGTCAACTGATATGCTAAAGTGGATGGATTCTCTACATCAGTCACTTCGTTTTTATTGTATGAAAATGTCATACCTGAGGTCCAGTTAAACGCACCGGGTTTTCTCTCGCGGAACCAGTCATAAGTAACTGCTATTTCAACGCCTTTGTTAACCATACTGGCCATATTTACAAACATAGAAGTATATCCGGTTGATGGATCAAGAGTTTTGTTTGAGAATAGGTCTTTGCCCACTTTGTTGTACAGGTCAAGAGAGCCTCTTAAACGGTTTTCCAATAGTGAGTAATCAATACCTATATTGGTGGTTCTGCTCTGTTCCCATTTAAGGTTGGGATTTGCAGGGCTTTGAACCTCTCCATAAGGCAGATTGGTGAACTCATTCATCCCAGTTGAAGTTGCTGTCAGATAGCTTGTTGCCCCCTGATAAATATTTCCGGTCACACCATAGCTTACACGCAGTTTCAAAAAGTTAACCCAATCGATATCACTCATAAACAACTCATTATGAATATTCCAGCCTGCACCTACAGACCACAGGGGTTTACCGCGGAATTTAGTGTTCAGACCGTAAACATCGGCATAGTCCTTACGGAATGAACCAAAAAGGTTATACTTCTCATCATAAGTATAGGTCAGATTTGCATAGCCTGATGCAAAACGGTGGAATTGTTCCACTACTATTCCCATCCCGTCACGGAGATAGGGGTTGAAAACGAACTGGTTTGCAGGGTAGCCGCCGGAACTGGCCATAAAGTACGGGCTGTATCTCATAAGGCTGAGCTGGCCAAAATCTATTGTATGGGTTGAGCTGCTCTGAAGCTGTTCATCATATCCCAAAATCAATGCTTTTGTTCCGTTGCTCTTTGTCTGGCGAAATTCCAGACCTGCCAGAGCAGCTATTGAGTGTTTGCCAAAGGTATTTACATAGTCAACCTGTCCGCGTGCGGTCCAGTACCTCCCGTCTGTGTTTGTAGTGCGTAACATACCACCTGAACGGGGAGTGAGATATGTAATCTTTCCGTCTTCCAATGTTGTGAATGCATTCCTGATTGAACGGGAAACATGGCTCTCTTCGTTTGCATGCCAGTTGGTTGTTGCGTGCTCATTTTCATATATATACTGAATATTTGCTGTAAGACCTTTGATGATCTTGAAGAGCAGATTGCCGTGATAACGGATGTGCTGGCGATCGGTAGTCTGTACATTGTTGTAGAACTCATCTACGGTATTGATTCCCAGGTCGTGCATCCCTTCTGCTCCTTTGGCACTCCAGTACTGGTTTCCGTTGTACCAGGAGTAGAAGAGATTCGGGGTCCCCTGATCATCATAAAATCTTTCGTATGCAGCAAAAGCCCATGGATTTGTATGATCGGAATTATAATCGTATCCGGCGTTTTTTGTTTTACCGTAGATTCCGTTAATGTTGAAGGTAGCAGTAAGCCAGGGAGCAACTTCATATGAGCCTTTATAATTTATGTTCAACAGGCTTTCCCCTGAATTGATTATTCCGTTGTTATCTGTCTTGTAGTTAAATATCAGGTTGCTCTGGAATTTATCAGAGCTGCTGCGCATAGCCAGGTTGTACTGTTGTAATGCCTGGCGTTTATAAATAGCTTCTCCGTACTCTTTTGCAAAGTTGTTTTTCTCTAAGCCGCCCAGGATAGAGTTAAGCTGGTCGCGGCTGATCTGGCCTTTGGCCAATTGGTAATACCCATATTGTATGGGTGAAATTCCGCCTGTTCCGCTCTCAATGTTAGACTCGGTAGAACCTATCGGGTCGCTAATTTCACCATCATTATCAAAGAAATAGTATTCCCAGAAATCTGACTCAACTTTCACTTGCTGCTCGGCATTCATATAAAAATTGGCAGCGTAGTCCATATTTTTCTTATCGTAAAAGGTAAAGTTTGACGAAAAGTCAATGTCAATTTTTCCCTTTTTCCTGGCATTTTTCGTAGAAACCACAATAATACCGTTTGAGGCACGCGCTCCGTAGATGGCTGTTGAAGCAGCATCTTTCAATATGTTTACGCTTTCGATATCATAGGGATTAAGATCTTCAATCCTGCCTTCTATCGGCATACCGTCCACAACCAGCAAAGGATTGGTCTCAGCATAAAGAGAGCTTGTACCGCGGATAGTGAACTTTCCGCCGTATGTGCTCAGGCCGGCTACCCTTCCTTCAAGGTTATTCATAATGTTGGCTGTATAGCGTTCTTCTATTTTAGCAGAGGATATTGAAGATATGGCACCGGTTACCTTCTCTTTAGGCATATCCTGATAACCCGTAATTACTACATTTTCAAGCAGAATAGTACTGGAACTAAGATTAACGTTTACGTTACTGCTTTTCCCTACTCTTATCTCTTTGGTTTCCATTCCTATTGAAGTAAGCGTCAGGATATCTCCCTCTTTAGCCTCAATCTGGAATTTACCGCTGAAATCGCTCGATACAAATTTTTTGTTGTTATTGTTCCTGACTGTCACACCGGGGATCGGCTCGCCTGCATCGTCCAGAACCACTCCGGTAATAAATGCAGGTTTTTGCTGTGGTGATGCCGGGGAGAGAGCAGCAGGAGTTAGAGCAATGTTTTTGCCTTCAATTCTGTAATTGATCTTCTTGTCGCCAAACAGCTGGTTAAGTACAGATGTAATGTTTTGTTTCTCACACTTAATTGTCATCGGCTTATCTATCTCTTTAAGTACATCAGAATAGACAAACTTGTAGTCCGTTGCCTTTGTAATGGCAGCCAACACCTCTCTTAAAGGTTTATCCTTTATATCGAGAGTAATGTTGTTTTGTGCAGCCAGACTCATGGAAAACAAACAAAAGAACAAGACACTCAATGTTTTATGCCTTGTTTGTGCACATTTCAGGTATTTACTCATAAAATTTAAAAATTAGGTTTTAACTCTATAACAAGTTTCTTATAGATAATCCCTAAACTTTAAATTTTTCTCCCTCTCAAATAAACAACGTTGTCTACAATTTTATAATCAACCGGAGAGGTGAATTTTAAAAGCTCAAGGATCTGAACCAGAGATTCTGAATTGAACGATCCTGTAAACTGATGCTTAAGGATAGTATTGTCAGAAACAACAATTCTTGCTCCGTGCCATCTTTCCAACATTTTTATAACCTCGTTCATGGGTGTCTCCTCAAAAAGCAACTCTCCCCTTTTCCAGGCAACCTTTTTTGTTGTGTCTGCATAGTGGTTTATCAACTCGACACCATTCCTGTTAAAAATTACTGTCTCGTTGGGAATCATTTCAATTGTTCTTTGCGTCATAGCCCCTCCCACTCCTTTCACCTCCTTGGCAAGTAGTATTTTCCCGTCGAAAAGGGTGGCCTGTTCGGATTCGTCGTTTCTGTATGACTTAATATGAAATTTTGTACCCAGAACTCTTACCGACATACCTTTGGCGGTGCTTATAACCATTGGCCATTCACTATTTTTTTTAACTTCAAAAAATCCCTCTCCTTCAAATGAAATTTGCCTGGAGTCTCTGGAAAAGTGCTCAGGATAGATGATTTTTGAATCAGAGTTTAGCCATACGACAGTGCTGTCTTCGAGCAATATTTTTCCCTTAACTCCTCTGTCTGTATAAAAAGTGTTGATTACTTCTGTCCTGGGGCCGATAGTCAATGCAGAAGTGTTCACTGTTTCTCCCTTTGAATTAAACTGGTAAATATTCAGTAAAACAGACATTAATAAGAGAATTGCGGCTGCCGCAGCTGCACCTGTGTAAAATTTACCGACTCCTCTTTTGGGCTGAATTTGATTGCTCCTGATTCTGAACTCCTCTTTATTTCTGATTTTTTCCCTGACATCCTTCAGCCTCTCTTTTATCTCTTCTTCGGAGAAAAATTGTCTCCCCTCTTTTGACATATCCTGGGAAACAATAAGGTTCATAAGGTTTATGTAATAAGATTCATTCTGTTTGCTGACAGAAATCCACTCACTTACCTCCTTCCTCTCGTTTTCGTTTGCCTCTCCAACTATATGCTTAATTAGTAATCTTTTATTCATCGCTCATTGGTTTAAATGTCCATATTTCATTATTGCTTGTTGTCTGCAAAGTCCGGTAAATAATCCTTTAGATTTTTTCGAAGTATTCTCAGGGCTGACATAATTCTGTACTCTACTGTTTTTACAGAGACTCCCATCATCTGTGCTATCTCTTCGTTCTTTTTGCATCCATAACGACTCAACTCAAAAAATTCTTTGGTTTTGGGAGTCATCTCGGTCATACTTTTTCTTACAAGAAATTCAATCTCTCTAAATTGCAGAGTGCTCATTGTGCTGCATTCAAGGGCTCTGGCAGCTGTTGCCATCTCCTGTTTATGAGTATGTGTTTTATGTTTTGCTTTTACAATTTCTCTGTTCAAATAATTAATCGTTTTGTTTTTTGCAACAAACAAAAGATAGGGAAGCGGCATTCTTTCCATATCAACTCTTGACAAGTTTTCCCAAAAAGTGATATATGTGTCCTGAGCAAGGTTTTCAGCAGCACACCAATCCTTACAGTAACGATACACATATACGACAACTCGCTCATAATATAAATTAAAAGCCATCTCAAAAAATTCCTGTTCCGGAGATTCTTTAAGTTTTATCATTCAGGTACCTGTTGTCAAATTAAAATCTAATGCAATTACAACTGTTTACAAGATTAACAGTTTAAGAGAACTATTCCCTAAAGAGGTAAAATAAGTTTTGACTTCTTCTCAGAATCTTATCCCCAGCGAAATCCCCGCTCTGATTCCTGCCCAGGGACCTTTTAAAGTCATACCCACCCTGTTTGAACTTACCTCATAGGTAATATCGGTTTCGGGAATTTCAAGATCTGCCAGTTCATCTCTTATTGCATCCTGTTCTTCGGTGGTGAGTGCCGGAGACGGAAGAGATTCTGCAATGCCGGTGCCTTTGCCAACGTGGGGTCCAAAAATCCACCAGTCCAGACATATATGACGGCTGAGAGCCCATTGAGCACCTAAGAGAATACCGACAGAATGGGAAGTGACGTTTGCAGATGCAACAATGTTTACTGTTTCTTGCTCATCTGTCTCGAATTCAGCGTGAATATTGTCGAAGTCGAAGTTGGCATATCTGTAGTAAGTTCCTATATAAAATCCTCTGCCGTATCCTTTCTTGCCCATATAAAAGCGCAACTCCGGAGTAATTGCGAAGTTGCTGATGTTTGCATTGTCTATAATGTTCTGAATATTATCATCTTCAGAGTCAATATACTCAGAAATCTGATCTTTGAAAATTACATTAGTTGTTGGCATAAACCGGTATGAGACTGATGCCGAAATTGTTTTTGTGAGAGCTCTTTCATACTGCAGAGAAAAATTCTTGAGCAGCATTGATGTGAGATTCGTTTTGATGAAATTTTTCCCGGGGACATCTGTGCCCATATTCATGGCTTTAACATTGTACTGGCCGGAGAGTTGCACGGCAAACAAACACAATAATGTAAGCATTGAGAATAACTTTTTCATCTTATTTGTTTTTAAATATTGAGCATAAAATTATGTAGAAATTTCGACATATTTACTTAATTTTAAATGTTTATCTTAAAAAACTAAACAGCTAATCTGCAACCAGAGTATGTTTGTCCCATCCCAGGCTTTTTTTATACTCTTTTAAGAATTCTGCAGGTACTGAAATCTTAATTTCTTCGGGGAACATTTTTGAAGTGTAGGCAACCGGATAGCTCCATTTCACAGAAACAGACGAGAGGGAGTCACACATAAAGAATGCTTTCATTCCAATCTTCTCAATTCCAGGGGGAATGACAAGAGTGCCTGTAAAGGAGGAGCATCCTGCAAAGGCAAAGATTCCGATATTTTCAAGAGTCTCAGGTAATCTGAGTTCTCCTTTGAGGTTTTTGCAATACGAAAAAGCATGTTTTTCAATCACTTTAAGCCCTTCAGGCAGTTGAAGATTGCCGTTAAACCCTCTGCATTCGCAAAAAGCAGCAAACCTGACGACCTTAACCGAAGAGGGTATTGTAAGATCTCCTGTCAGAGAGTAGCAATAAGTAAAGGCCTGACTTCCTATATCTTTGATTTTTTCAGGGAGAGTTAAAGGCCCGCTTATACCGGTGCATTTTGCAAATGCCCAGCTACCAATTGTTTCCAGATTTTCCGGCAGGATCAGGGGGCCTTTGAGCAGTTTGCAGTTGTAAAAAGCGTGATCCGCAATAATCCTCAGTGTTTTTGGAAATACCAATGGTCCTTCCAGGTAGCGGCACAGAGCAAAGGCGTTTCTACCAATAGATTTCAGATCAGCAGGAAAAATGATGTGCCTTAGCCTGACATCTCTTTTTTCTGAGTCAAACAAACCTTCCGGGATTGATTTACCTATGATGCTGCACTCCTCCAGGTTGAGATATTCGAGACTCCTGAGATTGTTACCAATATAGTAAAGATCATCAGAGTTAACTACTCCTGTGACTTTAAGCATCCTTACAGAATCTTTTTCAATGTTTTGGAGTTTAGACGAGACCTTCCCGCCCTCATTGCAAAAAAGAAGATATCCGTGTAGAGTATCCGGCTGTATTTGAGAACTAATTGTTATCTCTGCCGTATCGGTCAAAGCGACAAATTCATTGCCATGGTCCTTTGGTTTTAATGCAATCCTTTCTCTGCCGGTGGTGTCCATTGGTTTCTCAATAATTACAAATGTATCTGTGACATCCTCCCTGCTTTTCCAGGACAGCGAAAACTTGCATCCTTCCAGAATAATGATCAGGGCAACCGGAACAATTACCTTTACAAATTTGTTATTTATGTAAAGAGTTTTCATCAAATAAAATAAGATTTTGCAAATTAATCACAAATATCCGATTTTGAATTAAATTTACTCAATAATTAGTCGCTCCTTATGAAGC
>DIXE01000032.1 GCA_002428635.1 Bacteroidales bacterium UBA6088
TTACACAATTTATTGGATAGTGCCCATAATGGAGTGAAAATGTCTCTCTAAAATCAGTTTATAATTCTTTTGCAAATATTTTTTATCGTAGAAGGCCGGTATGTTCTCTTATCTCCTGCTTGGCCAGCTTCCATCTGGGTATATCGATTTTGGGACCGACAACCTCCACTACTTTTGCTGCAACTATAGAACCAACATCTCCGCATAACTCCAGTGGTAATCCGTGAGAGTGGGCAAATAGAAATCCTGCTGCATAGATGTCGCCCGCCCCTGTGGCGTCAATAGTGTCTGCCGGCCAGGCTTCAATATAATGGTACTCATCACCTCTTTTTACCATTGAACCGTCTTTTCCGATTTTCACAACTGCTGTGTCGCAGATCAGTGCTATCTCGTCCAACGCCTCTCTGGGCTCTTTCTTTGCAAAAGATTGTGCCTCTGTTTCGTTGGCAAAAACAATATCCACATAGTTCTCAATTATGTCGTGAAGGAAGGCATCGTTGCTCTCGACAACATTATAACTGGCCATATCCAGCGAAATAGTCATTCCGGTATTCTTGGCAAGTTCAACTGCTCTCCTTACGAGCTCCTGGTTTTGAACAAGATACCCCTCGATGTGAAAATAGTCGTGCCCAGCAAACATCTCGGGGGTAAGATCTTCTGGTACAAGTTCTATGGCAGCACCCAGATAAACCGCAAAGGTTCTCTCTGCATTGGGAGCCGTAATAAAAACCATTGCTCTGCCGGAGGCGGCCTTGCCTTTAAGCAGTGTCGATTTTATACCGTTGCGGGCCTGATCTGACCTGAACAGTGAGCCAAGTTCGTCGTCACCGACCTTACCAATGAATGCAGAGGGCATTCCCAGAACGGCAGTTCCTGTTATCGTATTTGCAGAGGAGCCCCCCGCAACCAGCTGAACACCCATTAGCTTAAGTGTTTGCCATATTTTCTCGCCCGTCTCCCTGTCCACGTGTTGCATACTCCCCTTCGGGAGATGGTAATGACTCAGCAATGAATCATCTTCAAGAACAGCGAGGATGTCAGTAAGGGCGTTCCCGATTCCCAGTATAGATTTCATAAAGACAAAGTTCTATTTTTTTTGTAGGTTTGCAAAAATTTTACGGATGATAATCTGCAATACCATTGCACAGTTAAGGCAGGCACTGGGCACATTGCCGGAAAATTACAAGACCGCACTCGTACCTACAATGGGAGCACTGCATCAGGGTCACATTTCTCTGATAAAAAAGGCACTGGAGGGAACCGGGAATGTAATTGTCTCAATCTTTGTGAATCCTACCCAGTTCAATAATCCGGAGGACCTCAGAAAGTATCCGCGTACCACTGAGGCAGACTGCAGGATTCTTGAAGAAGCTGGTGCTGCTGTGGTTTTCATACCTTCACAGACAGAGATTTATCCCTCACCGGACAACCGGATATTTGATTTTGACGGACTTGATCTCACAGGAGAAGGACCCCGTCGCCCGGGACATTTCAATGGTGTTGTACAGGTTGTTACCCGTCTTTTTGACATTGTGGAACCCGATTATGCCTTCTTTGGAGAGAAGGATTTCCAGCAACTGGTAATTATCAGGCATATGGTAAAAAAGCTGGGATACAAAATTGAAATTACAGGATGTGAAACTCTCAGAGAGAGTGACGGTCTGGCTATGAGCTCCAGGAATACCCTTCTGAGCAGCGAGCACAGGGCGGCGGCTCCAAATATTTACCGGTCGTTGAAGAGGGCGAAAATACAAGATAAATATTCCCCAAAAGAGCTCGCCGGAATAATTAAAAAAGAGATTGACTCCTCACCTCTTTTAAGGTGTGAATATGTAGAGATTGTTGATTCACAGAATTTACATATAATCGAAAGCTGGGACGATACAGTGAACATAAGAGTGTGTACTGCTGTATATGCAGGAGAAGTGCGGCTGATAGACAATATTAAACTTAGGTAAAATGCAACTGGAAATATTAAAATCAAAAATACACAGGGCCAGGGTGACCGAGGCAAACCTGAACTACATAGGAAGCATAACAATAGACGAGGATCTGATTGATGCTTCCGGACTGTACCTGAACGAAAAGGTGACTGTTGTCAATATCACAAACGGTGAGAGAATTGAGACCTATGTAATAAAGGGGGAGAGAGGCAGCGGCAAGATTGGGATTAATGGAGCAGCAGCACATAAATTCTCTCCCGGTGACCTGATTATTGTAATGTCTTATGCTCTTATGACCCCAAAAGAGGCCAAAACTTTTAAACCCAGTATTGTTTTCCCCGATTCCGTGAACAATAAGCTGATCTTTTAATGAAACGATTCTATCAGGTTCTGAGATATTTGGTGCTTTTCGCAATTGCCTGCCTACTTTTGTGGTTCTCTTTCAGGGGTGTGCAGTGGTCAGATTTTTCAGAAGGGTTGAAAAGTGCAAATTACGCATGGATTGCCGCTTCTATGACAATTGGCATAACAGCTTTTCTTGTGCGTGCTGCAAGGTGGAGGCTCATAATGCTTCCTTTGGGAAAAAATGTTACGCTTTCAGATACCTGGCACGGAGTAAATATCGGTTATCTTACAAATTTTGCCGTTCCTCGTGCCGGAGAGATTGCCAGATGTGGTGTTATCACCCGCAGAAAAGGTGTCCCCTTTGAATCTGTTGCAGGAACTGTCGTGCTGGAAAGAAGTATCGATCTCCTCTCTATGGGGTTGATATTCTTCTCGGTAATGATTTTCTCCTGGGACAGGTTCGGCACATTTCTAAGCAGTGAAATTATTGACGCCGTCAAACAGAAATTTTCAGTCAATATTTTTTGGATTGTTGGTGCAGTACTTCTCTCGCTAATTGTGTTTTTTTACATAATCTATCGTTACAGAAAGAAGCACCCCTTCCTTGGAAAGATAACATCTGTGGTGAAAGGGATTATTGCCGGAGTGTTATCCGGGTTTAGGATGCCCCAGAAATGGCTGTTTCTTTTTTATACCCTCCTTTTGTGGATCTGTTACTGGCTGATGAGCTGGACTACAATTCTGGCATTTCCGGCAGTAGTGGGACTTGGCCCGAATGATGCACTTTTTCTTATGCTGGTTGGCGGATTTGGATGGGTTGTGCCAGTTCAGGGCGGAATAGGAGCCTATCACTTCATTATCTCTCTTGCACTCACCTCAATTTACGGAATAAGCCAGACTACCGGAGTGGTCTTTGCAACAATTTCACACGAATCTCAGTCCCTTACAATGATAATATGCGGCCTTGCCTCCTTTGCAGCCGTAAGCCTGGCTTCCAAAACAAAAAATAAGCTTTCCTGACATTTTACAGAAATTGATCCGGTCGGCCAGTTTGAAAATTCTTTTTAAATTAGCACAAAATTTTCTTTGATCAAGGAGTGTATCTTAGAGAGAAAGACTAAATGAAAAGCAATTGTTTCATACATTCACCTCTTTTAGCCTTAACGGTTTTTCTGCTGTTGCTGCCTGGTCCTTTGTGCGCTGATCTGACCTCCTTCTCATCCTCATCATATCAGGATGATACACTTCACAAGCTGACAATCTTCGTAATTCCCTCAAACCGTCCTCTTGACTGGAGCTCACCGGCATCTCTGCACAAAACAACTAAGAAAAGCTGGATTTCTACAGTCACAAAAAAACATAAATATTCTCTTGGTCATTTGTTTGTACAAATTGAATCTCCTTTACTCGATGAACCGGTTTTAACCGGAATGAGTTCTGTAAGCAACCTGGAAAAACTGAAACTCTACCTTGTAGAAAAGGTGGGACTGGGAATAATGGGCGCCACTATGAAAGGAGCTTTAGACTCAAGGGAAAAGCTGGAAGAGGTAATTTCCCATACACTTTCCTCAGAGGGCAGAATTGCCTTTTTAACCTTTTTAATAAACAAAGAGGCAGTAAATAGAGTAATTGCTTTTCTGCAGACATATCGGGACGGAACTGGCAATGGTCCGCCACCTTCACATTTTTATGGAGGAGCTTTCTGGCCCGGTTTTGACGGAGAAGGATCAGGCTGCTCCGCATTTGGGATGGCACTTGTGGATGCCTGCGGAATTGATGTCTCACGTCCGGAGTGGTTTATGAGAGTTAATATTCCCGGTGAACTTGTCGGGGGTAGATACAATAACAACAAAAGGGTAAAAAACAGTCTGGTAGAAAGCTATAAATCCTGGCACAACGGTGAGGGTGAATTGAACAAAGATTATTTCAAGATAGAAATGTATGACCCCTGTTTGATATACAAGTGGATAACAAAACGTTATAATGAGCGTATATCTGTTACCGATAAGTCTGATATTCTCACGACAGAAAGCGAACAATACTTGATGGCTGTGGAGATGGGTGAAACTCCTGATCTCTTTGCTCCGAAACATTACTCAAGCGAGGAGACAACCTTGAGTAGCCGGATAGGACCAATAAGAGGTGTTTGCATTGATGCCAGACAGATACCTGTTCCTCACACAAAACCGCTGTTCACCAGAAGGAAAAAACCATCTGCTTTTATAGATATTTTCAAAAAGGAACTCGAATGCGGGAAGTTGTTTCCAAGGCGCAAAACAGCTAAATAATCTATTTCTCTTTTAATCTGCCTTTTGCGGCTTCAGAAACCAGATGCCTGAATATCCCCAGAAACGTGTCCTGCCCTGCTGATGTGAATATTTCAGGATGAAACTGTACTCCAAATACCCTGTTGTCTCCTTCCTTTTCTATAGCCTCGGCAACTCCGTCCTTGGACCAGGCTGTAACTTTGAATCCGGGTGCTGTGTTTTTCACCGCCTGATGGTGGAAACTGTTTACTGTCAGACTATCCACTCCGAGTAAAGAGTGCAGCAGCGAGCCCTCCTCTATCCAGATTGAATGGGTCCCGTAACTGCCAGGCGCACTTTGCCTGTGTTTAACTGCATATCCAGGGTGCTGTGAAGGGATATCCTGGTATAAAGTGCCTCCAAATGCGACATTCATAAGCTGCTCTCCCCTGCAGATTCCCAGAACTGGCAAACCCTTCTCCACTGACAGCTTTATGAGAGCAATGTCAAATGCATCCCTTTTTGGAGCTATCTCTCCAAGTTCAGGATGTGGTTCTTCTTGAAACCACCTTAGAGGATCAATATCCTCTCCGCCTGTCATTATTACACCGTCCAGTCTCTCAAGAATGGCAGAAAGCAGCTCTTTATCATCTGTGACAGGTATAACAACAGGAGCACCACCCGCTCTTATTACGGAGTTAACATATGTAAGGGGTGCAGAAGCAGATGAACCTTCTCCCATTGTGGATGAGATTCCAATAACCGGTTTACCTTTGATTTGTGCCATTGCCCTCTCCCCAAGGGGATAAAGCAGAATTGCCGGCAGGCAGACAATAAAAACCAGGATCTTCTTCATAATATCATACTTTGTTGATTGTTATATTGATTTATCATTTTTTTATCCACTCCCCAAAGTTCTCTTCGTTCCCGAAGTCAATGTCAAGAGCCTTTACCCTCTTTCTGTTCCTGTTGAACCTGAATGTTACCGGAAAGGTATGTCCATCGCTACTGAATGTAAAGGTATCTCCGTTTCTGTGTTTCATAATGTGTTTCCATCCCCTGGGACCCACCGTAATATAAAGTTCTCCTTTCTCCAGAACAACTGATGCCTTTCCAAAGAGTTCACCTTTGTTGTACACTCCGGTCAGAAGGCTGTATGAGGGAGCTTCACTCTTTTGCTCCTCTGCCCTTTTTCTTTCAGACTTCAGACGCTCCTCCCGGGCAGATTTAAGATAGGTGTCCAGATACTCCCTGCTGTAGTCTCTCTCGGGGTAACCTTTGTACATATCAATAATCCTCCGCATAATTGCATATCTGGTGACTGATGGCTGATCTGAGTTAACCAGTATAGTCATTGCAAGATTCTGTTCGGGTACAAAGGCACACAAAGCTGTAGCTCCCCAGGTGGATCCGGTGTGAAAGATCACTCTGTAACGGCTGTTTTGCTCAATGAACCAGCAGTGGCCGTATAGGGTAACCCTTGCAGAATCCTGAGAGGTGATAATTATCCCCTTGTGAAGAAAATCGAAAGATTCCCTGCTTATCAGCTCTTTGCCGTTCACACGCCCTTTGTCCAGATGGAATTGAGCGTACTTTGCCATATCGTTTGCCGATGACAAAATTGAGCCTGCCGGCCCGATAACTGTAAGCCAGTGCATTGCCTGATCCTCACCGTACAAAGGATTTACAACCAGAGAGTCTCTCCAGGTTGAGTCATTCACAATCCCTGTCTTTACATACCTGAATTCGTGAGGCACAGTTTTGTTTGCAGACAATCTGTAACCCTCCTCATTCATCGTGGAGGAGGTCATCCCCAGCGGAATAAATATTCTCTCCCTCACATTCTCCTCCCAGCTTTTTCCTGTAAGCTTAACTATTATCTTCTCTGCAATCAAAAATGTAATGTTGTTGTACTCGTACTTACCTCTAAAACTGTAGGCAGGTTTTATCAGAGGCAGCATCCGATAAACATCCTCCCGGTCATAGCCCAGATTCGGAATATAGGTTCCGGCCTGCCCTTTGATGCCCGTGCTGTGAGTCATCAAATCCCTTACCTGAATATTCTCTTCGACCCATTTGTCGTACAGTCTGAAATCCGGCAGTATATTCTTTACTGTGTCATCCCACTTGATCTTCTTCTGATCTACCAGCTGTGCCATTATCAATGCAGTGAAAGATTTGGATATTGATCCTATCTGGAAGAGAGTGTTGGCATCAACTCTGTTTTCGGGTGCAATCCTGAGATATTCAGCTCTCTCAGAAAGGGGCTCTATCCCTTCTGTGAAACTCTCATTACCGCTTCCTGTGTAGATTACTGAGGCCAGCTCCTTTACTCCGAAACCTTCTGAATAAATTAGATTACCGTCCTTGACAACAGAAATTGCCATTCCCGGGATTTTCCACTCCTGCCTCACCTTAGCTGCATATTTTGCTATCTGCTCTGCTATTGCTTTGTTGTCCTGGTTATCCTGGCCTGACAGACGCTGCTCGGGAATTATTGCAAAAATCAGAACTGCCGTCTGGACCAATCTCCGTAAGATGTTACCGGTTTTCATGTTGCAAAAAGGTTTAAAGTCTGGTTACTCCTAACAAAGATAATATAAATTGCTCTCAGTTTTTTAAATTATATTTGCATACAAAGAGGGAAAATACTTTAATGTCAAATTAATATGGTAAAAGTTAAAACAGCCTGGTTCTGTACATCTTGCGGTAACGAGAGCGCAAAATGGCTGGGTCGCTGTCCCTCTTGCGGAGAGTGGAATACCCTGCAGGAGGAGGTCATAAGCCGTGAGACAGGAAGCAAGGGAGGCAGTCCGGGTATCGGAGGATATTCCGGCAGAAAAGCTGTCTCGCTGTCTGAGATCTCCTTCAATAAAGAGAACAGAATATCTCTGGGCAGTAATGAACTGGACAGGATACTGGGAGGCGGACTGGTTGAGGGCTCAATGGTGCTCATCGGCGGAGAGCCCGGCATCGGAAAATCTACTCTCTCACTTCAGATTCCCCTTAAGTCGCCCACTCTCAGAACTCTGTATGTCTCGGGAGAGGAGAGTCCGCGCCAGATAAAGCTCAGGGCACAAAGACTTGGTGGACAGGGAGATAATTGTTTAATACTCAGCGAAACCCTTGTAGAGAACATAATCGCCTCTGCAAGAGAGAATAACCCATCTCTGGTAATTGTTGACTCAATCCAGACAATGTTCACCAACACCATAGAAAGCTCACCGGGATCTGTTTCTCAGGTTCGTGAGTCGGCTGTTATGCTCCTTAAGTATGCAAAAGAGAGCGGAGTTCCGGTGATAATTATTGGTCACATCACCAAGGAGGGGGCCATAGCCGGGCCAAAAGTACTGGAACACATTGTGGATGTAGTGCTGCAGTTCGAAGGTGACACCCGCCACTCATACCGGATACTAAGGAGCATCAAGAACCGCTTTGGGTCCACAGCAGAGCTGGCAATCTTTGAGATGCTTAACAATGGTATGAGGGAGGTAGATAATCCATCCGAAATGCTGATACCGATGCACGAAGAAAACCTTTCGGGAATTGCAGTTGCAGCAACTTTGGACGGGACCCGTCCATTCCTTATAGAAACACAGGCACTGGTAAGCACAGCAGCATACGGCATACCTCAAAGATCGGCCACAGGCTTCGATCCCAGAAGAATGAACATGCTGCTTGCCGTACTGGAGAAGAGAGCCGGATTCAAGCTCTCCGCCAAGGATGTCTTTCTCAATATGGCCGGCGGATTAAGAGTCTCTGATCCCGCCTGCGACCTTGCCGTTGTGGCAGCAATTCTGTCATCCAATTTTGATCTGCCGGTTCCGGGCAATTGCTGCTTTGCCGCAGAAGTGGGGCTTAGCGGCGAGATCAGGCCGGTAAGCCAGATAGAGCGGCGCATTATGGAGGCAGGCAAGATCGGATTCAGCACTATCTTCATCTCCGGCTTCAGTAAGCTCGCCAAAGAGAATCGTAACGATCTTCTCAAATGCACAATTGAAGTGAAGGAGATAAGGAATATCGCCTCGCTGATAAAGATGCTTAGATGATATTTATGGCTTGAAGGCTTAATCGCCAGATTGCTTTATAGCTTAATTGCCAGACTGCTTTATAGCTTTAGGGCTTGATAGCTATGTGGTTATAGGACTTGACAGCTAGACGGTTATTTGGCTTGATAGCTAGACGGGTAGAAGACCTGAGGCTTTAAGGGCTTGATGCTTAAAGCCGACCTTTCGGAAGGCCGGTACGTCTGCGTTGACTCTAAAGCAAAATTAAAAGAGGGAATTGTTTTAGCTTACTGCGGAGTTGGTTTAAACGAAAACGACTGCATACAACTACATAACATACAACTACATAACATGTAACTACATAAAAAACAATGACACTCCTGCGACACTGAGTACTGCTCCAAAAATTTCTACCGGGGTGATTTTTTTCTTATAAATGAGGATATAAGGCACAAGTATTATTATCGGTGTGGTAGCCATAATTGTTGAGGCTATAGCTGTATTGGTGTACTGGACTGCCATAAGCGAAAGGGCAACCCCTACAAAAGGTCCGAATATTGATCCTATAAAAGTGGCAGTGCTTCCTTTCCGGTCTCTGAGACCATTGAAAAAACTTCGGGTTCTCCCTGAGAGCAAAATAATTAGTGCAAAACCTATTACCCCCGTAATAATTCGAATCTGAGTTGCTGCAAAGGGTATGTATTTCACAACATCTACATCCTGAGCACTAAGGGAATAGTGGTTCATCCCCTGCTTGCTCAGCACAATGCCGAGTCCCTGCCCCAATGCCCCGCAAATTCCCAGTATCAAGCCTTTTGCAGATATGTTCAGCATAATCTTTTTCCCGGATTTACCATTAACCCGGGCATTAATAACAGGAGTATGATCGCCTTCCGAAGCGACTACCAGATTACTTCCACCGGCAACCATTGTTCCGCTTCTTTTAAGGACAGATATCGCAATTCCGGTAAGTGTTACACCCATACCCAGAAAGCCGGTGGCAGAGAGTTTCTCTCCCAGTAAAATCCAACCGAACAGTGCGGCAAAGGGAGGAGCAAGAGTCATCAGCAATTGCGAAAAGCGTGCAGTTATAAGCAGATATGAGTGAAAGAGGCACAGGTCCCCAAAAACAAACCCTACCAGTCCCGATAACACCATCCAGAACCAGGTTGCATTGTCTGCCTGCTGCGGAAAAGGAGAACCGGTCACAATAATCAGGAACCCTCCCATTAAAAAGATGGCAAAGATAAGCCTGAGTATATTAACGATGAGCGAGCCGATTCTCTTACCGGCATATTCGAAAAAAAGTGCGGACAATGTCCACGAAACAGCAACGCCAATAGAGATAAGTTCTCCCAAATACTGCATCAGATATTCATTTTAAAGAAATGCAAATGTAGAAAATTTTAGGATTTAAGCGTTACCTGACAAACTCTCATCATTCTCCGGTTCTGCATATTTAAATCTTTTAATTCTATTCCGGATCAGAATTTAAAATTTTTATTATATTTCACTAGTGTCAGGATTTATATAAAAAAGATTGGTTCTTTATGAATCAAAACTTTAAGAAACTGTTCGAAGATAACAGGTCAAAATTTGTAAATGATTATATTAACAGTTGCATTAATCCTGAATTGGCAGGAAAAAAGTATACGACATCCACATTATACAGAAACACAGAATTCAGTGCCTATTTTCTCTCTTCTGAGGAACGGGAAGAAGTTTACCGGCAACTGCTCACCTGGACTCCCTTACTAACGTGGTCACCAAACGATTTAACAGTAAAAGAGAAGAGAGCTTATGCAATCAAAGCAGAGTCTCAGGCCAAAGAGATAAAACCTGACGGTATAACTAAAACAACTGTTTCGGGTCAACTCTACTCATATAACCCTGCAGATAAATCCTCGTCAACTCACGTAAGCGGTAAAACTCTGAATTTTGAAATTATCAGTACAGAGAGAATTAAACCGGGTGAGTTATCAGCATATTCAGGAACAACAGATGCAGAAGGAAGAGTTACTTTCACTTACACCGCCCCTTCTGCCCAAACACTTGGGCAGATGAGCCCCTCTAACCGGACCGGAACAAGCATCAGAATTAGGAATGATGAGTTGAATGCAGAAGATCTGGTTTATTTTACATTTATAACCGATAAGGGAAAGATTTGGGTTGAGCCTGGAACCGGTATACTCTCCAGTATCGGCTTTATTCCCCCCGACAAAAGATATCCCGCCTATATAAGTGCCAATTTTTTTGATGAAAATATGGAGCCTCTTGTAAATTCTGAGGTTCTCTTTTCGATAAAAGAGGAGAATGCAGCAGGGATGCTGAGAAGTTCCGACGGCAGAGAAGGAAGGCAAATAAGTGTTAAAACTGATGAAACCGGAATTGCCGGCATTCAATATTGCTATGCTGCATCTGCCCCTCCAAAAAACCGTCTGACAGAAACTATTGAGGCTAAAACCGCAAACATGGCAACTCCTTTTAAAGCTTATGTATCAACAGGGCTGAACCTGGTGATTGACAACGCAGATACAGGGACCTTGCCATAGTTTTCGGCAAGCCTGTGATTATCTGTACAATGCATTAGGCATTTTTTTAGAATTATTCTGGCTCAAAAAAATGCTCTTCGTATGTTTCTAATGCTTAACCACTTGCCGAAAACTGTGGCAAGGTCTCAATCTTTTGAAAAAAAAGAGTAATTTTGAAAAAAATTAATATGGCATTTATGCTTAAAATCAGATATTTATTTATAACTGTTATAATCGCGGCAACTTTTATTTTTATGCAGGGTTGCATAGATCAGAACAGTTTTACCGACTATGAAACAGACCTTATCGGCTCCGATTCCACTGCAGGGATTATGCGTGTCCTCACGGTAAACAATCCGGTGGATGAAACTGTTTTAAGAAAGGTGAGCATAATTTTTACAGAGGAAGACTTGAAAAGTGACAATTATAAAATCTTAAAAAGACGGATGCTGGAGACTGTCCTTGATACGACAAACACGGGTGTTGGCATTGCAGCTCCCCAGGTGGGAATCTCCCGCAGACTTGTGGCTGTGCAGAGATTTGACAAACAGGGAGAGCCTTTTGAATTTTACCCGAATATTTTTATTAAAGAGAGTTCGCCGGAGAAAAAATATGGATGGGAGGGATGTTTGTCAATCCCCGGCAGAAGAGACACAGTTCTCCGCTCAGAATGGGTGATTATATCCTACATTGATGAAAAAACATTAACAGAAAGGACAGATACTGTCTCCGGGTTTACGGCAATTATATTTCAGCACGAAGCAGACCACCTCGAAGGAATCCTGTACACAGACAGGAGTGCCGGCGTAAACAAAAATGATTAATTTTTATGAAGAAAGTCCTTATAGTACCCATATTGTTGCTTGCTCTTTTTTCCTGCAAGCCGGACCCCATACTTACCCTTTCAAAGAGTTCCATAAACAGTTCAAGCGATTCGTATCAGACAAGTATAACAGTAACAAGTAATACCGATTGGAGAGCATCCGCTTCCGGAGCCTGGTGCCAACTCTCCCCCTCTTCCGGTTCCGGCAACGGAACAATAACCGTTACTCTGCTGGCAAACTCCGATCCTGATCCAAGAGATGCAGTAATCACTGTTATTGCAGGATCACTTTCATCAGAAGTAGCAGTCAGCCAAAAGCAAAAAAATGCCATTATACTTACAAAAAAGGTAGAGAACATCTCTGCCGAGGGGGGACCGATACAGGTAGAGCTCAGGAGTAACATTACATACTCCGTAATTGCTCCAATATCAGATAACTGGGTTGCAATTTCCCAGACAAAGAGTCTTTCAACCTACGGTTATACCATTACCGTTGCCCAAAACAGATCTCTATCTCCAAGAAGCACAATAGTTGTTTTCAAGGATAATGCATCTGCATTGTCTGACACCCTGACAATAAATCAGGCAATGCCCAATGCCGTGAATCTCAAGTCGGGATATACATATATCCAGAAAGAGGGAGGTAGTGTGAATGTTACCCTGGAGTACAACTCCAGTTACGAATATTCCATTCTTGAAGGAGGCTCCTGGCTATCGGTAGCAGAAACAAAAGCAATGAGCTCAAAGAGCTACACATTAAACGCCACTGCCAACCCCGGGAACACCGACAGAACTGCTAAGGTAGTCTTTAGGCTTACATCACCTTCTACAGTAATCGAAAACTTCAACGCAGACACAATCAATGTTTTACAATCGGGATTTGACGGGCACTTTGTTTATCTTGACGGTTCTGAACCTTTGTGGAAAGCAATTCCTGCAGGAATACGCCCCACTGTCACAAGACTCAAAATTGCTGGACTGCTTGCAAAAAATGATATCTACACAATAAGAGACTCAATTAAGAGCGCCGAGTATATCGATCTGGGCGGTGCAACCATAGATTCTATCCCGGACAGAGCATTTAGATTGCTTACAACCCCATCTGCACTTAAATACATCTCCCTACCTCAGGGAGTCAAGGGGATAGGAGTGGAAGCATTTTACAGGTGTGCAGAACTTGACTCGGTTGTTATTCCGGTGACAGTGACAACAATTAAGTCCTCTGCATTCAGAGAGTGTTCTTCACTGATAAAAGTAGTTAGCAGAATCACAGATCCATTCATCCTGAATGAGGTTTTCAACTCAATAAACAACCAGGCCCATCTGGTGGTCCCTGCCGGATCGTTGGTAAAATATCAGTCAACTCCGGGCTGGGGTTACGACTTCTTTGACAGAATCTACGAATCAGGCAGCAATCCTCTTGAGTATATAAAACTCGATAATTATTCCCTACTGACAAGCTCACTGGGTCTGGATACACTCATCACAGTTGAGTCCTCCACCTCCTGGGAGGTTCTCAGGAAACCCTCCTGGATAACAGCCAGTGTATCTGGCCAGTCAGCTTCCATAATGGACCTAAGAGTCTCTCCGTTCGGGGGTTCGGGTTCAAGAGAAGACACTCTATTTTTAAAACTTACCGGCAAAAACCTTGTTTCATATATTGTTATCAAGCAGCACGGTTTGCCATTCAATGACGGACACTCCATAAAAATTAAGAGTGCAACCAGAGGACAAGGAGTTGACATCGTAATAATGGGTGACGGCTACACAGTAGAAGAGATTAGCTCGGGCAAGTATGAGCAGGATATGAGAGCTGCATCAGGTCATTTCTTTGACATTGAGCCCTACAGAACCTACTCCGAATATTTTAATGTATATGTGGTATATGTCTTTTCAAAGGAGAGTGGAATATCTGACTCTGAAACCTCAGTTAACACTGCTCTAAGCACAAGATACACAGAGGCAAAGCCGTCCACCGGCATGACCGTCAATACAACCTCCTGCTTTAACTATGCTTCAAATGCTCCGATAAAAACTCTTGCTACAACTCTGATTATCAACGTTGCCAATAGCACAAGATATGGTGGAACCTGCGTAATGTATTCCGACAACAAGGCAGTTGCCATCTGTCCCAAACCCACCGGGAACTATCCCTACGACTTCAGGGGAGTTGTTCAGCACGAAGCAGCAGGACACGGATTCGGGAAGCTTGCCGACGAATATGTGACCAACAATGACACTATTCCTCAGTCTCAGATAGACCAGCTCAAATTCTGGCAGGCAAGAGAGCACTACAAAAACGTAGATGTAACAAGTGATGTCAATCTGGTTCTCTGGAAACATATTGCCTCTCATGCCAACTACTCAACTTATGTAAGCACATATCAGGGAGGATATTACTACTCCAAAGGTGTATGGAGGCCTGAGATGTCCAGCTTGATGATCAACAATGTAAGATATATCAATGCTCCGAGCAGAGAGATGATAGTTAAAAGGATCAAATCTCTGGCAGGTGAAACTTACACTTTTAGCGAGTTCGTTTCCAAAGATATAAAAGAGACAGCAGCAGCCACAAAAGCAGGTGACTATCCCATTATTCCCGAAATGCTGCTGCCTCCTCCGATTCTCATACCATAGCTTCGTAAGCTGCCAGGTCCAGATGTCCGTGTCCTGAAAGGTTAAACAGAATGGTTTCAGCTTTCCCGGATTCTTTTGCCTTGATTGCCTCTCTTATGGCAACTGCAATAGCGTGATTCGATTCCGGCGCAGGAACAATCCCCTCAGTACCGGCAAAAAGAACTCCGGCCTTGAATGCCTCCTTCTGATCCACTGCACAACTGGATACAAGACCATCTTTTTTAAGCTGGCTCACAATCTGTCCCCCTCCGTGATATCTCAGGCCGGCTGCGTGTATCTGCTCAGGCATAAAATCATTCCCCAATGTGTACATAGGAATAAGAGGTGTAAGATGTGCAGTGTCTCCAAAATCATACTTGAATTCTCCGTTGGTGAGTCTGCTACAGGAGGCCGGTTCAGCAGCTATTGCCTCCAAAGCTCTTCCCTCTGTGAGTTTATGCCTGAGGAAGGGAAACGAAACTCCGGAAAAATTTGACCCTCCGCCAAAACAACCAATTACCTTATCAGGAAAATATCCGGCCATCTCCATCTGCTTTTCTGCCTCAAGTCCGATTATTGTCTGATGGAGCAGCACGTGGTTAAGTACACTCCCGAGTACATATCTTGTGTCTTCGTGTGTAACGGCCATTTCAATTGCTTCGGAGATAGCCATCCCAAGAGAACCTGTACAGTCAGGGTCCTTTGCCAGCACCTCCCTTCCGTATGCTGTTTTATCACAGGGTGATGCATATACTTTTGACCCGTAGATATTCATCATAACCTTTCTGTAGGGTTTTGTCATATAGCTGTGCTTTACCATAAAGACCGTCAGATCCATTCCGAAATATTTGCAGGCCAGGCTCATAGCTGTTCCCCACTGGCCGGCGCCAGTCTCGGTTGTTAGGTGTTTAATTCCCTGCTTTTTATTGTAGTATGCCTGAGGCAGTGCTGTGTTGAGTTTGTGAGATCCCACAGGACTGACACTTTCGTTTTTAAAAAATATCCTCGCAGGAGTATCCAGCATCTTTTCGAGTGAATAAGCTCTGACCAGTGGTGTTGGACGGTACATTTTGTAATAGTGAAGCACCTCTTCCGGTATATCGTGCCACCTCTTGCCGGAGAATTCCTGAATTGTCAGCTCTTTAGCAAACAAAGGTTCCATCTCTTCGGGTAAAAGAGGTTTATTAGTTCCGGGATTTAAAAGCGGCAGCGGTTTTACCGGCATATCCGCCAGAATGTTGTACCATTGCTTTGGCATTTCGCTCTCAGAGAGCAGGATTTTTTTGGTGCTTTTCATTTTGAAAAATTTTTGGTTTGTAATTAATAAAAAAAGGGGGCCGGTGTGAGCACCGGTCCCCTGAAAGTCAGATATTGAAAAAACCTTAACTATAGATGTACACTAGTAATGCTCACAGCCCATTTAGGTCTGTGCCACCACCAACTCTGTGTGTTAAGGTTCAGATTTTTCATACGGCAAATATATACGATTTTTTTTATCTGCAAATATTAAATTCGAAAAAGAACGCTTCACCCGGAAAAACGGACATAGCAGCAAATTTCATATTATCCTTATAATAAGCGACATGTGGCATTTTCGCTGGCAAACCAGTAAACCTGTTACATGACGGGAGAGTTGGATTTTTGCATGCAAAAATCTTCAAGACCAAATCCCACGAACTATTCTCTCTTTTCCCTGCAGATCCTTTTTAATTTCAATATCCGAATAGCCCTCAGAAACTAGAAGATTCTTAATGTCCGCACCAAACATCTCGTTAATTTCGAAATATATCTCCCCGCCCGAAGAAAGGTAATCTTTGCCTAAAGCAGCAATGTGCCTGTAAAAGAGTAACGGATCTTCATCCGTAACAAAGAGAGTCTCAACAGGTTCGTATTCGAGTACATTCCTTCTCATCAATGCTTTTTCTGAGTTAAGCACGTAAGGGGGATTGCTGATTATAATATCCAGTGAAGACGGTTCAATTATTCCCTTGAGTGGTGTTTCGGAAAGTAGATCCTTCCGGAATATTTCTACACTTGGGGCAGGCTGATGTGTTGATGCGTTCTGAGTGGAGAGTGCAATTGCATCCTCTGAGATATCGCACATATATACATAGCTATCTGATAGTTCGTAGGCAAGAGTCACACCTATACATCCCGACCCGCATGCTGCATCCAGTATCCTTAAAGGTTTGCCACAAGCTGTATGACTGAGATATGCTCCCCCTCCATCTGAGAAATTTCTCTCAGGTATTGACTTCTCAGGTATTGACTTCTTCGGTGATAATTTCTTCGGTGATAATTTCTCCGGCGTTAACTTTTCCTTTAAAGATTTCTTTGCCGTTCTCCTATCTATCACCCACATAACCAGCTCCTCCGTTTCAGGTCTGGGTATCAGTACGCCCTCCCTAACGGCAAATCTTCTTCCAAGAAACTCCTGGTAGCCTAGTATGTACTGAAGTGGCCTCGAGTTGAACAGATCTTCAACAGCCTTTTCCAGCAACTTGAGTGTTTTTTGGTCGATTTTCCTGTCCGGTTCAATAATATACTCATAAGATGGAAATCCGCAGAAGTGCTCCAGTAACCTCAATGCCACAGCACGCCCCTCCTGCAGGGGGTAAACACCAGTAAGTCTTTCACAAACAGAGTCTATAAAATCCTTTATACCCATTGATGCAAAGTTAAAATATTTACTTAAATTTGATTGTTTATAAAAATCAAACTTACACTTTTATGACCGGCAACCTGAGAACACTGATTCACAACCTGGGGGTTGTGATCGTACGTAACCCTGTAGAGATCCTGGTATCTCTCGCAGCCTTTTTTGTTTCTCTCCTTTTGTACGAAAAGATTCTTCCAGAGTATGTTGTTTCCGACAACCCTTTTCTGGCTCCGGTGATCTTTGCCATTCCTTATATACTGAACAGAATCAACTGCAAAAAGATCATCTGTCCTGTTTTGTATTTTTTATCAGCTCTCTCAGTCCTGATCTTTTTCTGCAAAAATACAGCAAGCTTGTTTGAGACGGGGGTCTATCCGGTGCTTCTGATAATAACACTGGCCGCTGTTGCCTCGTTCAGGAACATAAAAGAGAACAGTCTGTTTGTTGATAATTTTTTAAGGTTTTTCAAGAATCTGATTTTTGCACTTATATCTGCAGGCGCCGCCATATTGCTTTTAATGGCCCTGTCGGCCTCGGTAATTTATCTTTTTGATATTTTCAAAGAGAGCTCAGACGATATATATTTCTATATCGCAAACATATCCTTGTTTATCGCGGCGCCTCTGGTCTTTCTTTATCTTGACCACGAGTGGGAAACAGGAAAAAGCAGAAGCAAGGAATTCAACATAAGCGGTATATCTGATATAGTGATAAATTATATATTGTCGCCTGCACTCATCCTCTACACAATAATACTCTATGTATATATTGCAGTTGTAGCTTTTACCTGGAGCCTGCCAAAAGGAAATGTAGCTCTTATGGTAATCGGCTTTATAATAACCGCATTTTCGGCAAAGGCATTATTGCCATTACTTGAAAGACAAAACTTTAAGGGGTTCTTCAAGTACCTCAGCTATATTTCTGTTCCTCCAATTATACTGTTCTGGATAGGAGCGATATACCGGATAAGTCAATACGGATTTACAGAGGAAAGAGTTTATCTTTTGGTTAGCGGGGCAATTATTACATACATTGTATTTGAATTTTTGAAAGAGAGACCCGGAAGTTATCTAAGAATCGGATATACCGTATTGATTGCAGGGGTCATTTTCACCTTTGCACCCTGGATATCAGCCAGGGATATAGGTATAAGATCTCAGCGAAACCGGCTGGAAGTAACTGTATCGCAAATGGGAATGACAATTTCGGATGGTAAAATTTCTTTTCCTGCATCCTTTGATTATAAGTCAGAAAACGAAAAACTGGAACAGGTTTATGACATTATGGACTACCTCAAGGTTCAGTGGGGTAAAGAAAAAATGTCGGAAACATATGGCTTTTCCGATGGAAAGGAGTTCAAAAAAGCTTCTGAGGGCCTGTTACCCCAGTAGTTCGTTAAGGAATTCTGTGATACTTTTGCCCGATGCAATTATCTCCTGCGGCACAAGGCTTACTTCGGTCATTCCGGGTACTGTGTTAATTTCCAGGAAATAGATGTCATCTCCACGGAGAATGTAGTCCATTCTGACAACACCCCTGCAGCCAAGGTAGCGATAAAAACGGTGGGTCACATTAATTACTCTTTCACTTGTCTCTTTGCTGATTTCAGCCGGACAAATCTCACGGCTCTTGCCTAGGTATTTGGCCTCGTAATCAAAGAATTCGTTACCGGAAATTATTTCGGTGACTGGCAATTTTACCAGCTCTCCCGAATATTCGTAAACTCCGTTTGTTATCTCCCTTCCCGCTATGTACTCCTCCGCTATTACGGCATCTCCCTCTTTAAAAGCCAGTTCAAGTGCAGGCAGAATATCTTCTTCCCTTTTTACCTTTGTCGCTCCAAAGCTGCTCCCTCCCTCATTTGGCTTGATAAAGAGAGGCAAGCCCAATTTCGAGGCTATTTTAGCCGGATCAAAATCATCTCCTTTTCTGAGCAGAATATCCGGGGCAAGTTTTATTCCGGTATCCCTTAAAAAGCATTTGGTTGCATACTTGTCGAATGTAATGGCAGAAACTACTGCAGAGCAGGTTGTAAAAGGCAGTCCGATCATCTCAAAGTAAGCCTGAAGCCTGCCGTTTTCCCCCGGTGTGCCGTGAATCATTATAAGAGCAATGTCAAATGTGATTCTCCTGGATCTGGGTTGTGACGGATAGATGAATGAAAAATCGGCTTTGTCAATTTGGACCGAAATCCCATCCTCCAGCAAGACCTTCCAGTCCCTGCCCGTAATTATTATTTCATAGACCTCGTATCTCTCCCTGTCTATGGCACTTGCCATATGTTTGCCGCTCCTGACGGAGACTTCTGCTTCTGAGGAGTCTCCTCCGTATACGAGCGCAATTGTTTTTCTCATTCCTTATCAGTTAAAAAAAGGATCCTTTACTGTTGTTGAAGAGGATATCTCCTCGTCGCTTCCTGTGCAGTCGAGCTGGGCACTGAACCCTGATGGTATAGCAAAGGTATCATTGACAGATATTTTAAGAGTCTTGTCTTTAAGCACCTTCTGCAAAAACAAACCCCACACAGGCAGTGCCATATTGGAACCACCTCCCAGAGCCAGACTCTCAAAGTGAACCTGTCTGTCCTCTGCTCCAACCCAGACTCCTGCTGTGAGATTAGGTACATATCCGATAAACCATCCGTCTGACTGATCGTTTGTGGTTCCTGTCTTTCCGGCCAGTTGTCCCTCAGGTATATATTTGCTCCTTATTCTGTAAGCAGTCCCCTCGTTCACGACACCCTGCATCAGATTGACCATAAGGTAGGCAGTGTATGCACTTATCGCCTCCCTCTTTCTCGGAGTGAATGTGCTGAGGACATTCCCCGATTTGTCCTCAATTCTCAGCACAAACATAGGTTCAATGTTGACTCCACTGCTTGGAAAAGTATTGTATGCACTGACCATTTCGAAGAGTGTCAGATCGGCAGGTCCCAGACACAGAGAGACAACAGGGTCAAGGAAACTTGTAATGCCAAGCTTGCGACACATATCAACCATTGCATTTGGACCGAACTGCTTCATCAGGTAGGCCGATATGTTGTTGGAGCTTTTTGTCAGTCCCCATTTGAGAGTAACTGTTTTTCCTATCCACTCAGGTTTGTCTGTGCTTTCAGGAGTCCAGGTGGTATCTCCGACAATAAAGGTCTGAGGTACATTTACTACCTTGTAGCAGGGGGTATAACCCTCCTGCATTGCAAGAGTGTAGAGGAAAGGCTTAATCGTTGAGCCTACCTGTCTCTTACCCTGCCGGGCATTGTCATACTTGAAATACCTGTAGTTGGGACCACCCACATATGCTTTTACATATCCTGTGTGCGGCTCCATTGCCATCATTGCTCCCCTCAGGATAGATTTGTAATATTTTAAAGAGTCATCAGGAGAGATGACTGTATCTATGTATCCCTTTTCATTCCAGGAGAACAGCCTCATTGGCACAGGCTTTTTAAAGGTCTCCAGAATCTGAAGGTCTGAATAATTTGCCTTTTTGAGATTTATGTAGCGATCGCTCCATCTTCTGGCTTGCCTCATTATTGTTTCAATGGTGCTTTTGGGAATATCGTTTGAGAACGGAGAGTTGGTTTTATATTTAAGATCTGTGTAGAAAACTCTCTGAAGCTCCTTTCCAAGGTGCTCTGCAAGAGCCTCTTCTGCATACATCTGCATTTTGGAGTTTATAGTTGTATATATCTTCAATCCCTCCTTGTCCAGATTGTATCGGCTCCCGTCAGGCTTTGGGTTTTTCTCAAGCCACCCATAGAGAGGATCGTTTTTCCAAAGCAGGGAATCTGCCCTGAAATCGTCGTATTTGTTATACCGGCTTCTTTCAGGTTTTGATGCGCTCATAACCCTTCTTAGCATATCTCTGAAATAGGGGCCCAATCCTGCATTGTGGTCCTGCTGGCTGAATGCCAGTGTTATAGGAAGAGCCTTGACAGAGTCGCAGGTGTTTCTATCCAAAAATCCGTACTTCCTCATCTGGTTAATCACGTGGTTTCTGCGCTGCAGGGATTGTTCGGGATTTATCACCGGGCTAAACCTGGTTGGTTTGTTTACCATTCCAACCAACAAGGCACTCTCCTCTATTGAGAGCTGGGAGGGATGCTTCCCGAAAAATGTGTTTGCCGCTGCCTTTATCCCGTATGCATTGCTGCCAAAAAAGACAGAGTTCATATACATACTAAGAATCTCATTCTTTGTATAGTTCCTCTCTAGCTTTACAGCGGTAATCCACTCCTTGAATTTTGATACGACAAGTACGGCCGATTTAACTCCCGGCATCCTGCTTTTTACTGTATCCCTCGGGAACAGCGTTTTGGCAAGTTGTTGCGACAAAGTGCTGCCTCCACCGCCCGAACGCCTTTGTCCCATAAGCAATGATTTGACTGCAACCCTGGCAAGGCTCCTGAAGTCAATGCCGCTGTGACTGTAGAAACGAATGTCCTCAGTGGCAACAGCAGCCTGGACAAGTGAGGGGGAGAGCTCATCGTAGGTTACATATGAGCGGTTTTCTATGTGAAAGGTAGAAAGAATCTCTCCATCCTCTGAAATTATCTCGGTTGCTAGATTGTTCTTTGGATCCTCCAGCTCCTCAAAGGAAGGAATGTCAGAGAAAATCCCAACCATTAACAATACGAAAATTAAAAACACAAAAGGGCTGAAAAGTATTATCCAGAACCATTTCTTAAATATATCCCTACCGCTTTTACCCATTTTTTTGCTGTATATATAAGGTATGATAAGTTACAAAATTAGGAATAAAAATTTGGATAATACCTTACTTTATGTATTACTTTGCAGCTGTCAAGGTTTAAAAATTCGAGTTATGGGAGTGAATCTGGTTATAGTTGAATCGCCTGCAAAAGCCAAAACAATTGAGAAGTTTCTCGGTAAGGATTACAATGTTAAGTCCAGTTTCGGACATATTAGAGACCTGTCTGAAAAGAAGCTGGGAATCGATACAGAAAATGGTTACGAACCGGAATATCTGGTTTCGGACAGCAAGAAAAAAGTGGTTTCGGAGCTTAAATCACTTTCAAAAAAGGCAGATGTCATCTGGCTTGCATCCGATGAAGACCGGGAGGGAGAGGCAATTGCCTGGCATCTGAAAGAGACACTCGGCTTGCCGGATGAGAAGGTGCAAAGAATTGTATTTCACGAAATTACCAAAGACGCAATCCTTGAGGCAATCAAAAACCCCAGACAGGTGGATATGAATCTTGTAATGGCTCAGCAAGCCAGGAGAGTGCTTGACCGTTTGGTTGGTTTTGAACTTTCTCCGGTTTTGTGGAAGAAGGTTAAGCCCAGACTATCTGCCGGAAGGGTACAGTCCGTAGCTGTAAGACTTATTGTTGAACGGGAGAGAGAGATACAATCTTTCAGTTTAAATTCGTACTTCAAAGTCGAGGGAACGTTCAATCCCAAAGGCACGAATCCATCAGTCAAAGTTGTGGCAACAATTGACAATAAATTTGAAAGTGAAGAGAAAGCCGGACAAATATTGACACGCTGTTCAGAGGCCATCTTTTCTATTGCTTCAATAGACGAAAAAGAGACCAAAAGGACTCCCCCCCCTCCTTTTACCACATCTACACTGCAACAGGAGGCCTCCAGAAAACTTGGATTCTCCCTAAACCAGACAATGAGAACTGCGCAGAATCTCTACGAAGCCGGTTATATTACATATATGCGTACCGATTCCACCAACCTCTCAAAGCTTGCACTCGGAACAGCAAAAGAAACTATAACAAAACTTTTCGGCAAAGAATATTCAAAAACCAGACAATATGCCACAAAGAGCAAAGGTGCTCAGGAAGCTCACGAAGCCATAAGGCCTACTTTCATATCCAACCAGGAGATAGATGCAGCTGCTCCCGAAAAGAGGCTCTATGCACTTATCTGGAAGAGAACAGTTGCTTCTCAGATGGAGGATGCAAAGATTCTTAAAACTGATATAAATATTGCCACCGATGCAATCCGTGAGAAGTTTGTCGCCTCTGCCGGAAGAGTGTTGTTTGATGGTTTTCTGAAGGTCTATTCAGAATCTACCGATGATGAAAATCAGGATGAAGATGAGAATCTGGGACTACCCGAACTTATTGTGGGCCAATTGATGAACCCTCTGATTATTAAGGCAACTGAACGCTTTTCTCAAAGACCACCCAGATACACAGAAGCCAGTCTTGTAAAGAAGCTGGAGGAGATGGGAATTGGCCGTCCATCTACATATGCACCAACAATTTCCACAATTGTTCAAAGAGGATATGTCATCAAGGACACCCGGCCAGGTCAGGCAAGGGAGTACACTGAACTTAGACTTGAAAATGGCGGCATTACAAGGAAAATGCTCAAAGAGAACTGGGGGGCAGAGAAAAATAAACTCTTCCCGGAAGACATCGGAATTCTGGTGAATGATTTTTTGCTTGAAAACTTCTCTGCTGTGATTGATTACGGCTTTACCGCAAAAGTAGAAGAGGAGTTTGACAGCATCGCTTCCGGCAAGCTGATATGGAACAAGGTTATTGACAAGTTTTACAAACCTTTCCGAAAGAGCGTGGATAATACAATGCAGGCAACCAGGCCTGCTGCTATAGAAAGAGTGCTTGGAACCGACCCTCAGACGGGAAAGAACATCTCCGTAAGAATGGGACGTTTTGGCCCTCTTGCTCAGATAGGTGCCGCAGATGATCCGGATAAAAAGTTTGTCAGTCTTTTAAAAGGACAACTGATAGAGAGTGTCACTCTCGAAGAGGTTCTCAAACTCTTTGAACTTCCCAGAACTGTCGGGGAGTACAAAGAATCTCAGGTCATTGCCGCAATAGGAAGGTTCGGACCGTATATCCGCTACAACAATAGCTTTATCTCTCTCGGTAAAGAGGATGATCCCAGAACTGTAAACATTGAAAGAGCTGCCGAACTTATAGAGGATTATTCAAAAAAAGCTGCAGACAAAGTGCTGCTCTCTTTTCCGGACAAGAATATCTCTGTGATTAACGGACGCTACGGACCTTACATTAAAAAAGGCAAGGACAATTTTAAAATTCCAAAAGGTACCGATCCAAAATCTCTGGATCTGGACCAGATAATAAAAATTATCGAAAACGGGGGAAAATCAAAAAAATAACCGGCTATGACAGAAAAGAGTTATATAGAACAGATTCCGGCGGCCGCAATCAGCGATGCCTGCCGCGATGCCGTCTCTGTACTTATCAACAACCACCCTGACAATTCAATAATCGGCAACCTTGAATCCCTCTTTCCTCAGAGAGAATACAAGATTTATTACACCGAACCCGGGATAGGGCAGCTCAGGGAGGTGCTGGATATGTGCGATCAGAGCAGAATCACTGCAATTGTATTATGCAGCAAAGATTGCAGCGAAATACAGAGCAATGATATCTCACGTGGTTCTTTCGTTTCTCTTATTTCGCCGGGAAGCGGCTCCGGTGACAATACTGCTCAGAAGCTTCTGGAAAATGGAAATATCTCCGAGTTTTCCCACATTGCATGGCAAAGCTATCTTTATGATCCTTCTCTGCTCGAACAAACCAGGAGAAGATGCTTCGAAGAGCTCAGGCTCGGGCTTGTAAGAAAAGAGATATCTATAACAGAGCCGCACCTTAGGGCAAGTCATTATGTCTTTATCGATCTTAACTCAGTGCGTTTCTGTGACTTCCCAGGGAACAAATACAAAACGCCGAACGGTTTATACGCTGACGAGATTTGCCAGCTTGCCAGATATATCGGAATGGGACAAAATATCAAGGCTGTTTTCGTTTACGGATTGCCTTCCGATTCTAAACCTGACGATGTATCACTGGAGCTAACCGCCGAGATAATATGGCATATTAATGAAGCTCTATCTTCAAATATATCAGAGGATCCCTCTATTCAGGGCAAAGAGGAGTCATTCCTCAAAAAAATTGTAAGTATGGGAAGAGAAGGGCAGGATTTGATATTTATCAACAGCTCTGTTTCGGGTCGCTGGTGGATGCAGATTCCGGAAGTAAAAACAAATGACAATCTGTTCGTTGCCTGCTCATACGCAGACTATCTGACGGCCTGCAACGGAGAAATTCCTCTCAGGTGGCTTTTCTTTTTTCAGAAATTTAATAACAACTAATTATAATTTATTATTATATTTGCCCTAAGTCATTAAATTCATAACATATGCCAAAGTACCAGATTGATCAGATCGATCAGAAAATTTTATCATTTCTTGTTAAAAATGCAAGAATGCCTTTTCTTGAAATCGCTCGCGAATGCGGGGTTTCAGGTGCGGCAATCCATCAGAGAGTAAAAAAGATGGAGAATTTAGGAATTATCACAGGCTCAAGACTGTTGGTAAAACCACAGACACTTGGCTTAAACGTCTGCGCATATGTAGGAGTGAGCCTGGCACAGGCCAATCATTATCCCTCTGTTATAGAGGCTCTCAGGAATATTCCTGAGGTAGTGGAATGCCACTTTGTCACAGGGAAACATGCTCTTATGCTCAAGATATACTGTTACGACCATGACCACCTTATGGAGATTCTGATAAACACAATTCAGAATATTCCCTCAGTTGAACAGACAGAAACATTCATATCACTTGATCAGGCTATCGAAAGACAGGTTTGGGTCAAGGATTATCCCGGGAAAAACAATAATATTAAGAAGCGCTGATTAGGCTTTTTGCTATTTCCAGATCTTCCTGTCTGGTGATTTTTATGTTCCTGGCGAGGCCCTCTGCCAGGAATATTTCATTTCCGCCACTCTGAACCACCGTAGCATCATCTGTGAACTCAGGCAGGTAGGCCTGACGGTATGACTTTAGAAGTATATCCGCCCAAAAAATCTGCGGTGTCTGGACAAAAACAAACCGACTACGGTCAACATTGAGGCTTTCAGAACTCTCTATTCTCCTCATTGAGTCTGTCGGTTTTATTACAGGAACTACTGCGCCTTTTTCTTCTGCAATTTTGAACAGCGACTCGACAAAATTATTAGTAATCAACGGCCTGACTCCGTCGTGAACAGCTACTATACTGTTTTGATCATCAATATATTTTAGCGCATTTTTTACTGAATGGAATCTGGTGATTCCCCCCTGCACAACCCGGTGGCTAAAATCAATATTTTCAGAAAGACAAAACTCTTTCCAGTATTGAGTATATTTTGCAGGAAGAACAATAATTATCTCCACCTTAAAGGAGAGTCTCAGAAATGACTCTGCTGCATACCAGAGAAGCGGCTTGCCATTGATTTCACAGAACTGTTTCGGAGTGTCGCCTCCGAACCTTTCACCCGACCCGCCTGCTACAATTATTGCATAACATTTTTTGTTCATTGCCCCGCTTTTAATATATTGCAAAATTAACTAAAATAATTGCTCTTTTTTTGTACTTTTGTAATCACAGCAAATCAGATGGAGAACATTACAATCAATCGTGCACTCATCTCTGTTTATCACAAAGATGGTATAGATGAAATAGCGGAACTGCTTGTCCGGCACAATGTTGAAATTATTTCAACCGGTGGTACATATGATTATCTCAAAAAACTATCGATTCCGGTAAAGTCTGTAGAGGAGATCACCTCCTACCCCTCTATGCTTGGAGGAAGGGTCAAGACGCTTCACCCGCTGATTTCGGGGGGCATACTGGCAAGAAGAGATCTTCCATCTGATCTGAATGACCTGAGTTTGTACGGCATTCCTCAGATCGATCTCGTAATAGTGGATTTATATCCTTTCAAAGAGTATGTCAGGGAGGGACACCCTCACTCAGAGATTATAGAAAAGATTGATATCGGTGGCATTACACTTATAAGAGCAGCTGCAAAAAACTACCGGCACGTAGCCGTTATTCCCTGCAAGGAGTTGTATGACAATCTTAAAAAAATACTGCTCGAAAGGGGTCCGGAGACTACTCCTGAGGAGAGGGAGTATTTTGCCGCACAAGCTTTTAACATTAGTTCAGATTATGATTCCGCCATTTTCAGATACTTCAACAGAGAGTCCGGCATTCCGGCATTTAAGGAGAGTATTTTGACCTCCCGTCAGCTCAGATACGGAGAAAATCCTCACCAGAAAGCCCTCTTTTACGGGAACGAGGATGACATTCCCCTGCAGCTCCACGGCAAGGAGATCTCTTACAACAATCTTCTGGACATAGAAGCTGCAATTGAACTGATTTCTGATTTTGAAGAGTGCACCATAGCGATACTCAAGCACAACAACGCCTGCGGATGCGCTTCCAGGCAGAATCTTACAGAAGCCTGGAGTGCCGCACTATCCTGCGATCCGGTGTCGGCTTACGGGGGGATAATAGTCTCCAACCGCAAGATTGATCCTCAAACCGCAACAGGAATGAATGGGATCTTTTTTGAAGTTGTAATTGCTCCGGGCTATGATCCAAAAGCTTTGGATATCCTTAAAGAGAAGAAAAACCGCATAATTCTTCTTATCAACAAAGATCTGCTCACTCCGGTAAAATTCAGGAGCCTGCTCGGAGGTGTGCTATATCAGGAGAGGGATTCTGTAACAGAAAAACCTGAATCACTGCAGGTCATAACTCTGAAAAAACCTGAAAACAGTGAAATAGAAGATCTGCTGTTTGCCAATAAGCTCGTCAAACACTCAAAATCAAACACTATAGTTCTGGCCAGAGACAGAACCCTTTTGGCAAGCGGAGTTGGTCAGACCTCAAGAGTAGATGCTCTTAAACAGGCCATCGAAAAGGCAAAAGGCTTCGGCTTTGAGATCAAAGGAGGCGTTATGGCCTCTGATGCATTTTTCCCGTTTCCTGACTGCGTGGAGATTGCCCACAACGTTGGAATTGACGCCGTAATACAGCCCGGAGGATCTGTCAGGGACAAGGAGAGCATCGACTACTGCAACATTAACAATATGACAATGGTCTTAACCGGCACAAGACATTTCAAACATTAAAGGACTTTTACCTACAACAATATACAAAGATATGGCATTCTCTTTTTTAACTCAGGATCTGGCAATTGACCTCGGAACAGCAAACACCGTAATTATGGTGAACGACAAAATAGTTGTGGACGAGCCATCAATTGTAGCCATTGACCAGAACACCGGGAAACCGATAGCATACGGCCAAAAAGCCAGAATGATGCACGGCAAGACACACGCAAACATAAAAACCGTCAGACCTCTTAAAGACGGGGTGATTGCGGACTTCAACGCGGCTGAACAGATGATCAGGGGATTTGTGAAGATGATCAACTTTAAAAACACCTTTTTCACCCCCAGTCTCAGAATGGTGGTAAGCATACCCTCAGGAAGTACCGAGGTTGAGATTCGTGCAGTTCGAGACTCATCGGAACACGCCGGAGGAAGGGATGTTTACCTTATGTACGAACCTATGGCTGCTGCTGTGGGAATAGGGCTTGATGTTGAGGCTCCAACAGGAAACATGGTTGTGGACGTAGGAGGAGGGACCTCCGAAATTGCCGTAATCTCTCTGGGAGGTATTGTTATAAACCAGAGCATAAGGGTGGCCGGAGATGTGTTCACCTATGAGATACAGCAATATATGAAGCAGCAGCACAGTATAAAAATTGGAGAGCTCACTGCCGAGGATATAAAGATCAAGGTGGGGGCAGCCCTGTCGGAACTGGACGAGTACCCTGAGCCCTATCTTGTAAGAGGTCCGAATCTTATGACTGCGCACCCTGTTGAGGTGAGCGTAACAAGTCAGGAGATAGCCCACTGCATTGACAAATCCCTTGCAAAGATCGAGGTTGCAATAATTCAGGTACTGGAGCAGACTCCGCCGGAACTATATGCCGATATTGTTCAGAAGGGAATATTTCTCACAGGCGGGGGAGCCCTGCTCAGAGGACTGGACAAGAGGCTGTATGACAAAATAAATATCAAGTTTCATGTCTCAGAAGACCCGCTTCACGCGGTTGCAAAAGGGACAAGCATTGCTCTAAAAAATGCCGACAAACTACCTTTCCTAATGAGATAGCAAATGGCCGTAAAAAAATCAGTCAAACCCCTGCTTGCAGGAGTGCTGACCTTCCTTATTCTGGAAGTGGCCTCACTTTTTTTAATGGCTAATGACTCTGTTGTTCATAAGATCAGAATAGAGGGAGCAATTGCCTTTATTCAGGAAAAACTGTTCAACGCACACTCCGGCATAAGCTACTACTTCTCACTGAAAGACATTAATGAACAACTTTTAAAAGAGAATACCAGACTTATAAACCAGCTCTCATACTACCGTACACTGGCAGAAAGTCACGACACTTCAATGATAGTGAAACAGCCGGATAACGATAGTTCTGATTTTACATATATCCCGGCCAGGATCGTGGGCAATAGCATAAACCATATGCACAACTACATAATTATCAACCGCGGAAGCAAAGCCGGCGTTAAGGAGGATATGGGAGTCATATCTCCAGAGGGTGTAATTGGAGTTGTAAGAAGTGTTTCCGAGAACTACGCCTATGTTATATCCTTGCTTAATATAAATCAAACGGTTAGCGCAAAGATTGTATCTTCGGGAGTTTACGGACCCTTGACCTGGGACGGAAGGTCTGCTCAATACGCAGTACTTTCGGAGATACCTCAGCACATTCCAATTACTGTGGGTGACAGTGTGGTTACCAGCGGACTATCCTCAATTTTTCCACCTGACATCCCCCTTGGTTCCGTTCGAAAATCCCGCATAGTGATGGGATCTCACCACCAGATACAGGTGCGGCTCTTCCAGGATTTCAGAAGGCTGTACTTTGTTAATGTGGTTGTTAACAGCAATAAGGAAGAACTTGATAAACTTACCGGTGAATATGAAGAGTAGATTGGAAATATTGCTGATAATTGCTCTGTTCATTTTGTTGCAGGCTCTTCTTAGCAACTTCGTGAACTTTGGTCCGTTGGTATCCATCGCGGTTTATCCTCTGCTGATTCTTACTTTTCCTTCAAAAATACCTCTTTACCAAAAGCTCATATTATCCTTCCTGCTTGGACTGGGAGTGGACTATACTGGAGGATACACAATGGGAATTAATTCCGGTGCAGCAGTAATTCTCTCTTTTACACAGCCTCTGCTTATTAAACTTGTTGTTCCACACTCCGAACTTTATAAAGGTTCCCGGGCAGGTCTTTTTGAACTCGGAATTGTCCGGTTCGCATATTATGTAGTTGCAGGATTGATGATTCACCAGGCGTCAATAGAGTTGCTCGAAAATTTCGCCTCAATCTTTACATTTCAATCCCTCCTGAGATTTTTCTTGAGTATCTTTGTTAACTCCTTAATTATCCTGCTTACTGAATTCGGGATATTTTACAAGAACAGAGGATAAAAATGCTCCATTATGGGATTTGAATTTAAACGAAACAACATCCTGATAATCGGAATTATTGTTGCATCGGCCACAGTAATGCTCAGGCTTTTCTCTCTTCAGATAGTTGACAAGGAGTACAAGATAACAGCCAGCAACAACGCCTACAGATATAAGGTCAGATATCCCGCCAGAGGCCTGATTCTTGACAGGAAGGGCAATATACTTGTGGGAAACGAGGCATCCTACGATATAATGGTCACTCCATACGAGGTGAAAGAGTTTGACACTCTGAGCCTTTGCCGAATATTCTCTCTTGATCCCATCTCAGTAAGAGAAATGTTCCGGGAGTTCAAAAGAAACCGGAAAAGGATAGGCTACCAATCTCTGCCGTTTGTAAAGCAGATATCCGGAAAGGAATATGCTCTTTTTGTCGAGATGTCATACAAATTTGAGGGTTTTAACGCAGTTTCGCGCACTATAAGATCTTATCCGTTTAATGCCGGGGCCAATCTGCTAGGCTATATCAATGAGGTAGATACATCCTTTATGAGAAAAAATCCTGAGTACAAAAGAGGCGACTATGTGGGCAGGACAGGGCTGGAGGAATCCTATGAAGCAGTGCTCAGAGGAAGAAAAGGCTACAATATTTATCTTCGCGATGTTCACAACAGAGTCAAATCCAGCTTTGAAGACGGCAAATATGATATTGAGGCAGTACCCGGGAAAAACATAACCGTCTCCATTGACGCACCTCTGCAACGATACGGAGAGTTGCTTATGAAGAACAAGATGGGGAGTCTTGTTGCCATAGAACCATCCTCAGGTGAGATACTCACTCTGGTTTCAAGCCCTGGTATTGATGTAAACAAACTGGCATACATCAACAAATACTTCTCAGAACTTTCCAAAGATCCTCTTAAACCTATGTTCAACAGAGCAGTGATGTCTCCCTATCCTCCGGGTTCGGTCTTTAAACTGGTCAACGGTCTGATAGCTCTCCAGGAGGGTGTGCTTGACACAATTGTAAGATATCCCTGCAATATGGGATATCGCGTTGGAAGAGGCGTCGGCTGCCACTCACACCCTTCTCCCCTGTCCCTGACCCAGTCAATAATGATGTCCTGCAATTCATACTACTGCTATGCCTTTAGAAACATTATGGACAACAGGGCTTATCCCAACATCGCCACATCTTTTAACAAATGGAGGGAGTATGTGACAAGTTTTGGTTTTGGTGAAAAGCTTGGTAGTGACTTTCCTTCTGAGCAGGGAGGCACTCTCCCGACATCGTCTCACTACGACAGGATACACGGCAAAAACCGCTGGAATTCCCTATCCATAATATCTTTGGCAATAGGACAGGGAGAGATAGGAACAACCCCCCTGCATCTTGCAAACCTGGCCGCCACAATTGCAAACAGAGGATATTACTACACTCCTCATCTCATTAAGAGTGTGCAGGATACAACAATTAAAGCTGATTTTTCAAAAAGGCACTATACAATGGTAGATACTCTTAATTTCAAGAAGATAATTCAGGGTATGTATCTGGCAGTAAATGCGCCTCCCGGGTCCGGTGCAACCGCAACCAGAGCAGCGGTACCTGGACTGGACATCTGCGGAAAGACAGGAACAGCCCAGAATCCACACGGAAAAGACCACTCAGTCTTTATCTGCTTCGCGCCAAAAGACAACCCTAAAATTGCCGTGGCTGCCTACATTGAGAACGCAGGATTCGGAGCAACCTGGGCTGCTCCCATTGCTTCTCTGCTGGTAGAGATGTATCTCAACGGAAAGGTTGCCAGAGGAGACCTTGAGGCCTACATCCTCACAGGAAATACAATGATAAATGTTATCAAATGACAAGTGCATCAATATACAGAAAACTTGACTGGCCGCTTATTGTCTGTTATCTTCTGCTGGTGCTGACCGGATGGCTGAGTGTATTCTCCTCTGTGTATGACCCGGAGTACTCAACCGGAATAATGGATTTTTCTCAACGGTCGGGGATGCAGTTTATCTGGATAGTTTCGTCGCTTGTGATTGCCTCTCTGATAATATTCGCAATTAATCCTAAGTTTTACAATGTTACAGCCTGGCTGCTTTACGCATTTAGCCTGCTGTTGCTTTTGTCAGTGCTGTTCCTGGGGGTTGAGGTGAACGGATCCCGTTCCTGGCTGGTTGCCGGTCCACTTAGGATTCAACCTGCAGAATTCACAAAGATTACAACCTCAATAGCCCTGGCATCTCTTATGGGAGGATACAACTTCAGGCTCAGGACCTTATCGGGTTACAGCAGAATAGCAGCAATCATTCTGATACCAATGATGCTGATAGTAATGGAAAAGGAGACCGGTTCTGCCTTGGTTTATCTCAGCTTTATCTTTATGCTGTACAGAGAAGGGCTCAGCGGATGGTTTCTTGTTCTGGGAATGATCGCAATTTTGCTGTTTGTTACGACTCTCGCTTTTTCTCCCTTTGTATCAGTAACAATACTATTCGGCATTATGGTCATTGCCCGCGGCCTGTTCACAAAGGACCTCCTGAGACATATAATTTTTCTGGTAATTTACATTCCTCTGATAATTCTGTCCCAGAGACTGGAAAATCTTTTCCGGTTTGCATCTTTTGGTGAATGGAATGATCTTGTCTGGCCATTATTGATAATCTCTCCTCCGTTTGTTTTCCATATTGTTCAGGCTTTCAGACAGAAAAAGAAATATATGTGGAATATCATTCTCTCTTCTGTTCTCTACCTCGTTCTAATATTCTCGGTAAATATTCTGTTTGACAAAGTACTACAGGACCATCAGAAGGTCAGAATCGAGAATCTGCTTGGAATTACGCAGGACTTACAGGGTGCCGGATACAATGTTCATCAATCTATGATTGCAATCGGTTCTGGTGGATTTGCAGGCAAAGGATTCCTGCATGGAACCCAGACAAAATTCAATTTTGTACCGGAGCAGAGCACCGACTTCATTTTCTGCACTGTAGGAGAAGAGTTGGGATTTTTGGGCTCTCTTTTCATAGTGTTAATTTACGCATATCTGCTCATCAGAATAATTTCACTTGCAGAGAAGCAAAAAGATGCGTTTTCGCGCATATACGGTTACTGCGTGGCTTCAGTGATCTTCCTCCATTTCTTTATTAACATAGGAATGACGATCGGACTTGTTCCGGTGATCGGAATCCCCTTACCATTTGTCAGTTATGGGGGATCCTCTCTGTGGAGCTTCACAATTCTGCTGTTTATATTTATCCGATTAGATCTGGAGAGGTGGAAGTAGTTGGCTCTTCATCCTTCTCTCCATTCTCAATGATCAGCATCAGAACCCCTTTTGCAATTTTTTCTCCCTCATTGACACAGATTTTTTTTACAGTACCTGCAAAGGGAGAGGTAAGGATGTTCTTCATCTTCATAGCTTCAAATTCCAGTATTTTTTCACCCTTGGAAATACCGGAATTTTCGCTTACATATATTGCAGATACCGTACAGGGAATAATTGAGTAAATCTCCTGCGGATCAGGCTTTTTCCAGATCTTTCGATTTTTGTACTTCTCTGTCAGAGTGGTTTTATATTTTCTTCCTAAAAGAGTAATCTGAAGAGTTTCCGTTATTTCTGTCTTTTTCATAAAAGAGATTCTAAAATGGTGGAATTCCGTGCTTTTTGTCCGGAACCTTAATGAATTTTTCCTTTGAGACCTCCAGGGCGTTTATAATATACTTCCTGGTATCAACCGGATCAATTACTGCATCGATGTATCCTTTGGAAGCAGCAACATAGGGATTGGCAAATTTTTGCTTGTACTCTTCCACTTTTGCCTTTCTGGTGGCATCGGGATTTTCGGACTCCATTATCTCCTTCTTGAAAATTATATTTGCTGCACCTTCTGGACCCATAACGGCAATCTCTGCCAAAGGCCATGCAAATACAAAATCAGCCCTGAGATGTCTTGAGTTCATAGCAATGTACCCGCCTCCGTATGCCTTTCTCAATATGATAGTTACCTTTGGAACAGTAGCCTCGCTGAATGCATAGAGTAATTTTGCACCGTGCCTTATCACTCCTGCATGCTCCTGATCAACTCCGGGGAGGTATCCCGGGAGATCCTCGAAAGTTACCAACGGAATATTGAAAGCATCACAGAACCTTATAAAACGGGCTGCTTTGTCAGAAGAGTCGCAGTCCAGTACTCCTGCAAGCACCAAAGGCTGGTTGGCAACAAATCCCACCGACGTTCCGTTTATCCTTCCGAATCCCACGACAATGTTCGCTGCCCACATCTGCTGAACCTCAAAGAACTTTGACTCGTCAGTAACAGCCTTTATCACATCCCTCACATCGTAAGGTTTTGTTGGATCAACAGGAACAATCTTGTCAATTTTGAAAGATTTGCGCGGACCAGGAGAGTTGTTGCTCATGCAAGAAACCGTCTGTTTGCAGTCGTTGTGTGAAGGAATATAGTCCAGAAGAGATTTTATCTGTTCAAAACACTCTGTTTCGCTCTTTGCAAAGAAGTGGGCATTGCCGGTAATCTCGCTGTGAACCCTTGCCCCTCCGAGAGACTCCATATCAATCTCCTCTCCCAGTACAGATTTTATAACTTCAGGGCCTGTTATGAACATCTTTGAAATTTTATCCACTACAAAAACGAAATCGGTGAGCGCAGGTGAGTAAACAGCACCCCCGGCACAAGGCCCGAGTATCACAGAAAGCTGTGGAATTACCCCGCTTGCAATTGTATTCCTGTAAAAAATCTCTCCGTAACCTGCAAGAGAGTTTACACCCTCCTGAATTCTAGCCCCTCCGGAGTCGTTGATGCCAATCAACGGCATCCGCATTTTAAGGGCGTAGTCCATAATCTTTGTGATTTTGCGGGCGTGCATTGAACCCAATGAACCACCGGCCACAGTGAAATCCTGAGCAAATATTGCTACAGGTTTTCCGTTTATTGAACCGGTACCGATAACTACACCATCACCTGCAAGATCTTTTCCGTCCAGTCCAAATCCACGGGCATCGTGCTCAATAAACAAATCGTATTCAAAAAAGGAACCTTTATCGAGCAACTGGCTAATTCTCTCTCTGGCTGGGAGTTTACCCATTGCAATCTGTTTTGCTATGGCTTTTTCCCCTCCTCCCTGTTCTGCTCTTGCCTTTCTCTCGGCAAGTTCAGAAATTTTTCTATTAAGTAAACTCATTAGATTTTGGTTTTAGTACCGACAAAAATATGAAAATTATTTAATACACAAGTTTCAGGAAATTATATTTACATTTGTAGGTTACATTTCAAATTAAAGATCTAATAAATAGAATATTATGTCACTATCATTCGTTGACCGCCACAATGGACCCCGCAAAGAAGATGAGGCATTGATGCTTGCCGCATTAGGTGTAAAAAGTCTGGACGAGCTTGTAAAACAGACTATTCCGCAAGACATACTACTTGATAAACCGCTTGTTCTCGATAAAGCTTTAAGCGAACATGAGTATCTGGTAAAACTTAAAGCAACTACTTCAAAGAATAAGAATTTCCGTTCAATGATCGGTCAGGGTTTCTATGGTACCGCTACTCTTCCGGTGATTGTCCGTAACATTTTTGAAAATCCATCCTGGTACACATCATATACTCCTTATCAGGCAGAGATTTCTCAGGGAAGACTGGAAGCTCTGCTCAATTTCCAGACAATGGTGTCTGATCTTACCGGATTTAAAATCGCCAACTCTTCTATGTTGGACGATGCAACTTCTGCTGGAGAGGCCGTAAGAATGATGTATGAACTGCGTTCAAGAGACTCAGTAAAAGCAGGGAAAAACAAGGTTTTTGTTGACTCAAACATTTTTTCTCAGGTGCTGGCAGTTATTGAAACCAGAGCAGAAGCACTTGGAATTGATATTGAAACAGGTGATTTCTTAAGTTACCAGTTTGATGATAAGTGCTTTGGTGCCGTTTTACAATACCCGGCAGCAAACGGAGAGGTGTGCGACTACTCAGCATTCTGCGAAAAGGCACACTCAAAAGGCGTTCTTGTTACAGCCGTAACAGATCTGCTTGCTCTCGCTCTGCTTAAGGAACCTGCCGCCTGGGGCGCCGATATAGCTGTCGGAACAGCACAACGATTCGGGTTGCCTATGGGATTCGGCGGGCCGACAGCAGGATTTATGGCAACAAAGGAAGAGTACAAAAGAAATATCCCCGGAAGGATTATCGGCATATCTATGGACAGGTTAGGTAAACCTGCACTGAGAATGGCACTGCAAACCAGAGAGCAACACATCAAGAGAGAGAAAGCCACATCAAACATTTGCACCGCAACCGCCCTAATGGCCTCAATGTCAGGTATGTACGCTGTCTACCACGGGCCGGAAGGAATCAGATCAATTGCAAAAAATGCCTGGAAATATGCACACGTGGTTGCATCTGAACTCAGGAAAGGGGGATACACTCTTGCCACCGAAAACTTTTTTGACACTATCGAAATAAAAAATACAGACGCCGCGGGAATCAGGAAGAGATCACAGGAAAAGGGGTACAACTTCTTCTATCCTGATAATTCAACCGTTAGAATCAGTTTTGATGAACTCTCTGATTGCTCCGAAACTCTAGCTGTTCTTGATATTTTCGGGATCAGGATTTCTGATTGTCCCGGAGGAATCACACAGCAGATATTCCTAAAACGCGAATCATCTTATATGAGCGCGGATGTATTCAAAAAATACCACTCCGAGACTGAGATGATGAGATATCTCAAAAAACTTGAGAGAAGAGACATCTCTCTTACACACTCAATGATACCCCTGGGTTCCTGCACAATGAAGCTGAATGCTGCCGTTGAAATGCTTCCTATGAGCTGGAGCGAATTAACAAACATGCATCCGTTTGCTCCTGTTGAGCAGGCAGAAGGATATCTCGGGCTCATTCGCGAAGTTGAGAGAGACCTTGCAGTAATAACCGGTTTTGACGCCTGCTCACTGCAGCCAAATTCGGGCGCGGCTGGAGAGTATGCCGGACTGATGGCTATTCGCTCATATCATATTGCCAACGGAAACCCTCAACGCAATGTTGTACTAATTCCCACATCTGCTCACGGAACAAATCCTGCTTCTGCAGCAATGGCCGGGATGGAGATAGTGCTGGTTTCCTGCGATGAAAACGGCAACATAAATGTAGACGAATTCCGCCAGAAAGCTGAACAATACCGTGACAGGCTATCCTGCACAATGATCACATATCCGTCTACCCACGGAGTTTTCGAAGTAAAGATAAAGGAAATGGCAAAGATCATTCACGACAACGGAGGACTTTTCTACATGGACGGAGCAAATATGAACGCACAGGTAGGCCTTACAAATCCCGGGTTCATTGGTGCGGATGTTTGTCACCTCAATCTTCATAAAACCTTTGCAATTCCTCACGGAGGCGGTGGCCCGGGCATAGGCCCGATATGTGTGACAAAAGAACTTGCACCTTATCTTCCAGGCCATCCGCACCTTGAAAGTGCAGGCTGTACTCCTGAGAACTGCGGTACCTTTGGCACAAAAGGAGTTAAGGCTGTAAGCTCGGCTCCCTTCGGATACCCGTCTGCACTACCCGTAACGCACGCCTACATAAAGCTGCTCGGGGCAGAAGGACTGACTAAGGCTACAGAAATTGCCATACTCAACGCAAATTATATGTCTGTGAAACTGGCAGAAGCCGGGTTTGACACTCTTTACAGGGGAAAGGCGACCGGTAAAGAAGGAGCGGGTACAGGAGCAGGTGCAGGTACAGGCAGAGTTGCACACGAATGCATCATTGATGTAAGACACTATTCAAAAGAGTATGGGGTTGATGCCGCCGACATTGCAAAGAGGCTTATGGATTATGGATTTCACGCACCTACCCTCTCATTCCCCGTTCACGAGACACTTATGATTGAGCCGACCGAGAGTGAGTCAAAAGCAGAGATCGACAGATTTATTGAGGCGATGATCTCCATCAAGAAAGAGTGTGAAGCAATTAATTCGGGAGAACTTGACAAAACCGATAATCCGCTTAAGAACGCACCACACACAGCAGCCGAGGTAGCTGGCGATATCTGGAACCACAAATACGGCAGAGAGATGGCGGCATATCCTCTTAACTGGATTAGAGACAATAAATTCTGGCCTCACGTAACCCGCGTGGACAACGGGTACGGCGACAGGAACCTTATGTGCAGCTGCGAGGGCTGGGAGTAGTTTCCTGAGAATGGTTTGAAGTTCGCCGGTAATGGTTTGAGGTTAAAGTTGCTTATAGTTCCGCTTTAATATATATCTGATTAACTTGTGATTAACCGAATACCCGCTGGTAAATTTTTGCCTTTTCTACAATTGACAACGGATATGCCCTGGAAGTTGAAGGCATTCGGTATAGATGAATCTCCCTCCCCGCAAAGATAAACCCGCTGAACTCCCCAATGACGGGTTCGCTGACTTCCAAACCGCTGGATGAAAGGGACTCCAGCAGGGTTTCAATTGCCTTTTGTCCTGTAACGACAATCCTCCGGCATTCCGGCAGTCTTTCTAGCAATTCCGGGATGTCGGTTCTCTCAACAACCTCCAGATATTTGTCCGAGGCATTGTTCCTCTGCCTTATGACGGTCCTGGCCGTATCGTAAAGTGCAATCTCTTTGTCTTGGCAGAATGTTATTACTTTTTGGGCATCAAATCTCTTTCCGGCAATAAAATAGGCGGGATCATTATAATATAACAAGCCGATTATCCTCCACATATCGTTTTGGAAATTGGGATAAAAGAAATCCATAGACCACTTTTCTCTCGGAGGTGGAAAACTTCCAAGCATAAGGATCGTTGCTCCGGCGGGAAGAAATGGTTTTAAGGGGTGATGTTCGGGAATTGACAGCACACTATTCATTAATAAGAAAATTTTTAATATTATCTTTTAAGTGGTTATAAAGATACCGAAAAAAATGTTGCAGGTTTAATTAAGATTTCACTATCTTCGTTTCGTGTTTTTACGAAATGAATTTATGAGTACAGAAAAAAAGCACTTTACGCCTGAACAGATTAAGCTTGCTGCTTACGCCAAGGCTCTTTCACACCCGGTTCGGGTATTTATAATGGATTTCCTTACCCTTAACAGCGACAAATGCTGTTACAGCGGGGATATGGCAGAAAATCTTCCGATTGCCCGCTCAACTCTGTCAGAACATCTCAAGGAGCTTAAAAAAGCCGGGCTTATACAAGGTGAGATCAATCCTCCATTTATTAAATATTGTATCAACCGGCAGAACTGGGAGGAGGCAAAACATATGCTTAAGAATTTTTTTGAAAGGTAAGCTGAAAAAATAGACAGTATTGAACCTGATTTCGATTTAATATTAACAATTTAAATAAAACATTCATGGAAATTAAAGTATTAGGCCCCGGATGCCAAAAATGCAAAACCCTTGAAACACTGACCCGAGAAGTTGTCGAAAAGAACGGGATTCATGCAACTGTAATAAAAGTTGAGGATATTATGGAGATAATGAAGTACAAAGTTATTGCTACTCCATCTCTTGTAGTAAACGAAGTTGTAGAGATCAAGGGAAGAGTCCCGTCTGCAGATGAGCTTCTGCAGATATTGAAAAAATATGAATAAACAATATAATTAATAAACTGATATGAAACGCACAATTTTGTCAAAGCTGACTGCCTTTATGGTCTTGTTAACATCTTCTCTTTACGCAGAACCTGCAATCAATAACGTTCAGAACGATGACCCTTCAGTTAAAGTGGAGGTTTATTATTTTCATATGACAGCCCGGTGTGTCACCTGCAAAACAGTTGAGCAACAGGCAAAGGCCTCCATTGAGTCACTTTACGGAAATAAAGTAAGTTTCAAGTCTCTGAATCTTGAGGAGCCTACATCAAAAGAGATTGCAAAAAAACTTAAAGTATCCGGACAATCTTTACTTATTGTTAAGGGCGAAAAGCAGATAAACATTACAAATCAGGGATTTATGTATGCCAAAAGCAACCCTGAAAAGTTCAAATCTGTAATAAAAGAGAATATTGATCCTCTCTTGTAAATTTTGTGATACTCTAAACACAAATCAAACAGGATGGATTTTCTTAATAATTTTCTCGAAAACAGCACCATGCCGTGGATATCGGCATTGGTGCTGGGTTTGATGACGGCGATAAGCCCCTGCCCCCTTGCAACCAATATTACAGCTGTAGGTTTTATCAGCAAGGATATTGACAATCGCAACCGGGTATTTATCAGCGGGCTGCTCTACACACTCGGAAGGGCGATTTCCTATACGGCAATAGCACTCATACTCTATTTTGGAGCCGATCAGTTTAAACTTTCCGGGTTTTTCCAGCAATACGGTGAGAAAATTCTTGGACCTCTTCTGATAATAATCGGACTTTTTATGTTCGATGTCATCAAGATAAAGATTCCGGGTACTGGAGGGATTACTTCAAGAATGGGAGACAAGAAAAGATGGGGATATATTGATGTAATTTTACTTGGAATGCTCTTCGCTCTTGCCTTTTGTCCATACAGCGGAGTGCTTTACTTTGGGATGCTTGTGCCAATGACCATTAGCAGCGCATCAGGTTTGTACCTGCCAGCTATCTTTGCAATAGCCACCGGAATACCGGTTATTATCCTCTCCTGGATACTTGCATACACCATTTCCGGAATTGGAGGATTTTACAATAAGATTAAGTCGTTTGAGAAGTGGTTCAGAAGGGTAATTGCAGTACTGTTCATTCTTGTCGGTATATACTACCTGATGCGGGTTTTCTGATAAGAAACTTCTGATACGGATTCACTGACTGGAAATCTGCATTAATAATTTTTTTGACTTTACTGTTCGCCCTTTTACGAAATATAAAAATTTATGGATAACAAAAAAGAGATTAAGATTCTTCTCTGGATCATAGTGATCTTTGGTGCTGCATTCTTTTTACCGATAGAGAGTGCCCGATTCACAACCGCAATATCGGCAACATTGGACCTTGTAAAATGGTACGCCAGAGAACACGTTGTTCTGTGTCTGTTGCCTGCCTTTTTTATTGCAGGGGTGATCTCAGTATTTGTAAGCCAGGGATCGGTTCTTCGCTATTTCGGGGCCAATGCAAAAAAATGGCTAGCGTATACCGTTGCCTCTGTTTCGGGTACTGTGCTTGCTGTGTGTTCCTGTACAATACTTCCTTTGTTCTCAAGCATACATAAGCGTGGTGCAGGGCTCGGGCCGGCGGTAGCATTTCTTTATTCCGGCCCGGCGATCAATATCTTGGCGATTATTCTTACTGCACGTATTATGGGATTTGAAATTGGTGTTGCAAGATTTATCGGAGCCGTGTCTTTCAGTGTATTAATCGGCCTGATTATGGCATTCATATATAGAAAGGAGGAGCGGATCAAAAAGGAGGAGCAGATGCATATAGAGCCTGAACCAGAAAAGAGGCCGATTTGGCAGACAGCTTTCCACTTCTTTGTACTGGTTCTCATTCTGGTATTTGCAAACTGGGGACATCCGGCCGAGGGGGACGTTTCAAGCACCTGGTATTACATATGGGCTTACAAGTGGTACATTACGGGATTCTTTGGATTACTGCTCGGGTACTCACTGATTTACATACTCAAAATCAAATGGCAGTGGGTGCTTGCTGCAGCTTTGGTCACAGCCGCTTCTGCCCTGATTGCAACAAACCTTATTGCAGATCCAAAGCTCAGTCCGCTTGTACCTGTTATGGTAGGGATTGCCGCTTTGAGTATTATCACACTCTTTGATAAAAAAGATGGTGACAATAAAGAGTGGACTATATCATCGTGGGGGTTTGCAAAACAGATTATGCCCCTGTTGGCTTTCGGGGTTGTAACTGCCGGATTTCTTCTTGGCTCCACCCACGACGGGGTTAGCATCGCCGGTGTGATACCCAATGAATGGATAGCCTGGATGGTTGGAGGTAATTCAGTTTTCTCAAACTTTTTTGCCTCAATCGTAGGAGCGTTTATGTATTTTGCCACACTCACAGAGGTGCCTATTGTTCAGGGATTACTGGCAGCCGGAATGGGTAAAGGTCCTGCTTTGGCACTGCTGCTGGCAGGGCCATCTCTTTCGCTTCCGAATATGCTGGTTATCCGCAAGGTAATGGGTACAGAAAAGACAGCAGTTTATGTTGTTCTTGTAATTATTCTGTCAACAGTTGCAGGTATGATCTTTGGAAGTATAGTATAATTATGAAACGAGAACAGAAATACAGAAGACCAGAAAGGGAGAGAAAACCCGGAATGTTAAAAAAGATATTCCCTGTGGTTTTCATAGTTCTTTCAATCCTCTTTTTTGTATTTTTGGCACTGTTCAGGAACACTCTGACAAATTATACTTCTGAACTTAAACAATACTATATGAATCCGGAGATTGCAGGTTCAGAAGCTGCTAAGGTCGATTCCGCGTACAATTACAAAAAAAACAAACTTAATTATCTGGTTACATTTCTTGAGTTCGGGGCAACCGGATGTTCCTCCTGCAAGCACATGGAGGGAGTTATGGAAGATATAAAGAAGTTGTATCCGGGCAAGGTTAATGTCCAGTTCAAGAATGTGCGCCTCAAGGAGAACCAGATGATTATGGAATACTACGGGATTGTGATGATTCCGACCCAAGTGCTTTTAGACAGAGAGGGTAAAGAGTTTTTCAGACATACCGGTGTACTTACCACAGATGAAATGATTAAGATCTTTAACGCACAATTGGAGAAGAAATGAGAATACTGATTTTATGCACCGGGAACAGCTGCAGGAGCCAGATGGCGCACGGTTTTCTTAAGTCTTTTGACAAAAGGATTACTGTACGCTCGGCCGGCACAGACCCTGCTTCAAGGGTAAATCCCACTGCCGTTGAGGTAATGAAGGAAACAGGGATTGATATCAGCTCACACACACCCTCAAAGGTTGATAAATACCTCCAGGATGAGTGGGATTACTTGATTACAGTCTGCGACGATGCAAATGAGACATGCCCTCTCTTTTCAGGCAAAGTAAATCACAGGCTGCACATTGGGTTTGAAGATCCCTCAAAAAAGAGCGGAACTCCTGAATATATAATTGGAGAGTTCAGACGTATAAGGGATCAGATTAAGGATAGGTTTTACAAATTTTATTCAGAAGAGATAATTAACAAACTATGAATCCTAAAGATATTAAGCTCGTTATTAAGGAGAAGTACGGCAGCATCGTTAAGCCGGCCCCCGGCAATGTCCAGTCATCCTGCTGCGGTGGATTCTCCGGATGTTGCGGTTCAGGAACGACTATGGCCACAGATGATTACACCAATCTCAAAGGGTATGATCCCAACGCAGATTTTGGGCTGGGATGCGGTATCCCGACTCAATTTGCAGGCATACGACCCGGGGATTATCTTCTGGATTTGGGAAGCGGAGCCGGAAATGACTGCTTTGTAGCCAGGGCGATAGTCGGAGAAAATGGAAGTGTCACCGGACTGGATATGACCTCTGAGATGGTTGCCAAAGCAGAAGAAAACAACAAGAGACTCGGTTATAAAAATGTCTCCTTCATTTGCGGAGATATTGAAGATATGCCTCTTCCTGACAACTCTTTTGATGTAGTGGTATCCAATTGTGTTCTCAACCTGGTCCCGGATAAACGCAAGGCATTCGCACAGATTATAAGGGTATTGAAAAGTGGCGGGCATTTCTGCATCTCTGACGTGGTTACAATGGGAGAGTTACCGGAAGAGGTTCGCAGAGATGAAGATATGTATGCCGGGTGTATTTCAGGAGCTGTTGAAAAGGAGGAGTATTTAAGAATAATCGAAGAACAAGGTTTCAAAAAGATATCCGTTCACAAAGAGACAAAAATTGAGGTTAAAGGAGAAGTTTTAAATAAGAGCGGAGTAAAAGTTTTGAGCATAACCGTATCCGGTTACAAGAGCTGAAGAGTTTGTTCTGCTTACTGTTGAAAAGAGAACTTAACTACAAAAATTAAATAAAATGCCATCAAATGCAAGGTTGAAATTTCTGGACAGATATCTAACTCTCTGGATTTTTCTTGCTATGTTCACCGGAGTTCTCATCGGATGGGCCTTTCCATCGATAGCAAATTTCTGGGACAGTCTCTCAAGCGGTACAACAAACATTCCACTGGCCATTGGCTTGATTGTTATGATGTATCCTCCTCTGGCAAAAGTTAAGTACGAAGAACTGGGGGATGTTTTTAAAAACACAAAGATTCTGGGACTCTCCCTGGTGCAGAACTGGGTGATAGGACCAATTCTGATGTTTTTGCTTGCAATTGTATTTCTGCAGTTCAACATTGACTATATGTATGGAGTAATCCTTATAGGTCTGGCAAGGTGCATTGCAATGGTAATTGTGTGGAATGATCTGGCAAAGGGAGACACTCAATATGCAGCCGGGCTGGTTGCCTTCAACTCTCTTTTTCAGGTACTTCTTTTTTCCGTTTACGCTTATGTATTTATAGCAGTGCTCCCGGGCTGGTTCGGACTGCCTGTGAACGATACCGTCTCGCAGATAACCATTGGGACAATAGCCAAAAGTGTGTTTATTTATTTGGGTATACCGATGATAGCAGGCTTCCTGACCCGGTTTATTCTACTGAGGATTAAAAGCAAAGAGTGGTACCAGACAAAATTTATCCCCAGGATCAGTCCGCTCACCCTCATCGCACTTCTCTTTACTATTGTGGTGATGTTCTCTCTGAAAGGTGAATATATCGTTAAAATCCCTCTGGATGTTGTCAGAATTGCCATCCCTCTGGTGATATACTTTCTGATTATGTTCTTTGCATCCTTCTTCCTGAGCAAAAGGTTCGGAGCCAATTACGAACAGTGTGTTACTCTGGCTTTTACTGCAGCAAGCAACAATTTTGAACTGGCAATTGCGGTTGCCATAGCTGTATTCGGGATTAGTTCCGGTGAGGCTTTTGCCGCTGTAATTGGTCCGCTGGTAGAGGTGCCGGTTATGATTGCTCTTGTAAATGTTGCGTTCTGGTTTAAAAAGAGATATTTCAGACAATAGTCATTACCTCCAATTGTTTTGGTTTTTATTATCTTTGTATTTATGATCGAAAACGAGATTACTACAAGAGCAACTGCTTTATTCGGAATTGTTGACGGCATTTACAAAATGCTGATTGACTGGGGAATTTCCCCTGTGCTGGCCGGCTGGCTTGATGAGGTCATTAGTATGGCGATACTGTTTCTGCTGGCCTATCTGGTTGATCGAATCTCAAGGTTTATTCTGCACAGAGTTATGGCCCGTGTGGTCAGGTTTACCTCAAACACCTGGGATGATATACTTGTGGAGCAAAAAGTCTTTAAGCACATAGCCCACATTTTCCCCGGTATTGTCTTTTTCCTCTGTGCTCCTATTGCCCTGAAATCTGAATTTTGGGTTACCATTTTCGAAAAGGGAGCACTGATTTTTATCCTCTTCACAATTATCAGGGCAATCCACGCCGCTACCAAGGCCATGACCAAAATTTTCACCCAAACCGGTGATTATTCCAACAAACCTGTTCAGATTATATTCCAGATAGTTGCTGTTCTCGCTTATTTCATAGGGGTAATAGCCTTGCTGAGCATTCTTCTGGATGCATCATTCGCAACTCTTTTTGCAGGTCTCGGCGCATCAATGGCCATTCTTCTTCTGGTATTCAAGGACACAATCCTTGGCTTTGTTGCCGGATGGCAACTATCTGCAAATGATATGCTCAGGCAGGGTGACTGGATAACTGTTCCCAAGTACGGCGCCGACGGAGATGTTATTGATGTGAGTCTGTACTCAGTTAAGGTGCGGAATTTTGACAACACAATTACTACGGTTCCTCCTTATGCTCTGGTGAGCGACTCTTTTCAGAACTGGAGAGGGATGCAGGAGTCCGGAGGAAGAAGGATTAAAAGGTCGATAATCATAGATATGACGAGCATACGGTTTTGCACTCCCGAAATGATTGAACGATTTCGCAAGATCAAATATCTCACTGAATATATCGACAAGACAGAAGAGGTTATCCGCAGGTTCAACGAGGAGAACAAGACCGATGATACAATGCTTGTCAATGGCAGAAGGCAGACAAATATTGGTGTGTTCCGTGCCTATATCCAGAAATATCTTGAGAACCATCCGGAGGTCAATCATGAGATGACAACAATGGTACGTCAGTTGCAACCTACAGAAAAGGGTATTCCAATGGAACTCTATTTCTTTACAAAAGTCAAAGACTGGGTTTACTACGAAAATGTCCAGTCAGATATTTTTGACCACATTATGGCCGTTGTGCCACAGTTTGATCTAAGAGTTTTCCAGTTTCCCTCAAGCAAAGATGCTATTTCTAGCCCTTATAATGAATAGCCTGGCTGCCTTGTATTAAGTGCATTAAGTGTATTATGTGTCAAGTGCTTTTTGTGTTTTACACTGAGCGGGCTGAATGCTGGGTGAGCTATATGTTGAGCAGGCTAGTATGTGTCAGCAAATTTGGTATCGCACTAATAATGTGCGCCATACTTAAATTTTCAAACTATAGTTTTTGAAAAAATCTCCATTTCGCTCTATAACAGGAAATTAAGAAATTTGCTTACACCAAAAATTTTCCCACCTCTTGTTACACCTACATATACAAATGATGTGGAGAACTTTAGCATCAAAGGCCTTCAGGAGATACCCATTCTATATTTATTCCTCTGCGCTCCATTCCTCTGAACCAGGTAATCTGCCGTTTTGCAAACTGATGTATTGCTGTGGCGAGCTGACTCTCCATCTGACTGAAGGTAAGCTTACCGATGAGAAAAAGGGTTACATACTTGTATTCAAGTCCGTAATATATAAGATCTTCCGGAGTGAGGCCTCCATCCAAAAGTCTCTGCACCTCTTCAATCATTCCCTCTTTAAGTCTCTCTTTGAGCCGCCTGTCGATTCTCTCAATCCGCTCCTCCCGGCTGACAGATATCCCAATGTATTTTGTTGTGAATATGGGATTCGTGCCAGAATTAACACTGGTTTCGTTTTCGTGAAGTGCAATTTCGATTGCTCTTATCACTCTTTTTTTACTGTCAAGATCGGTTGTGTTATGAAGTTTTTTCAACGAGGAGAGTTTTTCTGTGAGTTCATCCATCGAAAGACTTTCCAGCTGAGATCTGAGTTGCGGGTCGGGGGGTACTTCTGTAAGCAAGTAGCCTCTGGTTACAGATTCTATGTAGAGCCCCGACCCGCCGCACAGGACAGGCTGCTTTCCTCTTGAGACTATATCGGCGTAAACTCTATTAAAGTCTTGCTGATACTGGAAAATATTAAACTTAGTCCCGGGTTCCACAATGTCTATCAAATGGTAAGGTATCTCAATTCCATTTACAACATAATCCTTAAGATCTTTGCCTGTGCCAATGTCCATGCCTCTGTACACCTGCCTGGAATCGGCGGAGATTATCTCCCCATCGGTTTCAGAGGCCAGCTTCACGGCATATTTTGTCTTGCCCGAGGCAGTAGGACCCAGTATGCATATTAAATTGTGGCTCATTCTGCAAATTTACACTATTTTTGTAGTTCTTGCCTGTAATATATGCAGTAATCCGGGCAAGAAAAAACAGTAAAAAATGCCAAAAGCAAAGAGCACCATAGAGATCAAAAACAAGAGAGCTTCCTTTGAATACGAATTCATTGAAAGCTTTACAGCAGGCATTGTTCTCACCGGAACCGAGATCAAGTCGATCAGGGCTGGCAAGGCATCTCTGGCAGATTCTTATTGTTATTTCGTTGGCAAAGAGCTCTTTGTGCGGAATATGCACATTGCAGATTACTGGTGGGGAACTTTCAACAAGCACGATCCCCGCAGGGAGAGAAAACTGCTTTTAACCTCAAAGGAGTTAAGAAAATTGTTCAGGGCATCCCGCGAAAAGGGGCTAACGATAATTGCCACTCGGCTTTTTATTGCAACCAATGGCTACGCAAAACTCAATATCTCTCTGGCCCGGGGTAAACGAGAATACGACAAACGCCATTCAATCAAGGATAAAGACATCAGAAGGGAGCAAGAGCGAGAATAACCATGTTTAATCTTTCAACTCTTCTATCCAACTACTCAGTTTTTCAATATCAGGAACACTTCCGCTATGCTTTAGTTCTCCGTTGATTATCAAAACCGGAGTCATTAAAATGCCCGACTCTTTTGCTCTGTTTTCAAAAGGTCTTAAAAATTCGTCTAGCTCTATTGACCAGTTACAGCTGCTGAAAGAGTTGCAGATACAATCCCCGGAAGATGATTCATCTGAGCTGCCCTTGAGAAGTTCGGCAAGCCTATCCTTGTCCATCTCCAAATTAATTCGTTTTGAAACATCCTTTGCAGTTCCGGGCTCCAATCCAAGGCTATTTGCAAACTTGACCGACTCCTCGTCATTATAACAAACAGATTTTACCTCAGCCTCTATTTCAATTCGTCGCACAAATTCTTTTACAAGCATTTTTAACAGGCTGCATCTTGGACAAGGCGGTTCGGTTCCGATAATCAAAATTTTGTTCATCTCTCTCATTTTTTGCTGCGTCTATTTTTTGACGGTTCCGGTTCTACCATTGCCGGCTTACCTTTTTTTACACTCCAGAAAACCAGTATTAACCCTCCGATAATAAATGGCAGGCTCAACAGTTGTCCCATATTGAGAGGCATCCCCTGCTCGAAAGCAACCTGAGGCTCCTTTACATACTCGATAAAGAAACGTGCAGAAAACAGCCCGATTAAGAACAGGCCAAACAGAGTTCCTCTTTTTAGTCTGGGCAAAACTTTGTAATATAGGAGCATAAGTATCCCGAATAACAGAAGGTAAGACAGTGCTTCATATAGCTGGGTAGGATGTTTTGGTACGGTTTCGCCTCTAAGTGTGAAGATAAATCCCCAGGGAAGATCCGTCGGATTACCATATATCTCTGAATTCATCAGATTGCCTAGCCTTATAAGTGCTCCGGCCAGAGCAGTCGCTATCCCTATCCGGTCCATTATCCAGAGAAAATCAAACCTGTATTTTTTACCGTATTTTTTTACAAACCACCACATTGCAAGAAGAATAGCAATCGCGCCACCATGGCTGGCCAGACCGCCTTCCCAAACTTTGAGTATCTCCAGTGGTCGTGCAAGATAGTATTCCGGTTCATAAAAAAGGCAGTGACCGAGTCTTGCCCCTACAACAGCTGCTCCAAGAAGGACATAGAGCAATTTGTCCAGAATCTCCAGAGGAAGCCCCTCTCTTTTGAAAAATCTCTGGAAAATGTAGTATCCAATGATAAACCCTGACACAAACAGAATGCTGTAGTACCTTATATGGATGGAACCTATCGATATTATATCGGGTGAAGGAGACCAGGTAACTGAAAGAAGTGTGTTCATATAAAATTCTGATTTCTTTTTGTTTATATTGTTATCTGCTCAGACGTACAAAAACGCTAAGGGGTAAATTCCTTCCAAATGAATCCTTAAGCAGAAGCTCTCCACTCTCTGAGCCTTCTGCGACTGACTTGGCCTTTCCTCCGGGGAATGCCTCTTTTACAAGCGTTTGTGCAAGCACAGACGAATAGCCGTTTGAGTAAAGGTTTACTACCAGATAACTCTCTTTTGGAGAGAGTATCTTGGACACCCCGGTGAGCATTTCAAAGAGATGTTCGTCCAGCTTCCACCTCTCTCCGTCAGGGCCGTGTCCGTAGGCCGGAGGATCCAGAATTATTCCCTGGTATTGATTTCCTCTTTTGGCTTCACGGTTCACAAACTTGAGAGCATCCTCGATAACCCATCTTATACCATCCAGTTTGCTTTGCTCCATATTTTCCCTGGCCCATGTAACCACCTGTCTTACAGAATCCAGATGCGTTACTTCTGCACCTGCCTGCCGTGCTGCCAGAGATGCTGCTCCGGTATAGGCAAACAGGTTTAACACCTTGGGTTTTAAAGGGGCATCCCCCTTGCTGCTTAAGGTAAGCTCCTTTGTTTTTGAGTAAATGTAATCCCAGTTGGGTGCCTGTTCGGGAAAGATGCCAACATGCTTAAAAGCAGTAAGTCCGAGTCTCATTTTTATGGACAGCTTCTCTTTTTTGTAGCTTATCATCCACTGCTCATCCATCTTCTTAAGATTCCTCCAGGTTCCGGAGTCCTCCTTTCCTGATTTGGAAAAACCCGCTCCTGTGGTAAATTTTGTGTGAGCCAGGGAGATCCACTCTTTTTCTGACATATGCCTGTCCCACAATGCCTTTGGTTCGGGACGAATCAATATATATTTTCCAAATCTCTCTAGTTTTTCAAAATTTCCCGAATCTATAAGCTCGTAGTCACTCCATCCGGCAGGGGATTCCAACACCATATCTGTATTCTCTGCTAATTGTTATATCCTGACTAAGGTAATAATTTTTCTAATAATATTCTTAAATTTGTCAGTTCAGCTAAACGCTTTCAAAAATTTTTCAGTTATGCAAAACATTGATAATTACGACTTCGCAGGGAAGAGAGCTATCGTACGCGTTGATTTCAACGTTCCCTTAAATGACACTTTCCAGATAACCGACGACACTCGCATAAGAGCGGCTGTCCCAACCCTCAAAAAGGTCCTTTCATCAGGAGGTTCGCTCATAATTATGTCTCACCTGGGCAGACCAAAGGGGCCCACATCAAAATATTCGCTCAGGCATATAATCCCGGCTATAGAAGAGAAGCTGGGAATAGAGATAAAATTCGCACCCGACTGTATGGGCGATGAGGCTCAGAACTTATCCGCCACTCTCAAAAGCGGAGAGGTTTTGCTGCTAGAGAATCTTAGATTTTATGCCGAGGAGGAGGGAAAACCCAGAGATCTGGCAGAAGATGCCACCGAAGAGGTTAAGAAAGCTGCCAAAGCAGAGATGAAGGAGAAGCAGAAGGCTTTCACAAAAAAACTTGCTTCATATGCCGATTGTTACATCAATGATGCCTTTGGCACAGCACACAGGGCACACGCCTCTACCGCGCTTATCGCAAAGTATTTCCCAAACGACAAGATGTTCGGATATGTTATGGAGGGAGAGATCAAAGCCATAGACAAAGTTCTTAGTTCTCCTGCCCGCCCTGTGACAGCTATACTGGGAGGAGCGAAGGTATCCAGCAAGATAGCCATAATCGAAAAGCTTTTTGATGTGGTTGACAATATGATAATCGGAGGCGGAATGGCCTATACGTTTGTAAAGGCTCAGGGTGGAAAGATAGGGAATTCCTTGTGCGAAGAGGATCAGCTTGAACTTGCAAAGTCCATTCTGGAGAAGGCCAAAGCCAAAAATATCAGACTTCACTACTCAGGGGAGGTGGTGATTGCCGATGCATTCAGCAATGACGCCAACACAAAGGTTTGCCCAATAGACAATATTCCTGAAGGATGGATGGGGCTGGATTCCGCCGAATCCCTGATAAGCCTGTGGGAGAAGGTGCTGCACGAATCCAGAACTATTCTCTGGAACGGGCCGGTGGGTGTGTTTGAAATGGAAAAATTCGCCGCAGGGACTAAGCGGATAGCCGCGATTCTGGCAGATGTCACAGCAAAAGGCACTTTCACTCTTGTAGGCGGAGGCGATTCAGTGGCTGCTGTTACCCAGATGGGCTTTTCAGACAAGGTAAGTTATGTCTCCACCGGCGGCGGAGCAATGCTGGAGTATCTTGAAGGGATTGAGCTGCCCGGTATTAAAGCCATCAGGGAATAAAAAATCTCTGAGTTTAATTGTATGGAAGTGTACGAAAATATGTAGAAAAAAATTACCGATTACAACTTTTTGAGAGAAATATGATTTTTGCGGGTAAAATTACGACCTAAACTAGTTGTCATACGATTGATTTTATGCATTTTACAAAATAATTCAATTTTTTTGTATTTATTCATTTTATTATCATACCTTTACGCATCACCAATTTTTATTTTTTACAATGAATAACGGAACCGTTAAATTTTACGACGAAACCAAAGGTTTTGGCTTTATCAAAGATTCAAACTCATCAAACGAGTATTTTGTACACTCATCCGGCGTAGTAGGCAGGATTAGAGACAATGACCAGGTTACTTTTGACCTTCAGGAAGGAAAAAGAGGCCTGAATGCAGTGAATGTTAAACGAGTATAATAAACTACAATTTATATACAGTATTTTAATTCATCCCGCCCACAAGGCGGGATTTTTTTTTGAGTGAGTGCTACTCAAACCTGTTTATGGAAAGCGCAACAGCTAAGTGGGCAATAATGACCAATTTTGAACTGATTGACACCTATTCTCAGAAGTAAGGCGAGAAGATAGGTGTTAATACCATAACCTCCCGGATGATTCCTTACACCATTATCTTCCTAATTGTTTCGGCAGTTCTGATAAACCCTGAGATGTTACTGAAAATTCCTGTTGGTTTTGATGTCCCTGTCTATCTCCATTAAAAAAATAACATATATTTGTATGTTTACCAGATAGCATAAACTAAACTTACACAATATGAAAAAGCGCTCATCAATTGCTGTTCTGCCGTTTATTACTGCGTCTGTGTTTGCGCAGAGTGTCAAAAACCCTGTTATCGGTATCTCATCTTTAAGAGGAGAGGGTACTTATACCTCTACCACACTGACCTGTGTTGAGTCAGAAATCCGTCCCAGAAGGGTTCCGGTTGTTTTCCTATTACTCTCGATACTGCATTTATGGGCTGTATGCTGGATTGTTGTGCAGTAATTGCTTGATAACACATTGTAGGTGATGACATCCAATCCGAATAAAGCACCCACCTTAATTACTGGCTCAGATACTGACTCTTTCTGTGAAATCTATGTGGGACACTGGAAGATGTTGTGTCTTTTCGCTTTTAGAATTACAGGCAATATGGATATGGCTAAAGATATTGTCCAGGAAGTGTTTATTGATTTACTTACAAAAAAAGAAGGCACTTATGTGTTTAACATTTCTGCATACCTTTATCACAATGGTTCGTTAAAATTTTAATAT
>DIXE01000048.1 GCA_002428635.1 Bacteroidales bacterium UBA6088
TTTTAGTCATGGATGTTTCATAATGTTTTTCCGGTTTTGCAGGGGAATAATCGGGAGCTTTATCGCTTCTGCTGCTTTTAACCTCTTTTTTTGCGAGAGCATTTTCAAGTGAGTTTACAGCAAAAAGATATCTTGAATTAACCTCTTCGCGGAGTATCTCCCGGAATGAATCTTCAAAATTATCATCGTTCAGAGGAAGTAAAATTGATGGAGGGGGTGACTGCATATTTGTAAAGGTTCCGTTCTGCAATTCGTGGAAATTATCAAAATCCATAGAACCTATTCTTATCTGAGGGACCAGAATTCTTCGCTTCTGCTGTGTAAAGTTGACGATAGAACCAAAATTGGCTCTCATATTTACTTCACTGATCTCAGTTATCCGATAACTCATAAAGTAAGGAGGATAATCTCCCTTTTGTAATATCTCCATCTGAGCCTGTATCTCTTCTTTGAGCAGATCCAGTATTTTATCCTGACCCCGGAGAGAGACGGTAAGTCCCGACAGGATACAAATTAAACTTAAAAGACTAAAAAATTTTCTTTTTTTCATACATTTATTACTTTATTATTTAAAGAATTAATATTTTTTTTATTGCAATAGAATTCTCATTTCAATTTTTATTGAAATGAAGAGGTATATAACTTATACAAATAAAAACTGTTATCGACTAAAGAATTTATAGAATTATTTGTTTAATTCTGGCAATAGTAATATTTATGGAAAAAAAAATGGCAACTTTGCTTCAAGTCGCCATTTTTTTACGATTTTCATTTTGAAATTTTGAGGGTTCCCTCTTGACCGGCAAAATTCTACTGTCCCGTCCTGAATTTCGCCGATGAAATCTTGCTGTTGTCTACACTCCTGCAAGCCTCTTATAGGAGTTGTAACGCCATTTGGCATTCTCCTCGGTTACTTTAAAGAGCTCTCCTGCCTCTTGTGGGAAGGTCTTAACAAGTGATGAGTAACGCACTTCGCTCATCAGGAAATTCTGGAACTTGCTCCAGTCAGGCTCTTTACTGTCAAGTGTGAAAGGATTTTTCCCTTCGGTCTCAAGCATTGGGTTATATCTGTACAGATGCCAGTATCCGCACTCGACTGCTAGCTTCTCTTCCTGCTGAGAAAGACCCATTCCGTTTTTGAGTCCGTGGTTGATACAGGGAGCATAGGCAATTATCAGAGATGGTCCATTGTATGCTTCGGCCTCCTTGAGAACATTCAGCAACTGGTTGTGACTTGCTCCCATTGCAACCTGTGCAACATAAACATATCCGTAGCTCATTGCCATCATTCCAAGGTCTTTCTTGCGAACCCTCTTTCCTGAGGTTGCAAATTTTGCAACTGCACCCACAGGGGTAGATTTAGATGACTGGCCGCCGGTGTTGGAATAAACTTCGGTATCCAGAACGAGAACATTTACATTACCGCCTGAAGCAAGAACGTGGTCAAGTCCGCCGTATCCAATATCATAAGCCCATCCGTCACCTCCGAATATCCACTGAGAACGGGTAGAAATATAATCCTTGAGAGTGTATATCTCCTTGCAAATATCGCACTTGCATTTCTCTACCATAGGAATAAGCTTGTTTGCAACATCACGTGTCTTTGCAGCATCATTTTTGTTTTCAAGCCACTCTTTAAAGAGGAGCTTAGATTCAGGAGAGCATTTCTCACATTCAAGTCCCTCTGTCATAAGCCTTCCTACAGTTTCACGGAGCCTCTCTGATCCGAGGTGCATTCCGTAACCATATTCGGCGTTGTCTTCAAACAGTGAGTTTGCCCAGGATGGACCGTGACCGTCGCGGTTGGTTGTGTAAGGTGATGACGGGAATGATCCACTGAAAATAGAAGAACATCCTGTTGCATTTGCAACCATCATTCTGTCGCCAAAGAGTTGTGTTATTGCTTTGATGTAAGGTGTCTCACCGCATCCGGCACAAGCACCGGAGAACTCAAACAATGGCTGGGCGAACTGCAGATTCTTTACATTCTGACTCTTGTTTTGAATGGTATCTTTGTAGCCTATAGTGCTGTGCAAATAATCGAAGTTCTGTTGTTCGTGCAACTGTGTGTTAAGAGGTTTCATTACAAGAGCCTTGGTCTTGGCAGGACATACATCGGCGCAGTTTCCGCAGCCGGTGCAATCCATAGGAGTCACCTGTATTGTAAAGCTGTACTCCTTGAAAGGACCGTTTCCTTTTACTCTCTTTACAGAAGCAGGAGCTGTGGCCTGCTCCTCCGCGTTCATCAGGAAGGGACGGATAGCAGCGTGAGGACATACATATGCACACTGATTACACTGGGTGCAGTTTTCAGGCTGCCACTCCGGAGTATGAACGGCCACAGCTCTTTTTTCGTAAGCTGCAGTTCCGGCAGGAATGGTACCATCTTCGTAATGAAGAAACGCGCTCACAGGCAGATCATTGCCTGACTGGGCATTTACGGGGTCAGCTACATTTCTTACCCAATCCGGTGCAAGACGGCCAAAGCTTGAAGGACGGAATTTTGAAGTTAGATTCTTCCACTCGCAGGGTACATCTATCTTCTCATACTCAGTTCCTTTGTCAATAGCCAAATAGTTCATCTTAAGAACAGACTCTCCCTTTTTGCCGTAGGACTTCTCTGCGGCCTTTTTCATCTCCTTAACAGCCTGCTCATAAGGAATAATTTCTGCAATCTTAAAGAATGCAGATTGCAGGATTGTGTTTGTCCTGTTTCCGAGACCAATCTCATCAGCAATCTGGGTTGCATTGATTATGTAAAAGTTAAGTTGTTTTTTTGCGATTGTAGCCTTTATATAATCGGGTAGCTTTTCAAGTGTATCCTCTTTTGACCAGAGAGTGTTTAGCAGGAATGTCCCGCCTTTCTTTATTCCTTTAAGAACATCATACTGATTAAGATATGAAGTAACGTGGCAGGCAACAAAGTCAGGTGTAGAAACAAGATAAGGTGATTGAATCGGAGTGTCTCCGAATCTCAGGTGAGAACAGGTATATCCGCCGGACTTCTTTGAATCGTAGTCGAAATAGGCCTGTACATATTTTGAAGTTGCTTCACCGATTATCTTTATAGTGTTTTTGTTGGCACCAACAGTACCGTCAGATCCCAGACCGTAGAATTTGCACTCTTTAACTCCGGGTTTTGCAAGGCTTATCTCCTCTTTGAGAGGAAGAGACTTAAAGCTCACATCGTCAACAATTCCAATGGTGAAGCCATTCTTTGGTTCTTTAAGTTTGAGGTTGTCATAAACAGAGATTATCTGCGAGGGACTAGTGTCTTTTGAGGAGAGACCGTATCTTCCGCCGACTATCAGAGGCATCTTTCCTCCTCTCTCTGCCAGGGTTGTTTTAATATCTATATAGAGAGGTTCGCCAACAGCACCGGGCTCTTTTGTCCTGTCCAGAACAGCGATTCTCCTGACACTCTTTGGAAGCACTCTGAAGAAATATTTTGCAGAGAAAGGTCTGTAAAGGCGAACAGTCAAAAGACCAACCTTTTCTCCCTTTTCTATCTGATGATCAACAGCCTCTCTGATAGTTTCGCAAACAGATCCCATTGCAATTATAATGTTTTCTGCCTCAGGGTCTCCGTAGTAGTCAAACGGCAGATAGTGTCTTCCTGTAAGCTCACTGATCTCTCCCATATAACGGGCAACAATGTCAGGAACGGCATCATAATAAAGATTGCAGGCCTCTCTTGCCTGAAAGAAAACATCAGGGTTCTGTGCAGTTCCCCTTGTTACGGGTTTCACAGGATTAAGAGCCCTGCCTCTGAAAGCTGCCAGCGACTTTTCGCTTACCATTGCCTTGAGAGATTTGGGATCAATATCCTCGATTTTCTGGATCTCGTGAGAGGTTCTGAATCCGTCGAAGAAGTGAACAAAAGGAATCCTTGACTTAAGAGTTGAAAGATGAGCGACAGCCGCCAAATCCAGAGCTTCCTGAACACTTGACGAGGCCAGAAGGGCAAAACCTGTCTGACGGGTTGCCATTACATCTGAATGGTCACCGAATATTGAGAGAGCCTGGGCTGCCAGTGTTCTGGCAGATACGTGAAATACTGCAGGGAGCAGTTCTCCTGCTATCTTGTACATATTGGGGATCATAAGGAGCAATCCCTGTGAAGCGGTAAATGTTGTAGTGAGAACTCCTGACTGCAGAGAACCGTGAACCGCACCTGCAGCTCCGCCTTCGCTCTGCATTTCAACGACTTTTACGGTTTCTCCAAAAATGTTTTTCTTCCCGTAAGCAGACCATTCATCTACGTATTCCGCCATTGTTGAAGAGGGGGTGATAGGGTAGATGGCAGCCAGTTCACTGAACATATATGCAACGTGGGCCGCCGCATAATTACCGTCGCAGGTAATGAATTTTTTTTCCTTTGCCATAGCTGGTATGTTAAATTTTTAAAGTTTGTTTTCTGATAATAAATGCAAAGATTCCGGCATAACCGAATAAGCCGGCGAAAGAAGTTACATTCTAAGTATGGGTGATATTTGTTTTATTGATAATCTCTCACTGATAAAACCCCTGAAAAGGGATCTTATCACAAACAGCTCTGTTTCAACTTCGAACTCCTTTGCTATTTGATGAGGATTGGGCATAATTATAACTCCTGCAAAATTAGCAAAAAAAATTGTATATTCCCACTATTGATAACCTATGGTAATACTTTCGGGGACTATTTTTTTGATAAGGTTTTGTAATACGTTGCCGGGCCCAAGTTCGGTGAATTCTCTTGCTCCGTCTTTCCACATATTTTCCACTATTTGTCTCCATTTTACAGGGGAGGTAAGCTGAAGAATGAGATTTTGTTTTATTTCTATCGGAGATGTGTGGGGCAGGGCATCCACATTCTGGTAAACAGGACAAATCGGCTCGCTGAATTTTGTATTCTCGATTGCTTCTGCAAGTTCTTTTCTGGCCGGCTCCATAAGAGGTGAGTGGAAAGCTCCGCCTACTGCCAGCGGCAAAGCCCTTTTTGCACCTGCTGCCTTAAGCTGTTCGCATGCGGCAGATATTGCTTCTATTGTTCCTGAAATAACCAGTTGCCCTGCGCTGTTGTAATTGGCAGGGACCACAATGCCGGGTATTGAACTACAAACCTCTTCTACCAGTTTGTCATCTGCACCAAGAACGGCAGCCATAGTTGAGGGAACCAGTTCGCAGGCTTTTTGCATAGCATTTGCTCTTGCAGAAACCAGCCTAAGACCATCCTCCAGTGAAACTGCCTTTGCCGCTGCTAAAGCCGAAAACTCTCCCAAAGAGTGGCCGGCCAACATTTGCGGTACAAAATCATTATGACAAACTGAGAGTATAACCGAGTGAATGAATATTGCAGGTTGTGTAACATTTGTCTGTTTGAGCTCCTCTTCTGAACCGTTGAACATTATGTCTGTAATTCTGAATCCGAGGATCCGGTTGGCCTTTTCAAACATCTCTGCTGCAACAGGGTAGTTGTTGTAAAGCTCTTTGCCCATTCCGCTGAACTGGGCACCCTGACCGGGGAAAACGAATGCTTTCATAAGAATATAAATATCAAGCAGCAAAGATACATTTTTTAATTAATTTAAAAATTGTACCTTTGCTGCTCAATACAAGGCCTAGTAGTTCAGCTGAATAGAACGTCAGATTCCGGTTCTGAAGGTCGGGGGTTTGAATCCCTCCTAGGTCACTGCAACATTTTAAGAGCTATTTTATTAGCTCTTTTTTATAAAATGCGATCTGCCTGAATGTCCAAAGTTCTTGTGGAATAATACTAAACATCCGCTGCTACCCGGAGATCAATATTTCCTCCCCTCAACCCCTGTACAAACAGTTCAGATTCACATTGTCACTCAAGCGGTTATTATCCAAAATAAGATCAATCAGAGATACCGGAACAAATGTTTGAAAGATCAGGAGCCTGGATAAGAACTTTGAGAAAGATCTAAAATTGTAGTTACTTTGATTTGCCAATCACTCTATAGATGCATAAAAGCAACATTTCGTTGCACGGAAAAGGGGAAAAAATTAAAAATTTTCTCCCCTTTAGTAACAAAAACCAACAAAATATTGTTTTTCAGCAGGTTAGAATAAAAAGCAATAACTTACCCAATGAAAGCAATAATTTCTCCCTTTTCTACAGTTTCTCCGTGATTTGCCCCGGTGTACACAATCTTTCCGGAGAATGGTGCTTTTACAAGTTCAAGGCCGTAGAAAGCCTGAATATAGCAGATTGTATCTCCTTCTTTTGCCTTGTCTCCAATTATTGGGGCAGAAGATTTGTCTGTAAGGTCGTATTGCCATAAAAGCTGACCTTTTACCGGAGCCTGCACAGGTTTTGCAGTGGGGAACTTCTCGATAATCTTTGCAACATCTATCTTTGGAATCTCAATAACCGGCCTCTGGACAACAATTGGTGCATTAGCCTTTGCTTTTGCGGCTTCGAGTTCCTGTGTAAATCTCTGTTTTGCAACTCCGCTCTTGTAATCTCTGTATTGCCTTTCGTGCATTGCGAATTCAAACAACTCCTCGTCATCTTCTCCAAACTCCCAGTTATTCTCGATCATCTCTTTTCTATAACGGTCAAGCTCGTTGGGGAAAGCATCCTGGGGATTTCCGGTATAGAATTCCAAACCTTTATCCTTTGCCAACTGCAGAATTTCCGGAGCAAGCTCTCCCGGCAGTTTACCGGTCTTGCCCAGTATCATATTCCAGGTATCCTTGTCAATGGTTGTCCACCTGGCTTCGCCCTTAAGAGTGTGCATAAGGTTCATCAGTGCTGTGTTCTTAACATATTGGCTGAAAGGAGTTACCAGAGGCGGATATCCAAGTCGCGGCCACACATACTCAACTTCATGAAAGAGCATCACTACCAGCTCATCAAGCTGAAGCTCCTTTTTTCCCTGATTTTTCAGAGAAGAGTTGATAGCTCCGTGGAATCCCCTGAGGTCTGCCATCATAGAACCCATCATTCCACCTGGCAGACCGCAACCCACGAGCAAAGAGGTCATCTGTTTATTACCCGGGTCAATAAAATAACCTAAGTAATCATCTATAAATGTCTGGGTTAGTCTGCGTGCCTCCATATAAGCCTCCATATTGATATCCTTAACCAGGAATCCGGCATCCCTGAGCATCGCCTGTATTGTGATAACGTCAGGGTGAACCATTCCCCAGGAGAGCGGCTCCATTGCCACATCAATATATTCAGCACCGGCACGGGCAACTTCCAGCATAGAAGCCACTGAGAATCCCGGACCTGAATGACCGTGATATTCTACTATAATACGTGGATATTTATCTTTAATGGCTTTTGTTAACCTTCCCAGAAAGGCGGGCCTCCCTACGCCAGCCATATCCTTAAGACATATTTCATCTGCTCCGAACTCCACGACCTTATCTACCACATCCATAAAATACTCAACGGTGTGAACCGGAGAGGATGTTATGCTAAGCGCTGCCTGTGAGATCATTCCTGCTGCCTTTGCATATTTAACAGAGAGTTCAAGATTTCTCGGGTCGTTCAGCCCGCAGAAAGAGCGGGAGATATTGGTTCCCTGCTTCATCTTGACCTTGTACATCAGCTCCCTGACATCGGCAGGCACAGGGTTCATCCTTATCCCGTTGAGCCCCCTTTCGAGCATATGAGTCTGAATCCCTGCCTTATTAAAGGGGGCAGTCCACTCTCTCACTGCTTTGTTTGGGTTTTCTCCAAAGAGAAGATTGACCTGTTCAAATGCCCCTCCGTTGGTTTCAACTCTGTCGAAACATCCCATCTCAATGATAACCGGAGCTATCTCTTTTAACTGATGGACCATTGGAACATATTTTCCCGAAGATTGCCACATATCCCTGTAGAGTAGGGAGAACCTGATTTCACGAGCCATAACTGCAGTCTTTATTTAAATTTATTTGAGTGTTTATCTAACTTGAAGTTAATCTGATAATTAAGTTTTAGGGGATAAAATAATTAAATGATGAACAAAGAAATAAGAACCACAAAAGTAGGGAAAAAATCGCTCATAGGAAAAGTTTCACACATAAATAATATTCTACATATATGAGATGGTACATTCTGGGGATCCATCAGGGGTTCATCAGGAAAATTTTGAAGTTGAGGAAAAATCAGGTGTCAGCAAAATTTGTAACGATTAGAAATACAGAGCTATAATGAATTTTCAAAAAACTATAGTGTAACCGTTCGTTGAGCCC
>DIXE01000046.1 GCA_002428635.1 Bacteroidales bacterium UBA6088
GCTCACTAACATGGGGGTTTCATAGATTAAGATACAGATTGAAGTTGAGAATTAAGTTTGGGTTTAGATTTCAATTAATTCATCTTCGAGGAAATCTCGAATCGCCCTTTGACCAATAATATCATCCCAACTCATTGGGCTGATCCCATTCCCAGGTCTTTTAACTGTTAAGTTTTCCTCAGTAAAAATATCACCTTTTTCAATTTTTTTTGCTGCAACAATGCTTTTTCGTGCTATTACAATATTTTTTCGTTCACTTGAACTTGGCTCTTTGATGCCGGAACCTGATATGGCTTTTTCTATATTACGAATTGCCTGCACCATTGCTTTCAGTTCATGGGGTTCAAGCGAGGCTTTGTGATCAGGTCCGGGCAAGTTCCGATCCAGTGTGAAATGTTTTTCAATTACTTTTGCCCCTAATGCAACCGCTGCAATTGGTACTTCAATGCCATTGGTGTGGTCGGAATATCCAATTTTAACACCCAGTTCATTTTGAATGTGAAGCATGGCTCTCAGGTTCACATATTCCATGGGCGTTGGATATTCTGTATTACAATGAAGTATGGTCATTTTATCTTTTGAGATGCCATTCTCTATAAGCACTTGAACCGCGTCCTTAATTTCAGTTGTGTTGGCCATCCCTGTACTCATTATAACAGGTTTTCTTTTTGCTGCAATTTGTTTTAAGTAGGGTTTGTTTGTGATTTCACCCGAAGGAACTTTATAAAAAGGTATTCCAATTTTATCCAAAAAATCAATGCTTTCCTTGTCGAAACCAGTGGATAAAAATTCAATTCCGCATTTCTTACAATGAATAATTAACTCATGATGCATGGCTTCATTTAATTCCAGCTTTTTTAGCATGGTATATTGAGAGTCGTCATTGTCGCCAATATTTCTCCTTTGATATTCTGCTTTTTTTGCTGACCTACTTACCAGCGATGATGCTTTAAAAGTTTGGAATTTAACAAAATCAACTCCTGCATCAGCAGCGGCTTCAATTAATTTATTTGCCAGCTCGATACTACCGTTGTGGTTTACTCCTGCTTCGGCAATGATCATCACATGTTTTGCTTTCATCTGCTTACTGCAATTTAATTTTGAGTGTCGCCGGATTCCCCGAATAAATCCCTTTCTGTGTAATATTCTTAAGAACCAGTGAACCGGCTCCGATTACACAACCGGAAGTAATTTCTATACCGTTGACCATGACTGACTGGCTGCCAAAGAACGTTTCTTTTCCTACTACGCAATTGCCATTGATCATGGCACCGGTAGAGATGTGGCAATAATTACCAATACTTGCATCATGTTCTATATTGGCAAATGTATTGATAATACATCCCCTGCCAATTATTGCATCGGCATTCACAACAACTTGGTGCATAATCACACTGCCCTCTCCTATTTGTGCATACTTCGATACATGTGCTGTGGAAGCTATAATAGTGGCGAGTTTACCCCCTGCATCAACGATTTTCTGGTGCAATTTGATGCGCAGAGCAGCATCTTTGATATGGCCGACAGTAACTATAAAAACAGCATCGTTCACATAATCGGGTATCTGATTGTCAGTACCGACAATCGAATAATCCAAAACCTTATTTCCTACATTTTCAGGAACATCCAATATACCCAGTATCTGGAAACCTGCACTTTCTGCAACATTTATCACCGATTTACAGTGACCGCCTCCACCAACAAGTATGAGTTTTTTGTGTTCCATTTTACCGCACACTACTCGGTATATTCACAACTCTGTCGGCAAACCATACAGTTTTCTGCAATCCGTCTGTTTCGCAATCTTTAAACATTGGGAGTCTGTTCATGAGCTCCCAAATAGGCCGGGTCATGACCGCATGATCGTTGGTATATTCCAGAAATTGATGTTGCTCTTCTTTGTCGTTCAAAAGGATAGCATTCAACCAGTAATTGGATTTTGATCCCTCCGGTTCGGTAAAGAAATGTATATTTTCTTTGCCTGAGAAAAATTGGTTGTATTTCTCTGCAGTTTCACGCTTATTGGCTAATATATGATCAATCACTTCCAACTGGGCACATCCCAAGGCCGCGTTGATATTCGGCATACGGTAATTGTAACCGATATGATCATGCACAAATTCCCAACGATGGGGTACTTTGGCCTGGGTGGTCAGATGTTTAGCAAAGTTACCCAGCGCTTCATCCTGGAACAGCAACATTCCTCCCCCTCCGGTGGTAATGGTTTTATTCCCGTTGAAACTGATTGCACCAATCTTACCGAAGGTACCGGTGTGTTTTCCTTTGTAAAAGCTGCCAAGACTTTCAGCTGCGTCTTCAATCAATTCGATATGATAGCGATTGCAGACTTCTACCAGTTTATCGAGATGTACCGGATGCCCGAAGGTATGCATCGGTACACAGGCTTTAATTCTTCTGCCGTTTCTTTTGTTGTAACAGCTTTCTGCTTTTATTTCTGTATTTTCCTTTAACCAGGCTTCCATTGCATCGGGCGACAATCCCATGGTATCTCTATCCACATCAATAAATACAGGGTGTGCACCAATGTAACTGATTGCATTACAGGTGGCGATAAAGGTCAAAGCCTGGGTAATGACTTCGTCTTCTCTTTCCACCCCTAACAGAAGCATGGCCATATGAAGTGCATTGGTACCGTTTACACAAACGACCGCTTTTTTTGTGGAGGTGTATTCCTCCATCATCTCTTCAAAGCGATCGACAAACTTACCCACGCTGGATACGAATGTACTGTCGATACATTCGATCAGATATTTCTTCTCATTTCCCCTGAAAGTGGGAACATGAAGCGGAACCATTCCTTCGGTTCCGTATAACTCATGAACAAAACTGACTACGTCGTGATACATTTCCAAAATCCCAATTACATTTTTGCATCCAGATATTTCCCCTTTTCAATATAGTCAAAATTGGGAATCATTTCAAAAAACAATTTGACCAACTGATCCTTGGTCCAGCTTCTATTTTGTTTAAACGAAGCTATTGTATCGGTGAAATGCTGTATCAGCTTCTGGTCATACAAAGCTTCATTTTTTACAATACCCAGATTCTGAAATCTATCCAGATCAATGATTTCATTCTCGGTGAAGAATTCTTCAAAGTCTTTTTCACCGGTGGTGTCGCTTTTTGTGAAGAGGCAAGGCCATTGTCCTTTCTCGGGAAGTGTGTGAGCCAGTTCTCTGGATTCTTCTTCACTCTCACACAAATAGGGTTCGTACCCAATATGTTTGAGATACCTTACGGCAATATCTGAGAACGTGATCAAATGAAGACTCTCACTTAATTTGGGAAAGAAAATATCTCTGTTTTCTCCGAAGATGGTGGACATCAGACAAAGTTCGCCTGATTCCTTGGGGATCACGAAATATCTTTTTACATCATTGGGTGCCACAATAGGCTGATGTTTCTGTATTCTTTGATTAAAACCATGTAGCAGTGATCCGTCTGAAAAAGCGACGTTGGCAAAGCGGGCAGTGGAAATATTTATCTGTTCACTGTATTTCATGAGATACATTTCCATGATCCGTTTGGAAGCACCCATCATATTGGCCGGATTGGTGGCCTTGTCGGTTGAAACACAAAAATACTTCTTTACACCATTTTCAATGGACTGACGGATCGTTTTCTCGGTATTGAAAATATTCACATCAATCATTCTCATCATGGTGAATGGATCTTTTTCACTGCGAACATGCTTAAGAGCAGAAAGGTTGAGCACATAATCATATTGCCCATCACTGTTCCAGAAAGCATCGTACTCAATTGAGCCAATATCAAGAGCAAATGTTTGAAAATCACCATCGATATATCCAAAGGAACTGCGAATGTCCCTTATCAATTCTACCATGTTGTTTTCACTGATATCAACCACATGAAGCTTGATTGGATTTCGTTTGAAAATTTCTTTCGTTACCGCCTGGCCAATAGAACCTGCTCCGCCAATAACAAGAAAACGAGATGAACTTACCTTCTTAAATAATTCCTTCTCATTCCGCTGAATATCATCAGTAAATAATTCCTTTTCTCGTCCAATGAGTTTGAGAATATCCATTATTTTATAAATTCAATTATTCTTTCACATGCTAACCCATCTCCATACGGATTGCTTGCCTGTGCCATTGTACAATAATACGTCTTATCATCCAGTAAATGAGAGACTTCATTCACGATCTGGTCATAGTTGGTACCAACCAATTTTACAGTACCTGCATCAACTGCTTCAGGACGTTCGGTAGTATCACGCATCACCAGTACCGGTTTACCCAGTCCCGGGGCTTCCTCCTGGATACCGCCACTGTCGGTAAGGACCAGTGTGCTTTGTTCCATCAGGAAAACAAAAGGCAGGTATTCCAACGGCTCGATAAAAAAGATGTTTCTGCTGCTACTGTTCTTACCAGAGACGGATTCATCGCCGAAAATTTCCAGGATGGGCTTGCGTACATTGGGATTGAGATGCATGGGATAGACAAAATCGACCCCGGGGTACTTTTCTGTAAGTGTCTTAATGGCGTTGCACATATTCACAAAACCATCACCGAAGTTCTCGCGGCGATGGCCGGTGATCAGCACCAGTTTCTTGCTATATTTCAAACGATCGGTATCATATCCAGCCTTTTTCAATTGTTCCTGTAACTCTCCTGTCAACGAAGCATCCTGTTTGATTTTGTCTACCACCAGGTAGAGGGCATCAATCACGGTGTTGCCGGTGACGGTAATCGTCTCCTCTTTCACTCCCTCCTTCAAAAGATTCTCTTTACTAAGGGGGGTGGGTGCCAGATTGTATGCAGCAATGCGGCTTGTGATCTGCCTGTTCATTTCTTCCGGCCAGGGACTGTAGATATTATGGGTACGCAATCCTGCCTCAATATGAGCCACGGGAATCTGCTGATAGAAAGCTGCCAAGGCAGCGCCCATGGATGTAGTGGTATCGCCATGGACAAACACAACATCCGGTTTTGCTTCTTTGTAGACATCTCTTAGACCCGTGATCACCCGGGCAGTGACATCGTACAAATCCTGACCCTGCTTCATGATATTCAAATCATAATCGGGTGTGATCTCAAAAAGATGAAGCACCTGATCTAGCATCTCGCGATGCTGACCTGTTACACAGACAATTGTTTCAAAACGCTCGGCATGTTTTTGAAAAGCTTTCACCAATGGTGCCACCTTGATGGCTTCGGGGCGTGTGCCGAAGACGAGCATAACTCGTTTTTTTTGTTCCATATGATCAAATTTCTTTGAAGACGCCGCAGAAATCGAGGATGATTTTCTCCTTATTGTATGCCAATTCCTTGAAGGGATTGTGGGCAACAAGAAAAACCACGATATCGGCTTGCTCATAGGCTACGCGGTAGTCGGTCAGCTTGAACACCTTGTGCTCGCTGATATTTGGCTCCACGATCAGAAAATCACCATTGTTGTGTCCCTGCATCACTTTTGTGGCAATATACTTGGCGGGCGACTCGCGCAGGTCGTCGATATTGGGTTTGAAGGCGAGTCCCATCAGCGCCACCACAGGCTCGCGGCCATGCTCCAGTTCAAACTGTTTCATGGCCTGCTGGGTTTTCTCTGCACACCAGAAGGCTTTGTAGTTATTGATCTCACGGGCCATACCAATGATCTGACTCTCCTTGGGGAAGTCAGCTGTGATAAAGTAGGGATCCACTGCAATGCAGTGCCCTCCCACTCCGCTACCGGGCTGCAGGATATTGACGCGTGGGTGCTTGTTGGCTAACGCGATCAACTCCCAAACGTTGATGCCGGCTTTGTCGCAGATGAGCGACAACTCATTGGCAAAAGCAATCTGGACATCTCGCGATGAGTTTTCTGTAAGCTTGCACATCTCGGCGGTACGTGCATTGGTACGATGCAGTTCCCCTTTTACAAACTGATTGTAAAAAGCGATTGCACGATCGGTGGAGGTTTCGTTGATACCCCCGATCACACGATCATTGTGGACCAATTCATAAATAACATTGCCCGGCAGCACACGCTCCGGGCAATAGGCTATAGCAAGATGATCTTTCAGTTCAGGACGTTCAGAAAAAATGAGATTAGCCATCTTCTCAGTGGTTCCCACCGGTGAAGTAGATTCTATGATATAGAGATCACCCTCTCTCAAGTAGGGGAGCACGCTGCGGGTAGCGGACTCCACGTATGAGATATCAGGCTGATGATCTCCTGTAAATGGGGTTGGAACTACAATCAAATAGACATCGCTCTCCTGTGGCTCGGTTTGTGCTTTGAGAGTCCCCTTGCCAATCACTCGGCTGCAGAGTTCCTCTAGCCTAGGCTCCAAGATATGGATCTTCCCCTTGTTGATGGTTTCCACTACATTTGAATTGATATCTACGCCAACAACCTCAATGCCGTTATCAGCAGCCACAATGGCCGTAGGAAGGCCAATATAGCCTAACCCAATAAAGCATGCTTTCATACTTCGATATTCTATTTTTATAGTAATTTGCTTAGGATACCTCCCTTCTCAACTCTCTTGACAGTTGAGTCAACCATCTTGATGAAAATCTCCGGCGAGAAACACTTTTTTGGATAACTTTTCAGCGACTGATATATAAACCCCCAGTCGGGTACTCCAACAAAGTTGCGGTCGTCTATGAACATATCGGCATTTAACTTTCTCGCCTCGCCGGGTGTGATGGGTTCGGGGTGGTTGCGATTGGCGGAGTAGAAGGTGAGGCCGCGCTCTCTGTAGAAATCCAGTGCATCCTGCAACTCACGCCCCTCCCTAACTGTCCAGAGGATAAGGGTCTATATTGCAAATGGGATTTCTCTCCCAATGGCTGGGTAGTGGTTCTCAACAATTGTTCCGTCAAAATCTACAGCTAAAACCATCTGCTCCTCTTCTCCTCTGCTCCTCTTCTCCTCTTTATTGTTGTAGCCATATTTGTATCTGTAGGAGTATTTGTAGCCATAGCCATATCTCCCCATCCTGGTAAGGGTCTCGGTCTGATTAAGGACAACAGCCACATTGTGGATTCTCTTCTCTGCATAGAGGTTGTTGAGGAAGTGGATTGAGTCCTTCTCGGTGAACCTATTCCTCATTACAAATATGGTTGCATCTGCATATTTTGCAATTGTAAATGTTTCTGATACCAGCCCTACCTGTGCCGAGTCAATTACCACATAGTCAAACTCCTTTTTAAGCCTCTGTATAAGGTCACCGGTGCGAGGCTTGTCAAGAAGTTCGTTGGGGTTTGGCGGGATAGGTCCTATCTGCATAACAAAGAGATGGTCATTAATCTTCTCAATTATCTCGTGGTAGTCATTTGTGATTCCTGCAAGGTATGAGGTTAAACCTGTAGATGACTTTTTAATTGTCATTGTATTTGATATCTGTGGATTGCGGATATCGACCCTAACCAGCAGCACTTTTTTCTCCATAAGGGAGAGTACTTTAGCAAGGTTTGAAGCTACAAATGTTTTACCCTCTTTGGAGATTGTGGAGGTTACAAGAATGACGCTCTGATCCTTCTCGCTTATCATAAATAGAAGGTTGCTTCGGAATGTGCAATCTGGTTATTATCCTTTACGGAGTCATTTTTTGTACTCATTTTCAACTCTCCCGCTTCCCGTACCCCTGTGCATACCCGTAACGGTATCTGTAGGAGTATTTGTATCCGTATTTGTATCTTCCGACATTCCCGGTATTGGTAGCATTGTTAAGTACTACTGCAACATTTCTTAGGCGCTTGTCGTTTACCAGGTTGTTGATAAAGCTCACAGTGTCCTTCTCTGAGAAGTTCTCCCTCACCACATATATGCAGGCATCTGAATACTTGGATATCAGGAATGTGTCAGAAACTACTCCAACCGGAGCAGAGTCTATTACCACATAATCAAACTCCTTTTTGAGCAGATTGATTAAATCTCCGACTCTTCTCTTTGAGAGCAGTTCATTGGGATTTGGAGGTATAGGACCGGTCTGCAGAACATAAAAATTTGGCTCAACCTGCTCAATAAGTTCATTATGGTCCTGGATTTGCCCTGCAAGGTAGGAGGAGAGTCCGCTCTCTCTCTTTGGGATTGCCAATACACCGGCCAGTTTGGGATTCCTGATATCTGCCCCGAGTAGTAATACCCTTTTGTCCATAAGTGAAAGACTTCTCGCCAGATTGGCTGCCACAAATGTTTTTCCCTCCTTGGCTATTGTAGATGTTACCAGCACTGCATTCTGGTCCCTCTCACTAAGCATAAACAGAAGGTTGTTTCTCAGGGTTCTGAACATTTCATTTACAACAGAGTCGTCGTTGGGCTTAACCACCAATGAGGCATAACCATTGCCGATTCCCTCAACCTTGAGTATGTCGCCTATTACGCTGATATCCTTAAGGTTCGCCAGATCCTTCATCCCCTCAATCCGGGTCTGAAAATAATCCTTCAAAAACATTATTATTGCAGGGATTGCAAACCCTATCAGGAAGAAAATTCCCATTATAACAGCTCTTCTGGGTGCCACAGGTCCGGCAGATGAGTATGGTCTGGCAACTGTCTTTGCCTTAGGAGCTACCCCTGCCTGAGTGAGGTTGGTCTCCTCTCTCTTTTGCAAAAGATAAACATATAGGTTGTTCTTTACCTCCTGTTGCCGGGTGATGTCTGTCAACTGACGACTAAGAGTGGGAATACTTCTTATCTTGACATTGGTAATGGTGTTCTCTTCGTCCAGATCCTGGATGGCTATCTGTTTTGCGTTTCTCTCGTTGGCCAGAGATGCTACAATGTTCTCGTGGAACCGTCTCACCTGCTCACTCAGTTCCCTGTATGCAGGATTAATCTCAGAGGTTGAACTTTGCACCTTTTGCTTCTGCAGAAGTAGCTCGTTGTATTTACCCAGCAGGCTTGAAAGACCCGGGTCTCTGATTCCCTGGTTCGGTATAAGTTTTTCTTTGTTCTCCGGATTGGCTATATAGTTCTGTATGTATGTGATAAGGTTAAGTTCTGTCTCTATTTCCTGCCGTTTGGTTTCGTAGCTGGAGCTTTTCTCAAGATAAGATCCCACCTGTGAGGGGATGTCGGTAACCTGATACTTCTTTCTGAAGTCTTCTACCTGATACTCCACATCTCCCAGTTCCACGGCTATGTTTTTGAGCCTCTCTTCAATAAACACAGCGGTGTTGAATGCTACCTTGTTTTTGTCATCAGTGGCCTCGGCATTGTACTCCTCAACCAGAGCCTTTAAAAAATCCTCTCCTTTTCTTGGGATCTCTGTCCTATATGTAATATCCAGCTGAGACGAGAGTTTTGTTGAAGTAACTATGCTGAGGTTTTTGATGATACCCCTTGCCACTCCCATAGTATTCCTTATTGTCACCTTTAGAGGTCTTTCAAGTGTGGCAGATGTATCGTTCATTGTAACATAGAATCTCCCGATGGGCAGAGTGATTATTGCCGGCAGGGTGTCAACCCTCAGAGTTCTTTCAATCTTTGTCCCCTTGTTGGTGTAGTATGCATTCACCTCCAGTCCTCTCTTTGTTGGAGAGAATATAAGGTTCATTGTTGTGGGGATATCATCCGGCTTTACATCCTCCCACCTTACATACAGAGGGGAGTTTTTATAAAGGTCGGGCTCGTAGAATCCGGTTTTGTTGGTATATCTGTATGTGGTGTGCAACTCCAGTTGTGCCAGTATTTTGGAAATCAGATCAGGGGACTTGAACATCCCTATCTCATTGTCAATATTGCTCTTGCCGGGACTGGAGTACCCCAACTCCTTTAAAAGAAACATCTCTTCGGGTGCTGACTGATCCTGCTTAATAAGTACCGATGTCTTGGTCTCGTAAGCAGGGGTTTTAGTTTTTAGGAAAAAATATCCTGCCACCAGCATAATAAAGACCGAGAGTGCAAACCAGTACCATTTACTTATGAATACAAATAGCAGTTGTTTAATATCTATCTCAGGATTCTCCTCTGTGTTCACAACCCTGTTGGGATTCAGGTTCTCTTGCATAACCGGCTCTATTTATTACTGTTGATAATAGTGAAAATCAATGTTGTCACAGAAACCAAGGTAGAGATAACAGAAACAGTCATCCCCTCTGCGGCTCCAATCCTCGATGCTCTTGCCTTTACCTTGTTTGGCTCCACGTAAAGCACATCGTTCTGCTGCAGGTAGTAGCTGTTGAGATTGGTTAGGAGAGAGGCGTTCTGCAGATTTATTCTTGTATAGCTCTTTTTTCCTGTGGCATCCTCCCTTATAAGCAGCACATTCTCCCGGTTGCCGTAAATCGACAGGTCTCCGGCCATAGCCAACGCGTCGAATATTGTACACTGCTCATTCATCATTGTGTAAGAACCCGGTTTTGCTACCTCCCCGAGTACTGATATCTTGTAGTTCTTAAACCGGACATTAACAATTGGGAGCTCTGTAATGTACTGTGGATGTATTTTGCTTTTTATAAGCTCCTGAAGCTCCACTCTGGTAAGCCCAATCACCTTCAATCTGCCGATAACAGGATAATAAATGTATCCGTTGCTGTCAACCACGTAGGTCTGAAGTTCGGCTCCGGATATTGCAACACCCTGTGTTACTACTCCGCTACCGGCATTTGAACCGAGGTTGAACGGGGCGGCGGCTTCGGGAACAGTGGTGTTTACGGCAATTGTAAGCACATCCTTGGGCATGATTTTGGCCTCGTAGATTTTTGCTGTCTGATCCAGTTCGTACTGGCTTATGTTGTCAATATCTGCAAGATAGGGGATGCCTTTTGTGGACCCGCAGGAGGCAAGCGCCATCGTACCGGCAATAAGTAAGGTTAATTCTTTGATTTTCATATTTATGTGTTTATATTTTTTTATGTGTGACGTTTCTTAGTTTCCTGCGTGAATAGTTCGGTTGTGAATTGTTCTATTGACCCGGAAAATGTCAGGTGTCAGCAAATTTTGTAATTAATTGTAGTTGAGTTGGATAGGGGAAATTTTAAAAACTATAGTTTTTAAATTATTGCGCAATCTCCTCATTATCATATTCATATAAAATTTGCTGTTATGTACAACTTGTCGCTCTCCATATTCAACTCCCTGCGCTCCATATATATACAACCCCCGCACTATAAGTCGATGTACTGAATTTTCTCGTCCAGGATGTGGTTCTTGCGGTCAATCTCTTCGTATGCGGGAGAGTTCTGACTTGCGAATTCGGGGATGAGTGCCTTGAGCTTTGTTACAACCTCCAGAGGGTGAATCCACTGGCGGGCGATAGTGTTCAGTTCGTCAATCCGGGGAGCTGTGAAGGAGTATTTATAGGGTTTAACTTTTGCGATTCTCACTTTGCTGTGGTAGGTGGGGAGGGTGTTCTCTCCTGTGCAGAGCAGCTCTTCGTGGAGCTTTTCTCCTGGCCGGAGGCCGGTTTCAACGATTTTGATGTCTCTTCCCGGTGTCTTGCCTGAGAGGCGTATCATCTTTTCTGCAAGGTCGTAAATCTTAACAGCCTCTCCCATATCAAAGATGTAGATTTCACCGCTGTGTCCCATACAACCGGCCTCCAGCACCAGACTGCAGGCCTCCGGTATGGTCATAAAATACCGTGATATATCTCTGTGGGTCACTGTCACCGGGCCGCCCGCCTCAATCTGTCTTTTAAAGAGTGGAACGACTGAGCCGTTGGAACCCAATACATTCCCGAATCGGGTGGTGATGAATTGTATCTTATTCCCTGATTTCTCCTCAAGTAATTTATGGTGCAACGACTGAACATAAATCTCTGCTGCTCTCTTGGATGCCCCCATAACATTTGTGGGGTTAACAGCTTTGTCGGTGGAAATCATTACAAATCGTTCGGCTCCGAACTCCACGGCCAGATCTGCTACCACTTTTGTCCCCTGTACATTGGTAATGACGGCAGCAGATGGATGTGCCTCCATCATAGGTACGTGCTTGTATGCGGCAGCGTGGAATATTACCTGGGGATGGGCAATTTCGAATATTTGTCTCATCTTGCTCATACTGCTGACGCTGCCTATTATAGGCTTAATCTCGGTTTTTAGTTTTTTCGCTGTCAGTTCAAGATAAAGGTCATTGAGTGGTGTCTCGGCCTGATCAAGTAATATAATCTTCTTACAATTGAAGTTGGTAAGCTGTGAAGCAATTTCACTGCCGATAGACCCTGCCGCTCCGGTCACAAGTATTACCTTGTCATCAAAATAGGGGGCCAGTTTCTCCCTGTCCATTACTATAGCATTCCTTCCCAGCAGATCCTCAATTTTAATCTTGTTGATTTGTGGAGAGGCAGTTGCTACATCGTTCCCGTTTTCGAATCTGGCGTACATTGATACTACCATCAGATCCAGCCCCTCTAAAATATAGTAATCGAACAGCTCTTTGGGAATCTTCTCAATCTGGGACTTAAAGAGAAGAATTGTATTTGCTCCGAATACCTCCATATGTTCCCTGATGTCCTTTCTGGCAGAGAGAACAGGCAGATTACCGATTTTTTTACCGATTTTGTTTTGATCATTACACAAAAATGCAACCGGAGTGTACGGATTCTTCTGTTCATCCTCTATCGACTTGGCAAGAAGCACAGAATCATAATCACATCCGAGTATGAATATCTTCTTTTTGCCAAAAGGATTTTTTCTTTCCAGGTTTTCGAAGAAACTTTTTACAATTATTCTCAGAACAAGCTGAATCCCGACAACCATAACTCCCACCATTATTGGGAACATATAGCTCAGGTTAAAGTATCGCTTAAGTGCACTGTCGGCATAATTTATAACTATTGTAACCAGAATGTATATCAAGGTGGCAACAATTGCAGAAGAGGCAATCTTCTTGAAATCCGTCCAGGTTGAAAACCTCACTATGCCCTGATGGGTTTTGAAAATGAGAGCGGTTATGCTGTAAATGAGCACAACCATTAACAGCTTGATACCAAAATGACCGTGATAATTGTTAGAAATTGTATCCCTGAAGATCCACAGGGTAGTGAATGACGTTGCAACAATAAAAAGGTCAATAACAAAAATTACCCAACGTGGCAGGAAATTAGTGAACGCCTTTTTAATTAACAACTTAACCGCAAGACTGTATTTTTTCATAGTTTAACAGAATACTTCTTTTAGTTTAGACTGAATGCTTCTGTTAGTTGAGTCAGGGCACTCTGTAAGTTGAATCAGTGCACAAAGAATTTCGGTGAGTCACATATTTTTATAAAAATTGCTCACCGAACTACTTTGGTTATTAAAGGCAAATTTAATAAAATTGTCTCATTGATATTCATAAACCCTCTAATTTATAGGAATATTAACAAAAATTTGACATTTGCATATTATTACAATCTTTAGCTTCTCAGCAACCGGTAACGCACTCCGAATTATTCTGCTTATAATATGGTGATTTAGAGCGAAATTTTTGTTGATATTTCATAATTTTACATTAAATTTATAGGTGAATTTCTTTATTTTGCTCTATTATGATTTTATAGTGTAAAAATAGTTTCCTGAGAAATTTGTTCCGGAGTGCTTGTAGTAGTGTGATACTTATTAATTTTTAAATCCGATTAATTATTAAATCCGAGATAATGAAAAGAATATCTGTGGCGATTATGTTGATTGCTGTATCGGTCTGGTTTCCTGTTTTTGGTCAGAACCGATGGGTAGAAGATAACCAGTTGGGCTTTAAAATTTCTGTACCTGCCAACTATTCAGCAACATCTAATCAGCAAGGTGGTGCAAAAATCTATGCATTTATGAGTCCGGATCAGAATGTTGCAGTCTTGATTAACTCTTACTCTGCATCTCCGGGTCAAACTATTGACAATGTAATCAGTGATTTTCTGCGGGATATCATTAAGGGTGCTGTTCAGCTAACTCTGGAGAATTCCACGATGAACGGGGTACAGGGCAAGGCGGCCGGTTATAAGTGGCGAACCAACAACAAGAACACTGTGGTATTGGCCTTTTACGCGCTGGAACGTGGATTCGCTTATATTGTCTGGTCTCTCATTCCTGAGGATCAGTTTAATAAGAGGGCCGCCGAAGCCGTTAAAATTACTGATTCATTTACACTATTGAATTCCGGGCAATCAGTCGCAGGGCAGACAGCCGCCGGGCAGTCGGGCTCCGGTCAGACAGCCGCCGGGCAACAAGTCACCGAGCAATCTATTGCCGGGCATCCTGCCTCACTACAATCACCTTCGGTACAATTAGTTAACTGGATTACTGATTCCAGTGGATATTCCCCGCTGGTTTCTGATGATGCGCTGATAAAACATCTTATTCCTCCACATTCATCACTTACCTCTTCTGAACCGGGTCAATCTGTTTGGAACATTACCGGGAGCGACAAAAAAATTACGATGGTGATCCAGAATATTAAAAAGGATGGCAGGAGCCTGAATCTATTTATGAATCAGCAGGCGACCATGATCAACAATCAACCTGAGGCATTTATGCGATATCAGAATTACTCCACCGTTAATGATTTGAATATCTGTAATTACTGGTATGAGAACAAGGGGAATGTGTTTATTTACACTGTTGTTGACGGTCCGGCCAGTTTTTATATGATTGGCTTTGTAGGGAGCTTGAATTGTGAAGGAGAGCTTGAGGCAATTCACAAGAGAATTTATCCCACAATCAGGAGATCGGACAAATCTGACAATCCTTCTTCTGAGTTGGCTATTTCATCTGCATCTTTATCTTCTACTTTATCAGGGTCAAATGACATCACTCCACTTTCAATTAAGGTTGGTACATCTGTTAACTCTTTGGCAGGTATCGATAATGAGGTTAAGATGATTCCGCCGTCGGCAAAAAGAATCCATATGGTTATGGATTACACAGGAGGTGAAGTGAAGGCACCTTTTCGGGTGAGGTGGTCCAGCCGCACACACGATTGTCTGATTGTTGAGGAGAGTTACCTGCCACGCGTACACAACATGAACAGAATCCATTCCTATATCGATAATAGGGGTAATGACTGGCCTGTAGGTGATTACGTTGTTATGGTGTGGCATGGAGACAGAATGGTAACTCTATCAACATTCAGTATTGGTTCCGGAAGCGTTGTTACCTTGCAAACACCTTCAACCCAGACTGCTTCTGCTCAGTCAGCCTCCACAAGGCAAGCCACCACTAATCAGGCGATACAAACTCAGACGACTACCGGGCAACAAACCTCCTCCACGGTGGCTATTAAGCAGATAGTTATGGACAACCAGAACAATGGCTACGATTTTGCAACCGGGAAACTTAAGAGCGCAAAGTCATCTCCTGATCCTGATGTGCTTAACGAGCCCTGGAGTACTGCCCTGCCGGGAATCGGAGGGAATTGGGCAAAGACTGACAAAAGCAGAATGGAAGATGTAACTGCGCCTCCCTCTTCTGGCTATATAAGTGATGGGTATGATTTTATGAATGCAGAAGAGGCTCCTTTGAACAAAGTTCTGGTTTTTAAACTTAAGAACGGTAAGTATGCAAAATTTATGATAATCAAGGACGAGTTTTCCCGTTCTTCCGGCAGTAGTGAGCACAAAATCACCTGTCTGGTCCAATATCCGGCATTCTAAAAACTCAATAAACTTATAACTAACTCAATAAACTTTCAACTATGAAAAAATTTTTCTCAATTATCTTAATTGCATCATCAATGTTGATGATTGCAAGCTGTGAGTGCAGCGTTTCGACCGCCAAACTTACCGACGCAAAGATTTGCACTGCACTCAACGGAACTCAGTGCAACCAGGACAATCCAATGATTTCTGGGCAGCCTGAAATGATCTACGCAAGCTGTCTGCTCAAGTATGCAGTTTCAGATACCAAAGTTAAGTTTACCTGGTACTATTACGGAGATTCAAAGATCGAAGTTGCCAGCGTACTCCTGAATACCGGAGAGAGATCAGGAACAGTGGAGCTCTATTCAAATCTTTCAAGGCCCGACAGGGGATGGCCAAACGGAGTCTATGAAGTTCTCATTGAGGTGCAGACCGATAACGGAAAGCCTCTGACAAAACAGTTCACCGTCCAGAACTGACGGGGGATTTACTGCTGAATGTTAATAATATATTATGTCCAGATTAAATTATTTACGATTAAACCCTGCAAGGTATAGAATCTCCACACATTTATCACTTAAGAAATCAGTGATAACTCTATTGCTTGCAGCATACTCATTATTTGCTTTCAATCCTTGCACACTTTATTCTCAGGATGTTAGAAAGCTTAAATTGAGTAACCTGAGGGTTTCAAACAATTCCGGGGATATTGTGAACCAGATCACTCAGGGTTATGGTGCAAAAGTCAGATTTTATGCTGTATGGGATGGGTTTAGTATGGACAGGGTCAAGATGCAGATTACAATCGGAGATAAATTGGTGATTGACGAATTGCTTGAGTTCAGGGACAGGATGGGGAAATTTCAAACCGATTTTGTAAAAGATATTGTCATTCCCAAGGATATTCCCGATGGAAAACATCAGCTTACACTCAAGATGCTCTTTCAGGATCCTGATGTCAGCAACAGAACAAAAAGAGTGCTTGAATGCCAGCCAGTCTCTCTGACAATCCAGATAGGGAAGGGGGGAGGCCAGTCAGCCGGTGAAGCCGGGAAGCAGGACAAGTCCTCAGTAATTAGCGGCTCAGAGAACTCTCAGACATCAGAGGATGACATAATTATGCTTGGTCAGGATGTGGGATCAGACAATATTCAACTTCATATCAGCACTCTTAATCAAAAAAACTGGTTTGGAGAGGTATGGCTGGATGAGATAACTGCATCAGGGGGGAGAACAGCAACCAGAGATTATCTTTTTCAGCAACCGGCTCTTAAAGATGGCGGATACTCTATGTATTATAAGTTTGTGGTCCTTAAGGGTACTGTCTATTTTGACCGGAGTTACGGCAGAATAGGAACATCAGAAGATGCGGTTGCCTATATTGATGAATATATGGAATTTGACTCTCCTGCCGACAGGGTTCACTCCCGCACTTTGGTCCTTAAAGCCAATAAATTCTACGATCAGACCGATCTGCGTATTATGGTAAAAAATTATTTTCACCAGGAGATGACCATTCCGCGGAGAGGTGTGATGACCAGTGGCGAAATTACAACACCCACGGCTACTGCAAGTGTCAGGGGTACAATTTATGAGGTAAATGTAAAAGCTGACGGAACCACTACATTCCATCTTTATAAGGGCTCTTTGCTTGTGAGAAATGAAACCGGAGAAGTTTTACTTATTCCGGGTTCGTCGGTTACAATCCCCTCCCGGAACTCTCCTCTTAGAACTCAGGCTTTCAATACAACTGAGAAGTTTTCATCTGACTGGGCAGGGATATCTCCCACTTTGGCCCTTAAGGATATTCCCAGAACATCCCCCCTGTTTGTAAATGTCATTGCCGGCGGTTCGCTTGCAAATCCTACCGGCTCTTCAAGCCGGATCCGTTCCGGCTCCGGGTCTGGAAGACATTCAGGTTCTGCAAATCTCTCGCCTGCAGGTATCAGATACTCAGAAAACAAACCCTTTAAGAGCTATCTGGCGGGAAAGGTTTCAGTAGATGCTTCAGGAAAGACCTCAGGAAAGGCTTCTGGAAAAGCACTCTCCGGTGATCAAAACTGCCTGGGTAAGCTAAAGGCTCAGTTTCTGGTACCTGTGAGCGGTTCCCCTTCAAACAGGGAGCAGCAATTAAGAATGAAAATGGCTGTTGAACACAACAATATGGAACAGGGATGGTTCCGGGAGGCAGAGGCCAATTTTAAAAAGGGCATCCTTCCAAAAGAACTCACAGGCACATACCGGCCCGACCCTAACGGAAAGAACGGATTGGGAAAGTACTGGAGTCAGACTGTAACCCTTTTTAAGGAGATGACAATAGATAAGGTGGATGGCTTTGCTACTGGTTTTAAACTGATTCAGGGCGACACCGATATGGAGATCCATTTCTCCCCGGTGTCGCAGGCTTCTGGCCACGTGCTTAAGTGTGGTTCTTATAAGATTTATGTTGACCCCGATGAGCGTTATGAAAAAGTCTGGGTTACAGTGACTTTGAAGGAGTAAAGAGTCTACTTTTTCCAGCGTAGTTCACTTTTTCCAGCGTAGTTCAGAATCGAGTTGCTTAACGCCGACAATGTCCAGGATCCTGGCTGTGAAATGTTCTGAAAGATCTGCAAGGGTTTGCGGATGATTGTAGTAAGAAGGTGATGCTGGGGCGATTAAGGCTCCGGCCTCTGTTAGTGTTGTAAGATTTCGTAGATGGATGAGTGATAGCGGTGTCTCTCGTGGACAGATTATCAGTTTTTTACGCTCTTTCAGCTGAACTTCGGCAATACGAGATATTAGGTCGGATGTGACCCCGTTTGCAATTCTGCCCACTGTTCCCATTGTGCAGGGAATGATGATCATAACATCTGCAGCATTTGATCCCGATGCGTTCCGGTTGAAGTATGAATCGTTGTCTGAGAGCGGATAGGGTAGCTCTTCTCCGGTTTCATCTGTATAGACCGCTTTAGCAGTATCGGTAAAAATCACCTCTGCATCAACTCCTTCCGTCAATCTGACCTTTTTTATAAGGTCTCTGGCATATATCTGCCCACTCGCGCCCGTTACACCTATTACTACTCTCATCTTGTGTTGATTACAGCTCAATGACACATTTAAGCTTCGTTCCAGTATATTCTCTTCAGCCAACTTTTGAACAGAGGATCAAGGAAGTACCAGTTTTCACCCTCCTGCTCGAGTATCTCTTTCTTTTGCACTGCATCTTTAAGCCTGACTACGTTGGCTGATGAGTTGAACTTGTAATTATCCATTACCTCCTGTGTGCTGAATTTTGTAACTCCGTCCAGTATGGCTTTAAGCAGATTCAATTGATAGAGGCTCAAACGGCCGGAGATCTCTCTGAAATAGTGCGAGTGGAGTTCGGTCAAATCGTCAAACGCCTCATTCAAAATTGCTTCAGTCATATATCCTTTGGTTTTGTAGTATGCAATCTCTGCCAGCTGCTGAGTATAGTAAGGTTGTCCCTCGGTCATCCGGTACAAACGTGAAGCCAGTTCTTTTGAGACAACTCTTCCGGCTTTTAAAAAGCTCTTGATAATGTATTCAGAGAATAGCTTCTCGTCAATGGGGCTCAGTTTTACTCTCTCTGCAAATCTGTAAAAAGTCTTGTTATTTACGAAAATGTCCTTCATTGCATTTACTTTAGACCCTGTGATGAGGTAAGTCGTGCTGGTGTGTGTCATCCAGACTCTCTCCAGAAGTGAAATAGTTGCATCCGGGTCCTGAAAGTTTAAAAGCTCCTGAAATTCCCTGAAGTAGAGCACAATGTTTGTTTTAAATTTTAACGAAAGAGCTTCGGGAAGATTGAGAACGAGGTCCCTGTACTCAACCATTTCGCGGATATGATTTATCATCAAATCGTCTTCCAGTTTATGTTTCTCTTCCGGAGTCTGAGAAAAAGCGTCAATCAACGAAGTTCTTATCTTTTTAAGAAGTTCATTCTCCGTCCTGATATTAAAAAGGTCTATAGTGCAGGCTTTGAATGGATATGCTTCGTTCTTAAGTCTGATAAAGACCTGCCTGATTAGTGAAAATTTTCCACTTTTTGGTGGTTCGTAAATTAGAGTATGCTCTTTTTGTTTAATTCGTTCACAAATCCTGTCAACCTCATCATTTCTGGGTACAAAATTTCCTTCAGAAACAAACTTGTTATACACAAAAGGAGAATCCATTGTTTTGTAGGTAGTTTTTAGTAGCTGTTATTAAATAAAAATTGTTAAAGTATCTCTACAAATTTAAAAATGTTTTGATTAATTGAGAATTAATTATATATTTGCACTCCCAATTTGAAGATTATAAGATCGTTAAGCTGTTGGATAAGAGTCACTTAAATGTGTCCGCTTACGGTTAGAAATGTTAAAATTTATTTTATGTACGCAATTGTAGACATTGCAGGACAACAGTTCAAAGTAGAGAAGGATAACAAGATTTTTGTTAACCGTCTCGATGCAAAAGAGGGTGCTTCAATCACTTTCGATAAGGTTTTGCTTATCGACAATGAAGGAAATGTGCAGATTGGTTCTCCATATCTGACTGGTACCAGTGTAAAAGCTAAGGTGTTGGAACACCTCAAGGGTAAAAAGGTTATCGTTTTCAAAAAGATAAAGCGCAAAGGCTTTGACAAGAAAAACGGACACCGTCAGTATTTGACCAGAATACAGATTGAAGAGATTGCTTAATTATTTAATTGTAAAATTTTAGATTATGGCTCATAAAAAAGGTGTCGGTAGTTCTAAGAACGGACGCGAATCACACAGTAAACGATTAGGCGTAAAATTATTCGGCGGACAGATTGCCAAAGCTGGCAATATTCTGGTTCGTCAAAGAGGTACGGTTCACAGTCCCGGCGTGAATGTCGGTATTGGCAAAGACCATACTCTCTATGCTCTTATTGATGGAGTGGTTGTTTTCCGCAAAAAAGCAGACAATAAATCCTACGTTTCCATAATGCCTAGAGAACTTGTTGCCGTTGAGGCCGTTCAGAAACCTGCTGCAACCAAAAAGACTGCAAAAGTGGTTTCCAAAGTTAAAGAGACAAAAGAGGTAGCAGAAAGTAAATCAGTGGAAGGTGCTGATACTGCCACTCCCGCTGTAAAAAAAACAAGAGCTCCCAAAGCAGAAGCTAAGACAGATGTTCAGGCAGATACAACAGTTCAGGCAGATGTAGTTGCTCAGACCGGGAAAATTAAAACTCCTGCCAAAGCCAAAAAGAGCGCAAAGAAAGATGACAGCGAAACTGAAGCATAGTTTCGGATTCTGAAAGCCGCCGGCAAAACCGGGCACAATCCGGCAAAACCGGGCACAATCCGGCACAATCCGGTACAATCCGGTACAATCCGGTACAATCTGGTACAATCTGGCAAAACTTGGCGAATGACAGGTAATAAGCTGTTTAGGGCTGACAAGAAGCTGAAAATAAACTGAAACAAGATTTAAAGGTCACCCGCAATTGCGGGTGATTTTTTACATTTACCTTATCAAGAAAATTTTAGGTGTCAGCAAATTTCATAATATTAATAATATTAGGGCATTATGATGTTTTTCAAAAATTATACTGTAACCGTTCGTTGAGCCCCGCCTTGTGTATAAAAAAAAGAGACTATTTAGCCTCTTCTTACCTTATCTCAATCTCGAGTGGAATCCATTTGTTTGGGAGCAGCTGGTAAAGCTTCATATGGTTATGATCCATCAGCCTTCCCAAAACATCAGTCAGGTATGCACACGGATCTA
>DIXE01000022.1 GCA_002428635.1 Bacteroidales bacterium UBA6088
ATAAAATATTTACGTATGAAAAAGAGCATTTGCTTATATTTTCAGGTACATCAGCCTGACAGGCTCAGAACATACAGATTCTTTGATATTGGTAAGGAATCAAACTATTACGATGAATTTACAAACAGGACAATTCTGCAAAGAGTTGCCAACAGATGCTATCTGCCGGCCAATGCCATAATGCTGGAACTTATCAGGTACAACAAAGGGCTTTTCAAAATTGCCTACTCAATTTCAGGAGTGGCACTGGAACAGTTTGAACGCTATAAGCCAGAAGTTATTGACAGTTTCAGGGAGCTTGCAAAAACAGGTTGTGTTGAATTCATTGCCGAAACCTATTCCCATTCGCTCTCTTCCCTCATCTCAGAAGAGGAGTTTATAAGTCAGGTAAGAGAACATTCTGCCAAGATAGAGGAACTTTTCGGGCAAAAACCAGTAACATTCAGAAATACAGAGCTTATATACTCAGACAGAATAGGGGAGATGGTCTTAAAGATGGGATTTAAGACAATGCTTACAGAAGGAGCCAAGCATATACTGGGCTGGAAAAGCCCCAATTATGTATATACAAATGCTATAAATCCAAGACTTAAGTTGCTTTTGAGAAATTTTAACCTCAGCGACGATATTGCATTTCGCTTTTCGGAGAGAAACTGGGCGAACTGGCCTTTGACAGCAGACAAGTTTGTAACCTGGATTTCAGAATCTCTAATGAAGGATGATATTGTTAATCTTTTTATGGATTACGAGACTTTCGGAGAACACCAACAGGAATCCACAGGAATTTTTCAGTTCTTAAAGCGTCTTCCTTCCTCCATATTGTCACAAACCAGCTATGAATTTGTAACTCCTTCTGAGGCTTCTTCCAGGCATGAGCCTGTAGCACCCTTACACGTTCCCTATGCAATATCATGGGCGGATGAGGAGAGGGACACTACTGCCTGGATTGGAAATGAGCTTCAGAATGAAGCGTTTGGGAAACTTTATGCAGTTGAAGAGAGAGTAAAAATACTGAATCTCCCTGAACTTACATCTGACTTCAAAAAACTACAGGAGAGCGATCACCTTTACTATATGTGCACCAAATTTTTCTCAGACGGAGCCGTTCACAACTATTTCAATCCTTACGACTCCCCTTATGATGCATTTATCAACTATATGAATGTGTTGAGTGATTTCCTGCTCAGAGTTGAAAGGGCCCAGGAAAGAAGAGTGCAGGACAGTGGAACAGAAATTGCAGGGAATAATGCCCCTGTAAGAAAAACAGCAGCAAAGACCAAAAGAAAAGCAAGTAAAAAGAAAAAATGACTGAAAACAAAATGATAACTCCCGACTGCCTTTTTGAGGTTAGCTGGGAGGTGTGCAACAAGATAGGAGGAATACACACTGTTATAGCAACAAAAGCACTTAACCTTTCCAAAGAATTCAAAAACAACCATATTCTTATAGGTCCTGATGTATGGAGGGATACAAAACAAAATCCTGAATTCATAGAAGACCCTTCTTTGCTTAAGTCCTGGAGGGTCCAGGCGTCGGCAGAAGGTCTTAGGATAAGAGTTGGCAGATGGAATGTGGCGGGAACCCCGGTTGCGGTTCTGGTTGATTTCAGTTCATACATACAAAGGAAAGATGAGATACTTACCCAGTTCTGGACTCGTTTTGGTCTGGACTCAATCAGCGGAGAATGGGATTATATTGAGAGTGCTCTTTTCGGATATGCAAGCGGAATGGTTATCGAGAGCTATGTAAAGTATAATCTTTCTCCTTCACGCAAGGTTGTTGCACAGTTTCATGAGTGGATGACAGGTGCCGGAGTTCTGTATCTGAAAAGTACCGGTTTACCTGTAGCAACAGTCTTTACAACTCACGCAACTGTAGTCGGCCGCTCGATTGCCGGCAACAATCTTCCACTATACGGTTCGTTGCAGCTCTACAACGCCCAGGAAAAAGCCAGAGAATTCAATGTCACAGCCAAGCACTCTCTGGAAAAAACTGCTGCAAATGTTGCGGATATCTTTACAACGGTAAGTGAAATAACTGCCTCTGAATGCAGCCATTTTCTTGGCCGCGAGGTTGATATAATTACCCCAAACGGATTTGAGAACAGTTTCACGCCTCAGGAACAGGAATATGACACCTTTCGTAAGCGGGCAAGATATAATCTCATTAATACGGCAACCCTGATGACAGGGATCACACCATCCTCAGATGCTCTGATAGTTGCCATAAGCGGCAGGTATGAGTTTAAAAACAAAGGGATAGATATTTTTCTCGATTCACTCGGTACTCTCAACCGGGATACTGAACTTAAAAGAGAGATATTAGCATACATTTTTGTCCCCGCCTGGAACAATGGTCCTGATAAAGAGCTGCTCTCAAAAATCAATTCTGCCTCTGACTACACAACCAACTGTTCCCATCTTCTCAATGATCCTGACCGGGATCCTGTTTTAAGGAGGATAAAAGAGCTGGAGTTCTTAAACAAGGAGAGCGACAAAGTCAAAGTTCTTTTTATACCCACTTATCTGAACGGCAATGATGGAATACTTAATCTTACCTATTACGAGCTACTTGCCGGTCTTGATCTTACGGTTTTTCCATCCTATTACGAACCATGGGGTTATACTCCACTCGAAAGTCTTGCCTTTAAAGTTCCAACCATAACCACAACTCTTGCAGGATTTGGTCTATGGGTAAAAGAGCACTATACAGGTCCTTATCCGGCAATTGCGATAATAGAGAGAAGGGATAACGGTCACGATAATGTGGTTAACGCAGTTGTGGAAAAGATAAAAGAGGTCTCAGAACTTTCTTCTGATCAGATGGAAGCAAATCGCGAGAATGCCAGAGAGGTATCAACAATTTCTCTTTGGGAAAATCAGATTAAATATTACAAAGAGGCCTATTCATGGGCCATTGAAAAGGTGATACGGTTAAAAGGGGCATTTCCTGCCTTTAGGGAGGAACACGACCAGGAAATTTTCAGGTCGAAAATACTTAGCACACCGTCATGGTCCACAATATTTATCAACAAGCAGTTACCACAAAGGCTTAAAGCTTTGGAGACTATCTCCAGAAATCTTTGGTGGAGCTGGAATGAGCAGGCATCTGATCTTTTCAAGGGTATAAACGAGGAGTTGTGGTACAGATGCAATTCAAATCCCATTGAGCTGCTGGACAAGATATCTGTCAAGGAGTACTCAAGACTTGAAAAGGATGCGAAATTCCTGGGGAAGCTGGACTCCCTGAACGATACTTTTATGCTCTATATGTCCCTAAAAAAAGAGATGAAAGGTCCGCATGTTGCATATTTCAGTATGGAGTACGGACTTGAGAGATCGCTCAAGATTTATTCCGGAGGTTTGGGAATTCTTGCAGGAGACTACTTAAAGGAGTCCAGCGACAAAATGGTTAAAATGACCGGTGTAGGGCTATTATACAGATACGGCTATTTTAACCAGACATTATCTTCTCAGGGAGATCAGGAGGTAAGCTATGAGGCTCAGGATTTTCTTAAAATTCCTGTCTCCCCGGTCAGGGATTCGCAGGGTAAGTGGATTAGCGTAAGTTTAGCTCTTCCGGGCAGGAATCTCAATGCACGTTTGTGGAGGGTAGATGTTGGCCGTACAGAACTTTACCTGATGGACACAGATTATGAGGATAACCTGGCCGAAGACAGAACCGTCACTCATCAGCTTTACGGAGGATCTGTTGAAAACAGGCTCAAACAGGAGCTACTGCTTGGCATAGGTGGTATGAGAGCGCTTAAGGCATTGGGAATAACTGCAGATGTCTATCATTGTAACGAGGGTCACGCCGCATTCACCGGACTTGAGCGTTTAAGAAAATTAGTTCAGTCAGACAATCTCACATTTTCAGAAGCTCTTGAGGTAGTAAGATCATCCTCCCTTTTCACAACCCATACACCGGTTCCTGCCGGTCACGATTCATTCACTGAGGATATGCTCCGGGGATACATTGCCCATTATCCTGAACGCCTGAAAATATCCTGGGAGACTTTTATGGCTCTCGGAAAAATAAACACTTCTGATAAAAACGAGAAGTTCTCAATGAGCAATCTGGCTGCCAACCTCTCTCAGGAGATAAACGGAGTGAGTATGCTTCACGGAAAGGTTAGCAGAGAGATCCTTGCGCCTCTCTGGCCAGGATATCTGCCAGAGGAGCTACACGTAAGCCATGTCACAAACGGAGTCCATTATCCTACCTGGACTGCCGCAGAGTGGAAACAGATTCATACAGAGGTGTTCGGTAAGGATTTTGCAACTCACAAATATCTAAAGAGCTGTTTCGAGGGGATTTACAAGGTAGAAGACCAAAAGATACAGATCGTCAGAGACTTGCTCAGGAAACGACTGGTCAACTATATTAAACACACACTTTCTGATCCCTCTAAAAACTCTCATTACTCACCGCATCATCTTTTAAAGATAAGAGACTCGCTCCGGGATGATGTGCTGACTATCGGATTTGCAAGAAGATTTGCCACCTACAAGAGGGCACATCTTCTCTTTCGTGATCTGGACAGACTCAATAAAATTGTAAACGATCCCAAAATGCCGGTTCAGATCTTTTTTGCAGGCAAAGCACATCCTGCAGACAAAGCGGGAAGTGATCTGATCAGGAGAATAGTTGAAGTATCTCTTATGCCCGAATTTATTGGCAGGATAATTTTTATTCCCGGATACGATATCAATGTTGCAAAGATGCTGGTTCAGGGAGCAGATGTTTGGCTTAACACTCCTACCAGGCCGCTTGAGGCTTCAGGAACGAGTGGAGAGAAGGCTGTTATGAACGGAGTGTTGAACCTGTCGGTTCTTGACGGATGGTGGGTTGAGGGATACAGTGAGGGGGCCGGATGGGCACTACAGCAAGAGCGTGTCTATCAGGACCAGAACTCACAGGACGAAATGGATGCGGCAACAATTTACAATCTTATTCAAAACGAAATTGCTCCCCTTTTCTACAGCAGAGATACAACAGGCGGTTCTACCTCGGGTTGGTATGAAATGATCAGAAACACAATTGCCAGGATCGCTTCAAATTTCACCACCAACAGAATGATGAATGACTATCAGGAAAAGTTTTACACTCCTCTTTCTGTAAGAAACCGGGAGGTAATTGCCAACGACTTTTTACTGGCCAGAGAGATGGCATTCTGGAAGAAGAGAGTGAGCAGGGAGTGGCCCAATCTTGAGGTGATAAGCTACACAAAACCGGATGCATCCAAATTGGAGATGTCCAGCGGAGCACATTATTCAGCTGAATTACAGCTTAACATTGGTGAACTTTTACCAGAAGAGATAGGTGTGGAGATGCTTTTTGCCGAGACTGATTCAAGGGGTAAAACGCAGATTATCAATCACTACGATTTCGAGTTAATAAATTTTGAGAAAGGAGTGGCAAAATTCAGGTGTGTAATCACTCCTGATAACGCAGGAGTTTATAACTTTGCAGCGAGAATTTATCCTAAAAATCCAAAATTGCCCCACAGGCAAGATTTTGACCTTGTAAAATGGTTGTAGCTACAACAGGTTTTTTTGACGGTGTTCACAGAGGGCATCTCTCAGTGATAGAAAAAGTTGCTTCGCTTTCAAAAGAGAAGCAGGGGAGAGCTGTGGTAGTCACATTCTGGCCTCACCCGAGAGCTGTGCTTCAGCAGGATGCCGCAAGGTTCAGATTGCTCACATCTCTCCAGGAGAAGAAAGATCTGCTTAAAGGGTACGGGATAGATGATGTTGTGGTTCTAAAGTTTGACAAGGAATTTGCCAGTCAAAGCACCCGACAATTCTTCAGAGATTACCTGGTCAAAGAGATTGGAGTGAATCTACTGGTTGCCGGTTACGACCACAGAGTTGGAAACGATCTCTCACAGACCCAGGAAGAAATGTTTGAAATTGCCCGACATGAGGGGATTACCCCTGTAAAGATAGACGAATTCAGAGCAGCGGACTCTAATTCAAAGGTTAGTTCGACAAAGATAAGAGAGCTGATATCAGAAGGCAGCATAGAGATGGCAAACGAACTTCTGGCATACCGCTATGGACTTCAGGGAGTAGTGGTAGAGGGTAGGAGAATTGGCCGGACTCTTGGCTTCCCTACGGCAAATATGCAACTTTACGAACCGCTTAAAGTACTGCCGGGAGACGGAGTTTATGCAGTGTGGGCTGGTTATGGAGGAAGAGTCTTCAAAGGAATAACAAACATTGGAACAAGACCGACAATTGCAAACGGTAACGAGAGAACAATAGAAACCCATATTCTGGATTTTGACGAAGATATTTACGGCCTCACACTCAAGATCGAACTGGTTTCAAAGATGAGAAACGAGACAAAATTTTCTTCACTCGGAGAGCTTATTGATCAACTCAAACTAGACAGGGAGCTCTCTCATAAGTTTTTGTCAGACAAAGAAATAAAATTAAGATAGTAATGGATAAATCATTGATTACAATCATAATTGCCCTGCTTCTTCTTTTTTTTCAGGTTTTTACCGAAAAAAAGAGAAAGGAGGCCAAAAGACAGGCTGCACTTAAAAAGAGAAAGCCTGTTCCTGATCAGTCGGCTACTATTAAAGTCACCTCTTCTCCATTCGATTTTATATACGAGAGTCTGGTAAAAGAGCCACCCAAACAAGCCTCACCCTTTGATTTTGCAGAAGGGATATACTCTCCTGCAGACTCAGAAATGGATGAGAGGACAGTCGAAAACACATCGGCTCCACTCCAGGCTGTTTTATCCACTAAGGATAATTCCATTGCATTTGTCCCCGACAAGGAATTTATGCAGGAAGAGGACGAAGCTGCAGCAATTGCAGCACACGAAAAGGTAGATCCAAGGCTGCTGATACTATATTCTGAGATAATTACCCCAAAATTCAGGGATTAGTTTTTTTATTAGTTTTATTTTTTTACCTTTGTCTTAAAGAGTCCTGTCCACGCAGGATTCTTTTAATTTTTTTTACATTATGTCAAAGATTCATTATTTAACAGCTGAGGGCCTTGAAAAGCTTAAGTCCGAACTTAACCAGCTTCTGTCGGTAGAAAGGCTTTCGATTGCACGTCAGATTGCAGAAGCCAGAGACAAGGGTGATTTGTCTGAAAATGCAGAGTATGATGCGGCTAAGGAGGCGCAGTCTATGCTGGAGCTCAAGATTGGCAAACTGGAGGATATGATTGCAAATGCCAGAATCATTGATGAATCCAAAATCAATACAACTCAGATACAGATAATGAACAAGGTTAAGCTGAAAAACCTTACCAACGACACGATTGTCCAGTACACCCTGGTTGCAGAAACTGAGGCAAATTTAAAGGAAGGTAAACTGGCCGCAGCAACACCTATTGGCAAAGCCTTGATAGGGAGGAAGAAAGGAGACGTTGTTAATGTAACCGTTCCCTCCGGTATTATCAAGTTTGAGGTATTGGAAATTTCAAAATAGATATGCCTACAATTTTTTCCAGAATAGTTCAGGGTGAAATTCCCTCCTATAAAGTGGCAGAGAGTGACAGGTTCTATGCTTTTTTGGATATCAGGCCAATTGCACAGGGACACACTCTTGTAATTCCAAAGAAAGAAGTCGATTACATATTTGATCTTGAGCCCGAGGAATTATCGGCTCTTTTTGCGTTTGCTCAAAAGGTAGCCCAGGGAATTAAATCAGCAATACCCTGCAAGAAGGTAGCTGTTGCTGTATTGGGTATGGAGGTGCCACACGCGCACATACATCTTGTACCCCTCAACACAGAAGGAGACCTTGACTTTAAAAGGGCTAAGCTCTCCCTCTCCGAGGAACAGATGAGACAAATTGCCAAAGATATTTCCGGAAGCATAGTTTAAACGGAAGCATAGTTTAAAGAGATGAAAAGAATTTTTCTGATTATTACCCTGGTAATTACAGCAGCTTCCTGCAGCAGGAACAGTGTAAACATAAAAGGTATTGTTGAAGGGCTTAACCGGGACACTCTTGTGCTTAAAGTGCTTGCAATCAATAATGAACATGTAAAAGACACAATTATTACAGAGGAGGGCAAAATCATACACAAACTCAAAATGGATGGGGTTGGGCCTGACTTCTGCTACCTGTATTACAAAAACATTCTGATAGCCTCTTTTGTGGCACTACCGGGAGATTATATAAAGTTTTCCACCGACACTTCTGCAAAAAAAATTGTTGTAGAGGGCTCTCCGGAGTCACAACTTTTAACTGAGATTGATAAACAGTCCCGGAGACTTAAATTCAGATACGATTCACTTTTGAATCTCTATAATATTGCTAATGTGGAGGGAGATAAAGAGAGAGCAAAGAGTATCAACTACGAATTAGGTTCTCTTTATGTAAAACATAAGCAGAATTCCATAAAAAAGATTTTTACTCAGCCAAACTCCATTACCAATGTGGTATTGCTCTATGAAAAACTGCCCAATGGGTTGCCAATTTTTGCAGATTCAAAAGATGTTCTGATTTTTACAAGAGTCAGGGATTCACTTCTGAATGCATATCCGGCCTCTCCTTATTTAAAGAAACTTAGCGAGGACATTGAGAGAATGGATAACATTAATCTTCTCAACTCAAGATTGAGCGAGGCAAACCAGACAAGTTATCCGGAATTGACACTGCCGGATTTGAATGCTAACAAAATATCGCTCAGCTCCTTTTCCGGAAATGTAATACTTCTCTCATTCTGGAATTCTGTAAATGTAGATCAAAGACTTCACAACCAAGAATATCTCTCTCTTTACGATAAATACTCCAACAAAGGTCTTGTAATTTACCAGGTAGCTGTTGATACAGACAAAACATCCTGGGCAAATACCGTAAGAGAACAGATGCTCCCCTGGATAAGCGTTTGCGACGGACTTGGTACAAATTCTCCAGCAGTCAAAAGCTATAATATCACAAGCATTCCCTCCAATTTCCTCATTGATAAAAATGGGGTAATAACCGCAAGAAATCTCTTTGGAGAAGAACTTGAGAAATCGGTAATAAAGCTTGTTAAGTAATTTGATTAAATAGGTCCCTTAAATTTTTCAAAAAATCCTCTTTTTCGGAACACCGGCAATAAACTCTTTAAGATAGAAAGGCTCAAAGTAGGCCACATCTTCAAATTGGCCCTTTCTGAATTTTTCCAGCGCAGGTTTAAGCATTCCCGAGGCATCAGATATTATTTCGAGGAAAAAGGCATTTGGATTATTTGTCAATCCTTTAAACTTGAAGCTTCCGTCACCGGTGAAGATAACCCGTCCTTTAGACAAGAGATCTGAAAAGCTTTCATGGTCAAGTACTTTTGCTTCAACTTCCGATTCCGGGTTTCCCTCTTTATCACAAATCATAGAGTAAACCTCCATCCTTCTGGCATCTATCATTGGAACAATGTGTGCAACATTCTCCTGATCTCCTCCTGCTGTTATGATATCCCTGTATTTTTCAACTGCCAGTATGGAGAGAAGTTCAAGCGAACTTACCGAAACAAGCGGTTTTCCTGCTCCATAACAGATTCCTTTTGCAAGAGATACACCAACTCTCAGCCCAGTGTATGAACCGGGTCCTTCACTAACCACAACTGCATCAATTTCTGAAATTTTAATACCGGTTTCTGTAATTAAACCCATAGTCATAGGTGCAATGACTCTGGCGTGAGCCTTTTCTTCGTTTAAAGATTTTGATGCAAGGATTTTCTCCCCTCTTGATATTGCTACCGAACAGGCAACAGTACTGGTCTCGATTAATAACAGACAGGGATCACTCATAATAATATTTATCTGCCCGGCTCTGAAGGCGTCTTTTCGAAAAATTTATCTTTAGCTTCTATCTTAACCCTTGTTCCTCTCTTTAGGTTTTTGCTTATTGCGGAATAGGGCCCTGTTACAACCTTCTCTCCCTCTTTCAGCCCTTCCACAACTTCAATATTATTCAAATCCTGAATTCCGGTCCTGATTGTTCTAACCTGTACAGTGTCACTGTCTATGACAAAAACCTGTTCCACCGCTTCGTTAATACTAAGCGATAGTCTTACGGAGTCAGAAAGAAGGTCAGATCTTGTGGTTATAGATTGAAGCGGGATTGTAAGTACATTGTCTTTTCTGTCAGTCTGTATCGACACAGTTGCAGTCATTCCTGGTCTGAAGGGATTAACACCGTTTTTCATGAGATCTGCATATGATTCCGGTAGGATAAAGACCCTGACTTCAAAATTTGTAACCTGTTCCAGTGCAGAACCAATGTTTTTGGCAGAATTTGCAATCTGAGTCACGACACCTTTGAATTTTCTTGAAGGGTATGCATCTACTTCAATTATAGTTGTATCGTAAGGTTCTACCCTGATAATATCATTTTCGTTTACATCAACAAGAACCTCCATCTCTTTAAAGTTAGCAATTCTGAGCAACTCGGTCCCTGCCATCTGGCTTGTTCCGACAACTCTCTCTCCTCTCTCGACACTCAGTTTTGAAATGATTCCGTCCATAGGAGCATAAATTGTTGTTTTGACAAGATTCTCCTGTGCCTCTTTAAGGGCTGCGGTAGAGCTTTTTACATTAAACTCGGCCTGTTTAATCTGCTCCTTGGATACCTCAAACTGGGAGAGTGCATTTTCGTACTCTGACTCGGATATCGCTCTCTGTTCAAACAAAGATTTGTTCCTCTGATAACTCAGTTCAATCTGCCTGAACTGCGCCTGTAGCTGTGTAAGCTGAGCTTTTGTGGAGTTAAGAGATGCCTCAGCCCTGTCCTTCATAGAGATGTAAACATCCTGTTTAATCTTGATGATAAGATCTCCTTTCTTTATCTGGTCACCCTCCTTGAAATTAAGCTCAACAATCTCACCGGAAACATCTGGAGAAATTTTCACCTCCAGAACAGGCTTAATTTTTCCGTTAGCAGGAATTATCTCTGTGATAGTCCTTTCAGTTACATCTTCTGCTGTAACGCTCACTGCTTTTTTCTCTTTCAAAGATCCTATAATTATCAGGGCAACAATCAGAAGCAGAGAGGGAATCAATATCCATCGGGTCAATTTACTCTTTTTCATTTTTGAATATTCTCTAGAGGGTTATTGGAATACCTTTGTAAAAATCCAGAATTTTTAACTGGAACACAAACTGATACTTTGCCTGAGAAAGCTCAGATTGTGCCTTAAAAAGATTTGTTCTTGCAACAGTGTAATCGGTAGCGTTAAGAACTCCAAGGCTGAATTTGTTCTCAACATAGCGGAAAGACTCTTCCATTGCCTTAACATTTTGTTCTCCGGCCTTGTATCTTTCGAAATAGGCAAGAGCATCACTGTTGGCCTGCTGTATCTCTTTGTAGAGGGCCTGTTCGGCACTTCTGACCATTATCTCGGAGTTTTTGAGTTCAAGCTTTGCATTTTTTACGGCAGTGCTTGCCTGTCTTGAATTTAATATCGGTATCTGAAGACTCAGACCTACAGAAGGATTCCTGTTTTCGTTGAATTGATCCAGATAGCCCTGTTCCCGGCTGTCATTGTAATATGTCCCGTAACCGGCAGACAAAGACAGGGTGGGATAAAGCCTCCCTTTTGCCATCTCCAGTTGTACTGCAGAATTTCTGTAGCTCATCTCAGCACTTTTAATCTGGGGTAATGCCCTGGATTTTTCAAACATATCATCCACCGATTCCCCCTCAAACTCCCTGATCAGGGAGTCAACCACTGTTTCAATAATGTCGAAATCTGCCACATCTCTGAGGTCCAGAAGTTGTTGCAGAGCAAGAAGTGAATTTGATACCTGGTTTTTTGCATTGGTCAACTGTGCTCTTTCTCCGGCCAGAAGGGCATCTATCTCCAAAAGAGAACCTAAAGGAACACTTCCGGCAACAGCAAGTTTTTCAATTCTGGCTCTCTGCTCTTCAACGCTCTTTGTGCTAGCCTGAGCCGAACTGTAAACCTCTCTGGAAAGCAAAATCTGAAGGTAGGATCTCGCAATTTCAATGGAGATCTGATTCCTGATCCGCCCGACCTCAAGTACAGAAATCTCTTTCACAAGATCTTTGCTCTTGATGTCATTAATTTTCCTCATCCCTTCAAAAACCGGAACTGAGGCACTAAGTGACAGATTGGTTCCCTGATTGAGTTTGTTTTCGATAATTTCCAGATCCTGCATATTAACAGAACGTCCCCAGTTTAAACTATGTCCTGCAGATGCGTTGAGAGACGGTATGAACTCCAGTCGTGATTGTGCTGCGTTGTTTTTACTCTGCTCTACAGCCAACTCTTTTTGCTTGATGGAGAGGTTGTTATCCCATGCATAAGTTATGCACTCCTGAAGACTCCACCTTTTTTGAGCAGACAGGTTGAGTGGGATAGCCAAAAGGAATAAAATCGGGAGAATATTACAATTTTTCATACCCGGCAAATTTAGATATTTTATTGTTACAACTCCCGATTTCCAAAATATTTCTCAAGGACTTACATAAATTTTGCTATTGATACAGCAAAAGCGGATTGTCCCTCATTTTGTACAGGTTAGAACTTAAAAACTTTAATGCTTTCCAAAGCTTTTTTACTCCGTAACCAACTCCCATTCCGAGATATTCTGCCAGTTCATATTCCCAGCCTTCCTGCTCTCCTCCCGCACTGATTGCGACAGATTCATTTTGCGAGAGAGTTCTCAGCCCGCAATTTAACCAGGCCTCCGGTTTCAGGTCAACAGAAAAATCTGTTTCATTTGTAAGTGAGTTGAATCTTTTCATTATGCACTCCTCCAGCCGGCCTGAAATCCCTTGCGGAATCTTGGCCAGTATTTTTCAAGTTCATCGGCCAGCGCTGCTGCTTCCTGCAAAAGCCGCCAGACCTCTTTAAGACTCATTCCTCCCGAAATCTGAAGCTCTTTTTCACTTAGAGTCTCCATCCCAAAATCTTCCTCTACATACTCTTTCATAAAAAATATTTTTTTAAATCTCTCCGCATATGGCCTGCGGATATAGCCCGGAGTGTGCACCCTCCGCATCTCTGTTTTCGTATTCCGTAATTTTTCCATCTCTTACAACCAGTATTTTGTCTGCTTTTGTCAACTCTTCCCTGCTGTGGGAGATCATCAATAATGAAGTTCCCCTCCTTTTAAATCCTGCAAAAAGCTGCTCGGCCATCTTTACAGATTCGGGATCAAGAGAAGATGTCGCTTCATCCAGAATTAGCAAGGATGGATTTCTATACAGAGCTCTGGCTATGGAAATTTTCTGCTGTTGCCCTCTTGACAGTGTGACTCCACCTTCTCCTATTCTGGTATCGGCTCCAAACGGCAACCCGGCGATAAACCTGTTAAGTCCGAGTCCGTTGCAGAGCTTCATAACCCTATCTATGTCAGGGTTATGATCGTCTGTTATAATGTTTTCTGTTATAGTGCCCGAAAATAGCTCAGGTTCCTGTGGAACAACAGAAACTATACTTCGCCATAGTTTAAGATTTGTTTCTTCTATATTCAGACCGGCACAGGTTATCCTGCCTCCGGAAATTCTTTCTGATCTAAGCAGCAGCGCAGCAATTGTGCTTTTTCCGCAACCACTCTCCCCGCACAGTGCGGTAATCTCCCCGGGTTCAATAACGAAGTTCAGGGATTTCAGCAAATCACCTCTTCCGGGATACCTGAAACTCACATCCTCGAATTTCACAGCACCCCAAATCTCAGGAATCTCCCCCTCTCTGTTGAAATCTTCGCACTCCATTTCCATAATTTCAAACAATCTCTCAGCTGCAGAGAAACCATCCCTCACCGAGGAGTTGAAACGGATGAGCGAAGAGAGAGGCGAGGCAGAAAGACTTGCAAGAGTGTAAAATGAGACAAGCTCCCCTGTACTGAGTTCCCCCGAGATAACAAAGAAGGACCCAGCAGCAAGAATGGCAACCATCATCAGAGATGAACAGAGCTCTCCTGAACCCGAGAGAAGGATACCTCTGCTCCCTGCCTGGATTATTTTCCGGTTCATTCTGTCCATTCTTGAACATATCTTTGATATTACAGCATTTTCCAGACCGTAATATTTTACACTTCTGCAGCTTCTTAGCCCCTCCACAACAGAGCTTTCAAATCTGGAGCCCTCTTCAAGAATTTCTCTCCTTGCAATACGGTTGTATCTGTCATAAAAATAGTATATAGCACTGTAAACAGGGATAAAAATCAGGACAAAAAATCCTAGTCTTGCACTTGATGTGAACATAAGCACAAAAGAGATGAGAAGTGCAGCTGAGCTTATTGTAATATTTATTGCCAGATCAGTAACCATTGCTCTAATCTTTGAAATCTCGTGCACTCTTGAAATCAGCTCACCTGTTCTTCTGCTTCTGAAAAAAGATAAAGGAAGCTTAAAAATTTTATTAAGGTAATCTTTTGTCAAATCCTTGTCAATTTTGACAGAGGCCCTCAAAAGCATCTGTGATCTTGCCCACCCTGCTGCAGAAGAGAAGAGGGATACACAAAACATCAAAACAGAAAGTACTATTAAAGAGTCTCTGTTTCCAGATGGAAGTATGTTGTCCAGAAGCTCTCTGATAAATAGTGATATACTGAATGTCAGCAGAATGTATAAAACCGATGTTGTCAAAATAAGTGAAAAACGTCCGGTATCCCTGCTGGCAATCTTTAATGATCTCAGAGTAATCCCTGGCCCCTTTCCTCCTTTTACAAAATCTTCTCCAGGGCTTACAACTATCAGATATCCAGTCCACTCCCTGCAGAGCTTCTCCAGTTTGATTTTTACAATCTCTCCGCAGGATGGATCCATAATTTTTGCAGTTGAACCTTTTAAACGGTAAAGCACTACATAATGAAGCAGCCCACCCTCTCTCCTCAGGTGAAGAATCGCAGGAAGAGGCACCTTAGCAAGCGAACCGCTTTCTCCCTTGAACCCTGTCGCTTTAAGACCGTAAACGGCAGCAGCCTCACTTAATCCCAGTATTGTAGTACCTTCGGTTGTTGTTCCGCTGTACATTCTCAGACTTTGAAGAGGCAATCTTCTGCCGTAGTATTCCGATACCGATGCCAGACATGCTACTCCGCAATCGCTTACATCGTGTTGTCTTATGTTTATCCTTCTTCTCACAACTCTCCCTTTTACATAAAACTTATATCTTGAATTAATAAAAGGAGAGAGTACAGACCGGAATCTTCCTCACACATCTCCCGCACGGGTCAACTCCCTCCCATATGCAAATCTAATTCAGGAGCAGAGGTTTCTGAATACGGTTTTGTAAAAAGATGAGGAGGATAAAAAATAGAAAAACAAGGAAAATTTTCAGAATGATTTGTAAATAACAGAATCAGTACCGGAAAATTCAGATCATATCTTGTTAAAGGGCTTGTCCGGAATAATTTCCTTGTGAGCCCTTATGTGTTTGTTAAGGTACGGAAATACAGAAGGAGCAAGCTTTTGTATCGGCGGATACAGTCTTGATTCAGAGATGCTCTCCTTTGGCATAAAATTGTAAAGAGAGTCCAGAGAGTTGAGGATGTAGATTAAAATACTCAGAATGAACACAGTCTTTAAAAAAGAGAAGAAGACACCCAGAATCCTGTCCAGCCATCCCAGCATCGCAACCTGAAAAATTTTGGATATAAGCCTTCCAATCAGAGAAACCAACAATAGAATTATCAGAAAAACAACAACAAACGAAATAACCGGGACCAGCGAAGATGTTGTGTCAAGTTTAGAGCAGATAATATCCGATAAGGGAGCGTTGTATCTTGAGGCGGCCCACAAACCCAGTAAAAGAGCAATCAAACCTGCAAGCTGCCTTATAAATCCCTTTCTGATTCCTCCAATTAGTGCCGGAATAAAAAGGAGGAGAATCAGAATGTCCATTGTGTTTATTAAGGACATACTCAATTTTTTTCAAAAGTAGTGAATAATCGTATCTTTGCAAACTCAAACCATAAAAAATGATGAAATTTGCCGAGTACAAGAACTTAGATCTAGTTGGGATAAACCGTTCTATATTAAAAAAATGGAACGAGGAGGCAACCTTTGTGAAAACACTTGAAATGCGCAAAGAGGCAAAAAAATTCATTTTTTTTGAGGGTCCACCATCTGCCAACGGGATGCCCGGAATTCACCACGTTATGGCCAGAGCCATAAAGGATGTTTTTTGCAGGTACAAGACTCAAAAGGGATTTCTGGTTGAGAGAAAGGCCGGATGGGATACACACGGCCTCCCTGTAGAGCTTGGGGTAGAAAAGTTGCTTGGAATTACTAAGGAAGACATAGGAAAAACCGTTACAGTTGAAGAATACAACTCAGCCTGCCGCAGAGAGGTAATGAAATTCACCAGGGAGTGGGAGATGCTCACCGAACAGATGGGCTACTGGGTTGATATGAAAAATCCCTATATAACTTTTGATAACAGATATATAGAGACTCTTTGGTATCTACTCAGGGATATTTACAAAAAGGGATTTCTCTACAAGGGATATTCTATTCAGCCATACTCTCCTGCTGCTGGAACAGGACTTAGCACACACGAACTAAACCAACCGGGGTGCTACAAGGACGTAAAGGATACAACCTGTGTTGCTCAGTTTAAAATTCTCAGGGACAGTAATTCAGAATGGTTATTTGACCAACCGGAAGAAGATGCCCATTTTTTGGCCTGGACAACAACCCCCTGGACATTGCCCTCAAATACAGCACTCTGTGTAGGTCCTTCTATTAATTATGCAAGAGTTCTCTCTTCTAACCCATACACAGGCAAAGAAACTATTTATATTCTGGCCGAAGAACTTATCGAGTCTCACTTTTCAGAAAAGATCCCTTTCAGGGTTCTTGAAAGAAACATCAAAGGAGAAAAATTGTGTGGATTGAAATACCATCAGCTTATACCCTGGGTTAACCCGGGCGAGGGTGCATTCCGCGTAATCCCCGGAGATTTTGTAACAACCTCAGACGGAACAGGAATAGTTCACATTGCTCCAACATTCGGAGCAGACGACGATAAAGCAGGGAGAATTAACGGAGTACCACCCCTGATGGTTATGGATGCAGATGGTCTTATGCAGGCATTGGTAGACAGAAAAGGGAGATTCTACACAATTGAAGAACTGGATCCCTCTTTTGTGAAAAATTCGGTAAATTCTGAACTCTACAGGGAGTATGCCGGAAGGTACGTGAAAAATGCATATGATCCTGAAGGCAATGAAAATGATACAACTCTGGATGTCGATCTCGCTGTTATGCTTAAACAGCAGGGGCTGGCCTTCAGGATAGAAAAGCATACACACTCCTATCCTCACTGCTGGAGGACAGACAAGCCGATTCTCTATTATCCCCTTGACTCCTGGTTTATAAAGACCACAGCGGTTCAGCAGAGGATGATAGAGCTGAATTCCACTATAAACTGGAAGCCGGAGGCGACAGGAACAGGACGCTTTGGTAAATGGCTTGAGAATCTTCAGGACTGGAACCTTTCCAGAAGCAGATTCTGGGGAACACCTCTGCCAATATGGCGTACAGAAGACGGTAAGGAGGAGCTGATAATCGGCACTGTACAGGAGCTCTTTGAGGAGCTGGATAAATCGGTTGCTGCAGGATTCCACAAGAGTAATCCTTTACTGGACAAAGGATTTGTGCCCGGGGATTACTCTGCCGAAAATTACGAAAGGATAGACCTTCACAGACCTTATGTTGATACTCTCATTCTTGTTTCTGAGACCGGGAAAAAGATGTACAGGGAGAAAGACCTTATAGATGTTTGGTTTGATTCCGGAGCAATGCCATATGCCCAGGCAGGGCTGGAAAAACTTGGCACCAGCGAGTTCGGACCTACAGCAGACTTTATTGCAGAAGGGGTTGACCAGACAAGGGGATGGTTCTTCACTCTTCACGCAATATCCACAATGGTAAGTGACAAGGTTTGTTTCAGAACAGTGATTTCAAACGGTTTGGTCCTTGACAAAGAGGGAAACAAGATGAGCAAAAGGCTCGGGAATGCAGTTGACCCCTTCAAAAGTCTGAATGAATACGGTGCTGATGCCCTCAGATGGTATATGCTCACCAACTCCCAGCCGTGGGACAATCTTAAGTTCGACGAATCAGGCGTGGATGAGGTAAGAAGAAAATTCTTTGGTACCCTTTACAATACCTACTCATTTTTTGCACTTTACGCAAATGTGGATGAATTTGTAAACGACAAACCCCTTGTTCCGGTAAGTGAAAGACCAGAGATTGACCGATGGATAATTTCACTGTTAAATACGCTGGTCAGCGATGTCGACAAGGCTTACGACGACTACGATGTAACAACTGCAGGAAGAAAGATTCAGGATTTTGTAAACGACAATCTCAGCAACTGGTATGTAAGACTCAACCGTAAAAGATTCTGGGGTGGCACCATGGACAAGGATAAACTCTCTGCTTACCAGACACTTTGTGCCTGTCTGGAAACTGTTGCAATCATAGCAGCTCCAATAGCACCTTTCTTTATGGAACAGCTGTACAGGGATATTAACAAAGTCAACAGAGAGAAGAGAGAGAAGTCTGTTCACTGCACCCTTTTCCCGGCAGCAGATTTGTCTATTGTGGATAAAGAACTTCAGGAGAGAATGGAACTTGCTCAAAGAGCTTCATCTATGGTACTGGCTTTGAGGAGGAAGGTAAACATTAAAGTACGCCAACCACTCTCAAAACTTCTCATTCCTGTTACCGGGCAGAGACTGAAAGATCAACTTGAAATGGTAAAAACCCTTATTCTCAATGAGGTAAATGTCAAAGAGATAGAATACATCTACGATACCCGGAATCTGGTTACAAAAAAGATAAAACCTAATTTTAAGACTTTGGGCAAAAAATACGGAAGGCAGATGAAGGAGATTTCAAATGCATTTCTTAATTTTACACAGGAGCAGATACTGAAGATCGAGGAGCAGGAGCAGTACACTCTTTCACTCCCGTCCGGAGATGTTATAATTGATACACCAGACAGGGAGATACTCTCTGAGGATATGCCCGGGTGGCTGGTGGCTGTAGACGGACTGCTCACGGTTGCCCTTGATATAAATGTGACCGGTTCTCTTAAGAGGGAGGGAGTTGCAAGAGAGCTTGTCAACAGGGTTCAGAACCTCAGGAAAGAGAACAGGTTTGAAGTTACAGATAAGATAAGAGTATTTCTTTCAAAGAATCAGGAGATAGAGGAAGCTCTGCAGGAATACAAAAACTATGTATGTGCCCAGACGCTTTCCACAGATATATTTGTTGCAGATGGAGAACCGGAGGGAGGTGCGATTGTTGAGTGGGAAGACGGAACTCTGACCATAAGACTGGAGAAAGTGTAATTCACACAGGAGAGAATTTAAAGAACACAAGAGAGAGATGTAAAGCACTCAGAAGAGAGGGTTATGGAAAACGATAAAACATATTTAAGGGAGGCAATCTCGATTGCAGCAGAAAACGCCGCAGGGACAGAAGGAGGTCCTTTCGGAGCCGTGATCGTCAAAGAAAACAAGATCATTGCAAGGGGAGCCAACACCGTAACCTCTGCCAACGACCCGACTGCCCACGCTGAGGTCAATGCAATCAGAGAAGCCTGCAAATTTGTAAAGAACTTCAGTCTGGAAGGGTGTACGCTTTATACCAGTTGTGAACCCTGCCCTATGTGTCTTTCGGCTGCCTACTGGGCGGGCATAAAAAAGATTTATTTTGCAGCGGGAAGAAACGATGCCTCAGAGGCGGGATTCAGCGACTCATTCATCTACGACCAGATTCCTCTGCCACCATCCAAAAGAGATGTGAGAATGGAACAAATGCTTGAAGATGAAGGACAAAAGCCTTTTAAAGAATGGCTCTCCAACAATAAGAGAGTTGAATATTAATTATCCGTAACTTTATATAAATATATTGTTACCTTTACACTTTTATAATTTGACACAAGTTTATTAACAGAAAGAGATATGACAAAGAAAGGAAAACTTGAGACTGAAAATTTGGAGAAGGTCCGCTACAGTGATGAAGAACTTCAAATGTTCAAGGAGCTGATCCTTAAAAAGCTGGAGGAAGTTCGCATTGAATATCAGCAACTTAAGTCAGCTGTTACTCACAGCTCCAGCAATGACACAGAGGACACATCCCCAACATTCAAGGTTCTGGAAGAGGGCGCATCTGCACTTTCAAAGGAGGAGGCAGGACAACTTGCACAGAGACAGTTCAAGTTCATTCAATCACTGGAAGCTGCACTTATCAGAATCGAGAACAAAAGCTACGGTATCTGCCGCGAAACCGGCAAACTTATTCCAAAGGAGAGGCTGCTACTTGTACCTCACGCTACTCTCAGCATAGAAGCCAAAAACAAGAGAGACTAACAATGGCTCTTTCCAGAGGGAAGAAGATTTCAATACTGGTTTTACTGGTATTATTGGCCGACCAGATTTCCAAAATCTGGATTAAAACTCATATGACACTTGGCCAAAGCTTTTCAGTAATCGGAGAGTGGTTCAGAATATACTTTATAGAGAACAACGGAATGGCCTTTGGTATGCAGTTCGGAGGCCTTGCCGGCAAACTGTTTCTCACTCTTTTCAGACTGGTTCTGGCAGGTTTTATAATTTACTATCTGAACAAGTTAATCAAAAGAAAAGAGACTCCGTGGGGCGTTATAGTCGGAGTCTCTATGATTCTTGTAGGAGCAGCAGGGAATATTTTTGATTCTGTTTTCTATGGATTAATATTCAGTGAATCAACATTTACACAAACTGCTACACTATTCCCTCAGGGAGGAGGATATGCGCCGCTGTTTTTTGGAAAAGTTGTGGATATGCTATATTTCCCGATAGTTCAAACTACATTACCCGAATGGATCCCGTTTAAGGGCGGAGAAGAGTTTATATTTTTCAGACCGATATTCAATATTGCAGATTCATGCGTTACAATCGGTGTTTTGTATCTGATTCTTTTTCAGCGAAAATTCTTTACTTCAGTTTCTCCATCAGCTTCTGCCGTGAAAAGTGAATCCGGCTCTTGACTGTTCCCAAATGCAGGCCTAATTCGTCTGCAATCTCCTGGTACTTAAAACCGTTGTCGTGCATCTGGAAAGGAATTCTGAATTCCGGTTCAAGAGAATTAACCACCCGTGTCAGCTCTCTGAAGCCGAAATCACTTTCCGGACCGTGATCTGCAGGTTTGTTGTTAAGGATGAACTCGTGAATGTCACTGCTAAATAGTGTCTGCCTTTTTGTCCTTCTACGGTAATCGTTAATGAAAGTGTTTTTCATTATTGTATAGACCCAGGCCTTTATATTGGTGTGTTCGTTGAATTTTTCCTGATTGTTAAGCGCCTTGAAGAAAGTTTCCTGTACAAGGTCTTTGGCGTCATCCCTGTTGGATGTCAGGCTGTAGGCATATCTTGATAAATTGCCCTCCAGCTCAAGTATCTCTTTCTCAAAGTTGTTCCCCTTGTTTTTAAAGCTGATTGTTTTCTTCTCCAGGCTGTTTGGTTCAGTTTCCAAGTTATATGTTTTCACTTCCAGGCTGTTTGGTTTAGTTGTAAATATATACGACTTCTCTTCTATAGTATTGGTTTTCATCTTTTCAGTCTTTTTTTAAGTCTATGGTGGGTTATTAAATTACAGTATTTCTGTTTGTTTTGATTTTATATATCCCGTCAAATATTATGCCACAAAAACGATAGGATTACAAGATTTGTTGTTCTAAAAACATTAAACCATTAATTTTTGGCGGAATTAAAAAAAGCGATATCTTTGCAACCCTATTTTGGTAACCCATTATTGGAAGTACTTTTTTGGAGAGGTGGCAGAGTGGTCGATTGCGGCGGTCTTGAAAACCGTTGAACTGTGAGGTTCCGGGGGTTCGAATCCCTCCCTCTCCGCTAAACAACAAAAAGCCGGGCAGCGAAAGCAAGCCCGGCTTTTTCATTTCCCGCAATCCGGTAAGCTTGCTTACAAGGACAGCGGGA
>DIXE01000033.1 GCA_002428635.1 Bacteroidales bacterium UBA6088
CCTGACTGACGTCCTGGGAAGACTGATGGATCATAACTATATGAAGCTTTACCAGCTGCTCCCAAACAAATGGACTCCACTCGAGATTGAGATAAGGTAAGAAGAGGCTAAATAGTCTCTTTTTTTTATACACAAGGCGGGGCTCAACGAACGGTTACAACTATAGTTTTTAAAAATTTAGCTATACTACTCAACAACAACTTGTTGCAAAATTTGCTGACACGTCAAGAGGTAACTGATCCGTTAAAAGAGGAAAACATATCAGCCCTATCACAAATAAAAAAGATGCACCGCTAACGGCACATCTTCTTGTTGACCTACCAGGATTCGAACCTAGACTGACAGAACCAAAATCTGAAGTGCTACCATTACACCATAGGTCAGCGTAATTATTGTTTTACAACTTATTGAAGAACTTTTTTTGTTGACCTACCAGGATTCGAACCTGGATTGTCAGAGCCAGAATCTGAAGTGCTGCCGTTACACCATAGGTCAATGGTCCCGTTTTGGGGTTGCAAAGGTATTGCTTTTTCTGTAAAGTCCAAAATTTTATAGGAAGCCTAAGTCCAGAACAGCCTGTCCCAGGCTTCTGTATAGCACAATCCAGAAAATATAGCGGAGAGTCTTTCCTATAAGCATATAAACTGCACTTTTGTAAAAGTTAACTCTGTAAAATCCGAGAGCAACTGCCATAACATCTCCGACAAAAGGAACCCAGGTAAAAAGAGCCAACACAGAGCCGTATTTGTCAATCCGGCTCTTTTGCTTCAACAGGGTTTCCTCTTTCACTCTGAACCACTTCTCGATCCACTCCCACTTTCCTACCCTGCCGATATAATAAGAGGTTAGCCCTCCAAGCCAGTTTCCGGAAGTTGCCGACAACAGCGCCGTTAGATGATCCGCACCTGCAACAAGACTTCCCACAATCAGAAAATCAGAACTGAACGGCACTATTGTCGCAGCCAGAAATGAGCCCAGAAATAACCCAAGGTATCCTAAATCACCCAGAAATTCCATAAATCACGCGTTGAATTTCCATAAATCACACATTATTTTTCCTTTTATCAGAAAAAAAGCTGATAAGCAGCCGGGAACTCTCCTCTTCGCAAATCCCTTTCTGAGTCTCGCATTTGGGATGGAGAAGGTCCGGAGAGTATAAGGTATAGCCCCTTTTGGGGTCAGAGGTACCGTACACTACCCTTTTTACCTGAGCCCAGTTGAGTGCTGCAGCACACATCGAACAAGGTTCAAGTGTGACATACAGCGTGCATCTGTCCAGATATTTACCTCCAAATGCAGCTGTGGCCATGGTTATTGCCTGCATCTCTGCGTGTGCAGTCGGGTCATTAAGTTGCTCAGAAAGATTGTGGGCACGCGATATAATCTTTCCCTGACAGACAATTACGGCTCCCACCGGGATTTCATCCTTTTGGAAAGCCTTAACAGCCTCTTTAAGTGCCTCTTTCATAAACTTTTCATCCTCAGTCACAGGTGACTTCAGCTTTACTGTATCTCCAATTAACATTATTCCCCTCCTCAATAAACTTTGAATGGTTATTAAAAATTTAAAGATAATAATTATTGATATTTGTCAAACTCAAAGTTGAAGCGACATTTTGTCAGTGTGAATATTTGGCACCCCTTTTGTTCCAATAGCTCCCAGAAACAAATATTTATCTAATAAATCTAAAACATTAATCATTATGAACATCAAACCATTAGCAGACAGAGTTTTGGTTGAACCTAAAGAGGCCGAAACAAAAACCGCAAGCGGACTTTTCATCCCTGACACAGCAAAAGAAAAACCCCAGGCAGGAAAGGTTGTTGCGGTAGGAAACGGAAAGAAAGATGAACCTATGGAGTTAAAGGTAGGTGACAAAGTGCTCTACGGAAAATATGCCGGTACCGAAATCAATGTAGATGGAAAAGATTACCTTATGATGCGTCAGTCTGACATTCTTGCAATTCTTTAATTCTTAAATTCTTAAAAAACAAAAAACATATAGTTATGGCAAAAGAGATTAAATTCAATATCGAAGCCCGCAACCTGATGAAAACAGGGGTGGACACTCTGGCAAATGCAGTTAAGATCACCCTCGGACCAAAAGGTCGCAATGTTGTGATAGACAAGAAATACGGAGCACCACAGATAACCAAGGACGGAGTAACTGTTGCAAAAGAGGTGGAATTGGAAGACCGCTTTGAAAATATGGGCGCACAAATGGTAAAAGAGGTGGCATCCAAAACAGCCGACCAGGCCGGAGACGGAACCACTACAGCTACCGTTCTCGCACAGTCAATTATCAATGTAGGGCTCAAAAACGTTACTGCCGGTGCTAATCCTATGGATCTCAAGCGTGGTATCGACAAAGCTGTTGCAGTGGTAATAGCTTCGCTGAAAAAACAGAGTCAGTCAGTTGGCGACGACATTACCAAGATCGAGCAGGTTGCCACTATCTCTGCCAACAACGACACCGAGATAGGCAAACTGATTGCCGAGGCAATGACCAAAGTAAAGAAAGAGGGAGTTATAACCGTAGAGGAGGCAAAAGGAACCGATACAGAAGTTAAGGTTGTGGAAGGAATGCAGTTCGACCGTGGATACATCTCTCCCTACTTTATGACCAATCCCGAAAAGATGGAGGCTGTTCTGGAAAATCCTCTGATTCTGATAACAGATAAGAAGATCTCTTCAATGAAAGATCTTATGCCTATCCTTGAGCCAGTTGCACAGAACGGAAAAGCGCTGCTGATAATTGCAGAAGATGTGGACGGAGAAGCTCTTGCAACTCTTGTGGTTAACCGTCTGCGCGGCACTCTCAAAATTGCTGCAGTAAAGGCTCCGGGTTTCGGAGACAGAAGAAAGGAGATGCTGGAAGACATTGCAATACTCACCGGAGGAACTGTAATTTCAGAAGAGAAAGGTCTTAAGCTGGATGCAGCTACTCTGGAGATGCTCGGAAAAGCCGAGAAGATATCCATAGACAAGGAGAACACGACCATTGTTAACGGAGCAGGCGAGAAAGACACAATTGCAAAAAGAGTAGGACAGATCCGCAAACAGATTGAGACAACTACCAGTGATTACGACCGTGAAAAGCTCCAGGAACGTCTTGCCAAGCTGGCAGGCGGTGTTGCGGTTCTTTATGTGGGAGCAGCATCTGAAATGGAGATGAAGGAGAAGAAGGACAGGGTTGATGACGCTCTGAGCGCAACCCGCGCAGCCGTTGAGGAAGGTATTGTTCCGGGTGGCGGAGTGGCATACATCCGTGCAATTGAAGATCTAAAAACACTCAAGGGAGACAACGAAGACGAAAATACCGGTATTCAGATTGTTGCCCGCGCAATAGAGGAGCCTCTGAGAATGATTGTAGAGAACTCAGGTGTTGAGGGAAGCATCGTTGTTCAGAAAGTTAAAGAAGGCAAGGGTGACTTCGGTTACAATGCCCGCACCGATAAATATGAGCACCTGCACAAGGCCGGAGTTATCGACCCGACCAAAGTTGCCCGTATAGCACTAGAAAACGCAGCTTCAGTTGCCGGAATGTTCCTCACAACAGAATGCGTTCTGGTAGATAAGAAAGAGGATAATCCCGCACCGATGGGCAATCCCGGAATGGGCGGAATGGGTGGAATGATGTAATCCCCGTTAAGAAAATATGATTAAGAGGCTGTCTAAAAGTAGGCGGCCTCTTTCTGTTCATATACGTTATCAACTCTGAGTTAATATCGGATATTGCTTATAAAATTTCAACAGAGTTATGGTTTCGGTAAGCAATTTTGAACGGACAAATGTTTTAGTCTCCCGGTCCATCAATTCGCCTAAACCGTTAAGTATACCCTTACCGCTCATGCCTTCAAGTGTCTCTACACATCTCTGAATGTAATCAGATAAAGGTATTTCCATACGTCTCTCGACAATGGCCTTATTCAGAGGAGTTTTATTGTTCATAAAGAACCAGCAATCGAAGATATCCCTGTTGGTTATGGATGTGCGGTCGAGTAAGGCACAAAGTTTATGTGCAAACATATCCTCAGCAACCATTACTTTCATATTTACCCCAAGCAGGTTTTTTATTTCGTATCTGTTGTTGAAGTTCCGCGCTGATATTTCGACTTTGAGTTTCCTCTCTCCCACTCCGTAATCGAGCACGCATATTATCCCATAGAACTTTTTTGCTTCGTCGTGAATGGTCCCGTGTTTCAGCAGAATTTGACGGATCTTCTCGTACACCATATCTTCTTTGTCCTGATTCAGAAGATTGAAGTCAAGATCGACTGAAAACCGCGGTAGATTATAAAAGAACATAAGAGCTGTACCTCCCTTAAAGCCTAGTATACCTGAGAGTTCCCTGTCTTCATATATCTCTTTCAGGATTCGGAACAAGAAAAGTTTATGCTTATTAATATCAACCATTTTTAAAAAGTTTTGCTACCCGTTTCTCTAGCGCTGCTGATTTGTAAGCCGGAATAATCCGCTCTATCAATCGCTTGTCAGGTAAATTTATATTATCAAAATAAAATTTTTTGTTCAGATACAACATATCCAAAAAAGCTCTTTCCGGAGTCGCTGTGTTTATGTTACCCTCGCCACAAACAATTCCGGTCGTATTCATGATCACCTCCTCCTTAATCCTGCGATAACTGTAGATTTTCCCGTCAGCTTCCACCTCTCGTGTAAGATAACTGACACTCGTATATCGGGTATCATATTGAAAAATCAATCCTGCCTGCTGTAATACATATTCCAGGGAGATGTAAGAGGGAGTATAAAGCAAATTAGCCAGTTCCAACGGATTGTAACCCGGTTTGGCATAAATTCCTTTGCGGGGATTCAAAAGCCTGCCGGTTTGCACATAGTACCCCATTCTATTGCTAAGGTATTTGTTTTCCTCTTCTGGAAAAAGCATGGAAATATCCGGTAAACGGAATACTGTCCGTTTGTCTTTATATATCTGAAAAATAAAGTCTCTTTTATCCATTTGTGAACTAATAACATTAATAAATCATGTTTTCAGTTCACAAATATAAACAAAAAACAGAGACCTTGCCACAGTTTTCGGCAAGTAGTTAACCATTTGAGACTTACGAAGAGTATTTTTTTAGAGCCAAAATAACTTTAAAAAAATGGCGAATGCATTGTGCAGATAATCAAAAACTTGCCGAAAACTGTGGCAAGGTCCTTTGTTTATGAGCATTTGTTCATTATATTTGTAACGAGAATATGACCATTATGCCAAGGCCGAAATTAATCAGAAAAGTTAGCAAATTCCCTCATTTTAAGGGATTCCGACCTATCGGAAAAGAGAAAAGCGATCATACCATTGTTTTGAACTTTGAGGAGTACGAAGCCATAAGACTCAGTGATTATGAGCTATTAGATCAACATTGCGCTTCCAGGGAGATGGGGGTGTCAAGATCAACCTACGCCAGAATTTATGATTCTGCCAGAAGAAAAATCGCCGAAGCTTTCATCATGGGAGAGCCTTTGGTGTTCGAAGGAGGCAAAGTTTATCTTGGCAGTGAGTGGTACAGGTGCCATACCTGCAGATCTATTTTTAACTTTCATCATCAGGGAAAAGCTGAGAGATGTTCACTTTGCGGATCAAAGGAGGTTGATGAGTATGTTCAGGAGATTGATGAGTACACACAGAAACAGGATGAATGTGTTTCGGGAGAGAGGCGGCATCGCCATTCAGGCTGTATAAAGAACATTTAGCTGTATAAAGAACATTAATAAGTCAAACATTTAAGATTAACCATTTAAAAAATTATAGATGAAAATAGCAATCACTTCTACCGGCAACACCCCGGAATCCAAACTGGACAGCCGCTTTGGCAGATGCTCCTACTTTGTGATTTATGACACAGAGCTCAAATCAACAGAGTATATTCCAAACCCTAATAAGGAGAGCCTTGAGGGAGCCGGAATAGCCTCTGCAAAATTTGTGGCATCCAGAGGCGTTGAGAAGGTAGTTTCAGGAGAGTTCGGATTTAAAGTAAAGGAGCTCTTTGACAGTTTAAAAATTGAGCTGATAATAATCAAAGAAGAGAACAAACCGGTTACGGATATAATCGGATTACTTAATAAAAACCTTTAAAATATCATATGAAAAGAAAAATTGCAATTCCATTGGAAAATGGAGTTTTATGCCAGCATTTTGGCCACTGCACACAGTTTTCGATAATCGAAACAGAAGACAACAAGATTACAGGTAACCAAAAAATTACACCGCCGCCTCACGAACCGGGGTTGTTACCTTCCTGGCTTTCGAAGATGGGTGTGACAAATATCATCGCCGGAGGTATTGGGAAACACGCTATAGATCTGTTCTGCCAAAACAATATTGTTGTATGCTCAGGGGCTCAGCCAAAAGATCCTGAAGAACTTGCAATGGAATTGATCAATGGAGAATTGAAACAGGGCAGCAATAGTTGTGATCACTGACAGATAAGCTCAATGATAGTAGCGATAGCCAGTGGAAAAGGGGGCACAGGCAAAACATTTGTCTCCACAAATCTTTTTTATGTTCTTGCAAAAAAAGGCAAAAATGTAACTCTGGCAGACTGTGATGCAGAGGAGCCAAATTCAGTTGCTTTTTTTGATTGCGTTAAATTGTCTGCCAAGGATGTAGTTCAGAAAATTCCGGTTATTGATCAAAATGCTTGCACTTATTGCGGTAAATGTGAAGAGTATTGCACATACAATGCAATTTTTCTTTTGAAGGAGAGAAGAATAATCAGAGTAATGGAAGATCTCTGTCACGATTGCGGTGCCTGTAGTTATGCCTGTAATTTTGGAGCAATTACAGAAAAGGATATCTCATTGGGAGAGGTTGCCAGGTACAAACTTTCTTCTGAGTTGCTATCTGGTGCTGACTCTTCAACTGGTACCTGCTCAGTGTTAATCGAAGGAAGACTGAGAGTAGGAGCTTACACTCCGGTTCCTGTGATAAAGGCTGCTATCAGGGAGGCTGGCATAGAAGGGATAGTAATACTTGATTCTCCTCCGGGCACATCCTGTCCATTCATTCACACTGTGTCATCAGCCGACTATGTTGTGCTTGTAACAGAGCCAACACCTTTCGGTTTAAATGATTTGAAAATATCGGTTGCAATACTTAGACAGCTTAAAAAACCGTTCTCTGTGATTGTAAACCGGGGCGGATTGGGAAACAGAGAAGTCTACGACTACCTCACAACTGAAAATATCAGGCTTATTTTGGAGATTCCTTTTGACAGAGAGATTGCTAGGATTTACTCCGAAGGTGGGATAGTTGCCGAAAAAAGGGAGGATCTTGAAAAAAAGTTTGAAAAAATGGCGGAATTAATTTTAAATCAATGCAAATAGCAGTAATCAGCGGGAAAGGGGGAACAGGAAAAAGCAGCATAACAGCCGCCTTTGCTACCTTGGGCAATGAGGTTGTACTTGCAGACTGCGATGTAGATGCCGCAAATATGCATCTGATAATGAATCCGCAAATTGAAGAGAGCACTGTTTATGTAGCCGGGGAGAAAGCTGTAATAGACCAGAATCTCTGCTCAGGATGCAGTATGTGCTACGATTATTGCCGCTTTGATGCAGTAAAGTTTTCTGATGGAAAATATTACATAGACGAAGTCTCTTGTGATGGATGCCGGTTGTGCAGTCGGGTTTGTCAGGAAAAAGCCATTAGTCTAGTTAAGAATGACAAAAGTCGAATGCACTCCGGCTCTTTCAGAAACGGGAAAATGATCTACGGACGTTTGGAACCGGGTGAGGAAAATTCCGGAAAACTTGTAGCTATGGTAAGGGACAAATGCAGGGAGGTTTCTGAAAAAAGCGGAATCGACACTATTCTGATAGATTCTCCTCCCGGAATCGGTTGTGCAGTAATCTCATCCATTACCGGAACCGACAGAATATTCATAGTGACCGAACCCTCTCTCTCCGGATTCAATGATCTTAAAAGAACCCTTGAATTGGTATCTTCTCTCGGAATAAAGCACAGCGTTATAATTAACAAATATGACTTATGCCCTCCATTGTCAGATACAATTGAAGATTACTGCAGAGAGAAAAACATTCTGTTATCAGGAAAACTTCCTTTTGATTCTGAGGTTGTGCACGCAATGGTAAATTGCAAAAGCATTGTGGAGTGGAGGCCTGATTCACAGATCAGCAAAACATTGACAAAAATCTGGGAAAAGATTTCAGAATAAAAGATATCAGATATAAATATTAACACGAATAAAAATTAAAAAATTTATATGGAAAACGAGAATCCTATAGAAAAAACTAAACTTAGAAACATAAAAAAGATAATTGTTGTGGCATCTGGCAAGGGCGGAGTTGGGAAATCCACTGTTGCTGCAGGTATCGCAATGAGCCTTGCCGGTGAAGGACATTCTGTTGGTCTGCTGGATGCAGATATTTACGGACCTTCTATACCGCTTATGTTCAACCTTGTAGACAAAAAACCCTTTGTTACTGAAAAGAATGGACAGGAATACCTTGTCCCCTTTGTAAAATTTGGGATAAAGCTAATGTCAATAGGATTTCTTATTGATCCCAAACAACCTGTCATCTGGAGAGGACCTTTAGCTGCCAGCGGTTTGAAGCAGTTAATCAATAACACTTTTTGGGGGAACCTTGATTATCTTGTAATTGACACACCGCCGGGAACAGGAGATATTCATATAACCCTGCTGCAAAGCTTTGAAGCAGATGGAGTTGTATTTGTAACTACTCCGCAGCAGGTCTCTGTAGCCGATGTTGAGAAGGCAATGAATATGTACAGTAACAAAACCATAGGAATTAAGATACTCGGAATTGTAGAAAATATGGCTTGGTTCTCCCCAGGTAAACATCCTGACGAAAAATATTTTATCTTTGGGAAAGGTGGAGGAGAAAAGCTGGCATCCGGATTTAACATCCCCCTGTTAGCCCAAATACCTGTAACTGAAACGATGAGCTCAACCTGTGATGAAGGCAAAATGGGTGATTTGCTCTCTGACCCTCAGGTCAGCGAAGCATTTAGAATGCTCACAGAGGCTCTGCCGTAATAAATATATTTTAATAATAAATTTATGAGCAAGAAAATAGTAGTAATAGGCGGATCGGCTGCAGGACCAAAAGCAGCTTCAAAGGCCAGAAGAATGGATGAAAATGCAGAGATCACCATTATTCAAAAGGCATCCGACCTCTCAATGGCCTCATGTGGTTACCCTTATTATATCGGAGGATTCTTTGATGACAGGGACCAGCTTCTATGCTCCCCTGCAGGCGTAATAAGGGATTCCAGGTTCTTCTGGAATGCAAAAAAGATTGAAACCAAAGTAAGATGTGAAGTTCAATCAATTGACAGAAAAAAGAAGACAGTAAATTACATTAATCTGGAAAACGGAGAAAAGAACATTCAACCTTATGACAAGCTAATAATTGCTACCGGTGCAACTCCCCGAAAACCTCAAATACCCGGAATTGATCTCGATGGCATTACCACACTTCAGTCGCTGCAGGATGCCGATTATCTAAGAAAAGTAAGAGATGAGGGTAAGATAAAAAAGGCAGTTGTAATTGGCGGCGGACTTATAGGGATAGAGACCTGCGAAGCCCTCAATCTGGCCGGTATAGAGATTACCCTCGTGGAGATGCTGCCTCAGCTTCTCACTTTTCTGGATGATCAGATGGCTAAAATCGTGGAGAAGTATGTTCAAACCAAAGCAAATGTAATTCTGAAAAACGGTGTATCGGCATTTATCGGTAAAGAAGGAAAGCTTACTGCAGTCAAACTGCAAAATGGAACCGAGATACCCTGTGAACTGGCTGTTCTGGCTATAGGTGTTACCCCTAACTCAAAACTGGCTGCTGACGCAGGCCTTGAAACCGGTGCCACAGGCGGCATTAAGGTAAACGGATATATGCAAACCGATGATCCTGATATTTACGCAGTCGGAGACTGCATAGAGATTAACAACCTCATCTCCGGCATAAGTGTACACGCACCATACGGCGATCTTGCAAACCTTCAGGGAAGAGTGGCAGGTGAGAATGTAATATCGGGCAATGTCAAAAAATTCCCCGGAGTGATTCAGAGTGGTATTTGCAAAGTTTTTGATTACGGCGTAGGTGCCATCGGCCTCTCAGAACAAAATGCGGTAAAGGCCGGGATAACAGATATTGAAACTGTAATAAATGCCAGCCTGGACAAACCCGGATTTATGCAAGGTAAGCTTTTGATAACCAAGCTAGTGGTTAAAAAGGAAGATGGCAGGATAATCGGAGCGCAGGTAATAGGACCGGGAGATGTTAGTAAACAGCTGGCAATCTGGGCAATGGCCATTAAAGCAAAATTCAATGTAGAGGATATGGTAAACGCAGATCTTCCCTATGCTCCCCCATTCTCACTTGCAATTGACCACAGCATTGCAACCGCCCACATAATGCAGAACAAACTCAGCGGAAAAATGCAGGGAATAAATGCCTCACAACTCAAGAACAGCGTTAAGCAGAAAGAGAATCTCTTCCTGTTGGATGTAAGAAATCCAAATGAATTTGAGGTTTTGAGACTTGGGTTGGGTGAGGTGCTGATTCCTCTCGGTCAGTTGAGAAAAAGGTTAAACGAACTGCCGGAAGATAAAAACACTCCTATTGTTACCTGGTGCAAGATCTCCCTCAGAGGATACGAAGCAGCCCTGATTCTAAAAGCCAACGGCTACAAGAATGTAAGGGTACTTGAGGGTGGAATAATGTCCTGGCCCTATACACTGGAAAAATAAAAAAATTATGAGCCTGTTTGAAGAACTAAAAAAAGATTTGAGATTCGCCGAAGGGCTGAACGGATGTATCAGTTGCGGAACCTGTACTGCAATCTGTCCGGCGGCTGAGGTGAGTGACTATGACCCAAGAGTCATACTTGAGATTGTACAACGGGGCGACGACAGAGAGATTGAAGAGTTACTCAAAGGGGATATGATCTGGAGATGCGGTGAGTGTCTCTCGTGCAAAACCCGTTGTCCAAGGGGCAATACTCCCTGCTATATCATTCAGGCTCTCAGGGCTATGTCTATTGAAAAAGGGTATTTTATTGAGAGCGAACAAGGCAGAAGGCAGCTTGCAATTAAAAGAACTGTTGGTGATCATATTCTCCAATATGGATATTGCGTTTATATTGATGAGGTTAACAATGAAATGTATCCGGAACAGGGCCCTGTCTGGAAGTGGATGAGAGAGAACAGAGAGTCAGTACTTGCCAGACTGGGAGCCAATTACAACAAATCAGGAAGCGGAGCGCTCAGAAAGATTTCTCAGGAATCTCTTGACGATCTGCAAAAGATATTTGATGTTACAGGCGGGCAGGCCCGAATGGACAAAATCGAGAAATACAGTAAAGAGGTGGCTGATAGTGAGGGTATAGAGTTCTCAGAAAAGAGAGATGAATATTTTATGAAAGTTTATGAAAAGTAACACTATGGCAAAAATATCACACAACAAAGCCTGGGAGGGCTATCAAAAAGAGATAGCTGATGACAAGTTTTATTTTGCCAGAAGCTGTATCCGTCAGAATATTTTCCCCGCAGCTGAAGATCTGTTTTTGAAAATAATAAGAGAAGTGGCCGGTAAAGAGATATATGACGATCCCCGTCAAACCACCTGTACCGGAATTGCCTATCACTCAGGCATTATACCGATGGAAACTACAATGACAGTGGTTGCAAGACAGTTCTCCCTTATGACAGAGGCCGGATACGATAATTTTACCTGCTCCTGTGTAACCTCATTCGGAATATATATGGAGATGTTGGAGACCTGGAAGCATCATCCTGATAAACTCCGGCAGACCAGAGATGCATTATACAAGGCAACCGGCAGGACCTTCGAAATTCCTAAAAACTTTGTCCATACAAGTGACCTGATATATAAATTCAGAAAGGAGATTGGCGAGAGGCTTAAATACAGACTTACAAACCGCTTTACCGGGGAACCCATCAAAGTTGTGGACCACATAGGGTGTCATTACTCAAAGATTTTTCCCAGTGAAGGGATCGGCGGCGCGGAGTTCCCATATGTGCTTGCAGGCCTGACAGATGAGTGGGGAGGAGAACAGGTTGATTACCCTGAGCGCCGCCACTGCTGCGGATTTGGTTTCAGACAATACTTGCTTAAATCGAACAGAGGTTACTCTGTTACCAACACAAAAAAGAAGCTCGACTCAATGAAGCCTTACAAGCCGGATGTGATAATTACCAACTGCCCGGGTTGCAATTTCTTTATCGACCGCTGGCAGTATGTTATCTCAGAAATGGATGGAGTGACATACGGAGAAGATGGTTTCGGGATACCCGTGCTTACCTACGAAGAGCTGGCAGGGTTGCTATTGGGATTTGACCCCTGGGATATAGGATTTCAGGTCCACCAGGTAGCAGTGGAACCTCTGCTTGATAAGCTGGGGGTGGAGTACGACCCTGAAAAGAAGTTTTTGGGAAAAAACGGAGAATTTATCGGAAAGCCCGATTCACCAACGTTCCTTAAAACTGACTACAAATCACTTAAACCTGTGCTCAACTAATGCTGATACTAAGGTGAAAATTGTCACCCTTGTAGAAAATTGTGTCCAGAAAAGAGGCCTGCTTGCCGAGCACGGCCTCTCACTCTATATTGAGTTTCCGGGTAGAAAGATTCTTTTCGACACCGGGCAGAGCGATATTCTAATCCACAATGCAAAACAACTCAATGTCAATCTTGATGACATTGACACAATTGTAATAAGCCACGGCCATTACGACCACACCGGGGGGCTATCCTCCCTACTCAAAATCAACAAGAAAGCACAGGTTATTGTAAAGAAGGGTGCTCTCACCCCAAAATACCGGCGATTGTTATATCCGGAAGGTAGTATCCCGGAAATCACATCTTTAAAGGGGAGGGTCACAGAGATAACATCCCTGATGGAGCTGGATGGCAACTTATATATTATGCCTGACATAACAGTCAGCAACCCTGCAGATACAAGTTACGACGGAGAGGACAAATTTGCAGACGAACTTTATCTGGCATTCAAAGGAGAGAAACATATATCTGTAATAAGCAGCTGCTCCCATAATGGTATAACCAATATTGCAGAAACTGCAAGTAGCCATTTCGGCCTGCCCATTGATCTGATACTTGGAGGGTTCCATACAAGAACCGCAACAGCAACCAAAATGAGAGTCATAACAGATAAGCTAAAAGCTCTCTCACCCCGTTCGATAGGCGTCTGCCACTGCACCGGCATTGATAACTATTTGTTAATCAAAAGGGAGCTTTCTGACATCAATGTCTTTTACAACCAGACCGGCAATTCTGTCGTAATAAATTCTTAAATTAGCAGTAGGGTATCCATAAGGATAAACGGTATATTAACAAAAGCTGAAGATTTTGCGTAAAGAGGAGTTCAAAAAGCTTTTTGAAACACATTTTGATGCAATAAGGCGTTATCTGTACTATAGGTGCTCAGACGCCGACCTCGCATCGGATGTTGCACAGGACCTCTTTACCAGAATATGGGAAAAGGGAATGAACCTGGATCCCGATAATGATAAGGCTTTACTGTACAAGATGGCTTCAGATATGATTGTAAGCAAGTTGAGAAGAAAAAAAGTAGAACTGAATTATGTAAGTTCTGTCGTATCTGAACCAGGAGATTTTAACCCGGGACAGAATCTTGAGTACAACGAACTGGCAAAGAGATATTCAGATGTATTGATTTCTATACCTGAAAAACAACGAGAGGCATTTCTTCTTAGCCGGAACGAAAATCTCAATTACAGGGAGATATCAGAAAGGCTCAACATAAGCGTCAAGTCAGTGGAAAAGAGGATAAGCGGAGCCCTTGGGATATTGAAGAAAAATTTTAAAGATTAAGATGTAGCCAAAATGAAAAACAACTTTAAAATAGAACCAAAGTTCAGCAAAAGCAGTCGTGAGATATGGGACTCCCATTTTGAGAAGCTCACAGAGGCCAGACCTTTTAAGGTTCGTTTTATGAGGTATAGTCTCTATTATGCAGCAGCTATTGTGGTTTTGCTTATGGTCCCCCTGCTCTACACCCACAGTGTGTCTGCCCCTTCCGGTGAGCATACAAGCCGGGAATTGCCCGACGGATCTATGCTGACTCTGAACGCAGATAGCAAAGTGAGCTACAGACCATTGCTGTGGATGATTTCCAGAAATGTGAAGATGACCGGAGAGGTGTTCTTCAAAGTTGTAAAAGGTTCATCATTTACCGTGAAGAGTAACAACGGAAGCGTGAGGGTTCTGGGAACAAGCTTTAATGTCTATTCAAGGAACAGTAATTTTTCTGTATCCTGCATAACCGGCAAAGTCGAAGTGAAAAGCACTCTTTCACAGGAGGGATCAGCGGTTAAGACCACACTCGCAGAAGGTGAAGGAATAAAATTCAGAAAAGAGTCTCACCCGGAGACTATTCCGGCAACAGCAGTGGCAACTTCACAGGCCTGGATTAAGAGAGAGTTCTACTTTACCGGCACCCCGCTCAAAGAGGTATTCAGTGAGGTTTCAAGACAGTACGGAATTGAAATCGAGTTCAACCATCCGGAGGAACTTTATTACACAGGGAATTTTTCGGCTACAGGCTCACCCGAAAAGGTGCTTTCCATAATCACCCTCCCCTTTTCGCTGAGTTTTGAAAAAATTGGTGACGGATATAAAATTGTAAAAGGAAGAGATTGAATTATATTCAGAGAGCGGTGATATTCTGTCTGCTTCTCCTCTCCTGCACATCTTTGCAGGCACAGGAGATAAAAGTGACTTTCACTCAAAAGCCGCTCAGCGATGCATTGACTTATATCCGCGACAACTCATCCGTTTCGGTCTCGTTTGACCCGGAAGAGTTAAAGCAATACATTGTAACAGCAGACACCCTTTTTTCCAGCCCTGAATCTGCCATAACCTTTCTGGCTTTAAGGTTCCCACTGATAATCACAAAAATAGACAATGTACTTGTAATCTCTTCAAAGCAATCAAAATATAGTATCAGCGGCACAATATCCGATAAAATTTCGGGGGAAAGACTCCCCCACACCCTGATTGTTTTGAGCGGAAGAAAGTTTTTATCTGATGTAAACGGATATTTCAATGTTTTGCTTAGGGACAATGATTCACTGGTTACTTTTTACTATCTGGGATACAGAGTACTCGACACACTCCTGACAGGAGGGACAAATCATTCCATAAAAATGTCTGAGATTAACCTCGAACTCAGGGAACTGCTTATAGAAGGGTACAGTACAGGCAACGCTTTGCAAACAGGAGAAAGGGCCGGCATCCTGAGACTGAACCATTCGATTGCAGGATATCTTCCCGGAAACGGAGACAACTCTCTTTTCAATCTTTTGAGACTGATGCCCGGAGTGCGCGCAGCAGGTGAGCCTGCCGGATTTTCTGTCTGGAACAGCAAGCCGGGAGAAAGCGCAGTATTGTTTGACGGGGCAAAGTTGTATTCAATGAATGGCTACAACGAGCAGATAAGTGCTGTTAATCCGTTTATGGTAAACGAAGTTAAAGTTTATAAAGGAGGGTACGGTCCTGAATTCGGCAACCAGACAGGAGCCATTGCACAAATTGCAGGAATCGGAGGCAACAGAAATAAACCGGAGTTAAAGCTCAACATCAATAATTTGACCCTTAACATTTTTGGATCTGTTCCCACAAATAACAGGTCTGTTGTGGCAGCATCTTACCGGCAGACATATTACGGACTTTATGACATCTCCAGCCTCAACCCTTATGGAAACAGAGGTAATTCCAGCCAGAGTAATGGAAACGGAAATCCTTCGCGAGGGAACAGCCGGGAGGAGGTTTATGTAACTCCTGACTACAGTTACAGAGATGCCATTATAAGGTACTCCGGGGATATGAGCGGAGGAGGAAAGTATTTTGCATCGTTGAACTACGCTACAGACCGGTTTAGCTATTCTCTCGAAGATGAAGACAATGTATTGGATGCCTCTGAGAACAATAATCAGCTCACATTCTCCTCAGCAATTGACATCCCTCACAAAAACGGTTCAATCACCTATTTATCGGGAAATTTATCAATGCTGGATACACAAAGAGACAAAGTAATAAGGCAGAACAGACAATCTTCATACTACTCCCTTAATACACAAAACTCACTTAAAGAGGGCGGAGTAAAAGCCGCCCATAAGTTCGGGCTGCTGCAGGGGGAGGATTTTGAGGCCGGCATAGAAGCAAATTATATGTCAGCAGAAAAAGAGGAATCCGGTTACGGCGGGGTAAGAGGTGCTCTCTTTTTTAACGAGAAACTGTCATTCAAGGGCATATCTGTTTCTGCAGGGACAAGAGGAGATCTGTACAGAGGAGAGTTTTACATACAGCCAAGAGTCTCTGCCTCTGTAAATCTTACAGAAAAAATTTCCCTGTCAGGAGCCTGGGGCATTTACAACCAGTTTCTGGGAAAAGTGCCCGTCATATATGAAGACATTGCACCTGTCTCAATTTGGCAGATACTTGGCGACAATGAGTATCCTGTAATGAGATCTGTGCACACAATTATCGGCACATCTTTTAACAGCCGGTCGTTGACCATATCCCTCGAAGGATTTGACAGAAAGACGGAGGGAATCTCCCAGATAATTATGACAGGTAACTTTCCTGCGGTTAAAAAGGGAGATGCAGAAATAAGCGGTGTTGATCTGTTCCTGAAATGGGAGAGAAAAGGCAGCCAGATATTTGCCTCAATGACTGCTGCCAGAGTTACAGAAAGTTACTCCGATACAAGAGAGTACAAATACAACCCTCTTGAGCTTAAATCGGGATTCCTTCTGAACCTTTCACCGGTATGGATAAGCAGCTCTTATGTTTACGGAGAGGGGTACCTCAACGGGTACGGAACCGGGAAATATTCTTATTTGGGAAGCAGCAGATACAGCAGGCTGGATATTTCTACCACATATAATTTCAAAATCAGCAAAGCTGCATTCAGAGCCGGAATATCCATTCTGAATCTTTTAAATACAGAAAACAGAAAAACCCTTGAAGTACTGTCAATCCCGGCAGGGGGAGGCCAAAGTTCATCTCTTCAGAATTTGTACTCCGAGTCCATTCCCTTCACTCCCACTCTATATCTTGAAATTTCCTTCTAAAATTAAAAATTTCTTTCAAAAATTAAATTTTACCCAGTTTTATGTAGGGTGTTTTCTCTACTGTGCGGTATAATGTTAAAAGTAGGATAACATTATTAAAATTTTTAGCCATGAAAAAAGAATTTATTAAAAAAGCATTATTGCTTACGCTGATACCGGCAGCACTATTTTCCTGTACAAAGAATGATTCTCTGGACCCGTCGGAGCTTATGATGTCCGGGACACCGATGGAAATGATTATGGTAAAGAGCGATGGAACCACCACGTTCATCACCGCAGGTGTAACACCTCCGTTTGATTCAACTGCAGACCTCACTGCAAATGAAATTGAATTTGTATATGCTGTAAGAGAAGATGAAAAGGTTGCCCGTGATCTCTATTTTGCCTTTTTTGAGAAATTCAAACTTAAAGCATTTGAAAATATTTCAAAAGCCGAATCCAACCATATAAGAGCGGTTGAAATGCTGTTGAGTTACTATGAGATTGATTATCCCGAAATTGGTGAATACGGAAAATTTGCAGATCCCACCCGCCAACAGATGTATGATTCTCTGCTAATAAAAGGAGAGACAGCACTTGAAGCATTTAAAGTAATGGCACAACTGGAAGAAGAGAACATAGTATCATTCGGCAAAGTGCTGGAAGATATAGAAAATGACAATATTGCAATTGTTATTGAGAATCTTCTGAAAGCCTCAGAAAATCATTTTAAGGCAGCTATACGCCAGATAACCGCACTCGGAGGAGAATACACAGCTCAGTATATGTCACAGGAGCAATATTCCGCAATAATTGCCAAAGGCTTTGAGCAGGGCAAAAGATACAGATATCTGAACAAAGGTCAGACAACCAACCGCGGTAACAGGCTCAATGGCGAAGGACAAAGGAGAGGTGCAGTTAATTCCGGTGGCGAATGCACATTCACTTCAAACGGAAATACTCCCGGAAGCAATGCCGGACAAGGCCAGCAAGGCAGAGGATACAGGGGAGGCAGATAGAGTTCTTGTCTGTTATCTACTGAGCTCCTGCTAAAGAGCTTGTGCTCTCATACAATTGTTTATTTTTAACATTCCCGACAGAAAATGTGATTAAAACCATCACTGCCCTGCCGGGAATAAATTTTTCCGTATAGAACCGTGTATTGTTATAAACATCTAGGAATGAGGACTTTTTGTTTGATTTTAAAATATCATTGATCATAACAAACCAGTTAAATCTCATATTTTTTGAATTCCCGCTCAGTTTTATGTTGTAGGTCAGATTATAATAAGTCTTTGCACTTTGCATCATATCATCTTCGCGGGTGGGAATTAACGAACAATCTGCTGATAACATAAGCAACCTGTCCAGACTATAGCTTCCCTGAAGCATCCCTAAAAAGCCATCTACAACATTGGACCTGCCCTGAACATTGTAATATGATCTGGTGTATGATCCTGTCATGGTTGATTTAAACCGTCTGTTAAACGAATAGGAGTAGTTCATCCTGGCTGACCAGATATCTTTACTGCCGATATTATCGTAAGTAGAGACATTTGCTCCATCCTGATTTATAAAACTGTATCTTTCTATAGAGTTCCAGGTATGGCTGTAATTTGCCGTAAAACTGATTCTTGATCTGACTCTTTGGAACATAAGTGAGAGGTTGAGGTTGTCTGTCTTTTCCAGCTTAAGATAGGGATTACCTGTAGAAATATTCAAAGGGTCAAGATCATTTACATAGGGATTTATTTGCCTTATAGTTGGGAGTTTGCTTGTTCTTCTGTATAGGAATTTAATGTTTTGTCCAAATTTTGGTATTATTGAATATGTAAAAGAAGGATTCAGAATCCAGTAGGTGTTGTGTATCCCCTCATCTGATGACCTCTGCAAATAATAGGTATTATCGCAGAGGGCTAAATTTACCCTTAAAGATAGAGTATGTCTCTTTTTTATTTTTAATGAATACCCGCTCTGAATCTCAGCATTGTGCTGCAGATTTTTTACATAATTTGTTTTATTCGGCTCTACTGTCCATACATTCTCCAGAAAATCATAATAATAAAGATCCCCGTAGGTTTTATTGTTCAAAAGATTATAATTTGCAATAACGGTGATGGAATTATTCCTTCCAAAAGGCAGGTTGAATTCTGAATTGATTGTATGCTTAATTTTATCGTTAGCATTGAGTTTATTAGACAAGGTTGAGTCGTTCAGAGGCTTAAGTTTGTACCTGTTCTCCGAATTACCGTTGTCGATACTTAATGAATAATCAATATTAAAACCCTTCTCTCTTATGACTCTGTTACTATAACTTGCTTTCAAATCCAGTGCCAATGAATTTCCAGAGTAGTTTGATTCTGAGTTGTAATAATTCTGCAGATTTCCGGCAAAGGTATTTACAGAAAATGAGTTGGAGACAGAAGATGTACCATATATAAATCCGGTCAGACTTAGATATTGCTTTTTGGACAGGTCATATCCGCAGGCAAGAAGTGCTCTGTAAATATGTGAAGAAGAATTTGAGAGACTGGTTGTTTGTATGCGCGTGAAAGGGATTATCTCTCCCTGCTGAGTAAGGTCTTCCCTGAATGTAAGCAAATTCTGATCCTTAAGAGAGGACTGTAAGCTGTATGTTCCATTTAAAACCAACGAGAATTTATTAATGTTAGTAACAATGTCCAACATAGGTCCCAGTGAAAATTCCTGACCTGATAAGTTACTGTTGCTTTTAATTCCCAATAAGACCCCGTCGAAAAGGGGAGCTCTTGTTATAATATTTATAACTGCATCATAGTAGATGTAATTATCCGGCGGATTGGGTATTAACTCAATTGACCTGATATTGATTCCGGTAATAAGTCTCATTACCAGGGCAGGATTATCAAGAAGAATATTGGGTTTTCCGTTTAACAGATATTTGATTTTTGTGCTCCCTCCAAATATTGAAGGGGTGTTGTTGTGCCCGATCTCTATAAAAGGAAGCTTTTCAAGCAGGAACAATATTTTTGTATTTTTAGCGGCCGGATCTTTCTCCACATCATAGATAAACGCATCGTCAGTGGTCCGGATAATTCTCGGGGCTGTTATGACTACAGAATCCAGTACAGCATTCTCTTTTAATGTTATTGTCCCCAGAGACAGGTTCCGGGCAGAGCCAAACGCAAGTTCCCTCCTGTAGGCACTGTACCCAACCAAGGATACTACCAGAAAACCCGGTTTTGAGGTGTCGGGAGTTGATATGGCAAATTCTCCCCGTTCATCAGTGGAGGCGATGGCAAGTAGCTTGTTGTATTTGTCTCTTAAAACAACACTGGCCATAAACAACGGTTCATTATATCCATCCCTGACTGCCCCGTTTACCGAGTATCCGTTTCTATCCTGAGCAGTACAAATAAATACAGTAAGTAATAAAGCCAGCGAAAAAGAAAATTTGCTTCTCATCTCTTCTTTCGGTTTTTCTGTTCTTTAATTTTCGCTTCTCTTTTTTTCAGGTTGTAATCATAGATAAAATCCTCCAGTTTTGTTGTAAGCCTTTTACCAAGCAGCTCAGTGATCATATTCATGCATTTTGCGTTATTTTTTTGCCATTCAATAGCTTCAGGAGAAGAGGATGAGATATGTCCTCCTTCAGGCATACTCATCGCAATCCTGTAACGCTCTTTAAAGTAACAAAAGTATATCCCTTTAAGCTGCTCGAAGGTATCATCAGAGAGTTTGTTTTTTTGACAAAACTCACTGAGGACAATTTTGCATTCGGTAGTATCCGTAATTAACAGTAACTGAGCATTAAGATGCAGGCCAGGAAGGAAAAACAATACTGTTATTAACCATCTCATAATGTTCTTGTTTTCTACTTTCTTATACTTACTCTTCATATAAACCAAATACGAATGCTTCAGCAGGGCATATTAGAGATATATTATTATATACTATTCCCTCGTAAGCTGTTGCGTTGAAAACGATTTTTCTCCCATAGAATGAGACTCCAGGCGTTTCATCTATGTTAGGTAGTAAATACCCATAAGGGTCTTCAGAAATACAATCTCCACAATTAGTGCACAGATCCTGATCAATGTAAATGGTATAAAAGAATGATGGTGGATCATCATTAACTGAAAAATACTCACTTGCCCGAATGTGAGATAGGCTGGCAAATGTAAATGGAAGAACAAACAGAATTCCTACTGTGATAAGTTTTAAAATCTTTTTCATAATAAAAACATTTTATTGATTATACTCCGCTAAAAATAAGTAATATAATCCTCAATTACAAAGGATTTTTACCCGCGTGCGAAAAAGTACGCTTTTTTTGTGTTTATCGTATTGGTATATAGAGATCTATCTGTCGTCTCCGTGCGAAAAGAAACGCTCCTGTTTCGAAAATCAGGCAATTTTGAAAAATTTTAAAATAGTTCATTTTCTCTGGAATTGAAAATTCAGAGCGTTTCTTTTCGCACGGAGCCAGAGGCTATGTTTTTGTATATCTGAATAATATCTCCCCAAAAAGCGTACTTTTTCGCACGCCGTTATAAACTGCTTGTAAACAACATTTTATTGTTATATTTTTAACCCCTGTTCCGGCAGACAAAGGTGGGAATAACTGAAACCACGAGTGGTCAAAATTTTTTCATCTTAGTTTATTGGTTAGTCATTCACTTAAAGCATCCGTTAGTTCCTGCCTTTGTTCTCCGGAATAATTTTTAAACTAAACTTTTGTAGTTATGAAATTAAAAAGCAATCACTTACGGGTAATAATCCAATCGGCTGTAATTGTGCTGATTTTTGTAATGCTTCTACTTTTTGGCAGAAAAGGCACTTTTAACCCCGAGGCATATTGTCCATACGGTGGCCTTCAGGCATTTGCCTCTTTTGGAGTGAATCACTCCCTTGCCTGCGATATGTCAACAGCGCAGATTACAATGGGAATACTGCTTGCTTTATTAATCATTCTGGCAGGCAAACTATTCTGTTCATATCTATGCCCTCTCGGATTCCTTAACGAGCTGTTGTCAAAATTGCGAAAATATCTGAACATAAGAGAGATTACTATACGAGATCGTTCCGTGACAGATATAATATTGAGAGCCATAAAGTATATGTTGCTCTTTACTGTGTTTTACTATTCTATATCCTCTTCTGAGCTTTTTTGCAAACAGTTCGATCCTTATTATGCTTTAATCACCGGCTTCAAGGGAGAGATAAACTTATGGCCTGTATTGACTGCCATTTATCTGTTGATTATCGGGAGCTTTTTTATAAGGATGTTCTGGTGCAGGTATATTTGCCCCCTGGGAGCCATAAGTAATATATTAAGGTATTTCATCTTAACTCTTATCATATTTATTTTATACCTGGCCGCGTCAGTTGCCGGATATACATTGTCCTGGCAATATTTGTTTGCTTCATTATGTATCTCCGGTTACATCTGCGAAATATTGTTGCCCGATCGCTTAAATCTATTCCCTTTGATGAAAATCAAAAGAGACACAAAAAAATGTGTCTCGAACTGCGAAGAGTGTGTTGCAAAATGTCCTTATAATATTCCTGTCAATAAAGTTGAGACAGTTACTCATCCACATTGCACAATGTGTTGCGATTGTATCGCCGGATGCAAATACTCAGCGTTGTCTGTAAACAGAAAGAAAAGTTTTCATTGGTTTATTCCGGCAGTCATTTTGCTGCTAGTCTTTGCAGGGATATTCATTGGGAAGCGTTGGGAGATGCCAATGATAGATGTCAAGTGGGGTAATTATGACTCAATAAAAACAGAATCCTTTGAAATATCAGGATTAAGAACAATAAAGTGTTACGCCAGCTCTATGAATTTTGTCAAAAAGATAAATAACATTGATGGGGTATATGGAGTAAAAACATATATTCAAAAACACAGGGCTGTAATACTATACAATCCGGAAGTGATATCTCCGGAAGATATTAGAAGATCAATATACACCCCCGTTAAATTTAAAATCTCACACCCGGGAAAAGCGGTTAGCAAAATTGCTGTTGTTACATTTTATACAGAAAATATGCCGGCCTCTGTGGATGTAAATTATCTCGGTCTGCAGTTCCGCTCCGGCGGAAGAAAATACTACGGATTAGTCTCAAAATACTCAGAACCTCTTACCCTTAGCCTCTACCTTGATGTTAATGAACCTATTGATTTGGATTATATTAAAAAAACGGTGGAGATGAAAGAGATGGAGATAATGATGCACGGTGGAAAAGTGAGAAAAGAGAGTGTGGATTTTAGGTTTGTAAAAGCAGAAAATAAAATTGATACCATCTCTAAACGGGCACTGCTTGAGATGTTGTTCCGCCCTTATAAAAAGATGTTTGACGACAATATTGATACAGGTACACTTTCATTTTTTGATATAGTTTATCCGGATGTTGACAAGCCGTTGGTTATAAGAGCTCTTCCGACACTGGCTAATTATCTGTCGCAAAACGAAGGCCTTATGGGCTTGGAAACAACCCTTAATAGCCAGGACGATCCAGTGATAAGAATTTATTACGACACACAAAGAATAACCGAAGAAAAGATAAAGGAGATACTCTCCCGTAAAAAATGGAAAGTCCAAACAAAAGACGGAGAAATTAAAGAGATTGATCCCATAGTGAAATTTAATTAGATTGTCCTGATAAATTAAAATATGCAGATCTACACTAAACATTGAAATAATTAATAGCCCTCCGGGTTTAATTTACTTTTTACAATTAATAATATAAATATTATGAAACATCCATGACTAAA
>DIXE01000030.1 GCA_002428635.1 Bacteroidales bacterium UBA6088
TCCAATTAATAGGGGTCTTGTACACGGGCTACCTCCAGAATCTCGTCCATCTTAGCCGGCATCCCATACAGATGCACCGGAATAATCGCCTTAGGCTTCTGCCCCGTCACCCTCATTCTATCCTCAATGGCCACCTCCAACAGAGCCGGATCCATATTCCAGGTCTCGGCCTCACTATCCACAAAGACCGGCCTAGCCCCAAGATAGGCAATCGGGTTGGCCGAAGCCGAAAATGTGAAAGACTGGCAGATCACCTCGTCCCCCGGGCCAACCCCCAGCTGAATAAGCCCCAGATGTATCGCCGCCGTCCCCGAATTCAACGCCACCACACGCCCCTCCGGAAGACCCAGAAAAGCCTCCAGATCCCCCTCAAAACCATCCACATTCGGCCCGAGGGGAACCACCCAGTTTGTTTCAAAAGCCGATTGTATAAATTTTTGCTACTGACCGCCCATGTGAGCCAGGGAGTGCCAAATTTTAGAAAAAATTGACATATGTAAAAACTTTTGAATACTTATGATATATAGTATATGTTGCTAATGAAAAATTCTCTATTGTTAGACAATTAGTGTTATTAAGCGATTAAATGTTTGTGCAATCTCCTTTTCATCAGGTATTGGACTATAGGCTAAAGCCGATAGCTCCGATTGATAATTGACCTTTATTTTGCTCCATACGGAATCAAAATTGAGTATCAACGGAGATTCCGTAACCGTTTTTTTGTTCCAGCCGGGTGGCTCGTCAAACAATTCCTTATCATGCTCCAAAAGTGTATAGAATTGCTGCTTAAATGAGTTTGACTGTATGCTCTGAATACATTCATCATCATTTGCCAAATAATATAAATCGTAGAAATGCCTAATCTTTCCGGAAACAGAAATTATTGGTTCTTCGTCGAGTGAAAAACGGATGAGTGAAACCAATTTCTCTACAAGGGTTTGTTCTTTGTTCAGAATATTGATTTCGAAAGGATGTAGCTGATAATTTTCAATGTAGGACCAATTATTCGTTTGGTTAAGAAAATCAAAAACCATACTTTGAATAATCCTTTTCTGAAAGGGTATAGGGTTTGAAAATGGATTGATTTCAATAATAATCCTGTTATTGATCTTGTTTCTCTGTATGGACGGATATTTATAAAGTGATTTCCTGAATCGGGAACCTTTGCTTGTAATACCTTCTTCCTGTATTTCTGAGAGCTCTTCTGTTATCTCCTTTTCAATATGTCGAATGATTGTCTTAATTTCATTACCTGATTTTTGGGGCACGTTTATAATTGCTAAGTCTACATCTTCAGAGAATCGATCAATAAGCCGGTATCCTTTTGAGAGAGATGTTCCTCCTTTGAAAACCACCTCATCGCTAAACCGACTAGCTGAAAGTCTTTGCAGAACCAATGTTATCCAATAGTCCTTCTCCACAAATCCTAGATTTATCTTTAGATATTGTGACGCTGCTCTCAGTGTTTGAGAAAAGAGTTGAATGTTGTGATGCAGATTCATACAATATTCCATTTATCAGCTACCGGGAATATAATTTTAAGACCTGGAAGCTTGTATTTGGTAACAGGGTTCAAAGAATTATAAAGAGGTGTAGCAAAATCATCAGCCTGAATGCTGTCAAGTAGCGTGCCCAGTAATGCCCTGACAGAAGGCGAATACTTCAAGGCCAACCGAACCAGGGTGAATTTTTCACTATCAGATAGATTTTTCAAGATAGCCGAAAGACGCTTGCTTGATTTGCTGATTGTTGTATCAGGAATCTTTTTTATGTTTCGAATAGCATCAAGTATCTGCAATAATGGAGTATTCTCTTTGGTTATGGTGTTTTTTTGTTTTATGAATGATATGGTATATTGACCTCGTTTAAATGAAGGACGGATTTCATTTTTACCAATCTGAATTGTATTGTTGATCTGAGTGGTTAATCCCAGACTGTTGTATATGCTGTAGCCGGTGAGGTAACCAACAGTTCTGTTATTTTCTTCCAGTAGATCTTTGACAACCTGTGTCTGGTCGGGCAGCAAATTTCCAAAAGGAGTTGTTTCGGGCTTGTAATACTTACCTTTGGAAAGTTTAGCAATCTTACCTGCAGTCACCATCCGATTCAATGCTTTGATGACCGCTTGCTTTTGATTCACCTCTGCAGTAAAGTCAGCATAGGTGAATACGTATCCTTTCGGGAACCTGTCGATTTTAAATGATATGTAATCAGTTATTTTCATGCAATATTATCTGGGACAAATATAATATATTTGTCCAGTTTTTATGCATAAAAACTGGACATTATACACTCAATCCAAAGTTATTTGTTGTTTTTTGACCAAGTCTATATAGATAGCAGATGTAATTACTTTATTTGTTTGATGATCCGTGCCGGATTGAATAATCCGGAGCTATCGGCTCCACTTTCTCCGGTCCAAACGGCGCCAGTAAATCCGGCCGCAAACGGCGCCACTTTTTAGGGAATAATTTACTCTCCAGCAGTAGGTTTTAACCTGACAATCCGGCAGAAACAGCGCCAGCAGATTGATTGGATTTGATAACATCCATAGTAATTTTATCGCAAATAAGATTACTATGGCAAACAAGCGGGTAAACATGTTACGAATTCGAAAAATCATTCAAATGCTCCGGGACGAACACTCCGGAAGGAGTATCAGCTCTGATCTGAAGATGGGCAGGCATACTGTCACTGACTACATTGAGCAGATAAAAAATACCAAAAAAAATTATACAGAGCTGCTCAGGCTGGGAGATGCAGAGTTATCAGCCTTATTCATACCCAAAAAGGAAGAAGAACCCAAGCCCGTCAGTGACAGGCAAAAAGATTTTGAGTCACAGTTGCCATATTTTTCAAATGAATTAAAGCGCAGGGGTGTAACCAAAGGTCTTCTCTGGCAAGAATATAAGCAAAAACATCCTGATGGATACAGCCATTCGCAGTTCTGCGATCTTCTGCTGCGTTATACAGAGAGCAGGAAAGTAAGTTTTATTAATGAACATATACCCGGCGATACCATGCAGGCAGACTTTGCCGGTGACAAGTTGTTTTTTATAGATAAAGAGAGCGGTGCAAAGGTAATGTGTGACGTCTTGGTTTGTTCAATGCCTTTTAGCAGTGAAACATATGTTGAGGCAATGACGAATGCAAGGCAGGAAAACTTCTACCGGGGACTGAGCAACACCCTGGAATACTTCAAGAA
>DIXE01000003.1 GCA_002428635.1 Bacteroidales bacterium UBA6088
GGGCTCAACGAACGGTTACACTATACTTTTTGGAAGATTATCTATACGGCTCAACGATAACAGGTTGTAAAATTTGCTGACATGTGCCACTTTTAGGCTGAAGCCTTTAACAATTTATTTGACAACAGGGGGCTGCCCCATCTTCTCCAGAATTTTACCACCCCCGTCAGGTGACAGCAGATACTGCATAAAGGCCTGAGCAGCTCTTTTGTTTGGTGCGTTGTTAAGTATTGCCGCACTGTAAACCATCGCCTCGCCCTTGATCTCCATCTTTTCTGATGGCGAGGAGCCCCTTACCTGAACAGATGCTTGACTGTAGATATTATTCATTTCTGGATTGGAAAGATCTGTCTCCGGAGATAGTTCGACAAATTTAAGTCCGTGCTGGACAGCCACCGAACGGTAAAGGAAAATGTAGTCCACAGCTCTTACATCAAGGAGTGCAAGCAGATCTACCTCTTTGGGTCTTATAAAGCGATTGTCTTTGGAGAGAAGGTTTTCCGGGAATTTTTTGAAAACTTCTCCTGAGAGAGCCGCCGCCGCTCCAGCTGCAATTTTTCTATCCATTCTCTGTTTTTCAAGCCTGAGGGTGAGTATCGTTCTGTAGCCGCAGGGGTCGGCGTCGGGGTCTGCTCTACCGATATGGACATTGTCCCGCAGAAGTATCTCCGGCCAGTTCTCAGAATTGATCTCGTTGCCATATGCCGATTTTTCTGTGTAAACAATTGACATCCTGTTAGCAGCAAATTTCACATTTTCTTCCGCATATTCAGGTATCAGCAATTTGTCAATTATTGTATAGTCGGCAGAGGCAATTATATCGCAATCCCTTTTAAGTTCGGTAATCTTTCTGGCAGCATCAATGCTTCCCGATGCCTCTGCCAGTATCTTCACCTTAGGGTACTTAGCCATAAATGAGTCGGATATTGCCTTTATGGGCATAGAGAGTGAGCCGGCGTGAAAGATTATCAGTTCTCCGGATATCTGCTCGTCGACCTCACTTAGAGCAGCTCTCTTCCTGTTGCCGCAGGAGAATGTAGTTGAGAGCAACAGGGCCAGTATGGAAAATCTTGCAATCATTCTCATATAAATTTTCATTTAATATTGGTTTTGGACTGATTATCTGATTCAGGAATCTTTTATCCATAAATGACAATCTGGTGCAACAAATTAATATAGTGTAATTTTACTTAGCCCTTTTACCGATCTGTCGGCAAACATATCCTGGGAGGCATAGAGTGAAAAGCTCTCCCGGCCCTTTTCTCCACCCATTCCGTACATCAGGAGCGGTTCCATTCCGTCAATCCTGTTTATCAGCTCCGAAAGGGAGAAGGAGGCACGATACCCGTCAACAGCCTCTATACATACCAATCCTGTGCGTAGAGAGGTTTTATCAGAGGGGTAAAGGGTCGACAAAACACCGTCAATATTTGCGCCGGTAAACACTCTGGGTCCCTTGTACCCCATTCCGTGTCCGTAATATATTGTTTTTCTGGATATCAGAGGAAGTTCATCGGGCAGGGATTTCAACACTGTTAACACTGAGTCTCCTTTGAGAATTAACAGCTCGGATGAATAAAATTTCTCGGGATCTCTGTTTACCACAAACTTTCCTTCCAGTGAGCGTATTACTATCTCAACCGGATCAGAGATGTTTCTCTCTGCAAACATATCTCCCCCTGCAACAATCTTCATCCTGCCGGGCAGATTCCACTTTTCGCCCGTCTTTCCCGGTATCACCCTTGTTGCAGCTTTGGCAATAATAATATTGTAGACATCACTGGAATAAAAAAGCTCACCCCAACTGAAAACTGCAGATTCCCCCTTTGCATTTTTCACCTCAATGTAAAGATCCACAGGAGGATAAAAATCCTCTTTGCTCTTTTTGTCAATCTTAACAGAACTTAGAATATCGGCAAGAGCATAACCGTCATACCTGAATGTACCCAGAAATTTTGCAGAATCACCGTCTTTTACCGTCTCTCTCACCGTAACCGAATGCCAGGGAAGTGATTTCAGCTTTACAACCTGATCTTCTGGCAGTTCCCCTTTTACAATGATCTCCTCTGCCCCGTCAAGGGTTGTTGGCGGTTCCTGATTGAAGAAGTTGTTCGCCCCGGATTCCCAAACAAGAGTCGATCCGGAAAATATATCAGCTTTAATAAATTTACATCCGTACAAAGCTGCTGAACAGATCAGCAGGGCAATAATACTCTTTGATTTCATAAGACAGTTTTGGCAAAGATATTAAAAAACCACTACCTTTAAACTGTAATTACAGATAAAATATGATCAAGGTTGAACCTTTGAAAATTGATAATCTGAACCTATCCAGGCCGGTAGTGATTGCAGGCCCGTGCAGTGCCGAGAGTCCTGAGCAGCTTGTGGCTACAGCAAGGGAGTTGTCAAAGTCAGGGGTAAAAATTTTCAGAGCAGGTATCTGGAAACCGCGGACTAAACCGGGTGGATTTGAGGGGGTCGGGGATGTCGGTCTTAAATGGCTGGCTGAGGTCAAAAAAGAGACCGGAATGATCACCTGCACTGAGGTGGCCAATACCAGACACACCGAAATGGCATTAAAGGAGGGGATTGATGTTCTTTGGCTTGGAGCAAGAACCACCGCAAATCCCTTTGCAGTTCAGGAGATTGCAGATGCTCTCAAAGGCGTGGATATTCCTGTGCTGGTCAAAAATCCTATAAATCCCGACCTTGAATTGTGGATAGGAGCACTCGAGAGGCTGATGAATGATGGAATTAAAAGGGTGGCTGCTGTTCACAGAGGCTTCAGCTCCTACGAAAGAGGGCTTTTCAGAAACCGCCCACACTGGCATATTCCGATTGAACTCAGAAGGTTGTTCCCATCTCTTACTCTGCTTTGCGATCCGAGCCATATCGGGGGGCATTCCGGGCTGATAGAGTCCATCTCCCAGCAGGCTATGGATCTGGGATTTGATGGTCTGATGACAGAAGTGCATATTGATCCATCAAACGCTCTGAGCGACAAAGATCAGCAGATTACGCCATCTGCATTTGCCGGAATCCTGTCGCGACTGGTAATCAGGCAAAAGGAGTCTCCTTCCAAACTGCTGGAGGAGCTCAGAAGGGAGCTTGACGAACTGGATGATAACCTGGTAAACACACTTTCCAGAAGGATGGCGATAGCCAGGGAGATAGGTCACTATAAAATCAAAAACGATATGCCGGTATTGCAGCCTGCCCGGTATGAAAAGATGGTAACCGAAAGGGTGGCAAACTGTTCTGCAGCAAAACTGGACAGACAATTCTTAAAACTGATAATGGAGGCAATCCACGAAGAGTCGGTCAGGCAGCAGCTTGAGATCTTTGATGAGCGTTACAGGAAAAACTCGTGACATATGGCATTTCCGGATTAGCCGAATCATTTATGTGAGAGGCTTTCTTTAAGCAATAATTTTACCCCCCGCTCACGAGATGCAAAATCTTAAGATCATCGCCATCCTTCACAGTAGTAACAGAGTAGTCCTCCTTTCTCACCGGTTTGTCGTTTAATCTCACTACCAGCATTCTGAACTTAAAGGAGCGGATCTCCATTATCCGGGATATCGTAAGCTCATCCCCTTCAAAATGCTCCTCCCTGTTATTAAGTATTATCTTCATCTCCAATTTTAATTAACTCTTATCTCAAAACCCTGTTTTATAGTCTTAATCTCTATCTCCATTAATAAAGTCCTCGGCTAACATCTTGGCTTGTGTTGTTACCGTTTAAATTGCGTTTTCTGCAAATCCGGGGGTGAATTAGCAAAAGTTTTTCTTTTTTCATTTTTTACTATTATCTTTGTCGCAGCTCAGTAACCAAACCGTAAGGTTGTAAGTGTTAAAGGAGTATAAAAAGCCGTTTAGTTTCCCTAAGCGGTTTTGGTTTTTATATAGGTTTCATACTCTTTCAATAAAGTTCGTTTCCGGTGTTTGGTTTCCACATAATAAGCTGTAATAAACAAATAAAACTCTTTTCTTTGAGTTAAAACTACTAAGTAATTCTCGTTTTCGTTAAACAATAAAATCCGCTCATCTTTTCCCCGGGTGTTTCTCCAGATCAATATCTCGGGATGTCTATTATTATCGATTACAAACCGGGGAAAGCGAATCCGTTCCATCCGTCTTATGTCTGGCGTTCGGTTTTGTTCATCTTCTCCTTCGTGAGTAATATGATAAAAAGTACGGTGTAAACCATCTACTTCCGGATATTTTCTGAAAGCTACTTTAAGCCCGCCATATTGGGGTCGTGTTTTAATGAAACCTTGCTCAAAAACTGCATATACCGCAGCAAAGTACTTTTCAAAATTTCCGTTAAAGTCCTTGAGATACAATAATTCTGGGAAAATCAATTGTACATCGCTGCTCATAGGAAATAAGGTTTTTGAGGTTCCCAAATAAATATATTGAATTTTGATTCCCTCAGAAGTGTTGATTTTATAAGCGAATATTTTGAACGGTGCTTAATTAACTCTATTAGTTCGTTTTTGGGGCTGCTTTCATTTTTTCCCCTATTAATATAAGCAATCGCTCCTACAAGCAAATCGGTCAATTGTATCAATTCGACTTCATGCGAACGAACTTGCTGAACCTGTTTGATAATTTCTTTAGAAAAATCGTATTTGTCACTTCTTAGTACTTGCTCCAGTTTATGCACCTTTTCACGACTTCGGGTATCTTTAATGTCGATATAAATATAATGGGTAAAACTTGGATTAAGTATGGCTTTTAACATACCAAAATACATTTTGTAGTAAAATGTATCATGAGTATGATGAAATTTTTCGTAATCAAGCTTTGACTTATCAGGCACTATCAAGACCCTGAAATGCAAATCATCATCATCAAAAAAGTAATTAATTACATCTTTGAAATAGTCTATTTTAGCCTTTGATACCTTGTTCCACTTTAATTCGTAGTAAGTGCGATTTTCTTTTTCGTGCTTTTTGTATTTAGGAATTAGGTTATGCTTTTCTTTTAATTCAAATAACCTTTCAAATATTTCTTTCTTCTTTGAAGCAGGGCAATATACAGCTCCAATAGCCATTACAGATTCTCCATCGTTTTGAAGATGGCAACTTTCATCACAGTATATATTTACACTTTCTCTCATTTATCATCTTAATTTTCGGCATTTAAAAATACAACCTTTATTGCATTTCACTCATATCATCACCTATTAATATCCTGACCACCGTATCTGCCTGCAGAGCTGCCACAGCAGTTACTTTTGGAGCCAGAGGTGGCAGAGTTTCCGAAACTTCACTCTCAAAATCCCCGCAAATAAACAAATTGCCGCTTCTTACAACCGAAATTTCATCAAATCCCCCTGTTCCTCCTACTCCGGATCCGGCTACAAGTGGTATCTTCGGGAAGCGCGATGTCATCTCTGAAATAAAGCTCATCTTTTCAGAGGCGTCATCCAGAGCCTCTACCACGACATCACAGGTAGAAAAGAGAAGGGGTGTGTTTTCCGGAGTGACTTTTATGCAATGCATCTGCAAAACAGCATCCGGCTCTATCCTCAGCAGATTGTCCCGGAGTGCCTCAACTTTGAGCATACCTGCCTGATCTTTGAAAAAGAACTGCCGGCCAAGATTTGGAAGTGAGACAGTGTCAAAATCTGCAATTATCAGCTTCCCGACTCCGGAACGGATAAGCATTGCAGCCACATTCGATCCCAGACCGCCGGCCCCTGCTATCCCTACACATTTAAGGGCTAAAACTGGTTTTATCTCATTAATCGTCGGCATTTTTCTTTATATTGCTTTACCCTTCTCTATAAACTTGGCCAATCTGTTAATAATTTGGGTTGGAATTTCGGTTTTGAAATGTGAGCAGCTCTGTTTTGCCGGGCTGTTAAATTTTCGTAAATTTACAAAATATTAATTTCAGAAAAACATCAAAATGGACTATAAGCTTGTTAAGGAAAACAGAAAACTCCTAGCTACATTCCCATATACCTGGAAACCGATGGAAAAAGGCTATAGCGATCAAAGCCTTTATGTGAATGTCTCAGATTGCAGAATGGAGGTACGACCGATATCTGCAATGACAAAAGAGAAGTTTATCGGAGGAAAGGGGTATGGATTAAAAATGTTGTGGGATGCGGTTAAACCCGATACTAAATGGCAGGATCCGGAGAACGAAATTGTGATTTCGGGCGGTCCCTGTTGCGGAATCACTCAGTATTCCGGTGCCGGCAAATCTATCGTGGTTGCAATCTCTCCACAGACAGAGAGAATTATCGACAGTAATGTTGGCGGGCATTTTGGGCCTCACCTGAAAATTGCAGGTTTCGATGCTCTGGAGGTTCAGGGAATATCCGCCAAAGATGTGATCATCCTTATAAACGGAATAGATCACAAAGTTGAGATCTTCGAAACTCCAAAGGAGCTCAGTTACGACTCACATCTTTTGGGGGAGGAGCTTCTGGAGATGTTCGCAGACAGCGAGAAAGACAAGATGAATGTATCTGTCGTGGCAACCGGAAAGGCCGCCGAACATTCGTTGATCGGAATGCTGAATTTCACCTTCTGGGATATGAAAAGGGGAAAGGTTAGGCTGAAACAGGCCGGCAGAGGGGGACTCGGAACCCTGATGCGTCAAAAAGGTGTGAGAGCAATAGTTGCAAAGGTGCCGAGAGTGACAGGCAACTTTAACAATGTTGCTGATCTGGAGGCAATTATGGAGAGAGGGAAGAGATTCAATAAGGAGATGAGAGAGCTTGACGACATCCAGTGCCAGATGAGAAAACTGGGTACAGCACACCTAATGGGAGTGCTTGAAAAATATGATATCCTCCCGGTGATGAATTTCAAATACGGAGACCATAAAGATTGTCCCAAGATAGATCTGGAAGTATGGAAGAAATTCTTTACACAAGGTGTACCGGACGGATGCTGGATAGGTTGCAATATGTCCTGCGCAAAGGGGGTTGATAATTTTGAACTCAGAACCGGACCCTACAAGGGGAGCAAAGTGATTGTTGACGGACCTGAGTATGAGAATGCAGCCGGCCTTGGATCAAATATTGCTGTGTTTGACCCGAGAGATATTATAGAGCAGAATTTTTATTGCGATACATACGGGGTTTGTACTATTACCTGGGGAAACATTGTTGGATTTCTGATGGAGTGCTGGGAAAACGGAATACTCAACTCAAAGCGTACCGGAGGGATTGATCTCACCTGGGGGAATGCAGACGCTTCACTTGAGCTGTTGCACCAGATGGCCCGGGGAGAAGGTTTTGGCGTAACAGCGGGACTTGGTGTACGAAGACTCAAAGAGCTCTTTATTGAAAAGGGATGGGGTGAGAAGAAGTTTCTGGAGGATATCGCAATGGAGAACAAGAGTCTGGAATATTCGATGTACCTGTCAAAAGAGTCACTGGCACAGCAGGGGGGATATGCAATGACCAACAAGGGACCTCAGCACGACGAGGCCTGGCTTATTTTTATGGATATGGTCAACAATATGATTCCCACCTTTGAGAATAAGGCAGAGGCGCTCCACTACTTCCCGTACTTCCGTACCTGGTTTGGTCTTGCAGGCTTCTGCAAACTCTGCTGGAACGATATTGAACCGGCGGACAATGCCCTGCAGCCTGAGCCCAATAAAGTGCCTGAACACGTAGATAACTATGTTACAATTTTCAAGGCAGTTACAGGGAGGGAATTTGACAAGGAGGAGATGATAAGAATGTCTGAAAGAGTTTACAATTTTCAGAAAATATTCAACATTAGACTCGGGTACGGCTTAAGGGAGCACGACCGCCAGCCATACAGAGCTGCCGGGCCCGTAACACAGGAGGAGTATCTGAGCCGTCAGGAGAGATATGACAAGCAATTGAAAGATATACTGGGTCTGAATCCTGAAACAATGAAGCTTGAGGAGAAGATGGAAAAACTAAGAAGCTACAGGGAGGATCAGTACGAGAAGCTTCTGGATGCGGTATATTTGCGCAGGGGTTGGAATAGCAACGGAGTGCCAAAAATTGAGCATCTAAAAAAAATCGGGATGGATCTTCCTGAGCTTGTAGAGGTTGTGAAACCACTTCAATAAACCTGATATGAAACATAAAGCTTCTTTCCTTACAGCCGGCAGAATTTTTCTGGTTGGCTTCCTTTTTTTTGCGTTTTCTGTGACCGGATGCAACAGCGAAGCATCAAAAAAGAAAAACCCCTATTCTTTGGAGATTATCTCATCTGTAAAGGATTACTTTCAAAGCACAAGGCAGGACAGCAGCAATCTGATGACAGATCTGGAAGATTATATTCCCGGTATTCTGCTGGACATTCGTTACGCCGATACCAATAATTTTACCGGAAAGAAAATTTACACCCTGCCAAAGGCATACCTTAGAAAACCTGTTGCCGATTCACTGCTTAAGATTCAAAAAATCCTTGCAGAGATGAATCTGGGTGTTAAGGTATATGATGCATATCGTCCTTATGCAGCAACACTCTATTTCTATGAAGTTTACGGTGATACTACTTTTGTTGCCGCCCCCTGGAAAGGATCTATACACAACCGTGGATGCGCTGTAGACCTCACTCTTGTAGATCTTGCCACAAAGCAGGAGCTGCCGATGCCGACTCCTTTCGACGAATTCTCACCCGCAGCATCTCATAGTTTTGCCCAGACTGATTCCGTAAAAAATTCAAATCGGTTGCTGCTTTTGAAAATTATGACAGAAAATGGCTTTGAAATGTACGAACACGAATGGTGGCACTACAACTTCAAAGAGACCAAGAGGTTCAAGTTGATGGATATCTCTTTTGAAAAACTTGAAGAAACGGGGCATTAGAATTTTGATAAATTTTTACAAGTCTTAACCTGATTTTGGCACACGTTTTGCAAAATATAATTGTGAGAAGTTTTTTCATAGTTTAAGTTTTAGGTTAAGTGGGAACAGGCACGATTTATTTTGATCGTGCCTTTTCTTTTTCCAAAATATTGTTGTACATTTGCGCACCTTTTCTCGAGAAGATTAGGAAGTTAATTAATAAAAACTTTAATATCACAGTATTATGGCTGTAAGAATTCGTCTCGCCAGACATGGCAAAAAAAATTTCGCCTATTTTCACGTTGTTGTAGCTGATAGCAGGTCTCCCCGTGATGGCCGGTTTATTGAAGAAATTGGTATTTATAACCCAAATACCAATCCCGCTACCATAGAAGTGGATACAGAAAAGGCGTTGAAATGGATTTTGAATGGAGCTCAACCTTCGGAGACCTGTCGCAGGATTCTCTCTTACAAAGGTGTTCTGCTCAAAAAACATCTTCAGGAAGGGGTAAGGAAAGGAGCAATTTCTCAAGAGGTTGCAGATCAAAGATGGAATGCCTGGTTTGAGGAGAAGCTCTCCAAGGTGGACAAGAAAAAATCTGATCTGGCTCAGGACAACCACACTTCAAAGAAAGCAGCTGTTGAAGCAGAAGCAAAAGTAAATGAAGCAAGAGCAGCTGAGATTGCAGCAAAGAAAGCAGAAGAGGCCAGACTGGCAGCAGAAGCTTTAGCAGCAGCAAAAAAAGCAGAAGAGGCTGATGTGATTCCCGAAGCTCCCAAGGCAGAAGAGAGTGCAGAAGCCGAGGCAACTCAGCAATAAAGATGCAAAGCACGGCAGATAAATTACTGCCTGTTGCAAAGATTGTAAAATCTTTCGGATCGGGAGATCAGGTGCTTATAAGATACATCGTCCCGGATACGGAATTAGTGCCAGAAGTACCGGTTTTCCTTCATTTTGACGGATTACCGGTTCCTTTTTTTATTGAAAGCATCAATCAAAGAGGCGATAACGGAGCCATTGTCAGATTTTTCGACTCAGAGAATCTCTCCGCAGAGCTCTCCGGCAAAGAGATATATCTTTCCCGTAAAGAAAACAGAAATCATACTTCAGATAATTTTAATGATCCAGATCTTCTCAAAGATTTTTCTCTCCTATCACCCGAAGGAGAACTTCTGGGAACAGTAAAAAATATCTATAATTTTCCGGGTAATCCCTGTCTTGGGGTGTTATCGTCCGGGGCGTCAGGTAAGGAGCTACTGATTCCACTCCATAGCGACCTGATAGTAAATATTAACAGGAAAAAGAGACAACTGACCGCCATTCTGCCCAAAGGGCTGCTTGAACTTTAAGGGTTGTCCCGAAGTTGAGGGTTAGTTGAAATTAACTCCCCCTTTCATTACACTTTTCAATATCTTTTCTGAGATGTCTCCGAACATCGCAATCACAGAAAACTCATCGGGAGAGTTGTTCAGGAACAGAATTACCCCTTTGCTCTCCTTTATAACATACATCTCTATCTCATCTTCTCCATCCTTGACCTTAAGAGCCTTTTCAAACTGGTATTTGTTTATCACCTCATCCATATCGGTTCTGAGTTGCTGAACAAGTGCCAGATTATTCTCATGTTCAGAAGGGGTGATTGTCAATATTCTTATCTCCCGTATAGAAGATAGCCACTCTTTTTCCTGAGAATTTTTGGTCATTCCGCCGGCAATTCCCATTAAAAAAGGAGATACATACACTGACTCCACAGACTTCTTCTTTTCGTATTTTTCAAATACATCCTTTATCTCTTTGCTCTGAGAAAACAACGATGGAAAAGAGATGCTTATCAGTATGATTGTCGTAATTATTCTTTTCATTATGCTTCTTGTTAAAACATTAATCTTTATTAAATGTGTCTGTTCATAAGACGAAATTAACCCTTGTTCTGTGACAATTTTTTGTTCATCCTTTCGAGGGGATTAAGAGCACTCTCTGTCTTATCCATTATTTTCACAATACGGTTGAATTTTTCCATACTTGTTATCATCTCGTTCACTTTTCCCAGTCTTTCCGAGGCAAAAGTTATTGCCTGAGTGCGATCATGGACTCTCTTTCCGTCTACTCTGAACTCAAATTTGTTTTTCTGCTGTGGAGAGAAGAGGAACATTCCTGCAACCAGCAACGCTGCGGCGGACATCCCCCAGGTAAATGTACGGGGAGAAAGCAGAAAGTTACTTCGCCTTCTTGGAACCGGTTGTTTTTTGGAGTCAATTTTCTCAGCCTCCATTGAGATGTATTCAAAAAGAGGTTTAAACTTTCTGATGTCCGGATCAATCTCGCACTCCGCCGTTTTCAGGAAATACTCCCTTATTTGGGACTCTTCTGAGAGAGTGCTCTGCCCGGAGAGATATTTTTCCAGAAGGTTGTTTATTTTATAATTATGCTTCATCTCTGAATAATTTTTCTCTGATTTTTTGTCTCCCCCGAGAGAGCAGGGTTCTCACATTTTGTTCGCTTGTACTCAAAATAGTAGCTATTTCGTTCATTTCGCATCCCATTATATCCCTTAGTCTGATAGCCATCATCTGATCGGGAGGAAGGGAGTTGATACAACCGGCAACAGAACTGAACCTCTCCCTCTTCTCCATAGTTTCTGAAAAATCGGTCAAGTATGCATTTATATTTATTGAATCAAGTTTGCAGTTATTGTTTTTTTTTACTCTTAAATAATCCAGACAAACATTTCTCAAAATTGTAACTGACAACGCCTCCGGATTTCTTATCTCTTTCATTTCCCGGCTGTTCCATAACTTAAGGGCTGCCTCCTGCACCATATCCTCGGCTGTGGCAGCTCCTGTTTTTATGAATCCTTGGGCAAAAGCCACCAGCCTTGGCCGGATCCTCTGAATGAGTATTTCAAACTCCCGGTTTGTCATCTTAATCATCAGACGAAAAAACAAAGAATTTGTTACAAAAATTTAAAAAATAAAGTTCAATCCTATATTTATTCCGTTTTTCCCATCTCTTGGGTCAAAAGGTTTCCCCCATTCACCTGAGAGTACAAAGTTGCGGTTCATTATTGCCTTTATTCCCAAACCCGCAGAAAAGTGAAATTTTTCCGGATCGTTGTAGGCGTAGTAGTTCTGAAAATCCTGAATCTGCTGACTCATTCTCTCAATATTATGATACTGAACCACTCTACCGGCATCAAGGAACGGATTGACCGCCAGATACCACTGCTGGCCAAGGAAGTCGAAATTAAGAAAACGGTATCGCAATTCAAGATTTCCCCAAACAACCCCGTCTCCCACAACTCTGTTTCTAAGCACCCCTCTTATTGAATTGAGCCCTCCTAGACCTTCGTTGGTGATCTGCATCATATATAGTGTCGATATGTTTTGAAGCATATAGAAAGGAATCTTTCCTGTAATCTTCCCCTGCCACCCGGCTCTGTAGGCAAAGGTCAGCTTCTCCTTAAATACAGGAATATAACCCCTGTGAACAAGGGAGAATCTCAGGTAATCAGGATTTGCAAGGAGAATTGCTTCGCTGAAAAATCCTCTTGCAGGGTCTGCTTCGTGATTCCTGCTGTCGTTAACAATTCCTAACTTAAGCTCAGCAACTGTTCCTCCCTCTGCTTCCTCTTCATCAATGATATGAGCTATTCTGTAATTTGTGTACAGATTCATCTCTCCTGAATACTGCTCCAGCTTTACAGGTGAAATTCCGTATTTGTATACACCAATACCCGCTGCCCAGTCTAAATAATCATTTATCTTTCCCTGTAGATCAAGGGTGAATCTTAATAGTTTGCGGTCAATTTTGTAGTAGGAGCCTCCCATTGACTCATAATAAGGAGAACGGTAGCCGTTAAAACCGTAAAAATCCATCATCTTGTCTGTCAGATAGCTCACATCTGCAGTAGTCCTGATTTTGGGAATCAGGTGTTTTGAATCATAAAAAAAGTGATACACGCCAGAACCTTTTGTATATCTGGATACTTCTACATTGAACTTGTGCATATAGGCGGGAAATGTGCTGCCGTCTCCGAAATAGAATATATCGCACAGGACACCATACTGGAATCCGACATCACTATTGTAGGAGATTGCCGGAAGAGGCCCGAAGTTCCATCCGGATTTAACTTTTGATTCCTGTGCATTGATACTCTCAATTGCCAGAAACGGAATAAGCAGTGCCAGAAATAGAATCTTTTTCATCAGAGTATAGGTTTTAAGACATTTGCTATTATGAATCCTAAATAGTTGCCTATTGCATAACCGACAAGACCAATTGTGAGACCGGATATTATTACACTTTTGTTCTTCATTGCCGTTGCCATCATAGGCACAAATGGAGCTGAGTTAATAAGGGCAACTGAGGCAATCACAACCGTGTCCGGATCCAGTTTGAACAGTCTGGCCATAAGCAGGTGAAGAAGAAGGGAACCGAATATTGCAGTCACGATGTAGAGAAAGACACTTAGCCCTCCGGCAAGATCAAGCCTGGATATATCTGCCATTGAGGCAACGACTATACTGAAAATGTAAACCAGATACATCCCGGCGTCAAAGCTTTTTTTAATTCTTCTTACAGGGTTGACAAACGAGGCAGCAATACCCAATGTAGTTATTCCCAGTATTATCACAACAACCTGGGAATCCTTCGGAAATAGCATTGAAATTGCTGCTGATACACCAAAGATCAGAAGCGACAAACCAAAGGCCCATAGAAGCGGCAAAAAATGTCCTTTTTTGAAAATATCCCGATAAGGGTGCTCTTCAAACTGCTCAACAGGCATAAGTGACTCTCCTGTGGACGACTGAGCAACTGATTTTTTCAAAAATCGTCTGAACAAACGGATACCTATTGAGAGAAGGAACACCATATACACAAAACTTATGAGCATATCGTATGAATGCACCATCAAATATGTCTCGTTTGGCACTTCGAGCATTATCTTTATTGCAGCCATATTAGGTGTACCTCCGGTGTAAACACCTGCCATCAATCCTGCTATATTGTGGAACTGCGACTCTATCATTGACCCGGGTAAAACAATTGGTTTAAAGATATAATAGCCGGCAACAACCGCAATTATTACAGCAATTATTCCGGTTATGAGTGTAGTAAGAGTCCTTTTGATGTCCCAATGCCTGAAATTACAGGAAAACAGCATCATAGGTATAGCCAGAGGGATTATCAAGGTTGTCATTATCTCCTGAATCCCGGCAGCAGAAGCAGGCATCAGCCCGGTGTTCCCGATAATTGCTCCAATAATGTAAAGCAGCAGGATAGGGCCGATTTTATCAAGAAACTTATACCTGTCACAAAGCCGGATAACCAGAGCCGGCATAAGAAGGTATACAAGAATGAGTATCATAGTTTAGTGGTTTGTCACAATAGGGAGAGAAGCTCTTTGACTTTTGACACTTTTGAATCCAGTACCTCTCTGGTGGTTGCCTCTGCAATGAACCTAAGATAAGGCTCAGTGTTTGAGGGGCGTACATTAAACCACCAGTCATTGAATTCTACTCTGTAGCCGTCAAAGTCATAGGATGCAAGAGGCTTCTCTTCAGAGACAAAATAGTCGCGTACTACATCCATTGCCTTCTGTTTATTTTCTATTCTGAAGTTTATCTCCCCGGAGTTCTGATATCTCTCAATCCCGGATATCAGGGCAGAAAGCGACACTCCTTTGCTCTTCATCCCGGAAATAACATCCAGAATTATAAGAGCAGCCATAATTCCGGAATCGCTGTAAAAGAAATCCCTGAAATAGTAGTGCCCGGCCAGTTCTCCGCCGTATATTCCGTTTAACTCCCTGAGCCGGGGAGCGGCAAAAGCCCTGCCAACCCTCCAGGTGGCGACCTCTCCTCCCATCGGAGCAAGATATTCAGCCACTGCCTTTGAACTTCTTATGTCCTGAAGAACAACCCCCTTCTCCCCTCTCTCCTCCAGAAAATAGTGCCCCAAAAGAGCAATCATAAGATCGGGAGAGATGAATCTGCCGTTTTCATCCACAAACATCACCCTGTCGCCGTCGCCGTCAAATATCACTCCGACATCACATCGTTTCTGTATTACAAGTTTTTTCAGATCCTCAACATTCTCCGGAATCAGAGGATTGGCTTCGTGGTTGGGAAATGTTCCGTCCAGCTCGTCGTAAAGATAATGGAGTGTGTCACTCTCACGTCCAAGAATATCCTTGACAAGAAGGGCAGCCATCCCGTTGGAAAGGTCAAGAGCGATGTTAAGATTGCTGTAATCCTGTTTGTACTTTGAGAGGAAAGTGATGTACTCGGGGCGTATGTCCATATTGTGCAACTTACCCCTTGCCGGGGAAACCGAAGTGGGTTTCCCCCCGTTAATCCAATCGTTAATTGTACCAAGACCAGTGTCAAATCCAACGGGGAGGGCGTTCTCCCTCGATATTTTAATTCCGTTGTATTCCTTTGGATTATGAGATGCTGTAATCTGTGCAGATGCACTGAATCCGTATTTGGCTGTTGCAAAATAGACCATTGGTGTGGTTGTCAGCCCCAGATCGTAAACATCTGCTCCTGCATCGGTTATGCCCTCAATCAGAGCCTCTCTGATCTCCGGAGAAGAATCCCTGACGTCTCTTCCTATCAGCACTTTGTCACATTTGAGCAGAGCAGGAAGGAAATTCCCGATTTTGTAAACTGTCTCTTTGTTAAAGTCTTTATTATAAATACCTCTGATGTCGTAAGCGTGAAATGCTCCCATTAATCTGTTCTGTTTATTTCTTTGTACTGATAGTTTTATAAAAAGTTGTCACCTTGCCGTTTTTGATATTGTTAAGCCGGGACTGGAGCATTTTTCTTCTTATGGGAGCAGTTCTGTCTGTGAAGAGTATTCCGTCAAGATGATCCATTTCGTGCTGAACCATTCTGCAGGCAAAGCCCTCAAATTCCTCTTCCTTTTTTGTATAATATCTGTCGTAGTACGAAACCCTTATTTTGGCAGGTCTTGTGACTGAAGCGTGGATATCCGGCACGCTGAGGCATCCTTCGTTGTATTCAATCTGCTGCTGTGATTGCCATTCAAAAACAGGATTGATCATTGCTCTCTTAAAATCCTTAAGTTCCGGATTATCTTCTGAAAGCAGAAAACCATCCACAGTCAGCACTCTCAGGGAGTGTCCCACCTGGGGAGCAGCCAGCCCGACTCCGTCTGCCTTGTGCATTGTCTCCTCCATATCTTCAATAAGTTTTCCCAAAAAAGCTCTGTTCTCTTCTGTGGAAATATCTGCCGCTTTTGCCTTTTCTCTTAAAATCTCTGTTCCGTAAACATAAATTGGTAGTACCATCTTCTTCCTAAGTTATCTCGTTTTACGGAGAGCCTCACTGTCAATGTAAGATTGCAGGATAATTGCAGCGCTTATTTTGTCTGCAAGGGATTTGTCTCTCCTTTTCATTTTTTTTACTCCTCCCTCTATCATAGCGTTAAGCGCCATTTTTGAGGTAAACCGTTCATCTTCCAATACAACAGGAATATCAGGAAAATGTTTTTTCAGATGTTTCAAAAAAAGTTGAACATCTGCGGCTGCTTCTGAGGGTTTGTTGTTCATATTCATTGGAAAACCAACTACAAACAAGCTAATTTTTTCTTTCTGAGAGTAGTTTTTGAGAAAGTCAATTACTTCAAATGCGGGAATTGTCTGCAAAGCTGTTGCAAATATTCCCAAAGGGTCGCTCACAGCAATACCTGTCCGCTTTCTGCCGTAATCAATTCCTACAATTCTCTCCATTTCGCAAAGTTAGTTTTTTTTTAGTATTTTTGGGGTTTATAAATTCGTTATGCCCAGACTATTCTCATACAACCAGTTCGCTTCGGGAAGCGACGTTGTTAAAGCTTACGCCGACAAACATAGTCCTGTAATTATATGCGACAAACAGGCAAAAAGAGACAAACCTTTCAGGGTTAAGGTAAGGATTGGCAGGAATGTTATGCATCCCAACGCTCCCGATCACCACTACGAATACATCCAGTTATGGAACCTGGAAACTCTCGTTTCTGAAGTAAGGCTTCAAAGATCCAGTTTTGGGGATCAGCCTGTTCAGATAGAGGCAGAGTTTATCTTTATCCCGAAAGTTTCGCTGCATCTGACTGCTCTCGCCTACTGCAACCAACACGGTTTGTGGATGAGTGAAGAGGTTGATGTTCAGGTGACAGATTAAACGATTACTCAATTTATGCCAAGAATAAAAAAAGAAAAGAAAAAGAAGAGCCTGAGGAGCAAATACCGTTTCTCTATCTTTAACGACACCTCACACGAAGAGCTCTTTGTTCTCAGGGCAAACGGGCTCAGTATGATATTAAGCATTTGTCTTGCAATCATATTCATTATTGGTGCAGTTACTGTGCTTATCTCCTATACACCCCTCAGAGAGTTTATTCCAGGTTATCCCAATGCACAGACCAGAAGAGCAATTGTGCAGAATGCCATCAAGGCAGACTCTCTGGAGCAGGTGGTCAAGCTCTGGGATTATCATCTGAGCAATATACAAAGGGTAATAAAGGGAGAAAAACCTATTGATAATATTGAACTTACCACTTCCAGTGATACATCTGCAACTACCCTTAAGAGAATTGGGATAAAGGAAGATTCGCTGCTGAGAGAAGAGGTCTCCAGACAGGAACTTTTCAGCCTGGGCTCTAAGAATAAGAGCATAGAACAGATAGAAGGGTTGCATTTTTTCCCTCCTGTAAAAGGAGTTGTTTCTGACGGATTCAATCTTGCAACCAATCACCCCTATATAGATATTGCAGCTCCAAAGAACTCTGTTGTCTCAGCAGTGCTGGACGGAACAGTTATATCCGGCGGATGGAATGACGAGACCGGTTTTACTATTCAGATTCAACACAGCAACGATTTGATATCCATATACAAGCACAACTCTAAACTTCTCAAGAAAACCGGTGACATAGTCAAGGCAGGGAGTGCAATTGCTTTGGTGGGCGATTCGGGGAATCTCAGCACAGGATCTCACCTCCACTTCGAACTCTGGCACAAAGGCGTTGCAATTGATCCTGCCAAACACATCAAATTCTAATAATAACCGGATGAAAAAACGGATAGCAATTCTCGGCTCAACAGGTTCAATAGGGACACAGGCACTTGATGTGATTTCAAAACACCCTGATCTTTTTGAGGTAGAGATGCTTGCCGCAAACTCAAATGCCGATTTATTACTGGAACAATGCATAAAATTTGGAGCAAAGATTGCTGTTATATCAGAACAAGCTCATTACGAAAAACTTAAAAGAAATTTACCTCCCAGTATAGATCTTTACTCCGGATCAGGTGCTGTTGCAGAAGCGGTTAAAATTTGCAATGCCAATCTGGTTCTTGCAGCAATGGTTGGCTTTAGCGGGCTTGAACCCACGATAGCTGCCATTAAAAGCGGAAAAAGTATCGCTCTTGCCAACAAGGAAACTCTGGTGGCAGCAGGTGTAATTGTAATGAATCTGGCAAACGAGTATAAAATTTCCATAATTCCGGTTGACTCCGAGCACTCGGCAATTTTTCAGTGTCTGCAGGGTGAAAGAGGAGCTGTGGAAAAGCTTTTGCTCACAGCTTCCGGCGGACCGTTCTTTGGCAAAAGCAGCAATGAGTTAGCCTCTGCGTCTGTCGGGCAGGCTCTTAATCATCCAAGATGGAATATGGGTCCCAAGGTGAGCATAGACTCAGCCACAATGATGAACAAAGGACTTGAAATGATTGAAGCAAGCCGTCTGTTTGACGTTAATCCCGACAAAATTGAGATAGTGATTCATCCTCAGTCAATTGTACATTCTATGGTACAATTCTCCGACGGTTCTGTCAAAGCTCAGATGAGCCATCCCGATATGAAGCTTCCAATCCTGTATGCCCTTTCCTTTCCTGACAGAGCACCGCTTGAAATTAAAAGACTGGAGTTTTGCAATATGGAACCTCTGAGTTTTCATAAACCTGACTTTGAAAATTTCCCCTGTCTTAATATCGCATATTATGCTGCTAAACAAGGTGGTAACTATCCATGCGTGATGAACGCAGCCAACGAAGTAGCTGTTAAAAGTTTTTTATCCCGCTCAATATCATTCACAGAAATTGCATATGTCATAGATAATGTTCTGTCTGGAACAAAGTTTGTTGCAAATCCCGATATTGAGGAGATTTTCCATACGGACAAAGAGGCCCGTGAAAAAGCCTCAAAACTTATAAAAACAATTCATTAAAATGGATATTCTGATTAAAGTCCTGCAAGTTGTTGCTGCACTTTCAATACTTGTACTTGTACACGAGTTCGGGCATTTTTTCTTTGCACGGCTTTTTAAGATACGGGTAGAAAAATTCTATCTCTTCTTCAATCCCTGGTTTACTCCTTTTAAATTTAAACCCAAAGGGAGCGAAACCGAATATGGAATAGGCTGGCTGCCTTTGGGCGGATATTGCAAGATAGCCGGAATGATAGATGAATCTATGGATACCGAAGCTCTCAAGCAGGATCCCCAGCCGTGGGAGTTTCGCAGCCGGCCGGCCTGGCAGAGATTCTTCGTAATGTTTGGAGGCGTATTGTTCAACTTTTTTCTTGCAATCCTGATATACTCGGCAACTCTCTATACCTGGGGAGAGGAGATTCTTAAGAACTCCGATGCAATATACGGAGTTCAATGCAACGACCTTGCTCTTGAGATGGGATTCCGCCACGGAGACAGAGTGCTTGCAATAGATGGCGAGACAGTGAACAGATTTCAGGACATACAGATAGACATTGCCAGAAATCAGGCAGAAAATGTAACTGTGCTCAGAGGTGCCGACACCATAAATATTCCTGTCAATCAAAAATATATTCCTGCAATACTCAACACCCCCGGTATGTTCGGGCTGAGAATGCCCTTTGTTGTTTTGGCAGTGCCAGACAGCTCTATTAATAAAGGTTTGCTTTTACCGGGAGATAAAATTGTAGGGATGGACTCACTGGAAGTCTTTATAATCCAAGACATTCAGGAGATTCTTAGCAAGAAGGTATCATCAGAAGTGAACGTAAAAATCGAAAGGAGTGGAAGTTTTGTTGCAGAAACCCTCAAGGTTGACTCATTGGGGAGACTGGGTGTTTTTTTAAACAGCGACCCAAAGAGTTTTTTCAATGTGACCTTATCTGACTACACACTGCTCTCGGCAATACCGGCAGGCTTCACCAGAACAATATCCACCCTTACGAATTATGTAAAGGAGCTTGGTCTTATCTTCTCTCCAAAGACTGAGGCTTACAAATCTGTCGGCAGCTTTATCACCATTGGCAGTATATTCCCCTCCTCCTGGGTGTGGGAAGTGTTCTGGAACATCACTGCCTGGCTGTCTATTATGCTTGCCGTTGTAAATCTTATACCCATTCCAGCCCTTGACGGAGGGCATATTCTCTTTGTACTTTACGAGATGATCACCGGAAGAAAACCCAGCGACAAATTTCTTGAATATGCCCAGGTTGCAGGGCTGATAATTATTCTCGGTCTGGTGTTTCTCTCTTTTGGAAACGACATATACAGACTCTTTAAATAATTGTTTATGAAACACTTATATTCCATTTTATTATTCATTGCCGGAATTTCCGTTATCTCCTGTACTTCCGGGCCGCAGCTTATGCCAAACATAAGCGGCAAAGCCGGAGAGGTGGTCGTTGTGATCAGCAAGGGAGAGTGGGAAAGTGATCCGGGTGTAGCAATCAGGTCTATTCTGGCTGTAGAACACCCTTATCTGCCGCAAAGAGAGCCTCTTTTCACGCTCATCAATATTCCGGAAAAGGCTTTTACCAGTATCTTCCAATCTCACCGGAACATAATCATTTTAAATATTATTCCGGACCTCAAGGAACCCAGAATGGTTTTACAGGAGAATATCTGGGCAGCACCTCAGATAGTTATTACTGTATCTGCATCAACTCCTCAGGAAGCCGCTGCAGTTATTCAGGAGAAGAGCGACCTTATGACCAATGCTCTTTTGCAGGCTGAAAGAAACCGCAACATTCAGAACGCCAAGAAATACGAAGAAAAAACACTTCGTGAAACCGTACGTGCCTCATTCGGAGGCTCTCCCTACTTTCCAAAAGGTTACAAACTGAGAAAAGAGACCGCAGACTTTATTTGGATATCCTACGAAACAACCTACACAAACCAGGGGGTCTTTGTGTTCAGATATCCGTACAAGGACTCAACAGACCTCTCTCTCCAGAAGCTTGTTCTGATGAGGAACGAAATACTGGCCAAAAATGTTCCTGGGAGCCTCGAAAATACTTATATGACAACCAATATGTACTTTGAGCCCGGTATGAGATGGGTAAAATACAACAAAAGGGATTTCATAGAGATGAGAGGCCTTTGGGAACTGCAGAACGATTTTATGGGAGGGCCATTTATCGACCACATTTTCCTCGACAAAGAGCAGAGGAATATCATAGTCCTGGAAGCATTTGTATACGCTCCCAGATACGACAAGAGGAATTACCTGCGCCAGGTAGAGTCTATCCTGTACTCATTTGAATTTGTACAATAATTTTTGGAACTAATAATTTAATTTTTACCTTTGCACTCCCAAATGAAAAAGTGGGAGCACAATGGTCGGTTCGTCTAACGGTTAGGACTCAAGATTTTCATTCTTGCAATAGGGGTTCGATTCCCCTACCGACTACACAAAAATTTCAGAAAAAATGGCAAATCACGCATCCGCAGAAAAGCGAGCTCGTCAGAGCGAGAAACGTAAATTGCACAACAAGTATTATGCAAGAACAACCCGCAATGCAGTAAAGGCTTTGCGTAACACAACAGAAAAAGAGGCTGCAGCAGCTATGCTGCCAAAAGTTTCTTCAATGCTGGATAAATTGGCTAAAATTAATGTTATTCATGCCAATAAAGCTTCAAATCTAAAAAGCGGTATTGCTGCATACGTCAACAAACTGAGCTGATTTTTACGATTAGGCATACATAAATTATGTAGCTTCCCGATATTTGGGGAGCTATATTTTTTTTTGTTATGAAGAGGAGATTATCTATTAAGGAGTGGCAGGAGGATGAGAGGCCACGGGAAAAATTAATGACCAGAGGAGCTCAGGCTCTCAGCAATTCAGAATTGCTGGCAATATTACTCGGCTCCGGTACAACAAATTACAGCGCAGTTGATGTGGCAAGAGATCTTATTGGAGCTAACAATAACAGCCTAAGGGAACTTGCCAGACAACCTTACGAAAAGCTACTGGAACACAGAGGCATAGGGCCATCAAAAGCAATATCTGTAGCAGCTGTTTTTGAACTTTCAAAGAGATATGCTGCCCCGGAAGACAACAATCTTGCTCAACTCCGTTCATCAACGGCAGTTGCAGAGATCTTCACCCCTCTGCTAAGAGATCTCACTCACGAAGAGTGCTGGATAGCCTACCTTAACAGAGCCAATAAACTAATTTCCAAGGAGAGACTAAGTATTGGAGGTGTTTCTGCCACTGTGGTAGATATTAAGATAATAGTCAAGAATGCCCTTGATAAGCTTGCAAGTTCTATGATAATGGTGCACAATCACCCATCCGGCAACCCTGTTCCCGGCGAGAGCGACAAACTTCAGACCAGACTTCTTAAGGAGGCTTCTGCACTTTTTGACATAAGCCTTCTGGATCACCTGATTATTGCAGGGGATAAATATTTCAGTTTTGCCGATGAGGGTATCTTATGATTTTTTTATCTACCTTTGATAATTATCACCTTAACCAATTATGAGAATAATTAACCTTGGGGAAAAAAATTCGGTTTTAAACAACTTCATCGCTGAGATAAGGGATCATACGATTCAAAAGGATCGGATGAGGTTCAGAAGAAACCTTGAGAGGATTGGAGAAATCTTCGCATACGAGATTAGCAAAACTCTTGTCTACACAGAAAAAAATGTTCAGACTCCTTTGGGAATTGCAACCTGCAAAACTATGGATGAGGAGTTGGTGATTGGCAGCATAATGAGAGCAGGTCTGCCTCTGCACAATGGTTTGCTAAATTTTTTCGACAAGTCTCAGAACGCTTTTATAGCTGCATACAGAAAATATGGCAAGGACAACAAGTTCACCATACAGATTGAGTATGCCAGCTCGCCTGCCGTTGAAGGAAAAGTACTTATACTTGCAGACACAATGCTTGCCACAGGTTCATCAGTTGTTCTCGCCTACGAGAAATTGTGCGTAGAATCCCACCCGGCAATCACTCATATTGTTTGCCCGGTTGCCAGCAAAGATGGCATTGAGTACCTTTCAAAGAGGCTACCCCACAGTTCAACCACATTATGGGTTGGGGCAATTGACGAAGAACTCACAATAAAGGCCTATATAGTACCCGGTTTAGGTGATGCCGGAGATCTGGCCTACGGGAGCAAGCACTGAGTTATATTGAAGATGCCAGTAAAAGCATCAGTGTGTTTTTCATATTGTATTGATTTAAAGCTCTTTTCTTAGCCTTGCAATAGGGATGTTCAGTTGTTCCCGGTACTTTGCAACTGTCCTTCTGGCAATCATATAACCCTTTTCTCCGAGAACAGAAACAAGCTCTTCATCTGTAAGCGGATTCTTCTTGTCTTCCCTGTCTATACTTTCTGCCAGAATATTCTTAATCTCTCTGGTGGAGACCTCCTCCCCCTTGTCGGTCATTAGTCCTTCTGAAAAGAAGTATTTAAGCGGATAGATTCCAAAGTGTGTCTGTATGTACTTGCAGTTCACCACACGTGATATGGTTGAAATATCCAAACCGGTTTTTTCGGCAATGTTTTTGAGAACCATCGGCTTAAGCTTTGTCTCATCTCCGTCAATAAAGTACTCTTTCTGGAAATCAAGAATAGCATTCATAGTGTTGTGCAAAGTGTTATGTCTCTGTTTTATTGCCTCAATAAACCATTTTGCCGAGTCCAGTTTTTGTTTTACAAAGGTGGCTGCCTCCTTTCCGGATTTTCCATCCCGGGCTGTGGAGAGCAAAAGGTCGGCATATCTCTTGTTTACCTTAAGTTCAGGAACAGAAAATCTGGGCATAGTCATTATCAGTTCACCGTCTTTGAACTCAAGCAAAAAATCCGGCACAACCTGCTGAGCCTGATCTGTATAGGTATCGTCAATCTGACCGCCCGGCCTCGGGTTAAGTCTGACTATAACATCTATCGCCTCTCTGAGCTGATCTTCCGAGATCGATAGTTTTGAAATTATCTTCTGGTAGTGCTTCTTGGTAAATTCCATAAAGAGGTCCCGGAGAATATCTTCTGCAATCTTTTGACCGGGAGAGTCTTCAATAGATCTGATCTGTATCAGAAGACACTCTCTCAGATCTCTTGCACCCACACCTGCAGGCTCAAATTCCTGGATCTTAAGAAGGATACTCTCAAGCTCCTTCTCATCTGTGGTTATTCCCTTCCTAAAGGCAATGTCGTCTGCAAGGGAATCCAGATCTCTTCTGAGATATCCGTCATCATCCAGACTGCCGATAATAAATTTGGCTATTGACTTTGATCTAGGAGTCATCTGGCTATATCCAAGCTGAGACAAAAGGCTCTGCTGGAAGCTCTCCTTCACAGAAAAAATATTGTACTGGGGTTTGAGATCCTTGCCCTGATTGTTAGTGTAAAGTTTGTAGGCCGGTATCTGTTCGTCTGTATCATATTCACTCAGGGAAAAACTTGTATTCTGTGGTTCATCTCCCTCTTCTGACTCGTTTGCTTCGTCCAGGACAGGATTCTCTTCCAGCTCTTTTTTTATTCTCTGTTCCAGTTCCAGGGTAGGAAGCTCAAGTAATTTTATAGTCTGGATCTGTAAAGGTGAGAGTTTTTGAACAAGTTTCTGTTTTAGACCCTGTTTTAACATAATTACAAATTCAATTTATGCAAAGATATGATTTTTATTTAACTTCGCATCTGATAACACCCTGTATTCAATGGATTCTGACGATGCAACAATGAAGGTAGATGTAGCAAAAGTACTGGAGGCAAAAAATTCCAAGCTACTCAAAATCATCCCAAAATTTGTAATTAAGGGGCTTTCCAAACTAATTTGCCAGGATGAGATTAATACCATCTTAGCAAATTACTCAGATCAGAGCGGAGTAAGTTTTGCCTCCTCAGTGGTAGACTATATGAAGACAGACTACACTGCCGAGGGTGAGGATAAGATAGATAAGTCAAAAAGATATATTATTGTTTCTAACCATCCTCTTGGAGGTTTGGACGGAATTGTTCTGATGGATTTCTTTGGCAAATTGTTCGACAATAAGATAAAATTTGTGGTTAATGATCTTTTGATGAACATAGAACCCCTTAGGCCAATTTTTGTACCGGTAAATAAATACGGCAGGCAGAATGCCGAAATTGCAAACCTGATACATCAGGCTTATGAGTCTGACAATCAAATACTCAACTTTCCGGCCGGACTTTGTTCAAGAAAGGTGAAAGGAAAAATAGTAGATCTTGTCTGGCAAAAGAATTTTGTATCACAGGCAATAAAATATAACAGGGATATTATTCCTGTCTTTTTTCACGGAAAAAATTCCTCTTTCTTTTACAGAGTGGCCAATTTCAGGAAATTTCTTGGAATAAAGTTCAACTACGAACTGATATTGTTGCCAAGAGAGATGTTCCGCCAGAAAAAAGGAAAATTCAAGGTAATTATAGGAGATCCGATAGAGGTAAGCACCCTCATCCCTGACAAAAATACCTCAAAAATCTGTGCAGAGGTCCGAGAGAAAGTTTATTCATTAAAACCCAGAAAATGGAACCGGTAATTGCTCCAGTTGACAGAAAACTGATAGTTGAAGAGCTTACTTCAGAGAAGCTCATAAGACATACAAGAAAAGGAGAAAACAGGCTTTATGAAGTCACTGCCCACAATTCTCCACACACTATGAGGGAGATTGGAAGACTCAGGGAAATCTCCTTCAGGCTTGCCGGCGGAGGAACCGGAAAATCAATTGACATAGACGAATTCGACATTGACGAGAGAACTCCCTACAAGCAGCTGATTGTCTGGGACCCCAAAGATCTGGAGATAATCGGTGGATACCGGTACATCCAGTGTGCCGGGCTTAAAATTGAAAAGATGGCTACCAGTGAGCTGTTTGTATTTTCTGACTTTTTTATCAACGACTACCTCCCGTTTACAATTGAGCTTGGCCGCTCCTTTATTCAGCCCAACTACCAGGGAACCAACATCAAAAGAAAAGGACTCTTCTCTCTCGACAACCTTTGGGACGGACTGGGTGCTCTTGTGGTAAGATATCCAAAAATCAGGTATTTTTTTGGGAAAGTAACTATGTACTCCTCATATAATCTGAGGGCCAGGAATACTCTTCTGAACTTTCTGAACATCTTCTTTCCCGACAGGAAGTCTCTGGTTAAGCCCATTAAACCTTTGGAAATTGACGAGAACAATCCATACTACAAAGTGCTCTTCAATCCTGATGATTACAAGGAGTCCTATAGAACTCTTTCAAGGGAGGTAAGGAATCTGGGCGAGAACATTCCACCACTGATTAACTCCTATATGAATATAAGCCCGTCAATGAAGGTTTTCGGTACTGCAATCAACGAGAATTTCGGGGGGGTTGAGGAGACAGGAATACTTGTGAGCATATCGGATATGTATCCTGAAAAGATTGAAAGGCATATATTTCCACTAATGCAGCTTGCGGCAAGATTGAGTTCAAAATGGTGGAACACAGCCAGAACAGAAGGGATCAAGATAGGCAGGATTGTAAAGGATGCCAAAGCCAAATCTTCTAAAAAGAGTGAAGATTAATGTTTTCCCTAACTATGAAAGCAGAGGGAAAATCTGATTCAATTTTTTTAAGAAACATCATTGCAGCAGATCTGGATCTGAAATCCCCTACAGTTACCTTGAAATAGGGATATGCATAGGTTCTGTAAGCGGGTACTCCCGGATAAGACTCCGTAAAGCGGCTTTCCACCTCAGATGAGCGATTTCTTGCTTCCTGACGGTTGTCAAAATAGATTCTGACCCTAAAGCCGGGTGTCTTTTTGTGAATTGAAAACTCCCTGTGCCTGGCAAGCATCTGCTCAAGCGAGAATGGCTGGGATATTGTAACACGGTTGCCTGCAGGCCCCCTTTCACTCAGATCCTCAAAAATATTTCTGACAACAACTACCGTACTGTCTTGCTGTACAATCTCCTGGCCGTGAGAGACAGCAGCAACGGCAAATAAAATCAGAACTGAAAAAAATCTTTTCATTGCTAAAATTTCTTTATCAAATTCTCAAGAGGGATCTCTTTTACTCTGAACACTTTCTTTCTTTTTTCTCCGCTTCTTATCAATATCCGCGCATCAATGTTGAAATCCTGTGCTCTCCATGATGCAATATTCAGCCCCATAGACAAAATCGAAACAGGATCGAGGAGATCAAAACGGACAGCCAGAGTCCCGTTCTTAACGCTCTTTGGAGGGATAGTGTCTGCTTTGAGGAGAGTCATCTGGGCAAAGTTAATTCCTTTCTTCTTAATGATTCCGTCTGCAGAAGCAATAACAAGCGGAGCACTGGTAGCGTTTTCTGCTGTGTAGTCAAAAGTAATGTCTGCCCTTGATGTGTTTACCAGTTTGAAACCGCTCAGGCTCACGGACTCAATGTCAATATTCCTGTAATTAATGCAGCTTTGCAGTGCAGGTGCCAGCAGTATCAGAAGCAGTACATATCTTTTCATCTTAAACATTTATAAATAACAAAGGTATAAAAAAGGCTATATTTGCGGAATAATTTGAAAATATGTCAAACAAATATCATTCCGTAAGACCGGTTTTTGATGACAAGCTGCCTGCAGTTTTTATCGAGACATACGGATGCCAGATGAATGTAAACGATAGCGAAGTGGTGCTTGCCATACTTCAAAGCGGAGGTTATTCACTCTGCCGCAAGATAGAGGAGGCAGACCTGATCCTGATCAATACCTGCTCGATAAGGGATAATGCTGAACAGAAAATCTGGTCAAGATTAGATAATCTTAAACCATTAAAAAATAAAAAGCGCAATCTGGTTTTGGGGATAATCGGATGTATGGCAGAAAGACTTAAGGATAAGCTGCTCATCCATCCGGCAGTGGATCTGGTAGCCGGACCCGATTCCTACAGAGATCTTCCTCTTTTGCTGAGAGCTCTTACAAACGGAGAAAAACAGATCAACACAATACTGTCTGACGAAGAGACATATGCCGATATTTCTCCGGTAAGAATGGATCAAAACGGGGTAAGTGCGTTTATCTCAATTATGAGAGGTTGCGATAATATGTGCGCATATTGTGTGGTCCCTTATGTAAGAGGCTCGGAGAGAAGCAGAGATCCCGCTAGTATTGTTCAGGAGGCTGTTACCCTCTTTTCTAACGGATATCGTGAGGTCACTCTGCTTGGTCAGAATGTAAACTCGTATAAGTGGAACGATCCGCAAAACTCAACTAAGGTTACGGATTTTGCAGGTTTACTGGAGATGGTTGCTCTTGTCAGTCCTCTGCTCAGAGTAAGGTTCTCCACATCACATCCCAAAGATATGAGCAGCCAGGTGCTTTACACAATGCTTATGTACAGGAACATCTGCCGGCACATTCATCTTCCGGTTCAGTCAGGCAGCAATGTGGTTCTCAGAAAGATGAACAGAAGATATACAAGGGAGGAGTATCTTGAAAAAGTAAAGGCCATACGGGAGATTCTTCCTGATTGTTCGGTCAGCACAGACATTATTTCCGGCTTCTGCGGGGAGAGCGAAGAAGATCATCATCAGACTATCTCAATAATGAAAGAGGTTGGATATTATACCTCCTTTATGTTCCAGTACTCAGAACGGCCCGGGACCAAGGCAGAAGCAGAGTATGAAGACGATGTGCCGGCAGATGTAAAAAACAGGAGGCTGAACGAGATAATCTCACTCCAGAATGAACTCTCTCTTATCAGCAACAAAGAGGATACAGGCAAAGAGTTTGAGATTCTGGTAGAGGGCAACTCCAAAAGATCATCAGAAGAGCTCTTTGGACGGACATCCCAGAATAAAGTGTGCGTTTTCCCGGCAGGAGATCACAAAGTTGGAGACTACGTAAAAGTTAAAATTCTCTCCTGTACATCAGCCACTCTAAAAGGAATAGAAATCAGATAAATATATATTTATGACAAAAATCAGAACTATCTACACCGGAAATCTTTACACAGAGGCAACTCATCTCAAATCAGGCAGTAAGATTGTTACGGAAGCTCCCGAAGATAACAACGGCAAAGGGGAAAAATTCTCCCCCACCGACCTTTTTGCAACATCACTGGGTTCCTGTATGCTCACAATAATGGGCATATCTGCACAAGCTTACGGATTTTCTATAGACGGAACCCGCATTGAAACCGAAAAGATAATGGGAACAAACCCCAGAAGGGTTGTGGAGCTCAAACTCGATATTTATCTTCCCAGAAACGACTATTCTGAGAGGGAAATGAGACTGATTGAAAATGCTGTAAAAACTTGTCCCGTTGCAAACAGTATTCATCCGGATATTATAAAGAATATTACCTATCACCTTCCGGAGCAGAATCAGTAATTTTCTGTAATTTGAGTTTATCTTTTTAAAAGAACAGGTATCTGTTGGTTCCCACGCCGGCTGTTGAACTGTTGATGAGAGTGCCCTCTGCAGAAACTACCTTGATTACTGAATTTGATGTAAAACTCACCTCTGCGGTATAAATGTCTCCTGTAAAGGGACTTACTCCCACACCGTAAAAATAGTTGCCCGTAAAAAACTGATCAACACTTTTGGTCACAATATTGACTTTGTACAATCCGGCAGATACAGGCAGATACTGATCGTTAAAGATGGTGTTGTATGTAATTATGTTAAGGCCGTAGCTGTCAGTAGTTATATAACCGTCCATACTGTCAACAGGCACCTCTGTAAATGACAGAACGGTAAGCAGTGCCGGATCAATTTCGGCCACTCCCTCTCCCGGGAAAGAGACCCATAACCTGTAATAGGCATCATAGGTCATGTATCTTGCCCCCGCTTCTACTCCGGCCGGCTTAATAACTGTTATCTTTTGAAGAGTGTTTCCCTGAATGGAAAATACCGCCACACCCTCCTTAACTGCGACAAACAGTCTGCTCCCATAAAGTGCAATTCCCTCTGCATCGCTTCCAGCAGGTACCTTATTTTGAAGTGTGCCTGTCTGGTTATCGTAAACGGCAATGTAAGAATCGGTAAAGACCCAGGTTCCATCGGGTGTGACTTCGTGTGTGTAGTCCCAGTTTGTAACATATGTGTAGTTTTCTGTAATTGCCATATTCCTCGGAGAGGCAAGTCCGTCTGTAATCGTTTTATTCTTATCCTGGGCAGTAGAGGGATCAATGAAGATTATCTTGTCCGGATAATTGCACACAAGTGCAGCTTCGTTCTCAGAAATTATCACCCCTGATATCAGGGTTGCCCCTATCGATACTCCGTTGGCGCTCTCGTAAACCCGGTTCTGAATCTCGTTTGTCCTCTCGTCATACAGAGAGATACTGGCAGAGTGTTCGGTATAGTTCCCCTGATTTAGAACAAGCACCCTCCCCCGAAGATCCAATGGTATTGAAACATCATTAGTACAGGAGAAAAGAAGAGAAATAGACAACAGCAGAAAAGCTGAATTTTTTTTAAAATTTTTCATTATTAATAATTTGTGTGTAATTAATCTGATCCAAACTTCCATTTTAATGAGAACTGAAAGTTACGCCCGGGCATTGCGTAGAATTTAACATTCTGATAGCTAACGTTAAAAATATTCCTGACAACAGCAGAAGCTTCAAATTTTCTTTTAACCAGAGAAAAAGACTTGTTTAAACCTGCATCTGTAAGAAAGTATGAAGGCAGAAGATCATAAATATCAGTTGTTGTGCGCGTTCCTGTAAAAGAGAATAGTACATAGAGAGATGTGCCTCCTCTCTCGCCCCTGATTCCTGATCTCATAGAAAGCTTTGGCTGATAGGCCATTTGCATGTCAACCGAAGGATCCTCTGCCCAAAGACCCTCCTTTGTTACAATTGAGGTATATGAAAGGGATGATGTTAAGGAAATTGAATAATCACCTTTAACAGCCGTTATCTTTCCTCCGGCTTCGGCTCCGGTAGAGAGAACCAGTGGAATATTCTGAGGTTTCCAAACCACTCCGGCAGGCAACCATCTGATCCAGTCTCTCACAAGACTTCTGTACACTGTTGCATATAACTCTGCTTTTAACCTGCCTTTTGAGTATGAATAGTCCAGCCCGGATTCTCCTGTGAATGAGTGTTCGCTTTTCAGATATATATTTTCTCCTCCCCAGTATCTGTCGTTTAATGTGGGAATTCTGCTGCTTCCGGACAAGGATCCTCTGATTGTAAGCATATTACCTTTCTGTGAATATAGCAGGTATCTGGCATCCAGCGAGGGCATTAGAGGAACATCGACATCAGTGACCAGGCTCTTTCTCAGTCCGGCAGTTATTGTGAAAGCATAAACAGGAGAGTATCTGGCAAGAAGGTAAAGGTCAATTCTGTTTTCTTCTCCGGCCCCTGAATAGGAGGCAACTTGCGGAATGACTCTTCTTGCCGATGATCCAAATTTCAAAGAGATACTTTTCTTGATATATTCGCCCTCTGCCACTGCAGAATATGTGTTTGCCGCAATAATATCCTCTCTGAAAAACTCTTTGTCTCCCGAAAAGGATAGAGTACCCGTGTATCTCCAGAAATCCTTCTGGCCCTGGTAAGAAATACTGAGTTTAACATTATTGTCGAGTATGGATTCGTGACTTGAAGGGATTTCGTTCAATGAGACAGGAGGCTGAATCTGTCTGTCAAAATCCATATACAGAATTGTTGCTGTGAGTGTGGATGAATCCCGGAACTTCCTGAACAACTCCTGCAAAAGGCCAATGTTGCGAATAGCGGAGTTGTTCAAATACTCTTTTGGCAATCCGGTTTTGGTGTTGTTAATAAATGAGTAGTCGTTTCTGGAGGTAGAGTAAAGAAATGAACTTCTGGATTCAAATCGGTTTTTTGAGTATCTGATATTGGCACCTGTAAATGCCGTACCGTAACTTCCTGCAGAAAGAAGCAAATCTCCCGAGACTCCCTCTTTCCAGTTTGGGGCAGTATTCAAAAGAATGCTGCCGCCAATTGATCCGTCTCCGTAAAGGGAAGAACCGCCCCCGGGGTGAAATTCAACACGGTCAAAAAAGAACACCGGTATATGGGAGAGATCTGTCTGTCCGATTGTGGGCATAGCCATATTGCTGCCGTTCCACTCAATTCTGGTATGAGATGACGAGGTCCCTCTCACTGATATATAAGAACCCATTCCGTTTCCGTACTCCTTTAAGTAAACCGAATGTTCTCTTCGAAGAAAATCGGCCAGTGAATTCATCTTCATCTCGCCAATAATCTTAGCCGATCCCGTAAATATCTTTGTTCCTGCGGAATAGCGGATGTTCCCGCTAAGCGGATTCAGATATTGTGCGGTAACTGTTACGGAATTCAGTACTCTTTCTGCATTTCTTCTAATAGTGTCCTCAACCGGAAGTATCGGGATTCGGACTGCTTTTTCATCTCCACCAGGGAAGGCAGAACCTTGTGCCAGGCATTGACTGCCGGACAAAAGAGAAAAATAAAATATTATAAGTCTGATAACTGTTTTGTACATCGTTCCCTATCTCCCGAAAGTTCGATTAATTATGTTTTTGTCCGAAAGCAGGTTTTCTGACTTAGCTTTTATATCTTTCGCCTTCCCACCATATGGCAGTGACTTAGATAAGATAACCCTTGCGGGCAAGCATTACAGCAGCGGGTACTGTCCCCGAATTTCACGAGGTTTCCTCTCTTTTGAACATTTCAAAGGTATTGTTTTTTATTTCTAAAACGAAAAAATCTTTAACTTTGATATAATATTCTTCACAAATATTTAATCCTAAATTATTTATTATGGTCAAACCAATATGGCCGGTGATAACACTCTCTATGGCACTATTTACACTATCCTGTGCAAACAAAACCGATATGAATCAAAATATTGTTCTCAACTACCAAAGTTACACCCTTGATAACGGACTAAAGGTCATACTGCATGAGGATCACTCCGATCCGGTGGTGGCGCTTGCCATCCAGTATCATGCCGGATCAGGACGGGAAAAGCCCGGTAAGACCGGATTTGCTCACTTCTTTGAACATATGTTGTTCCAGAGATCCGAAAATCTTCCACGGAATGCTTTTTTTAAAAACATCTCATCACTGGGAGGTGACTTTAACGGATCTACAAACACAGACGGCACAAACTATTTTGAATCAGTCCCTAAAGATGCACTTGAAAAGATACTCTGGATGGAATCTGACCGTATGGGATTTTTTATTAATACAGTAACTCGGGGAGGGCTGGAGAGAGAGATAGACATTGTATCCAATGAAAAGAGGCAGAATTATGACAATCAGCCTTACGGCCACTCCTCTTCAATTATTGCACAGGAACTCTTTCCGGAAGGTCATCCATACAGCTGGACCACTATCGGAGATCTGGATGATCTCAGAAGCGCAACTCTGGAAGATGTAAAAGATTTCTACCACAGATTCTACACTCCGGGCAATGCAACTCTTGCTCTTACCGGGGACTTCAATCCTGTTTTAGCAAAAGAGCTGATCAATAAATATTTCGGAGAGATAAAAAAGGGCGTTGAGGTTAAAAAGCCGGAAATCCGGCCACTTAAACTACACGCCAATAAAAAGATAGTATGGGAGGACAAAAAGGCGCCCATGCCTGAACTTACACTGATATTTCCCGGAGTGGAAGCCTATAACCGGGATGCCTACGCTTTGCAGTACTTCGCCTCTCTTTTTGCTAACAGCAAGAAATCACCTTTGTATAAGGTAGTGGTTGAAGAGAAAAAACTTGCACCCGATGTTAAGGCTTTTAATATTGCAAGAGAGGTCTCAGGTTATCTGCAGATTAACATCCGAACGTTCCCCGGAGTCGATCTTAATGACCTTATGGGTGCTGTCAATGAGGCATTTGACCGGTTTGAAAAGGAAGGAATTGATGAAATTGAACTCCAAAAGCAGAAGGTTATGCAGGAGGTTGGGCTTTACAACCGAATGACGAGTGTACTGGGCAAAGCACTTATGATCGCCCGGGACAATGAGTTCGGAGGATCTCCCGAAACATCTCTTAAGGATCTTGATAAATACAGGACACTTACAGCACAGGATATTATATCGGTGTACGACAAGTATGTCAAAAACAGGCCCAGCTTCTGCCTGAGTATAATTCCCTCCGGAGGCTCAGTGCTTGCACTTAAGGGTTCGACCCCTGCCAGAATTAAAGAGGAGAGGGTTGAGGAGCAGAAGATGAACTCTGGCGGCGGAAAAATTGCAGATGAAGATTATTCCCGGACTCCTTCTCTCTTTGACCGCTCTGTCGAACCCGGTTTTCTGCCAGACAAACCCGAGGTTAAAGTACCGGATGTGTGGAATTTCACTCTCTCAAACGGTATGAAAGTCTATGGAATAACCAGGGGTGAACTTCCCCTTATCCAGGTTGAAATAGAAATTTCTGGAGGTAAACTGCTGGATCCGCCCGGCAAAAAAGGTCTTTGTTACCTTAATGCACAGCTTATGAACGAGGGAACAGCTGCAAGACCCCCTCAGGAGCTGGAGAGTTCCCTGGCTTTGCTGGGAGCAAGGGTCAGAGTAAACTCATCGGCAGAAAAGACAAATATTTCAATTTCATCCCTGTCCGGAAATTTCGGAAAGGTAATGGAACTTGTACGCGAGATGATTGTTTCACCACGTTTTGACACCGCAGGTTTAGAAAAGTCAAAACAGAAGATCGGAACACTTATAAGACAGAATTCGGTGAATCCTTCTGCCATAGCAAACAATATTGCGATGAGGGCAATTTTCGGAGAGGAATCTCCTTTTGCTACAGAGGATTATGGAACTGCAGAGACCGTGGCGGCAATCACAATGGAGGATATCAAATCTTTCTACAACAGCTCAATATCCCCATCCATTGCCAGTTTCAATATCGCCGGTGCTATTGACAGTCGTGAGTGCAGAGCTCTTCTATCCTCTCTGGAAAAAGAGTGGAAAGCCAAAAAGGTTATCATTCCCGATCCGGTCAGAGGCACTCCTTTTAAAGCTAAAACTGTCTATTTTGCAGATTATCCGGGTGCTCAACAGTCTGTAATTAACGTATGTAAAGCGGGAGTTGCTGTAAATGATCCGGATTACTATCCGGCAATAATTGTAAATCAAAACCTCGGCGGGGGTTCTCAAGGCATTTTGTTTGATGTACTGAGGCTGCAACGCGGCTATACCTACGGAGCATATTCATGGTTTAGCGGAGGTAATCATTTAAACACATTTATTGCCTCTTCCAGCGTCCAGGGAAGTGCCACCGGCGAGTCACTGAGAATTTTCAGGGAGCTGATAGAAAATTGGGAGGAGTCATTTGATGAATCAGTTCTTGAGAGCACGAAAAACTCAATGCTCAGAGCTAATGCATCTGCGTTTGAAACCCTTGGAGATCTTGTTGATATGCTCTGCCATATATCAGGGTACAACCTTCCTTTTGATTATGTCAAAAAAGAGGAGGAGATACTCAAAAAAATTACTGTAAGCCAGGGAAAAGAGCTGATAAAAAAGGTGCTTAATCCATCTGAACTCTGCTACATTGTAGTGGGGAATGCCAAGAGCCAAATGGTGCCACTTGAGAATCTGGGAATGGGAAAGCCTGTTGTAATAAAGAGATGAATATACTGTTACTTGTCAAGCACTTCGATTTTGGAGGTGCAGAAAATCACGTTTGTGAACTGGCAAACGAACTTGTGAGAGAAGGGGAAAATGTACTGATAGTGACAGGAAAAGGGAGACAGAGGCAGAAATTAGTAAGGGAGGTGAAACAACATTTTGTTCTTTTTTATGAATGGAACACAGTGCTGTTGGTTTTCAAAATATTCAATATTGTCAAAAGAGAGAAAATTGATGTAATTCACGCGCATCAGCGTTTTCCCATATTGATTGCCACGCTTGCCGGAATACTTTGTAAAATTCCCACAGTGGCAACTGTTCACGGAGACAGCAGGCACGACCTGAAAAGCCGTTTTGTCAAAAAGAGGCTAACATCAATAATATTTATCAATAAAAAGGTTTTTAACTCTTATCAAAACTCTTCCTTAATTGGCAACAAGATTAATTTCATTCCTAATGGTTTTCCTCTCCCGGCAGAAAATATTGGCGGACTATCATCCAATGCAAATGAAACAACAGATAATTATGGGGATAAGAATGACATCAAGACCGTAGTTGCCACAGAAAGCAGGATACAAAGGAATCCAAAAAGGATATTCTATGTCAGCAGGCTGGACAAAAGGCACGGGAAATTGCTTGAAATGATTATTAAAGAGGTGATGCCGGTTTTAAAGAAAAGTTATCCCGAGGCTGAACTCCACATAGTTGGAGAGGGTAAGGGCCTAAAAATAACATCCGAACTACTCTCCTCACCCTTTTTAAACAGTCTAAAAAATTCGGTATCTCTTGAAAATTATTCCGAAAATATCTATTCTCTCTACCACAAGGCAGATCTGGTAATGGGAGTCGGCCGGGTTGCAGGTGAAAGTTTGATTAACGGAGTGCCTTTGCTGTCGATAAAGAGCAATCATCTGGGAGAAATTATCACTCGTGAAAATTTTAGCAAGCTCCTTTTTACAAACTATGTGGCTGTGGATTCAAAGCCCCCTGAACCAAAAAGAGTTATCGAAATTCTGACTGACTTCTTTGTAACCGTTCGTTGAGCCCCGCCTTGTGTATAAAAAAAAAGAGACTATTTAGCCTCT
>DIXE01000049.1 GCA_002428635.1 Bacteroidales bacterium UBA6088
CGCGGTCAATCGTTCGCATGCCAGTCTTTAAAACTTTACAGATTCCCTCATTGGTTTGCCTTTCTATTGAATACTGGCCACTATCAACATTTAAAAGAATTAGCGCATGAATGATTTTCTTTGCTGCATGCTTCCCGGTGCGAGTGATTTCGATTAATTCATCCCGCTCTTCCTTGGTAAGGGTAACTTTGTACGTATTCATAGCTGTTTTTTCCGGCTAAGATACAAAATATATCTCATTACGTCAAATTAAATGTGACATGACACTAGTATCCCTCCTACATAGGTTAATGAAACGAACTTTGAAAGATCCGGTTTCGGCTCAGTAAAACAAAATTGTCTTACTGCATAATCACATGTCTCTTCATTTAGATTTCTTTCGAACTTAGGGAATTTTTTATAATCATTGATAAACTGGCCATAACAATTATAGAGTGCAAATCTTGTTTTAATTGTAGGTCTTGATAAATAATACCCTTTTAGAGGAAAAGTCTCAAAATTACCCCTATAAGTGTCAAAATTAACTACTCTTTCTGCAATTGGTAATGAATCGTTCAAAAATGTGTTCTTGGAATAAATGTTTAAGCGGTTTTTTTGTAGTTGAAAAATTTGAACAGAATCGTCAATGATTTTAATTTCAACCATATCATTATGAAATTCGCCTGGTCCTCGTCCATAAACGCCATTTGTTCTTATGAATCTAAAATCTTTTTTATTAAATAGCTGGAAACATCCATTTCCATCATCTGATCTCATAATCAGTACAGAATCCAGTATTCTTAAATCATAAATATTAGCATGCAATTTCTCTGTTCTTAGGATTTCAGGCGTAACAAAAATTGCATCACCGATTTCAATAGGTGTATATGAATATTGCTTTTTGCCGGATGTACAAGAGGATAATAAAATCGTGACCAAAAGTAGTTTTGAAATTTTTTGCATAAAATTAAATTTTAAAATAGTACTGCAAGCATCTGTATATCAAAATACCGTCATTAAATTTAATAAAGTAATAATTAGCCTCTATTAAGCTGACCGGACAAATGTCTTTCAATTTCTCAAGCCCCATTCTATCACTTTAAAACCAAAAATTGGATCACGAATTTTATAAAAAATCTTCAATAAATATAATTTAAATTTCCCTGATTAGTATGACTCAAAAGCTTCTAGCATAAAATAACGCTTTTTCGCGCTTTAACATACTATATATATTGAACTTATAAAATACCTCTAGCAGAAACTAACGCAATAATTATTTGAAGCCGGAAATAATTACACTTTTGCAATAATTTTGCATAATATTTGAAGTGCATTTTGCTGTATATCTGGTATTAGGATAACATAAATTGTTGTTTTGGACATTATTTTTACCTTTATGTCCTGAATTTATTTTTGATTCAGGTATGGACAGCAGGAAAAAAGCAGTGATTATCGGGGCCGGTACAGGAAGAATTGCCACGGCAGCATTTCTGGCCAAAGAGGGTTTTGATGTAGAGGTATATGAAAAGAATCCCAACCCTGGAGGACGGTGCGGACAGATGACACAGAACGGGTATCGCTTTGATTTGGGAGCCACTATACTGCTGATGCCCTCAATCTACCGGGAGGTTTTTTCTGCTCTGGGGATGGATATGGACAAAGAGCTTGAGACATCTTCCCTTGAACCGGTTTATAAGATTTTTTTTTGAGGACGGCACTGTTTTCCCGTACACCCGTCTGGAAGAGGAGATGAAGGCTCAGCTTGAGGCAATTGAGCCTGGTTGTTATAACCGGTATCAAAAATATATTAGTGAAGGGTATGATCTCTTCAACCGTTCAATGAAGCAGCTTCTTAATCGTAACTACTGTAATATTTTCGATTTCATAAACCTTAAAACCCTTCTGCTCCTTTTGAGGATGAAGATCTGGATACGCCACATGAATTATATCCGCAAGTACTTCAAGGATCCCAGATTGCAGAAAGTGTTTACATTCCAGAACATTTATGTGGGACAGAATCCATACCGACAGCCGGCTTTCTTTTCAATGCTGCCAAGTGCCGTGGTGATAGAGGGTGCTCTTTTCCCAGGAGTGGGATGTATCATATTGTCAGCCGGCTGATGCAGGCTGCAACTGATTGGGGTGCAAAGTTTTATTTCAGTAAAGAGGTGGAATCAATACTTACGGAGGGGGATGCAGTCAAAGGGATTAAGCTCAGGAATGGAGGGACGGTCAACGACGAAGGAGTAGACAATACCGGAGGAGTTGTCTATGCCGATATCGTAATTGCAAACGCAGATCTCCCTATGTTTACAAGAATCTGCTTCCGGTGGGGGCGGCAGCGGGAAGGCTTGCCAGAAAGAAGTACTCTTGCTCTGCTATGGTGTTTCACTGGGGAGTTGAGGCAATCTGCCCGCAGCTCGGTTCTCCGCCGCCTTCACGAGGCCGGTCTGGCCGATATTGAGGAGCATATCCGGTTTGAATTATCGTTTTTGCCGACAACTTTTGAAAGTTATTGCAATGTAACTCACGGATCAGTTTTCGGAAGCCTTAGCCACTCACTCTTTCAGATGGGCTATTTTCGTCCTCATAACCGTCACAGAAAATACAAAAATCTTTATTTTGCAGGCGGCAGTACCCATCCGGGTAACGGAATACCCCTCGTACTCCTCTCCGCCAAACTCACTAGTGTCATGTCACATTTAATTTGACGTAATGAGATATATTTTGTATCTTAGCCGGAAAAAACAGCTATGAATACGTACAAAGTTACCCTTACCAAGGAAGAGCGGGATGAATTAATCGAAATCACTCGCACCGGGAAGCATGCAGCAAAGAAAATCATTCATGCGCTAATTCTTTTAAATGTTGATAGTGGCCAGTATTCAATAGAAAGGCAAACCAATGAGGGAATCTGTAAAGTTTTAAAGACTGGCATGCGAACGATTGACCGCG
>DIXE01000021.1 GCA_002428635.1 Bacteroidales bacterium UBA6088
TACACAATTTATTGGATAGTGCCATATTCTATCAATAATATAATTCCTTTGCTTATAAGTAGGGATTTATTATGTGAAATGTATCTTATTAATAGGTCCCTATCAGTTTCTTCCTATAACTTAAACATAATAACTATGATGAAAAATTATTCCCATTATTTTAAACGTTCGTTTTTATGTGGTTTCGAAGGGTTAATTTTTGTACTATTTTTTACTCTTTTCTTCAGTCTTTCTCCTCTAAATGGACAGTCTCTAACAAGATTTTCCATTGAATTTAAAAATTTATCTGTTGAAGCATCTGTAAAAAAAATGCAAGTCCAGATGGAAATGAAATTCTTTTATGATTCTGAAAGTCTCAGAATGGAGAAAAAAATAGTTACCAAATCTTTCAAAAACAACACTCTTGTGGAGATATTAAATTTTGTTTTTGAAGGTACAGACTTAACATACAGCATTGTTAACAACGTAATAACAATTGCCAGAAAAGAATCGAGTTCAAGTGATCAAGAAACACCTTCTGAAAACAATCTGGTCACAATAAAAGGTATTGTAACCAACAAATCCGGCGATCCAATAGAGATGGCTTTGGTTTCCCTTACAGATCTCAATTTATGGGGAACATCTGATTCTAAGGGGATTTTTATTATAAATAGAATAATTAAAGGCGCAACAAGGATACAAATAGGTTGTCTGGGTTATCGTCTTCTTGATACAATTATTACTATAAATAAAGATCTCGATGATATCATTTTCAGACTTGATGAAGAGAATTTAAAGTTAAAATCTATAACAATAACTTCAACGGAAAATAAAAATGCTCTTAATACTTCCTTAAATATCAATCGTCAGGCTATTGACCACTTGCAAGTAGTAAGTCCCACAGATATTATGAGCTTGCTCCCGGGTGGTAAAACGGTCAATCCCAATCTTTTTTTTAGTTATGAAAACGTCTTCAATATTCGTGGAGGTGATGGAAACGGGAGTTTCGGAACGGCTGTTGAGATTGATGGGATAAGAATTTCTTCAAATAGTAATCTTTCAACAATCTATGGAGTTAATACGCGATTTTTACCAACTTCAAATTTTGAATCTATCGAAGTTGTTGCAGGAATACCCTCCGCTGAATATGGAGATATGACTTCCGGGCTTGTTCGGATAAAACAAAAAAAGGGAAGGACTCCTTACTTCTTTTCAGTTTCTGTGCGACCTAATACAAATCAACTTTCCCTCAGCAAAGGTTTTGATCTTTTAAATGAGAGGGGTATTTTAAACTTGAACGCAGAATATACTCACGCATTTCAAAATCCTGTTTCTCCATACAGGACATACTACAGGAACGGATATGGGCTCAACTATAGCAACACATTCAACAGAAACAAACAACCAGTAAATTTCAATATCAGCCTTAACGGAATAGTGGGCCGCCTTGACACAAAAAAGGATCCCGATGCATACGAAAACACCTGGGCTTCTGCTGCTAACAACTCTCTGTTGTTTGGAGCAAGTGCAAACTGGCTTATAAATAACAAGTTCCTTACTTCATTGGATTTTAATATAAATGCAAGTTATACTGATGACATCCAAAAGGAAAATGAATATTACTCCTATGCGACTATTCGTCCGTCAATTAATGCTATGCAGAATGGATATTATGAAACCAACTATCTTCCTGCTCAATTTTTCAACCTCAAAGTTGTTGACAGTAAGGGGTTTAATTTTGGCGCGAATATTAAAGCCTCTTTAAACAGACAATATGGTCCTTTGTTAAATAAAATAAAGGTCGGAATCGGATGGAGAAGTAATGGTAATGTAGGCAAAGGAGAGTATTATGAAGATAACATATACCCGGACGGTTACCGGCCACGTCCTTACACCGATATCCCTTTCCTTCATAACTGGAGTACTTACCTGGAAGACAACATTACAATTCCCTTAGGAAAGACTTTTCTTTCACTGATCGGAGGTGTAAGAGTGGAAGGGAATATTATTAAAGGGATGAATTATAAAAATGTAGTTTCTGCTTCTCCCAGATTCAATGCCCGTTATACTATAGTCAATAAAAAAGTCATGAGTGGCTTCTTAAACAATCTCAGTATCAGAGGTGGCTGGGGAATGATGGAAAAACTTCCCTCTTTATCCGTCTTATATCCTGCTGATAAGTACTATGACATTATGGTATACTCAAAAAATTACGGCACACAGAATAACTATTTCTGTGCCGCAAACACAAATGTTTTTCGTGATTATTTCAATCCCGATCTAAAATGGTCCAGAAGCCGCAATGTTGAAATTGGTCTGGATGCAAACATTGCCGGAGTTAATGTCTCTATGGTCTATTATAATAATAAATCAATCTCTCCTTATATAACAGAGTCATCATACACACCTTATTCATACAATAAAACAGATGAAAATTACTCTGTCCCCAACAATCCTGAATTCAGGGTTAATAAAATGACAGGTGATATTTTTGTAAATGATTTAGACAATCCTTCATTGGAAGAGCTTTTAATTCCAAAATCAGTAGTTGATACTTTATTCATATCTAAAGGGATGCAATCTAATGGCGAACCAAGCACAAGACAAGGAGTCGAATTAATTCTGGATTTTGGAAAAATAGAGTCAATAAACACCTCTTTCAGATTTGATGCAAGTTATTCATATTCAAAAGGTGTTAATGAAAGACTGAAAGAGAGCTATCCGTCTAGCCGACATTCTACACTTCCTACAAATTCCGGAAGGTCATATGAATATATTGCATATTATCTGGCAGGAACAGGAACATATCAAACTTATAACGGATCGTGGGTAGATGGTCTTAACGCAAATATAACAGCAACAACTCATATTCCAGATGTACGGCTAACAATATCATTGCGTTTGGAGGGATCTCTTTTTTCCCAGTCACAGAATCTAACATATTTTAATGGTAAAGAATGGGCGTTTCTGATAGATGAAAATGGTAACAAGATCAATAAAAGTGTTTATAATCAAAAAGAATATTATTCCGGAGTATGGCCAGTGGCATATAAAGGTCTTGACGGAGTAGTCCATAATTTTACAGAATCAGAGGCTATGGATCCAAAGTTCGCACCGATGTTAGGTAGGGACGGGAATGTCTACACTTATGCCAGAGATGGCAGTGGAGCATATTTTATGGCCAATTTAAATTTCACCAAAGAGATAGGAGATCTCATTTCGGTCTCTTTCTATGCAAATAATTTTACAAAGAGCAATCCGTATATCAAAAGCTGGGCTACCGGGGTTAAAACCGCCAAAAATATATCTTTTTCATACGGGGCAACACTCCGGATTAAATTTTAATATTATATGATTATGAAAAGAAGTATATACATATTGACAACTTTTATTATTATCTGTTCAATCTCTTCCTGTCAGAAAATGTTTCTGGATTTCGCCGAGAAAAATCCCTATGAAAAAGGGATAAAAAGATTAAACATTACTCTTGTATATCCTGAAGGTTTTGAAGACAAGGCAAAAGCTGGTGCGGGGATTACTATTTTAAATCCAAGTAACGGGACAAAGTATAATCTATTATCAAATGAAGAAGGAAAAGCTACTATTAATCTTCAGTACGGATTTTATAGCTTATCCGTAACAGATAAAGGCACTCCTATCTCTGGTTCAATTCCTGTCTTTAATAAAAGTATTGACCAAATACGTATAGCTGATACTCTCAAAGGAGATCTAAATATCAATGTTGACCTTGTGTTATCCTATGCAGGACAGCTTGTGATCAAAGAAATTTACTATAGAGGATGTGCAAAACCGGATGGGAAACCTTACGAATTTTATGATAAGTATCTTATAATATACAATAACAGTGATGAAACGGCATACCTTGACGGTGTCTGTTTTGGAGTTGTTGAACCATTTGGCGCTCCCACATCTCCTACTCCTTGGAGTTACCTGAATACTGATGGCCAACGAGTAATTAGAGATACGATTCCAATAATTGAGGCAGTCTGGCAGTTTCCGGGAGATGGGAACAATCATGCTTTAGAGCCAGGAGAAGAGGTTGTTGTTGTTATAGCTGCCGCAATTGATCATACTATTCTTTATCCTAACTCAGTTAATCTGGATGTGTCAGGATACTGGGTATGTTACAACCAAATCTACACTGTTGCAAGTTATCACCCCTCTCCAGGTCCAAATCTTGCTAATCACTGGCTGAGTTTACTGTGGAAAGGGAGTACATTAAAAGCCTATGGATTTTCAACAACAAGCCCCGCACCTGTTTTATTCCGCATACCAGAAGTTGATGCTCAGGCTTATGTTAATGATCCGGCAAACAGAAGTCGCAAACCCGGGACCACTTCTGCTACAGAATATGTAATGATTCCTTCTGCCTGGGTTTTGGATGGAGTTGAATGTTTTAATACCCTCACTCTTAATAAAAGACTTCCTGCATCTATTGATGCCACATACTGTCTTATGGAAAATTCGGAGAGATATCAGGGAAAGACTGTACACAGAAAAGTTGACCCAGTAGCAACGCAAAATGCCAGGGGAAGAGTAGTTTATATGGATACAAATAACTCCGCAAATGATTTTTACATACGAGACACACAGTCAATAAAAGAATAGTATAAAACCATGATTATGAAATTCAAAAATAATTTTCAGATAATAACTGCTTTTTTCTTTTACTCATTGATTTTTGTTATGCCTGTTAACGGACAAGTAAAAATCCAGGAAAAATGTTTATATCACTTTGATGACCTTCAGACAAAGCAGACTTGGACAGGGAGTTATAATTTAGCCGGATTACACTTTATTGATTTTAAAAATTCTTCCTATTTAGAAGCTTATATGGCAATGAACAACGGCTCTTTTGTAAAATATTATGAATCAGATAACAGTATAAATTTTGGACTACGAACAGAGTCATATGCTCGAATCAGAAATATAACCTATTATGGCAAAATCGATTATAACAAATTCATTGGACAAAATATGACATGGTCCGGGTTAATTTATCCCGAAAGATATTTATTGACGGTTGCAGAAGATATTCCGGCTGAAAAATTAAAAGAGAGTTATTTGATAAGCAGTGGAGTTTCTGCCCCCATAATAAAGAATCTTTTGTTCGGACTAAAGTTTAATTACGAAGTGGCAAATCTGGCAAAAAGAAAAGATTTGAGACATAAAACTGATCTTTTGGACATAGAAATTACCGGAGGTTTGATTTATAAAACAAATCTGATCAATTTCGGGGCTAATTATTATTATCGGAAATTTCATGAAAATGTTGTTTTTTCAAAAATTGCAAAAGATGATATAAATTATAACGGATATTTATTCAAGGGATTATGGTTTGGTATAAATGATTTCTGGTCGCAGGATGTTCTCAAGCTTTCAAGACCATTTACAGATGTTATAAATGGATGTTCCGTACAGCTGGAATTTACTTTTAACGACATAAGGTTTTTCAACGAATTTACATACAAATCTCAAAATGGTCTTACAGGTGCGGGAGCTGACAAAGAGTATTCGCAATCAAAAGCAACCACATATGAATACAAAGGCATATTCCAATACGAAAAAGAGATTGCACGGCATTATTTCAGACTTAATGCAAATTATTCGGATGCCGCAAATTATGATAACATTACAAACCAGGAAAATATCGGAGGTATTTATTTTATTTTACATTATGGTCTGAACAAAGCATTCTCAAGATGGAATCTTTTGTTTAATCCTGAATACGAACTTGCTATCGGAAAATACAAGTACAATCCTTCTTGGAATTTTACTATCGGATACAATTATTTTATTCAGTCCTCAGTGAGTTCTCTTGTATATCCTTATTACTTTAGCCAGAATATCAGTTTAAACCAAGCCTATATGAAAACCACGAGGAATTTTGTATGGAAAAAAGGCATGATTGATATTTCCCTTAACGGTTTATACAGCAAAGGAGATGGAGATATATTACAACAAAATATCTCTGTTTCGGGGGAGGAGCAGGCTTCAGAAGATATTATGCCATATCACAATGAAAATTTGCTGAACAGAGAGTATGAATTTCTAACTGCCGGAAAGTTTCAAGCAGAGGCAGGATTAAGGTATTCACACTTTTTAAACTCTGCCCGTTTGTCCGGATCTTTATACGTCAATGCTAAATATCGTTACACTACAGCATCCAACCTTATTTATCATACAGATAACAAGGCAGGAATGTTCAGCCTGGCTTTAGGTTTTTCCTTTTAAAAATACTTTTACAACATCAATATTAGCTATATTGATTTTCATCAAGATACATAATGCTAATTATGAAAAAATATTTAATAGTCTTATTTGCAATTTGTTGTTATTCTAATAATTACACCCAGGATAAATCGCCAGAAAAGTGTGGTTACCAATTTACTACAATAAAAGAGATCCCTGTTACTTCTGTAAAAAATCAATCCTCATCAGGTACATGCTGGAGTTTTGCAACTCTCTCTTTTGTTGAATCTGAGCTTATCAGAACAGGGAAAGGAATATTTGATCTGTCTGAAATGTTTATAGTTCATAATTCCTATTTAGATAAGGCGGATAAATATATCCGTACTCATGGTAATATTAATTTTTCCCCCGGGAGTTGTTTTGGAGATGTGTTTACAGTATGGAAGAATCACGGAATTGTTCCTGAAGAAATAATGTCAGGCCTTAATTACGGTACAACAAAACATATGCATAAAGAGATGGACATGGTGCTTGCCGGATATATAAATGCTCTGCTTAAAAACCCTCATCGCAAATATACAACTGCTTGGAAACAGGGTTTTGCTGGAATTCTAAATGCATATCTCGGTGAAATTCCTCAGAAATTCTTTTACAAAGGCCAAGAGTATACTCCATTAACTTTTGCAATGGAGCTCTCTTTTGATCCGGATAATTATATTCCTATCACTTCATTTACTCATCATCCTTTTTATAAGTCGTTTGCATTGGAAATCCCAGATAATTGGCGTTGGCATGATTTCTATAATGTGCCAATCGACGAACTTATGGAAATCGTTGATTCTTCTCTTGAAAAGGGATATTCTGTACTATGGGCTACTGATGTAAGTGAAAGGGGGTTTAATAGAAAAGGAATTGCAATTATTCCCGAAACAGATGTTACAAACATGATCGGGTCGGATCAGGCAAAATGGACTGGAATTCCCAAAAATGAACTTGATTCAAAATTTTACAATCTTGAACAAATCGTTCCTGAAAAGATAATTACACAGGAAGAACGGCAGACTGCCTTTGACAATCAGCTGACAACTGACGATCATGGAATGCATATATATGGAATTGCCAACGATCAGAATGGAAATAAGTATTATATAGTAAAAAATTCATGGGACGAATCCGGGAATTATAAAGGGATATGGTATGTATCAGTAAGTTATCTTAAATTCAAAACAACAAATATTGTTGTACACAAAAATTGCATCCCCAAAGAAATTAAACAGAAACTTGGTATATAAATATATGTATTTAAAATGTATGTAAAATGTATGTAAAAATGTGTGTAAAAAATTCCTTTCACTTTTTATTATTTTCAAGCATTGTTCTATTATCCCTTTCGTGTAAAACAAAAGAGTTTCAGGTAAAATTAGAATATGAACAATACTCTCTGGACAATGGTTTAAAGGTTATACTTCTGGAAGACCGATCAGATCCTTTAGTAGCTCTCGCTATTCATTATCATGTCGGTTCAGGAAGGGAAAAACCAGGAAAGACCGGGATTGCTCATCTTATTGAACATCTGTTGTTCCAAAAATCAGAGAATTTACCTGTAAATGCTTATTTACAAATGATTTCAAACATGGGTGGGATTAGTAACGGAGCAACTAATACTGACGGAACCATCTTTTTTGAAGTTGTACCAAGAGATGCTCTTGAGAAAGTGTTATGGATGGAATCGGATAGAATGGGATTTTTCATCAATGCATTAACACAGAATGGCCTGGATAGGGAGGTTGATATTGTTTCAAATGAAAAGCGCCAGAGCTATGATAGCAAACCATATGGACAAGCAACAATAATATCTGCTAAAGAGATGTTTCCCACTGGTTATCCATACAGTTGGACAACCATTGGAGATATTGCAGATCTTAGGAGCATAACTCTCGAAGACGTAAAACGTTTTTACTCTGATTTTTATGTGCCTAATAATGCAACCTTGGTCCTTTCAGGAGATTTTGACAAAGAATTTGCCAAAGAATTGATAGAAAAATATTTTGGTGAAATTAAAAAAGGGAACCCTGTTGAACCCCCTGAGATTCAACCCTTAATTATGGAGCAAACTAAAAAAGCTGTCTGGGAAGATTCTTATGCTCCACTCCCTGAGTTGCATATATATTTTCCTACTGTTGAAAACTATAATAAAGACTTTTATGCGGTAGAACTATTCACTTCACTTTTCACTAATGGTAAGAATTCACCCCTATATAAAGTTATTGTAAACAAGAAAAAAACAGCTTCTTCTGTCGGAGGTTTTAATGTTGCCAGAGAGGTTGCCGGCTATACTCAGATCGCTATACGAACCTATAAAGACACTGATTTAAACGATATTTATTCTGGCGTTGAAGAAGCATTTAAACTTTTTGAAAAGGAGGGGGTAGATGATCAGGAGCTTCAGAAATTAAAAGTAATGCAAGAGGTTAATCTATATAACAAATTAGCCAAAATTCAATATAAATCAGTTATGCTGGCTAAAGGAAGTGTGCTTGCCGGTAATCCAATTGCTTCATTTGAAGATTTAAAAAAATATCAAGCTGTCACAAAAGACGATATTGTCTCTGTGTATCAAAGATTTTTTAAAAATAAGCCGCATTTTATTTTGAGTATTGTCCCAAAGGGAAAAAGTGATTTATCGGTCTCCGGATCTAATCCGGTAGAAATCATTAAAGAGGAGATTAAAGATCAACAAGTGAATTTTAAAGGAAGAGTTACAGCAAGTAATGACTTTGTAAGGAATAAATCTTCTTTTGACCGTTCTGTCGAACCATCTTTCTTGGCTAATACCCCTGCGATATCAACCCCTGTAATTTGGTCGGGAAAGTTAAAAAATGGTATTTCTCTTTTAGGAATCACACAAAATGAGTTACCAATGATTGAGGCCAATCTCCGAATCAAAGGAGGTATGTTACTTGACCCTAGCGACAAACTTGGTCTGTCCTATATTACTGCGAGAATCCTGAATGCAGGCACTGCCCTTAAAACTCCGGAAGAGTTTGAAAGTGCATTAGGTCTCCTGGGTGCAAGAATTTTTGTCTCTTCTGATAAGGAGGAAACTGATATTTCTATTTCCTGCCTTTCAAAAAATTTTAATGAGGTTATAGCTTTGGCTGAAGAGATGATAATGAAGCCAAGATTTGATGAGACCTCTTTTATTAAAGTTAAGAAACAGATAAAATCATATCTAAATCAATTATTATCAGACCCAAAAGAGATCGCAGGTGATGTTACACCCAAGCTGCTTTTCGGAAAAGAGTCAACAATTGCCCGGAGACCCTTCGGTACTATTGAATGTGTTGATTCAATAACACTTGACGATGTAAAAGCTTTTTACTCCACCAATATTAATCCTAATTCTGCCAATTTTAACATTGCCGGAGCTATAGATCAAAAAACATGTGAAAAAGCACTCGCATCTCTTGTGAAAAACTGGAAAAGTAAAGATATCTCAATTCCTGTTCACGTCCAAGGAGAATCTGCCGAAAAATTCAAAATATATTTTGTTGATTACCCCAATTCACCGCAATCGATGATAATGGTAAGTAAAACAGCTGTTCCATATAACAGCCCCGATTATTATCCTTGTGTGATAGCAAATTACGCATTAGGTTCTGGTTCTCAGGGAATGTTATTTGATGTTCTTCGTTTTCAGAAAGGTTTCACATACGGAGCCTATTCAAAATTCATCTGTAGGGAGTATTCTAACATTTTCTCTGCATATTCCAGTGTTCAGGCAAGTACAACAAAAGAGGCTGTAGAGATATTCAAAGATCTTATAACCAATTACGGAGATAAATACAACGAAGAGATGCTGAACAGAACCAAAACCTCAATGCTCAGAGCAAAAGCCTCCTCCTTTGAAACTCTAGATGCCCTGATAAGTATTCTTAATAATATCTCCTCCTATAATCTTCCTTTAGACTATGTAAGGCAGCAGGAAGAGACAATAAACAACATGACACTTGGTAATATTAAAGAACTTATAAAAAAATATCTGAATACGGAAGAGATGATATTTGTAATTGTAGGCGACGCTAAAACACAATTAGCACCTTTAGATTCTATAGGTCTAGGGAAGGTAATACTGATAGATAAACACGGTAACTTTATTTCCCCCCGAAAGTCTTCATAAACTGCACCCTCTCAAACTTTTGAGGATTTTCAATATTTGAATAGTTTAGTTTTCCCCTGAAGTCCGCCAAAGACCTGAATCCCTTGGTTTCCATAAAAAGAGCTATGTCTGAGAGGGCCTCTTTTATTGAATCCGGACCTTTCTTGTACAGAGAGGTGCACATTTGCACTGTAGAAGCTCCGGAGAGTATCTGTTTCAATGCTATTGTTCCGTTGTGTACTCCTGTGCTTGCCGACAAATCTATTCCGGGAACCAATGCCGAGATTATCCCTATCCACCTGAGGGGAACAAGATACTCCTGGGAGTGGGAAAATGCATCTGCAGAGGTTATTACCACTCTGGAAATGTCAGCATCAGGTGCGTAAAACCGATTGAACAGGACAACACTTTTGGCTCCGCGACCTTTAAGATTATTCACAAATCCCGGAAGATTGGTAAAAGTAGAACCGATCTTTACGGAGACAGGGATCTTTACCTCTTTTACCACACCGGCTACAATGTCAAGATACTCTTTTTCTATCTCGTCAGCTTTTTTATGGATGTTCAAAGGAAGAGAGTAGATGTTCAGCTCCAGACCGTCTGCGCCGGCTTGCTCAATTTCCTTTGCAAACCCCGTCCAGCTCCCTGCAGAGTAACAGTTTATGCTTGCAATCACAGGTATTGCAACACTCTCTTTAAGCTCTCTGATAAGGGAAATGTATCTGTCAACCGAGTTCTGTCGGATGTAATAATGCAGATAATCTGATGATTCGGGATAGTCCTGGCTCTGCGTGCTGAGAAATTCTGCTTCGTCCACGATTTGCTCTTCAAATAGGGACTTTGCGATAATTGCTCCTGCTCCGGCAGCTTCAAAAGCCTTGACCTTGTCTATCTGGGTTGTAAGTCCCGAACTTGCCACTAATACGGGGCTCTTTAGGCTGATCCCCATATAATTAACCGAAAGATTGCTCATATACAGATAATTTTAAATTGTTTCCAGTGCTTTTCTCATACTCACCTTATCTCTGATAATATCTCCGAGCTTCTTAACAGGAATCCTCTCCTGCTCCATAGAGTCCCTGTAGCGAATGGTAACACAGTTGTCCTCAAGGCTCTGATGGTCAATGGTGATGCAGAAAGGTGTTCCTATTGCGTCCTGGCGACGGTATCTCTTGCCGATACTGTCCTTTTCGTCGTACTGGCAATTAAAGTCGAATTTCAGATTACTCATTATCTCCCTCGCCATCTCTGGAAGACCGTCCTTTTTAACTAGGGGGAGAACCGCAAGTTGTACGGGTGCCAATATTGCCGGAAGCTTTAGCACCACTCTCTCCTCTCCGTCCGGAAGTTTCTCTTCGCAGTAGGCAGAGGCAATGACGGCCAAAAATGTACGGTCAAGCCCGATGGAGGTCTCAATTACATAGGGAACATAGCTCTCATTCAGCTCAGGATCAAAATATTGCATCTTTTTGCCGGAAAACTTCTGGTGCTGGGAGAGGTCAAAGTCAGTACGGGAGTGAATTCCTTCAAGCTCCTTGAATCCGAATGGGAACAGGAACTCTATATCGGTGGCTGCATTGGCGTAGTGTGCCAGTTTCTCGTGGTCGTGAAAACGGTATTTATCTTCACCCAAGCCCATTGCTCTGTGCCAGCTTATTCTCTTCTCCTTCCAGTAAGCAAACCATTTTAGTTCTTCTCCTGGTCTCACGAAATACTGCATCTCCATCTGCTCGAACTCTCTCATCCTGAATATGAACTGTCTTGCAACAATCTCATTTCTGAATGCTTTTCCAATCTGTGCTATTCCAAAAGGAATACGAAGCCTGGAGGTCTTCTGCACATTGAGAAAATTTACAAAGATGCCCTGTGCGGTCTCCGGTCTGAGATAAATGGTATCTGCGTCATCTGATACACTGCCCATACGGGTAGAGAACATAAGGTTAAATTGTCTCACCTCTGTCCAGTTGCGTGTTCCCGATATCGGACAAACAATTTCGCAATCCACTATCAACTGCCTCAGGTCCTCAAGATTGTTAGATATGAGCGCTTCATTCATTCTTGAGGTTATCCCGGCGATTTTTGTGTTGTTTCTGAGAATATTGGGATTTGTTTCTCTGAATTTTGCCTCATCAAAACTTTCTCCGAACCTCTTTCTTCCCTTCTCCGCCTCCTTTTCGTTCTTGTCCTGCAGCTTTGATATATGGTCTTCTATGAGAATATCTGCCCTGTATCTCTTTTTTGAGTCTTTGTTGTCTATCAGAGGATCATTAAATGCCCCCACATGGCCGGATGCCTCCCAGATTTTAGGATGCATAAAAATTGCCGAATCTATCCCCACAATATTTTCGTTAAGTCTGACCATTGAATCCCACCAGAACTTTTTGATGTTGTTTTTGAGCTCCACCCCCATCTGTCCGTAGTCATAAACAGCACTCAGGCCGTCATAGATCTCGCTTGACTGAAAAATGAAACCATATTCTTTGGCGTGTGCAATCAGATTTTTAAAAAGCTCCTCTTGTGTCATTGTTTGATTTGTTTATAAATAGCAAAATTAGTGTATTTCAAGAGAATTTTGATAATTTTGTCCTCTTCAATTAAAATTATGCATTATGCGAAAAATATTTACTCTTGTTCTGATGCTTATATCCCTTACTGTACTTAGGGCACAGAACACCACCGAATGGAGCTACGAACAGAAGGACAACGGCGACGGAACAATAGATCTCATATTCAGTGCATCTATAAGTAATCCCTGGTATATGTACAGTTCTGATGTGCCAAAAAACGGTCCTCAGCCTGCAGTTCTGGAACTGATTAATATATCAGGTTATGAGCCTGTTGGAAAACTTCGTGACGCATCAGAGACAACCCTTAAAATGGACCCGGCCTTTAAAATGGAGGTAAAGGTATTCAACAAGGAGGCGATATTTATTCAGACTATCAGGAGATTGTCCAATGAACCGATAAAGGTTAAGGGTTTGCTTACAACTCAGACCTGTAACGGCCACGAATGCATAATTGACGAAACGGATATCTCGTTTGATATTAAAGGCGACACTTCTGCCGCTTCTGCTCTTCCTGCAGATAAAGATCCCATAAACAGTGATTCAGGAAGTTCAGACAAGAAAGAGGGGATGCTTGTCTTTCTGCTGATTGCGTTTGCTGCCGGCCTTGGCGGTGTGTTCACCCCCTGCGTATTTCCGATGATACCTATGACCGTAAGCTTTTTCCTTGGCGGAAGCGGTAGTAAAAGGTCAGGAATAATCAAAGGGCTTGTTTTCGGGCTCTCTGTCACTCTTATTTACACCGCCATTGGCGTTATAGTGGGCCTGTTTCAAAGCACTGACGCCACAGACACTCTGGGTACCCACTGGATCCCGAACCTTATATTTGCCCTGTTATTTATCGTTTTTGCCATATCCTTCTTTGGTGCCTTCGAGATAACCCTGCCCTCCGGACTGGCAAACAAGGCAGATGCCCGTGCAGATAAAGGCGACTATATTGCCTCCTTCTTTGTTGCTTTTGCAATGGTAATAGTCTCCTTCTCCTGCACAGGTCCTTTTGTGGGCTCAATTCTGGCAGCTGCAGTATCAGGAGGCGTGGCCCTCAAGCCAATTCTCGGAATGATGGCATTCGGGCTGGCTTTTGCACTACCCTTCGTGCTCTTCTCGTTCTTCCCCTCACTTATGAAAAAGATGCCAAAATCAGGCGGATGGTTAAATGTTGTAAAGGTCGTCTTTGCATTCATTCTACTGGCTTTCAGCATGAAATACCTTGCAGCTGTTGACAGTTGGTTCGGGCTTGGAATTGTTACCCGTCTGTTTGTTATCTCGCTGTGGATTGTGATTGCAGTAATGCTTGGTATGTACCTGTTGGGTAAAATCAAAACCTCTCACGACACAGAAAGCGGAAGCATCGGTACCTTCAGACTCCTTTTTGCAATAGCCTCTTTCACCTTTGCAGTCTATATGATACCCGGACTTTTCGGAGCTCCTCTTGCTTCTCTCTCCGGTTTGCTTCCTCCTCCTGACGGCAGTACTCTCACTATAGGTACAGCGTCTCTTCCCTCTTCATTATCAGGAGATTCAGAAAACATCTCGGGAGATGTTTCAAAAGGATTGTGCGGAGATGCCAGGTATGCAACATCAAAGAACAAGGCTGCCTACGGTTTGCCCTCCTACTACGAAATTGAACAGGCAGTCGAGTGCTCAAAAAAGACCGGCAAACCTGTATTGCTTTCCTTCAAAGCTGTAACCTGCAGTGCCTGTAAGGTTATGGAGGCCAATGTCTGGAGCGATCCAGAAGTGCAGGAGATTCTAAGAAATGAAGTTGTTCTTGCCTCTCTGTATGTGGATGACCGCACAGAACTCCCACTGGAAGAACAGATTACATCAACACTGGACGGAAAGGTAAAGAACACTCTCGGCAGAAAACTCAGGGATTATCAGGTTTCCAGGTACGGTGTTGCTTCTCAGCCCTATTATGTGCTTGTGGATCACAATCAAAACACCCTGGTGAAACCCGTGGGAGAGTGTTCCAAAGAGGAGTTTCTAAACTTTTTGAAAGAGGGAATTAAAAAGTTCCGGGAGTCAAAATAAATCGGGTTTTGAAGCAAACCTATTTTGAGTCAACCTATTTTAGGACGGGACAAAGATCATTGATCGGTTTTCTCACCTTTTTAAGAAGCCTGTTCTGATCTTCATCAGACCTGTAGCCCAAAGCGCATACAGCCGCAGCTGTCATTCCTTTTTCATTCAGTCCGAGTATCTCATTATATTTCTTCGGAAGAAATCCCTCCATAGGACAAGAGTCAATTTTCAGTTCCGATGCGGCCGTAATCAGCGAACCCAATGCAATGTAAGCCTGCTTTGCTGTCCAGTTTGAGAGTTGTTCCGGACTTTTAGCCGCTATCTGGGCATTGAGGCTTTCTGCGTAATCTTTTGACGATTCCGGCGGATAGTTGTTGATTTCTGCACCAAGTCTGATAAATGCATCCACTTTGTCGGGACCGTACTCAGTAAAATTGCAGAAAATAAATATGTGAGAAGCCTCTGTTATTTGAGGCTGGCCCCAGGAAGCCTCCCTTAGCTTTTCTCTAAGTTCCTTGTTTTCAACTATCAGCACTTTGTATGGCTGTAAACCGTTTGAAGAGGGTATAAGGCTTACTGCCTCCTTGAGGTATTCAATCTCTTCTGTCGGAATTTTTTTATTCTTATTAAATCTTTTTGTGGCGTATCGCCATTTTAAATTATCTACTACTCCCATTATATCAATAAATTAGTTTTCCAGCTCAAATTCAGCTGCACAAAATAAACAACTACTTTGAATTATTGTTCATCGGTCTGTGATATTCTTCATCAGGGGCATCTGATTACCTCTCCCTTGTCTTCTGAGAGAGACAAAAGCTCACGGATGCTCTTTTTAAACACAGGATGTTCATAGTTCCCGGCAATTTCTGCAAGAGGGATCAGGGCAAAATTTCTTTCGTGAAGCCTGGGATGGGGTATTTGCAGATTTTTTGTATTAATAATATTATCTGCATAGAGCAGAATATCAATGTCAATTTTTCTAGAAGTGTAACCAATGCATCTCTCCCCTTCTGTTTCCCTTACTCTTCCCAGTACGCTCTCTATCTCCATAAGACATTTGAGCAGCAACAGGGGCTCAATATCTGTACGGATATGAGCAGCAATATTTAAAAACCACTCATCGGCAGTGAACCCCCATGGTTCGCTTTCATAAAAAGATGAGACAATAATTGGTTTTGACGAAAGTTTTGATATTCTTTCGGTTGCGCTTTCCAGGAGAGATTTTTTCTCCCCCATATTGCTGCCCAGAAGCAGAAATACATCTTTCATCTACAAAAAGCCAAGCTCGAGCAGAGCCTCTTCACTCATCCTGCTCTTGTCCCAGGGGGGATCAAAAGTAAGCTCAAGTGCAACATCCTTTACTCCGGGAACAGACAGCAGCGCACTGTGTACATCTTCGAGCAGATCATCTGCCATTGGACAGTTTGGTGCTGTCAGGGTCATTTTAACAAATGCTTTGCTCTCCTGGTCCACTTTGATTTCGTATATTAGCCCAAGATCATAAACGTTGACAGGTATTTCCGGATCGTAAACCTGTTTAAGGGCTTTAACTATGTTCTTTTCGATTATCTGATCACTCATAATTATATCTGTTTTGATGAGAATGCCATTGCATAAAATTTTATCTGTCTTATCATTGCAAGCAGTCCGTTTGCCCTTGTAGGAGAGAGATTGTCCTGAAGTCCTATCTCTTTGATAAAATTCAGATCGGCATCGGCAATCTCTTCCGGAGTTCTTCCGGAGAAAACTCTCAATAGCAGAGAAATTATCCCCTTTGTAATGATAGCATCACTGTCTGCTGTAAAAAAAATCTTTCCCTCACGATACTCAGCATCTAACCATACCCTTGACTGACATCCTTTTATCAAGTTTTCATCCCTCTTTCCTGTCTCTTCTATCAAAGGAAGTGATTTGCCGAGTTCTATCAGATACTCATACTTGTCGAGCCACTCCTCAAAGATTGAAAACTCTTCTACTATCTGTTTCTCTACCTCTTTTACCGTCATATCAATTTTTATTGTCTTATCAATGTGTTTTATGTAAGCATATTAACCGCCCTTTTTAGCGATTTTAAAAAATAATCAACCTCTTCTGCAGTGTTGTACATTGCCAAAGAGGCTCTGAGCATTCCTGTTTGGCCGTATCTTCTCATCAACGGTTCTGCACACATCATCCCGGATCTTAGCGCTATGCCCATCTTATCCAGCAGCATTGCCAGATCTGTAGGGTGCACTCCGTCTACAGAGAATGAAAAAAGCGGGATTTTTCCTTCTCCTCTGCCATATATCCTCAAACCGTTAATTGAAGTGAGCCCCTGTATCATCTTGTCTGTAAGCTGCTTTTCGTGTTCTTGCAGAAAGTCTCCGGATATACCCTCCAGAAACCTTACAGCTTCACCCAGACCGGCAGCTCCGATAAAATTGGGAGTTCCCGCTTCAAATTTTAAGGGAATTTCTGCGTATGTGGTTTTTGCGAATGTTACGGTGTTCACCATATCCCCTCCTCCCATCCAGGGAGGAATACTTTCCAGAATTTCTTTTTTTCCGTATAGTACTCCTGTGCCTGTAGGGCCGTAAAGCTTGTGACCGGAGAATAGATAAAAGTCACAATCCAGTTTTTGTACATCAACCCTTGAGTGAACAACACCTTGTGCACCATCAAGTAAAACAGGAATTCCCCTGATGTGGGCAGCCGAGATGACTTCCTCCACCGGATTTACCAGCCCAAGTACGTTTGAAATGTGAGATACAGAAACAATTTTGACATCTTTTGTCAATAATCCTGCAAGAGAGCCCATATCCCATCTGCCATCATCATCTACAGGCAAAACCTTAAGTCTGGCTCCTGTTCTTTCACAAACCATCTGCCAGGGAACAATGTTGGAATGGTGCTCGGCCTGTGTAATCAGAACCGAATCGCCCTTGTTAAGATATTTACCACCAAAGCTTGATGCTACAAGATTTAATGCTGCTGTTGTTCCTGAGGTGAAGATGATCTCCTCCCGAAACTTTGCGTTGATGAATAACCTGACTCTGTCTCTTGCTCCTTCATAAAGTTCTGTCGACCTTGCACTTAGTTCGTGAACTGCTCTGTGGATATTTCCGTTGAGCCCCTCGTTCATCCTCATTACCAGATCACTCACACAGGCAGGCTTCTGAGCTGTGGCTCCATTGTCGAAATATACCAGCTCCTTCCCGTTAACTTTCTGATTAAGGGCAGGAAAATTTTCTCTCAACTCATAGACATTCTTAATAATCTCCATCAAACAATTTTTCACAAAATTAACAAACAAAGTTTCTGAATCTCTTTAAAAAACATAAATTTGTAAGAAATGTTTACCCCCTATCACAATGTATGACTATATCAGAGGAGTAATAACCGAACTTGCCCCTACAGAGGCTGTTCTCGAAGCAAATTCAATCGGATATAAAATTCTTATATCCCTGCAGACCTACTTAAAACTTAAACCCGAGCAGACTGCCAAACTTTATATCTACCACCATATCAGAGAAGATACCGAGTTATTGTTCGGATTTTTCGACAAACAGGAGCGTTATCTTTTTGGGCTGCTCACAGGTGTTTCCGGTATCGGCCCCAACACTGCAAGAATGATGCTCTCCTCTCTCTCCAGCGAAGAGTTAATAAACGCCATAATCAATTCCGATGTAAACAAGCTCAAGTCTATCAAGGGTATAGGGCTAAAAACAGCACAACGCCTCTTGATTGAACTCAAAGATAAAATAACCAAAGGAGAACCCTACGATCTCTCCTCGTCTGCCATTCTCTCCGGAAATGCACAGATACGGGAAGAGGCAACAACAGCCCTTGTGCTTCTCGGATTTTCCCGTTCCAATGTGGACAAGGCAACCGACCAGATACTCAAAGAGCTGCCCAAAGCCTCACTGGAAGAGGTGATCAAGCTAGCCCTAAAACGATTGTGATATAAAATTTATTAGTACATTTGTAAAAATTAAACTCTTTATGAATATTCCGGCAAATCTTAAGTACAGCACTGACCATGAATGGGTCAGGGTAGAAGGAAGCACAGCAGTGATTGGTATCACAGACTTCGCTCAAAATCAATTAGGTGATATTGTATTCGTTGACATTCAGACAGAAGGTGAAACCTTGGACCAGGGAGAGGTATTCGGTGCCATTGAAGCAGTAAAAACTGTTGCAGATGCACTTATGCCCGTTTCGGGCAAGATTGCGGAAATCAACCCTGCTCTGGAAAGTTCACCCGAACTTGTTAACAAAGATCCTTACGGTGAAGGATGGATGGTAAGGATAGAAATGACTGACCCCTCACAGCTTGACAAGCTGATGGATGCAGTAGCATACCAGACAATTCTCTAAAAAGACACAGAAATATCTTTATAAACCCCATGGCAAAAGCCATTGGGTTTTTTTTTATTATATTTACACTTCGTTTTCTTAAAATGTTTTCTATGTTACACAGTTTTGGCAGCGACAACCATTCAGGGGTAGCCCCGGAGATTCTGGATGCAATCATTAGCGCCAACAAAGACTTTGCAGTTGCATACGGCGAAGATGATTTAACCAAATCTCTCAAAGAACTCTTTAAAACCCTTTTGGGAGATAGTGCAGAGGCTTATCCGGTTTTCAACGGAACCGGTGCAAATATCCTCGCACTTACAGCAATGACTCAACCTTTTAACTCAATATTGTGTCCCTCGACTGCTCATATCAATGTTGATGAATGCGGTGCCCCGGAAAAAATTACAGGTTGCAAGCTGATTGCGCTTGAAAATACTCACGGAAAGGTCTTGCCCGAAACTGTCAGAAAAGAGCTTAAAGAGTTTGGATCACAGCACCATTCGCAGGTTAAGGTTTTATCAATCTCCCAGCCAACCGAACTCGGCACTCTTTATACGCCATCTGAGATAAGGGCTCTTTCAACCCTGATGCACGAATGGGGATGTTATCTTCACATGGACGGTTCAAGAATTTCAAATGCTGCCGCCTCCCTGAATATACCTGTAAAAGAGTTCACTGCAGACTGTGGTGTGGATGCTCTCTCGTTTGGCGGGACAAAAAACGGAATGCTTATAGGCGAAGCTGTAGTTTTTTTCAGGGAAGAACTTAGTACCAACTTTTTGTTCATCAGAAAGCAGAACGGACAATTATATTCAAAGAGCCGTTTTATTGCAGCTCAGTTTGACGCATTTCTAAGGGATGGCCTAAACATACGGCTCGCAACTCACTCAAATTCAATGGCTAAATATCTCGAATCTTCCCTTGAAGACATAAAAGAGGTTGAGATAAGCCGATCGGTGCAGACCAATGTGGTTTTTGCCCGGATTCCGCAAAAACTGTGCGAAGAACTTCAGAAGCTTCACTACTTCTACATATGGGATCAGGATAGTATGGAGGTAAGGTGGATGTGCTCTTTTAACACCACCAGAGAAGACATTGATAGATTTGTTGCTGATATTAAGAGAATTATTAACAAATAAACTAAAACTATGGAAGTTACTAGATTGTTTGACCTCTTGGAAAGACTAAAGGAACTCTATCCAAAAGACGATTTACTGTGCAGAAAGAGCTCCGGTAAATGGATAAAATACTCTACTCAGGATTATTACGAGAAATCCCACACTCTTGCATACGCTTTTCTTGCCCTAGGTCTAAAGCCAATGACCAATGTGATAAGCATTTGCAGCAACCGCCCGGAGTGGAACTTTGTTGATATGGGGCTCTCTCTTGCACACATGATACATATTCCTGTTTATACAACGCTCAGTACAGAGGATTACAGCTATATATTCAACCATAGTGACGCAAGTGTCATTTTCGTAGGCGGTGATCAGATCTACAAAAAAATCTCCCCTGTTCTAAAAAAAATGGCTAATCCTCCTCTCATTTATTCAATTGACGAGACACCGGGTTTAAAGAATTTATCTGAACTTTTTGAGCTGGGAGAGGCCAAAGCCAATGAATTTAAGGCAGTTGTGGAGGAAAACAAAAAGAACATCAAAGAAGAGGAGTTAGCTACAATTATTTACACATCCGGAACAACCGGGACCCCAAAAGGTGTAATGCTTTCGCATCGCAATCTTGTTTTCAACTTCATTGGACACGCTGTACAGCAGATAAGGGATCACAGGCACAAAATGCTAAGTTTTCTTCCTTTATGTCACATCTACGAGCGAAGTATGAATTATGACTATCAATATATGGGCATCAGCATTTATTACGCAGAAAGTCTGGCTACGATCGGGGCCGATCTGGCAGATTGCCACGCAGACGGATTTTGCGCAGTTCCCCGCGTTCTGGAAATGATGTTCAACAAACTTGAAGCAGCCGGTAAGGATCTTACCGGTATCAAAAAGCTGATTTACCACTGGGCTTTCACTATTGCAACCAAGTATGATTATACCAACAAAGGGTTATATCACAAATTCAGGTACGGCCTTGCAGACAAGCTGGTTTACAGCAAATGGCGTGAAAAATTAGGAGGCAAGGAGATGCTTGTTGTTTCAGGGGGATCAGCTATCCAGGAGAAAATTATTCGTCTTTTCACAGCTGCAAAACTTTACATTTTTGAAGGTTATGGTATGACAGAAACGTCTCCTGTTATTGCTGTCAATAATCCAAGAGAGATGATAATAAAAATCGGTACCGTAGGTAAAGCAATGGAAGGCACCGAGATGAAGATTGCAGATGACGGTGAGATTCTCACAAGAGGGCCTCACATAATGATGGGCTATTACAAAGACCCTGAATACACCAAAACAGTCCTGGATCCTGACGGCTGGTTTCACACCGGAGATATTGGTGTTATGGTTGACAAGATATTCCTAAAAATAACAGACCGCAAAAAGGAAATTTTTAAGCTTTCTGCAGGCAAATATATTGCCCCACAGGTAATTGAGAATATGCTTAAAGAGTCTTCCTACATAGAAAACTGTATGGTTGTCGGCGAAAATCAAAAATTTGCATCTGCAATTATTATCCCCTCCTTCAACTCTCTCCATTTCTGGGCTGCAAAACATAAAGTCAATTATATCGATAATGACGATCTGATCACAAAAAATGAGGTACAGAAGAAAATTTCAAGAGAGATTGACAAGGTTAATCAAAAGCTCACTCCTCACGAACAAATAAGAAGACCTCGTCTTATAAACGACGAGTGGACCCCTATAAACAATATGCTTTCGCAGACGCTTAAGCTTAAAAGACAGGTTATTAAGGCAAAATACAATGCTTTGATAAACGATATTTACAAATACGACGGTTAATTTTAAATAACATTTTATTATGTATACTGTAAGAAAAGCCACAATTAACGATCGTGAAGTTATAAGTAAAATATGGAGTGCTTGTTTTGCAGTAGTTCAGGCTTATATTGACTCCTATTTAAATCATTGCTTCCCTTACTGCAAAAGCTATTTTTTACTCCCTGAAAAAGAGGGTCCTGTAAGCTATCTTTCTGTTATCCCTTCATATATTTCCAGAGGAGCAGAAACTGTTACCGGCGGATATATTTACTCAGTTGCAACACTTCCGGATCACCGAGGCCGCGGATACGCCCGAACTCTTATTGAAGAGGTTACAAGAATTTGTAAAAATTCCGGCTACTCCTACCTGGTAGTAAAACCTGCTGATCCCACCCTCTTTAGTTATTACAGGAATCTTAACTTTAACATTCCCCTTCGGTCGGGAGAAAAGACTATAAACCGGGAATTTTCACCTCCTTCAACTTCTCTTTCATTTACCACAGCTCCTTTGACTGGAAAAATTCTTCATAAGTTAAGATTAAGGACTCTATCTTCTCATTTCTTCCTTACAATTCCCAAAATTGTTCAATATGCTGTTTTGGAGTGTGAAAGCAGGGGTGGTTTATCTACATTGATTACCAAAAATAGTGTCTCTCCCACCTCTCCTCTATATTGCCTTGCATATCCCGAGGAAAATAATCATAAAAAGATAATTGTTATTGAAACCAACGCAAAAAATAACAGTGAGAAAGATATGGTTGTTGCACACCTGTTTGAACATTATAAGGATGCAGAATCTATAGTGTACAGAACACATCCGTCATTTTTAACGTCGCCCTCTGATTCTGAGATTATCATAACCGAGCTGGCTCTTTTACTTAAGGATGAATGTAAACCGGTTATTGAAAGCAGGCATTTTTCCCTTCCTTTGGAATAGTTCCACGGGGAACATAACCGTTTTACCTGCCAAAATAAACCAAAAGCACTGAAATATCTGCAGGAGAAACACCGGGAATTCTGGAAGCTTGTGAAATGTTTGAGGGTTTGTGTTTCATAAGTTTCTGCCTGGATTCGGTTGAAAGGGATTTAATTGCTGAAAAATTGAAATTTTCCGGTATTTTTACCTCTTCCAGTCTCATAATTTTCTCAGCAAGTCTTTTCTCTCTCTCTATATACCCCTGGTATTTTATTCTTATCTCAACAGATTCCAGGATTTCCTTTAACATAATCTCGTCTGTTGATATGTTTTTTGTATCAGGCTTGTATGGTAAATTTTGAAGGTTGAATTGCTTTTGGAAGAGATCCTTAAACAGTTGCTTATCTTTATGTAATACCCCTTCGTTTGATTCTTTGATACTTTCAATTCTCTTTTCTTGAAAACCTTGTTTTATTTTTTCTTCTTTCTTAGTAATATTTGGAATTTTCAAATGATTTTCCAAATATTCAATAAATATTTTTGACTCTTTACTGCCTTCAAGACGTTCAATATCTGACAAATAATTTGCGAATGTTTCTCGTGGAACATTTTTTAAAATCTCAATAATGGTAGTTTGAGGTCTGGTCAATATTTCGGATATTTTCTTTTTATTATCAATAATGGATGTTTCATTGTCCTCAAGGTACTTGTTTATGTTTTCGGGGCTTATTGAGTTATTGAGCACAAAATCTGCAAGGGTATCAGTTAACTTATATTTAATATCCGTTTGCCTCATTCTTTCTTCAGAAGCTAATCCAAGAATAAACGACTTTTGTGTTAATCTGAGATCTGCATTATCTTGTCTTAAAAGAATTCTGTACTCAGCCCGTGAGGTAAACATTCTGTATGGTTCGTCAACACCTTTGGAAACAAGATCGTCAATTAATACGCCAATGTAGGCTTCGTCTCTTTTTAAAATGAACTCTTCTTTTTCGTTAATTTTTAATGTTGCATTTATTCCAGCCATTATACCTTGTGCTGCAGCTTCTTCGTAACCGGTAGTTCCATTTACCTGGCCGGCCAAATAAAGATTCGGAATATTCTTTGTTTCAAGGGTATGGAATAATTGTGTCGGAGGAAAGTAATCATATTCTACAGCATATGCAGGTCTGAATATTATTGCTTTTTCTAAACCTTTGATTTCTCTTAGTGCAGAATATTGAATATCTAAAGGAAGTGAGGAAGAAAACCCCTGAAGATAGTATTCGGTTGTATTCCATCCCTCCGGTTCAAGAAATAGCTGGTGGGAAGATTTTCCGGCAAATGTTTTTACCTTGTCTTCTATGCTTGGACAATATCTTGGTCCTCTTCCTGAGATTAATCCGGTAAATAACGGGGAGAATCTGAAGCCCTCTTCCAGTATTTGATGGACAATTTGATTTGTGTGTACAATATAGCAGTCCATTTGTTTTACGCCGGACTGTACAGGAGAAGGGACATTAAGGAAAGAAAACTTCTCCGGATTAGCATCTCCCTCTTGCTTCTGTAGTTTGTTTAGATCTACCGATCTTATGTCTATCCTCGGAGGTGTACCCGTTTTCATTCTGTCAACTTCAATTCCCAAATCTATAAGTTTGTTAGTTAAATAACTTGTGGTTAGCTCACCAACCCTGCCACCGTCAGCAACTCTGTTTCCTATAAATAATTTGCCGTTCAGGAAGGTCCCTGCTGTAATAATTACTGATTTTGTATTAAATGTAGTTCCGAATGAAGTTTTTACAGCACTTATTTTTCCCTCAGTGAAAATAATATCTTCTGCTGTATCCTGCCAAAGGTAAAGATTTGGAGTTCTTTCGAGTATATATCTCCAGTTCAGGGAGTAGTGCAGTCTATCGCATTGAGCTCTCGGACTCCACATTGCAGGGCCTTTTGATCTGTTCAACATCCTGAACTGAATTGTACTTGCATCGGTAATTAGCCCCATATAGCCGCCAAGTGCGTCAATTTCCCTCACAATCTGTCCTTTTGCTATTCCCCCAATTGCAGGATTACAAGACATTTGGGCAAACTTGCCCATATCCATTGTCAGCAACAACACTTTTGAACCAAGCCTGGCAGCTGCATATGCAGCTTCGCAACCTGCGTGCCCTGCTCCTATTACAATAATATCGTAACTGTCAACCATTTATGTGTGCAATATTTTTAAAGTTAAATCGCATTATTTATCCATCCACGTTTAGCCAAATAGTAATCCTCTTTTTTGGACATAATCTCTTTTTCTGATTCAATTAAATCATTGTAGCCAAGTATGTGAAGTATTCCGTGTATAACAACCCTGTGCAATTCATCGCAAAAAGATTGAGAATACTGTATAGAATTTTCCTTTACCCTTTCTTTGCTTATTATTAAATCTCCTGATATTTTCTTTTCTGTTGAGTTATCAAAGGAAATGATATCGGTATAATAGTCTTTTTTGAGAAATTTTATATTTATTTCTCTTAAGTATTCATCTGATGTAAAAACAATTGCAATATCTCCGACAACTTTATTACCAGTTGTTTCTTCTCTTATGGTCTCTTTAATCCAGTCAGATATTTTCCTTTTATCTCTCAGATCAAACTTTACCTGTTCTGTTAAATAATTTATCATTTTGTGTTATTCATTTTTGGGGATTTTAGTCATTTTTTCTTCTTCCAACATTTCCCAATAACAAATAGCCCGTCTGGTATGAGGGATAACAATTGAACCACCAACCAGGTTCGCCACAGAAAATACCTCCATAAGCTGTTCTTTTGTTAAGCCAAGTTCAAAACATTTTTCCAAATGATACTTTACGCAATCGTCGCACCTGAGTACCATTGAGGTTGCAAGACCAAGCATTTCCTTAGTTAGGGATGGAAGTGCGCCCTCTTCGTAAACTCTTGTGTCAAGATTGTAAAACCTTTTAAAAAAAAACTTGTCTGCTGACAATATTTTCTTGTTCATCGTGGCACGAAATGTGCGAAATTCATTAGGTGAGTCCATAGTTTAAAAATTTATCGCAAAACTACAAAAATATACTCATTAATAAATCCATAGAATATGTCTAGAGTAACAGTTATCGGTGGAGGAAATGTTGGTGCATCGTGTGTTTATGCAATGAATATGATGCAATTTGCGTCGGAGATTGTTATGGTCGATGTCAAGCCGGGATTAGCAGAGGGAAAGGCTATTGATATGATGCAAACTGCCAAGCAGTTGAAGTTTGATTCAAGGGTTATTGGAGTGACAAACAACTATCCTGCAACAGAAAATTCAGATGTTGTGGTTGTTACCTCCGGTATTCCCAGAAAACCAGGAATAAGCAGAGAAGAACTGATAAGTACAAATGCAGAAATTGTAAATGATGTCGTCAGGAGAACGCTGGAATATTCTCCAAATGCAGTGTTTATAATTATATCCAACCCAATGGATACTATGACCTATTTAACCGTCAAAAGTTACAATATTCCCAAAAACCGGGTTGTTGGAATGGGCGGGATGCTTGACAGCAGCCGTTTTGTCTATTATCTGAGCCAGGCGTTAAATGCTCCTGCCAGTGATATTGCGGGGCTAGTAATTGGCGGACACGGAGACAGCACAATGGTTCCCCTCACCCGCTTTGCAAACCTTAGGGGCATTCCTGTAAGTGAACTTGTTTCAAAAGAGGTTCTGGACCAGGTTGCTGCTGATACGATGGTTGGCGGGGCAACACTTACAAAACTTATCGGTACATCTGCCTGGTATGCTCCCGGTGCAGTGGCAGCCGCACTTGTGAGATCTATCATTCTCGATGAGAAAAAGATATATCCTTGCAGCGTTTATCTCGAGGGAGAATATTTCCAGAACGATGTATGCATAGGTGTTCCCGTTATAATGGGTAAAGGTGGATGGGAAAGGGTTATAGAGCTGAATCTCAATCCGGAAGAAAGGTCTATGTTCCAGAAAGGAGCTGATGCTGTAAGATCCACCAATGATGTCCTCAAGGATCTTGGCCTTGTAAAATAGGTTTTGGAATATTTTTTGCATCTTTGCATTCCTGAAAGGGGGTATTAGCTCAGCTGGCCAGAGCGCTTGCATGGCATGCAAGAGGTCATCGGTTCGACTCCGATATGCTCCACAGTTTTAAAGCAATTGCAAAAAGTTTTTAACAATTTTTAAATGTACCTACTGCTTTAATAGTTAGTTGATTGAATTTATTTAACGAAAGTTTATCCACAATCTCTTTTGTCAAATAATTATTTCTTATTACTTTTACACACTGATAAAACCGCATAATCAAGTTATGGAAGTTAAGAAAACACCAAAGGCAGATCTCGAAAATAAGAAATTTCTTTTTAGGGAAATAGGGCTTGTAATTGCCCTGGCTGCAATTTTACTGGCATTTGAATGGCAAACTTACGACAAAAAGGGTTCTACTCTTGAAAGAGATACCGCAGTAGTAATAGAGGAAGAGCTGGTTCCAATAACCAACGAAATCCCTCCGCCACCCCCTCCTGCCCCATCAATTCCCGTTGTTTCTGACGAAATTATGATTGTTGATGACGACATGAAGATAACTACTGATCTGGTCATTAACACAGAAGATGACGAAAAGATAGGTGTTCAGCTAAAAGACTATGTTTCAGGAACCGGAACCGGTGACTATGTTGAAGAGGAAGAGATTCCTTTTTTGATAGTTGAGGAAAAACCAAAATTTCAGGGTGGAGACGAGAACGCTTTTACAAAATGGGTTTACGACAGGTTGGTTTATCCCGATATCGCAAAGGAAAACGGGGTACAGGGCAAGGTTACAATTTCCTTTCTTGTTAATACCGACGGCAGTGTCTCAGACGTGAAGATTCTCCGTGGAGTGGACTCCTCTCTTGACAAGGAGGCTATTCGTGTAATATCATCATCTCCCAAGTGGACACCCGGGAAACAAAGAAACAAACCTGTAAAGGTACGTTATAATTTCCCGATCATATTCCAGTTGAGATAACTTTTTAAAAGAGTTTACAGAAAGGCTGCCTCTCTTTAGATGCAGCCTTTCTTTTAGTTTATTATGGATATAGAAAGATGCGTTTATGTTGGCGTCATTACTCCGGAGCAAGAGGTTGATGTTGTAAGGGAGAATCTTGAGGAACTTCAATTTCTTGCAGAAACAGCTGGTGCATTGGGGGAAAAAAGGTTTATCCAAAAACTGGACAGACCTGACTCCAAGACATATGTAGGGATAGGAAAGCTCAATGAAATTAAGAGTTTTATAGAAGAGGAGGAGATTGGTGTTGTTATTTTTGATGACGAGTTATCTCCCTCTCAACTTAGAAATATTGAGAGAATTCTGGAGTGCAGGATTCTTGACAGAACATCCCTTATACTCGATATATTTGCTCAGCGGGCAAAGACGGCATATGCAAAGACACAGGTTGAGCTTGCTCAGTATCAGTATCTTCTTCCGAGGCTTACAAGGATGTGGACTCACCTGGAGAGACAAAGAGGGGGTATCGGAATGAGGGGCCCCGGCGAGAGCCAGATAGAGACAGACCGCAGGATTATTCTTGATAAAATCAGCCGGCTCAAGGTGCAACTGAAGAAAATCGACAGACAGATGTCTTCTCAAAGGGGTAATCGTGGCTCGCTTGTGAGAATTTCTCTGGTCGGCTATACAAATGTAGGCAAAAGTACATTGATGAATCTTCTCTCAAAAAGTGACGTATTTGCAGAAAACAAGCTTTTTGCAACTCTTGACACAACTGTTAGAAAGGTTGTTATTGAAAATCTTCCATTTCTTCTGAGCGACACTGTCGGTTTTATAAAAAAACTTCCCCATCAGCTTGTGGAGTCTTTTAAAAGCACACTTGACGAAGTCAGAGAGTCTGATATTCTCCTGCATGTAGTTGATATCTCCCATCCCAATTTCGAAGAACAGATCAAGGTTGTCAACCAGACTCTTTTTGACATTGGAGTAAAGGAAAAGCCACTTTTCCTCGTATTTAACAAGATTGACCAATACAGTTATGTTCCGCATACAGAATATGACCTGGATGCAAAAAAACGGGAGAATTTCACTCTTGAAGAGCTTAAAAGCACCTGGATGGGAAAAGAGAACCAGCCATGTATCTTTATTTCTGCAAAAAAGAAGATCAATATTGACAAACTTAGAGAAGATCTTTACAAAATGATTTCCGAGATACACGCAGGAAGGTATCCTTTCAACAATTTCTTATGGTAGTCTCTTTGCCCTTATTCTGCCGATAATTTTTTCATATTTATTGCAGTTTTTGAGGTGCTCTTTTTATAAAATTAATGAGGATTTCTGAAACTACCTCCGGCTCCTCAATAAATCCGTTGTGTCCGGAATTTTTAAGAAATACTGCTGTTGTCCCGGGCAGCAGGGATCCGGCAGTGCTTGCCTTATCCAGGGTTATGTATTTATCCTTTTCTCCGAAAAACATTAGAAGTGGAATCTTTAGGTTTTTAATAACCGACTCGTTGTCCGGACGCGTCATCATTCCCCTTAGAGAGGCGATAATCCCCTGAGGTTCGTGGGTTTCTGCAATTTCAACTGTTTCATCAATTTTTCTTTTGCATCTGGTTAAATTAACATCGGCATAACATTTTAAAACTGCTTTCTTTACAATTGCAGCTAATTTACCTGCCTCAATAATTCCCATCTCCGCTCTCCTCTCTTCTGCCTTCTGTGTTGTATCAGCCCAGGGCAGAGAGTGCATAAGTACAAGGGAATCAAGTCTGGAAGGAAATCTTGCCGCAAACTCAAGGGCAATGTATCCACCCATTGAGTGGCCGGCAATAGTAGCTTTTTCTACACGGCACCTGTCCATAACCCTTAAGACGGTCTCTGCCGAATATCCGACAGTATTAATCCCGGGAGCCGTTCCGGTAAGTCCGTGACCTGGCAGATCCATCGTAATTACCCTGAACTCTTTATTAATCAAATGAATAAATTCATCCCAAATATAAAGTGTCTCCAGATATCCGTGCAGGAGTACGATGGTCTTGTCCCCCTTTTCACTGTCATAGACGTGTACGGGGATTTCTCCTGAAATTGTAAAAAATTCCATATTGTCAATTTTATTCAAATTTAAAAGATATTGGCGTAATTTTTATACTTTTGTATCACTAACCCGGACCTGCACAAAAATTATTTAAAGAAAATGATTAAAATTATCAAATCATTGCCTGTCCTGGGTCTGTTGGCTCTGGTTTTATCGCTGCAGAGCTGTAACAAAGAATCAGAACCTATCAGTTTTTCAGGCACGTGGGAGATTGACACAGCTTCTACTTTTGTGAGAGTCGTGTACAATCAGGAACTTGAGTCTCAATATCCCGATGTTATGAAATTCCTCCGTGAGAGAAAATACGATCTCAAGGAGAAGATACTTATCCCCAACAGAATTGAATTCATAGAACCAAACGTGGTTAATTTTTACTATGACAACAAAGCTCAGTCTCTGGTTGCAGGAACATATACACAGTATGAGGCCTATGTTACAATTGTCAACGATATGTTTCCTCTGGGGATATCTGCTGCTACAAACAATGTTAAACTTGAGATGTATTACAGCACCAATTACATACTCAATCAGCTCTATTCTCTTCTAACCCCGGACGATGATCCGCAGGAGTATTTTTCCTATGTGATTGTCAATGCAGACGGAGTGGGAGTGTACAGAAAAAATTAGCTTCCGGCCCCTCTAATCCTTAAGTTTAGCCTTTAAAAACTCTCTGTTCAGCCTTGCAATATGTGCCACAGATATTTTTTTGGGGCACTCCATCTCACAGGCCCTTGTGTTTGTACAGGAACCGAATCCCAGTTCGTCCATCTTTGCTACCATTTCTTTTGCCCTTCTGGCTCGCTCTATCTTTCCCTGAGGCAACAGGGCAAGTGAACTGACTCTGGCTGCAACAAACAGCATTGCCGAGCCGTTCTTGCAGGTTGCGATGCAGGCCCCGCAGCCAACGCAGGCTGCCGCATCCATACTCTCCTCTGCTTTTTCCCTTGGTACCGGAATTGTGTTGGCATCAGGTACTCCGCCGGTATTCACCGATACATAGCCCCCAGCCTGAAGTATCTTGTCAAGAGCATTCCTCTCCACTGCCAAATCCTTGATTACCGGCATAGCAGCCGACCTCCAGGGTTCTATGGTAATTGTATCTCCGTCTCTGAACTTTCGCATATGAAGCTGACAAGTTGTAATCTCACTGTCAGGCCCGTGTGCTCTTCCGTTTATGTAGAGGGAGCACATCCCGCAAATACCCTCTCTGCAATCGTGGTCAAAAACCACAGGACCCTGTTGTCTGCAGCCTTGGTTAAAAGCTACCTTATCACTTCCCTCTCTTATAAGCTGCTCATTTAAAATGTCAAGCATCTCAAGAAAAGATGTATCGGGAGAGATATCCTTAATGCAGTAAGTACAAAAAGAGCCCCTCTCCCGGCTATTTTTTTGCCTCCATATTTTTAGTGTAAAATCCATTTTTGTCACTCTTTATAGTTCCTGATGGCCAGTTTAACGAATTCATATTGGAAATCTTCCTTATGTAGCTGTGGCTCTTGATTTTCTACGTACTCCCAGGCTGCAGCATACATAAAGTTAATGTCGTCTCTGAGTGTTTCACCGTCAGGTGTCTGCATCTCTTCTCTAAAGTGGCCCCCGCAGGATTCTCTTCTTTGCAGTGCGTCCAGTGCCATTAGCTCTCCCATTTCCAGAAAGTCAGCTACTCTGAGTCCCTTTTCAAGCTCCTGGTTGAACTCATTGTTTTCTCCCGGAATATTGACATTTTTCCAGAACTCCTCCCTGAGATCTCTTATTTCACTGATTGCTTTCCTAAGCCCGGCTTCGTTTCTTGCCATTCCTACATATTCCCACATTATATGGCCAAGTTTTTTGTGAAAATAGTCCACAGGCTCTTTGCCCTTTATCGAAAATAATCTGTGAATTTTATCCTTTATCTCTTTCTCGGTTTTTTCAAAGGCAGGGTCGTTGGTATCAACCTTAGGCAACTGTATCTTATCTGCAAGATAATCTCCTATTGTATAAGGCAATATAAAATATCCATCTGCCAGTCCCTGCATTAGTGCAGAGGCCCCCAGGCGGTTTCCTCCGTGGTCGCTAAAGTTTGCCTCTCCAATAGCAAATAGACCCGGAACCGTTGTCTGCAGATTGTAGTCAACCCAAAGACCGCCCATTGTATAGTGTATCGCAGGGTAAATCATCATAGGTTCCTCATAGGGATTGACATCTGTAATCTTCTCGTACATCTGGAATAAATTTCCGTACCTCTCCTCTATTACCTTCTTTCCAAGCCTCTCTATGGCTGTTTTAAAGTCAAGATAAACAGCTCTTCCTGTTTCGTTCACTCCGAACCCGGCGTCGCATCTCTCCTTTGCAGCCCTTGATGCAACATCTCTGGGCACAAGGTTTCCGAAAGCAGGATATCTTCTCTCCAGATAGTAATCCCTGTCTTCTTCTGGTATCTGCGACGCCTTAATGCTCTTTTGCCTGAGTTTAAAAATATCTTCAGCTTTTTTGGGCACCCAGATTCTTCCGTCGTTGCGCAGAGATTCGCTCATAAGCGTAAGTTTACTCTGCTGCTCTCCGTGAACAGGGATACAGGTTGGATGTATCTGGGCAAAACAGGGATTTGCAAACAGTGCGCCTCTTTTGTAGCATTGCCACACAACAGAACCGTTGCTGTTCATGGCATTTGTTGATAGAAAATATACATTTCCGTATCCGCCTGTTGCAACTACGACTGCATGTGCTCCGTACCTCTCCGTTTCTCCGGTAACAAGGTTTCTCACGATTATTCCCCTCGCCTGACCGTTTATAATTACCAGATCAAGCATTTCTCTGCGGTTGTAGGATTTTACTGTTCCCTTGCTTATTTGCCTGTTGAGAGCACCATAGGCTCCCAGAAGCAACTGTTGGCCGGTCTGTCCGCGTGCATAAAATGTCCTGCTTACCTGAGCGCCTCCAAAAGAGCGGTTGTCTAAAAGACCACCATAATCTCTTGCAAAGGGAACTCCCTGAGCAACACATTGATCTATAATCGTATTGCTTACCTCGGCAAGCCTGTAAACATTAGCCTCTCTGCTTCTGTAATCTCCCCCTTTGATGGTATCATAAAACAGCCTGTAAACTGAGTCATTGTCATTCGGATAGTTTTTCGCAGCATTTATACCTCCTTGTGCTGCAATTGAATGCGCTCTTCTTGGTGAATCGCTTATGCAAAAAACCTTGACATTGTATCCGAGTTCTCCCAGAGATGCTGCAGCTGATGCTCCTGCCAGTCCTGTCCCTACCACGATTATATCAAGCTTCCGCTTATTTGCCGGACTTACAACCTTAACTGCCGTTTTGTGATTTGTCCATTTTTCACCAAGAGGCCCTTCCGGTGTTTTTGAAAAAAGCTTATCGGACATTTTAATAAATTTAATTTATTTGCGAAAATACTTATTTTAGAAGATAAAATCAATTCTATTCTTTTTTGTAACTTTAGCACAAATGCAAAAGAACTGTCATGAAAAAAATGGCTAAACTTTTAATTGTTTTATCTCTGCTCTTTGCAAGTACAATGGCTTCCTACGGGCAGACTACACTTATCCCCCAGCCTTCTGAAGCTGAGTTTTATGAAGGTAAATTTGTTCTAAACAGAGAATGCGAAATTTTCACAAACGAAAAAAATCACTTTACTCTTGACTACTTAAGAGGGCTGCTCACAAAAGCTGCTGCTCTTCCTTTAAATGTAGCTGCAGTTACACCTTCTGCCAATTACATTCAGTTGCTTTTAAAAACAGATGCAGATATCCCTGAGGAGGGTTATTTGCTTGAAATCAGCGAAAAGGGAGTTGTTGTAACCGCAACAACTTCTTCCGGAATTTTCTATGGTGTACAAACCCTTCTGCAACTTCTTCCTCCCTCTGTTTATTCGGGAAATGTAACAGGACATGAGGATTGGTCATTACAATATGTAAAGATTTCTGACCGTCCCCGTTTCAGATACAGAGGATTGATGCTGGATGTCTCCCGAACTTTTTTTGATGTGAAAACTGTCAAAGAACATATTAACTGGCTAGCACATCACAAAATGAATAAGTTTCACTGGCACTTGACTGATGATAACGGATGGCGTATCGAGATTAAAAGATATCCTCTTCTTACCCAAATGGGTGCCTGGAGGGGTGATGAAGAAGTTCTCTCTCCTGTCTACGGATCGGGGCCAAAAAGATACGGTGGTTTCTACACACAGGCAGAGATTCGTGATGTTGTTGCTTACGCTGCTGAAAGGTTTATAGAGATAATTCCTGAAATTGAACTTCCGGGACACAGCAGGGCGGTAATTGTAACCTATCCGGAGACAGGATGCAGTGGACGAGACACTTCTGTAAGTGTGCAGGGAGAGGAGAAAAATGTATGGTGCGTTGGGAATGAGAACAATTTTCAAATGATTGAAAACATAATCAAGGAGTTAACAAAACTCTTCCCTTCAAAATATATCCATATCGGTGGCGATGAGGTAAATTTTAATTCCTGGCTTAACTGCCCCCATTGCAAAGCATTAATGAAAAAAGAGGGGATGGAGAAACCGGAAGAGCTCCAAAACTATTTTGTAAGAAAAGTTGAATCAATTCTGGAAAGGAACGGAAGACATATGGCCGGTTGGGATGAAATTATGGATGGTGGAAAACTGAACAAAAACAGCAGAGTATATGCCTGGAGAAGTGTCGGAAAAGGTATTGAATCGGCTAAACGGGGACATTCTACTGTTATGCAGCCCAGTTCTTTCTGTTACCTTGACATGAAACAGTCCCCGGTTGAGAGAGGTCACAACTGGGCAGGAATAGTAACTCTTGAGAAGAGTTATTCTCTTGATCCTCTTGGTTCAGATGAACTTAGCGATTCTGAAGCGTCCAATATCGAAGGTGTTCAGGGAGGGCTTTGGAGCGAACTTTTGGTCAGACCTCCAAAATTCATAGATTATCAAATCTACCCCAGAATTGTTGCTCTTGCAGAGGTTGGATGGACTCAGCCAGAGAAAAAGAACTGGGATGAATTTAATAAAAATCTCGGTTCTGTACATTATGAAAGACTTTTTCATATGGGCGTCAACTTCAGGGTGCCCCCTCCGGAAGTGGTTTATGAAGAGGGCAGTATCAGGGTAAAACCTCCTTTCCCCTGGTCTGTTGTAAGGTACACTGGTGACGAGAAAGATCCCGACCGTCTCTCCCCGCTTTACAAAGGTGAGATATTTACCGATCAGCCCCTCAAATATCGTTTTGCTACATTTTACAACGATTTGTTGCGTAGCCCGGTGGTAAGAGTTTCAAACATCTCTCCTGCCTATCAGAAAATTCCCTTTATAATTGAGACATCGTTATCTTTTGACCCCCGGTTTCCTGTCACAAACATTATGGACAACAATCTCTCAACATATTCCAGAACGTCACAAAAGCTTAGAAAGGGCGACTACATAACCTTTGTCTTTGACAGGGCTGTGGCAACCAAAAGAATATTTGTCTGCACAGGAATTCCTCTGATTGAATTCTATTATGTTACTGATGGTTTTGCAGAGTTCTCCTATGACGGAATTAATTACATAAGAGGTGACGATCTTGTTTACGGTAACGCTGTTATAATTCCGGAAAAGCCGGTTAAATCAGTGAGAATAATGGTAAATAGCCCCAACGATGCCCGTACAGCAGCTTTTCAAGATCTTAAAATAGAATAGATTCCGAATAAGCCGATTCAATAACAGTTGCTGCTTTTTCGTTAAGTGAAAAGAGCTCATTCAGGTCAATTCCTTCCCTGCGCCATCTTTCGGTTGCATCACTGTAAATGAGCCTTATTTCATTCTGTGGACCGGAGAGTTTTTGCATATAACCCTCTCCTTTTGAATTATATATCTCATTGAATTTTAAATATCTGGATCCATTTCCTCTCTTTATGGGAAAAGTTTTCTGCTTAAGGATAAGAGCAAGATCACAAGCTCTTGCATTTTGTGAGTTGTCTGATCTTATCATAAACGAAGGTTGTCTCTCCTCTGCTTTTACCCAGAGAGGAACGGCTATACCGGCAGGTGGATAGCCCAGTATAGTCCACATTATGGTCATATCCGGATTTTCTCCGCTTTTAACACCCTGTATTACCACTGATGCCGAGGACGATTTTCTGGGAATAAAATCCTGGTCAACCATCCATCCACTGTATTTTTCTATAAAAGACCCCTCTTCCTTAAGGTCAAAACCCAAAAGTGAATGATAGAATGATCTTGAAAGATTGTCAAAAATCCACTTAGGAGTAATGTCGTGCATAAATGATTTTTTTGCAACAATTTCATTGGCTGTGTTATACCTGATATAACCCATCCCTTGATCAGCTCTCCCTGTGTAAGAAAAATTGGTATAGATAAGGTATCCGTTCGGAGCAATTTTAAGATCGTTAACATCAACCTTTACGAAAGTATTGTTGTTGGTTTCATAATATGCTGCTCCACCCTCTGCATCAGTCACTCCAAAGTTTGCTTCAACACCGAGAGGTTTTTTTCGTTTGCTCAGAAATTTTTCAAAATCTGCCAGGGTTTTGCATTCCGATAGTGCATCAAACATTAGCTCTCCCTCTTTATCTGCCTCTTTTAAATTGTCATCCTTAAGATTGTATGAGGCTGTATTCATAATCGAAAAACCGACACTGTTGGTTCCTGCCCAGGCAATGCCTGTTGTGTCAGGAGAATTGACCAAGGCAAGAAAATCATACTTTTTGCCTTTGAAAAACTGTATTCTGTTGTTTTCTTCTCCGGTGTCACGGTGTTTCCACAGCAAAGGCCTTCCGTCTGCTGTCACTTTACCGGTAAATATACCGGATGTGCAGGCATTTGCCTCAGCAGTAAAAATCAGGCAAACAAAAAGTATAAATGCAAAAAAGATTGATTGTTTGGCCATCATAGAATATAATATTTAGAAAAGCATTGTCTCTTCAGAAGAGCTGAATTTTGAAAGGCCCAGATGTTCATAAGCCAGATCTGTTACCTCTCTTCCTCTAGGTGTTCTCTGTATAAAACCCTCTTTTATAAGAAATGGTTCATAAACCTCCTCAATGGTTCCTGAATCTTCACTCACAGCTGTTGCTATTGTGCCTATCCCGACAGGACCTCCTTTGAATTTATTTATTATTGTGGTAAGTATCTTGTTGTCCATAAAGTCAAGACCTCTTTTGTCAATATTGAGAGCATCCAGAGCATACTTTGTTATGCCGATATCTATATTTCCGTTGCCTTTTACCTGTGCAAAATCTCTCACTCTTCTCAACAGGGAATTGGCTATTCTGGGTGTTCCCCTGCTTCGTCTGGCTATCTCCCAGGCAGCTGACTTCTCTATCTCAATATTCAGAATTCCGGCACTTCTGGTGATTATTTTCAGTAAAACCTCTGAATCATAATACTCCAGATGAGACTGTATCCCAAACCTTGCCCTGAGAGGAGAGGTAAGAAGTCCGCTTCTTGTTGTAGCACCTATAAGGGTGAATGGATTGAGAGTGAGCTGAACAGACCTGGCACCCGGCCCTTTATCTATCATTATGTCAATGGTAAAATCCTCCATTGCAGAATAGAGATACTCCTCCACAACCGGAGATAATCTGTGAATCTCATCAATAAACAGAACATCTCCTTTTTCAAGCCCGGTGAGAAGACCTGCCAGATCTCCCGGCTTGTCCAAAACAGGTCCTGATGAAATTTTCATTCCCACTCCCAACTCATTGGCCACTATGTGTGCAAGAGTTGTCTTACCAAGTCCGGGAGGGCCGTGCAGCAGTATATGGTCCAGTGCCTCTTCTCTCATCTGGGCAGCCTGAACGAAAATTCTCAGATTATCAATTATCTTGTCCTGTCCGGAGAACTCGGCAAATTCCTGAGGCCTTATCTTTCCTTCAAAGTCCCTGTCTCCGTCCTCTTTATCATTTCTGGGGTCAAAACTTGCCATTCCTGGTTTAATTAACAATATTTTTCATTACAAATATATATCTTTCTTTTATTTATATAATGAGATATTATGATGATTTGTTCATAAGTTGATAATTATTATTGTTAACAATTTTATCGGGATATACACATTGTTTTAACAGGTTGTCAACAGGTGTTATCAATATCTAAACAACTTAAAATAATTAGTTTACTATAATAAAATTTCTTCTTATCAACCAGTGTTAATAAAAAGGAATTAACAATGCATAATTTTGAAAAGTTGTTGAGAATTGGTTCTTAACAATAGTGAAATTGTTGATAAATTTCTTTTAAAATTTTCTTCACAAATTCTCAACATAGTTATTCACAGGAAAGACTCTTTTATTGTTAATAAACTATCTTTGCATCCGGATTATGAACGGCAATTTACTCAAAAATCTCTTTAAGCGTCAACTTTCGTTCGAAAGAGTTCAGGAGTGGCTAAATAATAGTGAAGAGAGGGAAATTCTGCTAAACGGACTTTACTCCTCTTCAAAAGCCTTTGCAATGGCCTCTGCAATGGAGAGGGGCCTTCACATTGTTTTGCTCAACAACCCGGAGGATGCTGCCTACTGTGCAGCAGACTTGTCTTCGCTGATTGGCCCGGAATCTGTCTTTTACTTTCCTGTGTCAGCCGGCAGCAAGGAGAGGAGTGAGGGCAGAAACCCTTCCCTGAAAGTGCAAAGGACGGCTGCTCTTAAAGCCGTAAACGACTATCTGGGTGGAAAAGGCGGGCTTGAAAGAGTTATATTGGCAGCATATCCGCAATCTGTTGCAGAACAGGTAATAACCGGCAAAAAACTTGACTCTTCTGTTCTTGAAATATCAAAAGGCAACACTCTTTCACACGATTTCATCAGGGAGACTCTCTTTGAATACGGTTTTAAAAGGGTTGATTTTGTGCAGGAACCCGGGGAGTATGCTCTCAGGGGAGGAATTATAGATCTCTTCTCTTTTTCAGAAAACCAACCTTTCAGGGTGGATTTTTTTGGAGATGTGGTAGAGAGTATAACAGTCTTTGACACAGATACACAAAGATCTCTCAGAGAGGTAGAATCTTTGGAGATATTCCCTGATATCCATACATCAGAATTTCTTACAGAAATAACAGATATCTTTTCTTTTGGGAAAGGTGAATTCACCGGATGGATTACAGATCCGGACTATTTTTACGGTAAAATTGAAAGCCTCGGATTTGCAACAGATTCACTTATGAATTGCCGTCGTGTGCTTTTCGGCCCGGTTTCAAAATCCAACGAGCTTCTCCGAAGAATTGACTTTCACACAACACCGCAGCCCGCTTTTAACAAAAACTTTGAAATGCTGGTAAACGAAATTGCCGGCAGGAGGGCGGAAGGTTTTAAGGTATTTATACTTTGCGGGAGTAAAAGTCAGGAGGAAAGGCTTAAGCAGATCTTTGCCGCGTTTGAAGGTAGAAGAATTGAATTCGAGACACTTACAATATCGATTCACGAAGGCTTTACAGACCACCTGTCAAAAATCTGTATTTTCACAGATCACCAGATATTTGAAAGATATCACCGGGTAAAGACAGGCCGGTCTGTTGAGAGAAGTGAAAGACTCACAATAAACGATCTTTACTCATTCAGGAACGGTGACTATATTGTTCATATTGACCATGGTATTGGTCAGTTTGGGGGACTCGTCAAAACCAATGTCAACGGCAATCAGCAAGAGGCAGTAAAACTCATCTACAGAGACGGGGATGTTATTTTTGTCTCAATTCATGGCCTTCACAGAATATCACGATACAAATCGGCTGATTCCCAGCCTCCAAAGATTTATAAACTGGGAAGTGGTGCCTGGCAGAAACTTAAGACCAATACCAAGTCAAAAGTTAAGGACATAGCCAGAGAGCTGACTGCCCTGTATGCAAAAAGGATGCAGGCAAAAGGGTTTGCTTTTTCTCAGGATTCCTATATGCAGCATGAACTTGAGGCCTCATTTCTCTATGAAGACACCCCCGATCAGATAAAGACAACTGCAGCGGTAAAGCAGGATATGGAAAGGGATTACCCAATGGACAGGCTTATCTGCGGAGATGTTGGCTTTGGGAAGACAGAGATTGCAGTCAGGGCTGCTTTTAAGGCGGTTGCAGACAACAGACAGGTTGCTCTGCTGGTGCCGACTACCATACTGGCTTTGCAACATTACAAAACATTCGGTGACAGGCTTAAAGATTTTCCGTGCACCATAGATTACATCAGCCGTCTGAAAAACAGCCAGGAGATAAAGGAGATAATGTCAAAACTGAGAGAGGGAAAAATCGATATTATAATAGGAACCCATCGGCTGCTTAACAAAGAGATCTCCTTTAAAGAGCTTGGATTATTGATAATTGACGAAGAACAGAAGTTTGGTGTGGCTGCAAAAGAGCGCCTCCGACAGCTTAAACTTAATGTTGATACTCTTACTCTTTCTGCTACACCAATACCCAGAACACTTCAATTCTCGCTGCTGGGAGCAAGGGACCTTTCTGTCATTAACACTCCGCCTCCAAACCGTCTTCCCGTTCAAACCGAGATCGTCAACTTTAACGAGGAGCTCATAAGGGATGCAATCAATTACGAGGTAGAGAGAGGGGGCCAGATATTTTTTGTACACAACAGAGTTGAGGATATTCTTGCAGTTGAAGAGATTATCAAAAAGATATGTCCCAATGTTAAATGCTGCGTAGGACACGGGCAGATGCCCGGCGAAAAGCTCGAAAAGATAATGGTTGATTTTATTGCAGGAGATTATGACTTGTTGCTGGCAACCACAATAATAGAAAACGGCATAGATATACCCGCTGCAAACACTATCATAATCAACCAGGCGCAGAACTTTGGGCTGAGTGATCTACACCAGTTAAGAGGCCGGGTGGGGAGGTCCAATCAGAAGGCTTTCTGTTATCTGATTATTCCACCGGTTGTGTCGCTCACAGATGATGCCAGAAGGCGGCTTAAGGCGATAGAGTCCTTTTCTGAGCTGGGAAGTGGATTCAATATTGCAATGCAGGATCTGGACATACGGGGGGCGGGGAATCTTCTGGGAGGTGAGCAGAGCGGATTTATTGCAGAGATGGGTTTCGAGACCTATCAGAGAGTCCTTGAAGAAGCATTTTCTGAAATTGCAGAGGAGAATGCGGGTCTCTATCAGTTCGCAGACAAAAAAGAGAAAGATTATCTCAAGGACTGCACAATAGACACCGATCTTGAAATACTGATCCCCGACAGCTATATAAATATAACAGCAGAAAAGATAAGGCTTTACAAGGAGCTGGATGCAATAGAGCAAGAGAACGGACTCACAGCCTTCAGGGATGAACTCTCAGACAGATACGGCCCGTTGCCACACGAAGTTGATCAGCTTATTTATACTGTAAGGCTGAGAATGCTTGCAGTAACTCTGGGATTTGAAAAAATTGTTCTCAAAAAGGGAATGATGCTCTCATATTTCATAAGCAACAATCAATCGGAATATTATAAATCGGAAAAATTTGCCAGATTGCTCGGATATCTCAACAGAATGGGAAAGGGGACAAGGGTAAGGGAACAGAGGGATAAGCTTTACATTTCTGTTGAAAATGTAGATAGTGTGGAGAAAGCATACAATATTCTTAAAAAAATAAAGGAAGCAATCTGATTATTCCTAAATTAGCAAATTGTGACAAATCTTGTTCTGGACATAGGAAACAGTTCGCTGAAAGCCGCTTTTGCAAAAGGAAGCAGGATAGGGGAAACATTCAGGTACAACGGGGAGGATATATACGGATATGTTTTAAACCTTGCCGCAGGAAAAAGGGTGAATACAATCTCCCTCTCTTCTGTGAGAGATCTTCCCCTGGAGCTTTTGAACCGGCTTAGGGAACTTTGTGAAGAGCTGCTGATTGTAAGAGGTGATTCAGATCTGCCGGTCAGGAATTTATACAATACCCCTCAGGCTCTGGGACCGGACAGGATTTCAGCGGCAGCCGGAGCCAGTGCAATGTTTCCGGGCAGAGATTGCATAATATTTGACTTTGGTACGGCTCTGACGATAGACTTTTTAAGTAAGGAGGGGGAGTTTACGGGAGGGAACATATCACCGGGAATGAGAACCAGACTGAGGGCGCTTAACAGTTATACCGGCAAGCTGCCGCTGGTATCACCCACCGGAGAAGTTGCAGCTTTGGGCAAAGACACAATCTCTGCCATTGAGTCTGGCACAATTTTGGGACTGATTTTTGAAATAGAAGGATATATAAGCAGATATCCCCGTAACACCATAATTTTTACCGGAGGTGATGCGATTTATTTTGCGGAGAAAATGAAAAGTCCGATATTTGTTGTTTACAATTTAGTATTGATAGGGTTAGCCCATATTGCAGAATACAATGCCAAGAAAAAATTTAATTTTTAAAACAGGATTTCTGTTGTTGATTTTATGTCTGACTGCCTCAAAGGCAGAAGCACAGACTACTGATGTTCTCAGCACCTTCAATCCTTACTCCCTGTTCGGAATAGGAGATATTTCGGGACAGGGCAGCGCCTTCAACAAGGGTATGGGAGGCATCGGCATTGGAGTAAGGGATGTCAGATATCTGAACTATTTGAATCCTGCTGCTGTCTCCGAGAGAGATTCCCTCTCCTTTATGCTGAATTTCGGACTTGAACAGAAGAACACATTCCTTGAGACAACCGGAACAAAATCTGCATATAACGGTTTTAATGTCCACCATTTTGTAATCTCGCTCCCTCTGTACAAAAGATCTGCAATTTATGTGGGGGTAACTCCCTTCAGCGATGTAGGATACAAGATTCAGAGAGCAGAAACAAATCCGGCGGTAATCGACCAGATGGGAGATGTCAGGTATCAGAAATATGGACACGGTGGTGTTACAAAGATTTTTGCAGGAGCCTCTCTTCCTGTATTCAGGGGTTTGTCACTGGGAGCAGAGGGCATCTACTACTTTGGGACTATTGACCGTTTTTCCAACATACTCTTTACTACAAACAGTGAATACAGGCAGATAAACACCGGTACAGATTATGTACTGGGAGCTTTTTCTGCAAAAGCTGGTTTGCAGTACAATGTTAAAGTTTCTGAACAGTTAAGTGCAACACTGGGGGCTACTTACACGTTAAAAAGCAATCTTTCCGGAGACATAACAAGATTCGCAACTGCGGTTAATGCAACGGGAACCCTCGATACTGCATCTTTTAATGTAAGGAGTGCCAATATCGAAATACCCTCAGAGATTGGGGCCGGTATATCACTCAGGAAAAAGGACAAATGGATGATAGGGGCAGATTACATAAGGCAGGACTGGAGCAGTGTCAACTTTGGCACAACAACGGGGGTTAATTTTACACCTGCCGTGAGCCACATGTTAAAGGCCGGATTTGAGTATATCCCCAATATTTTTGACGTGAGGTACTACATGAAAAGAGTAACATACAGAGGAGGAGCATATTACGAGAAATCCTACCTGAGTCTGGACGGGAAACAGGTAAATAACATAGGTGTTACAATGGGAGTAAACCTCCCGATCTTTATGTGGTATAATTCTTTGGGAGTTGCAGTGAATCTGGGGCAGAGGGGTTCCTTTGAAAGCGGCTCGGTAAGAGAACGCTACGTTATGTTTGTAATCAATTTCAACCTGCACGACAATACCTGGTTCAGAAAGGTAAAATATGACTAAATTATAACCAAATTATAATAACTTGTTAATATCATATATCATGAAAAAGTTACGCTACCTGTTTTTTGCTCTTGGACTTTTACTTGTCTCTCCTACTGCTTTTGCTCAATACGAAAAATACGGTTCACCTGAGTGTCTAAGCAGTTTAGGTATTTATACAGAGTATTTGAAGGGAGGAAACATTAACGAAGCAATAGGCCCCTGGCAGGAGGCTTTAAAAGTCTGTCCTCCCGGGGTGAGGCAAACCCTCTACGTTGACGGGGTTAAGATTTACAAATATCTTATTGAAAAGAACAAAGACAACCCAGAACTTAAGAAAAAACTCATTGATTCAGTATTTCTGATGTATGACTTGCGGTCACAATACTTCCCCTCAAACGATGTACAGACAAAATACTGGAAAGCTGTAGATGCAACTGAGTTCCTGACTGACGACAGGCAGATACTGGACATCCTAGAGGAGACCCTTAAGGCAGGAGGCAACCAGACAGACCCAGGCATTCTGGTGCTTACAATGAACAAAATGACCGATATGTTCTCCAGGAATTTAATTACGGGCGATGAGATAATGGATATTTATTCAAGAATTAATCCGATTGTAGAAAACCATATTAAGTCCAACCATCCAAAAGCTGAACAGGCTAAGAGAGATATTGACCTTCTTTTTGCCAAAAGCGGAGTTGCAAGCTGCGAGAATATTGTAAAAATGTTCACTCCCCAGTTTGAGGCAAATCCTGAGGACAAGGATCTGGTTTCAAGGATTGTAAAATTACTCAGCGATGGAGAGTGCTATAAAGAAGACCTCTTTTTAAAGAGCGTTGAGACTATTCACAGGCTTGATCCCTCGTACAAAACAGCCGAGTATCTGTACAAGTTGTACTCTTCAAGAGAGGACCACGAAAACGCAATCAAGATGCTTCAGGAGGCCATCGACACAGAGGGATCAACAGACACAGAGGATGCAAATTACCTTATTACACTGTCCAGCTACTACTTACAGAACTTAAAGAATCTGAACAAAGCGGCTGAAGCTGCCAAAGATGCAATAAGCAAAGATCCTTCAGTTGCAGGTCGTGCATATATGATCCTTGGAAGCATCTGGACTCAGGTGACCTGCCACGGAGATGATATTCAGCAAAGGGCAAAATGGTGGGTAGCTGTTGACTATTTTACTAAGGCCAAAAATGCAGACGCATCGCTTGCTCAGGAGGTTCAGAAATACATTGATACTTATTATCAGTATTTTCCTCTTAAAGAAGATGCATTCCTCTTTGGAATAATTGATGGAGAAAGCTATACTGTTAACTGCAACGGGATGAGTGCAACCACAAGAATCAGGACCCGTACCAAATAAAGATGTCAGGGGAGAAGAGCTTCAATAAAAAAACAATAACAGTGGTAGCAGTCACTTTTGTGATTGCTACTGCCATTTTCTCGTGCAAAGACCATTTGCCTGTTGCAGAGTCTCTTGTAAGAGAGGAAGTCCCCTCTATGGAGGTGGAAGAGATGTCCTTCAGACAGACCAATTCAGGTATTACATCGCTGTTGGTAAGCTCTCCCAAAATGGAGAGATACACCGAGACAGAAGAACCTTACGATCTCTTTCCAATGGGGATTAATGTTAAAGCATTCAATCAGGCCGGAGAGCTTGAAACAGAGATAACATCAAAATACGCAAGGCATAAAACCGCCAGGGAAAACGATATTTGGGAAGCTTACGGCAATGTGGTAATAAAGAATTACATCAAAGGGGAAAAAATGGAGACCGACACCCTCTTCTGGGACAGAAAGAATCAGAAGATATTCACCCATACAATGGTAAAGCTCACTACACCGGACTTGTTTATGCAGGGCTTTGGAATGGAATCAGACGAGATGGCAAGGAATGCAAAAATAATTAAGCCTTTTGACAGCTATGCAGTAGTGGAAAGGGATTCTCTTGAAGTCTCCTATATTGATACTGTCAATTTCATCGGTCCCCTTTTTAAGCGTGATACTATAAAACCATTGAAGTAATATGATGGCGGCCATCATACTTATGATTTTTTCCATACTTGGACTTGCTCTTACAGCAGCCCTCAGAAGAGCAATGCAATGCTACAATGTTCTCAGGGCAGAGGTTGACAAGAAGCAGGGGAAAAAATATGCCGAGACCATAGAAGAGATCAATTCCGACAGCAGTAGATTTCTCAACTCTGCATCGGGTATTCGCATTCTTTTTATCCTGGTATTTACTGTGTCTGCAACATCTGTATTCGGCCCAATGCTTCATAATGCCCTTAATTGCCCCGAATGGCTTACAATCATTCTGCTGATATTACCTGTTCTGGTAATTATTCTTTTGGCCGGGGAACTTATTCCGTTTCTGGCAGCCACAATGAATCCAGACAAGATAATCGAAAATTTCTACTGGTTTGCCCTGTTTCTCTCGAGAATAAAATCTCCGTTTTCGACTCCACAAAAAATTGAACCGGTAATTCCGGAGAGTGGAACTGTTGAGCTTTCACAGGAGAATGCAGATACTGAGGAAAATAATGAGATTGAAATATTTCAGAGGGCACTTGATTTCCCGGATGTCGTTCTAAGGGAATGTATGATCCCAAGAACCGAGATTTCGGCAATTGAAGAGAGTGTGTCCTACGGGGAGCTGGTGTCGCTTTTTTCTGCCACAAACTACTCAAGGATAATTGTTTATCGTGACAATATTGACAGAATAACCGGATATGTACACTCAAAGGATCTTTTTGCAGGAGAAAAAACAGTAAGAGAGTTGATAAGAGAAATAGACTTTTTCCCGGAAAAAGCCAAAGCTCAGGAGGTTTTGACAACAATGATAAAAAACAAGAGGTCAATTGCTGTGGTTTTGGACGAATTCGGGGGCACTGCCGGTATTGTAACCCTGGAAGATCTTATGGAGGAGATATTCGGCGAGATATCAGATGAACTTGACAACGACGACCTCACTGAAAAAGAACTTCCGGGAGGAGAGTATATGTTTTCGGGGCGGCTGGAGGTTAAATATATAAACAGAAGATACGATCTGGAAATTCCCGAATCAGAAGATTACGAGACACTTTCGGGATTCATTACATACCAGAACGAGAATATCCCGTCTGAAGGAGACGAGCTTATATACGGGAACCTTCACTTTAAAGTTCTAAAAACCACATCTAACCGTATTGACAGTGTATCCCTTAGAATAGTTGAACAATAGAGAAATTTTGAACGAAAAAATTACTATCTTCGTGCCCTACAGAAATAAAAATATTAAACATACATAAAAATGGCAGTTCTAGAGAAGATCAGGGTAAAACTTGGCGCCTTTATCACACTTATCATCGGAGTAGCTCTCCTTTCTTTCATTGTAGATGCAGATACTCTGCAATCGGCAATTTCTATGTTCTCTTCCAAATATGATGTGGGAGAGATGAACGGAAAGTCGATAAAATATCAGGAGTTTCAGAAGAAGATCGATTATTTCACTCAGATTCAGCAGATATTATCAGGATCTGCAACTATGGATGAGCAGACTCAGGAGATGGTAAATCAGGGAGCGTGGCAGGATTATTTAAACGAGGAGGTGATTATTCCACAGATAGAAAATTCCGGCATAAGTGTAGGAGATGATGAGATGGTAGATTTGACGCAGGGAAAATACATTTCTCCTGTTTTGCAGAGAGAACGCTCTTTTGCCGGTTCCGACGGACAGTTTGACAGAGAGACTTTTCTGCAGTTTATCAAAGCAATACCTCAGGACGAAACCGGTAATCTTAACACCTACTGGAGATATCTGGAGAACAATATGAAGTTTGAGCAGTTGCTTACAAAATACATCTCGTTGCTGGCAAAAAGCACAATTCAAAACCCGGTTGAGCTTCGCAGATCAATCCTTGACAACAATGTAACTTCTGATGTGTCATTCATAATACAGCCTTACGGGTTGTCACCCGACACAACAGTGACTGTGTCAAAGCAGGAGATAAGGGATTACTACAACAAGAACAAGGGCAACTTTGAACAGAAGGCAGGCAGGGATATAGAATATGTTGTTTTTGAAGTTGTTCCTTCAGAAAAAGACATTGAGCAGGCAAGAACAGACATTGAGAAAGTTTATGAAGAGTTCACAACTGCTGCAAACCTTCGTACATTTCTCGGCAAAAATTCCGACAAGGCTCTTGATACCCGCTATTACAAGGAAGGAGAACTTTCGGTAATCTCGCCGGTACTTGACAGCTTTGCCTTTAAAGCAACTCCGGCATCTGTACTTCCGGTTTTCCGCGATAATTATACCTTTAGATCTGCCAGAATAAACTCAGTTAAAATGTTGCCTGACTCAGTCTATGTTCAGCATATTCTTATTCAGGGAAATGACAGGGCAATTTCTTCAAAACTGGTCGATTCACTTATGCTGGAACTTAAAAAGGGAGCAGATTTTTCTGCTCTTGCAGCCGCATACTCTGCCGACCGCAATCCCAATGTTGCACCCGGAGATATAGGCTGGATGACCCAGACAATGATGGTACCCGGTTTTGACACCTGTTTTGTTATCAGTCCCGGAACGATTGTTCCAATTGAAACCAATTATGGTCAGCACATTGTAAGAGTAAAAGAGATAACAAAACCTCTTAAGAAAGTTCAGCTTGCAGTTCTCGAGAAAGAGGCTGTTGCAAGCAAGGAGACCTATCAAACCTACTATTCAAGGGCAAATGAGCTCTCCTCCAAGGCTGCAGGGAATATAGACAAATTCAACGAAGCCGTTAAGGAGATGAATCTCTCTGTAATACCGGCCTATGGAATTGAAGCCGGTGCAAAAACTGTTGCCACTTACAAAAATGCACGCGAGATAAGCCGCTGGGCATATGATGCAAAGAAGGGAGAGGTTTCTCCGTTAATTTCAGTGGACAACAAATATTTCTTTGTTGTAGGACTTACAGCAGTCAGAGTTGAGGGAATCCCCGAACTTGCAGCACTTGAGCCTCAGATTGAGGCACTTCTGAAGATGGAAAAGAGCAACGCCAAACTTGTCGAAAACGTTAAGGAGAAGGTTGCAGGAATGACCTCACTGGAACAGATGGCGGCTGCTCTGAACTCTACGGTAAGCAAGCAAAGCGGAATTTCATTCGGATCTCTCGGATCTCAGGCTTTTGACCTAAAATTTGTAGGAGCAGTTGCCGGAGCAAAGGAGAACACAATAACCGGGCCGGTAGGAGGAAATGTGGGTGTCTATATTTTCAATGTAGATGCCAGACAAACCGGAGGTTTCTTTACAGAAGACGATGCAAAGGCCAAGAGTATGCAGCTTTTCAACTACCAGATGCAGATGCTTTTACCCACAATGGAGAAGCTTGCTTCTGTTAAAGACACAAGAGCCAGATACTTTTAGCCAGATTACACGTTAAACCTAAAGTGCATTATGTCTCCGTCCTGAACCACGTACTCTTTTCCTTCCACACCCATTTTCCCGGCCTCTTTGCAGCCATTTTCGGAGCCGTACTTAACATAGTCTTCGTACTTTATCACCTCTGCCCGGATAAAGCCCTTCTCGAAGTCTGTATGTATTATTCCAGCAGCCTGGGGTGCTTTTGTCCCCTTGTGGAATGTCCAGGCTCTCACCTCATCGGGACCTGCGGTAAAATAAGTTTCAAGATTGAGGAGAGAATATGCTGATTTGATTAGGCGGGAAACACCGGATTCATTCAAACCCATTTCGTTCAGAAAAATTTCTCTCTCCTCAAAACTATCCAGCTCTGCTATCTCTGATTCAATTTTTGCTGCAACTATAAGAATATGTGCATCTTCTCCCTTGATTGCTTCTCTTATACGCTCTACGAAATAATTGCCATCCTTTGCAGAGTTCTCGTCAACATTGCAAACATAAAGCACAGGCTTGTCGGTGAGAAGAAACAGCTCTTTTGCAAGATTTCTGTCATCGGCATTGTCGATATGTACAGAACGAGCTGATTTTCCCCGTTCAAGAGCCTCTTTGTACTTTACGAGTATCTCATAAAGCCTTTTGGCGTTTTTATCCCCTCCGGTCTGTGCTTGCTTAAAGACCTTTCCTATCCTGCTCTCCACTGTATCCAGGTCTTTGATCTGAAGTTCTGTGTCAATGATCTCCTTGTCTCTTAAGGGATCAACAGTACCGTCTACGTGTACCACGTTAGGATCTTCGAAACACCTGATAACGTGAATAATGGCATCGGTTTCACGAATATTTGCCAAAAATTGGTTGCCGAGCCCCTCTCCTTTACTTGCTCCTTTTACAAGGCCTGCAATATCAACAATTTCTACTGTGGCAGGAACAACCTTTTTGGGTTTTGCAAGCTTTTCGAGCACCAGAAGCCTTTCATCCGGAACCGTTACAGAACCGATGTTGGGCTCTATTGTGCAAAAGGGGAAATTGGCTGCCTGTGCCTTTCCTGAGCTGATACAGTTGAAAAGGGTCGATTTTCCTACGTTTGGAAGGCCGACAATACCGCATTTGAGTGACATCTTAAAACTTTTTGATAAGGTCGCGAAATTACTCAAATTTTCTCATAAAATCTAAAAAGGGATAAATGTATCGAGCGCTCTGTTTTTATTCAATCCTGAAGCTTCTATTCGTCTTTAAAGGCTATATTCAGCCCAAAAGAGGGCGATGTTATACATTAGACTACTAATTTCACTCTTACTGTTTTTTGCCCACTCTGCCGGGAGTCCTGTCAGGGAATACAGGATTGTATTCTGGAATCTTGAGAACTATTTTGATCCTTTCGATGATCCGGCAACATCCGATGATGAATTTACCCGGGAGGGAGAGAGGAGGTGGAGCTGGAAGCGTTTTACAAAAAAGAGAAACGACATAGCCAAGGTGATTATTTCTTTGGGTGATGAGCAGAAAAATCCAGGAGAGGGATACCCGGCTTTAATTGCCCTGGCTGAGGTTGAGAACAGGTTTGTTCTGGATCAGCTTGTAAAATGCACACCATTGTCGCTTCTGGGCTATGGAATTATACACAGGAACTCACCTGACGAAAGAGGAATTGATGTGGCTCTTTTGTACAGGAAAAAATATTTCAGACCGCTGGAATATAAATTTTATGAGGTTAAGCTTGAAGGTGAGAGGAGAAATACACGGCTGATACTTTACACCAAGGGAGTGCTGGAAGATCTTGACACTCTGCACATATTTGTAAATCACTGGCCTTCAAAATTCGGAGGGGAGAAAAAGTCTTACCCAAACAGAGAGGCTGCTTCAAACACACTTTTAAGGGTGTGCGATTCGATATTTGAGAGGAACGAGAGATCCAATATTATACTTACCGGAGATTTTAACGACACTCCCTCTTCCAGACTTTTTCTCCCCTTTATAAAGTTTCAAAATATGGCGGCTCCTTTTGAGCAGAGGGGAGAGGGCACTATCAAATACAAAGGAAAGTGGGAGATGATAGATATGTTCTTTATATCCCAGAATCTTCTGAACCAAAAGGAGCCGGTTGCATGCAGTACAGATGCAATGGAGATAATGGGCATTCCCTTTCTGCTGGAGAAAGATCCTCTTTATCTGGGATTAAGGCCCAGAAGGTGCTACACCGGCCCAAGATACATCGGAGGAGTAAGCGACCATCTGCCCGTTATGCTCAGAATAGGTAAAATGTTTTAATACCGCTGATTTATCTATATTTGCAAGGTGAAAGTAAGAGCAAAAAAATCACTGGGGCAGCATTTTCTGAAAAACAAAAATGTTGCAGAGAGAATAGCCCTCAGCCTGATGTTTGGTTATAAGGACATTGATGTTGATGCTGGAGAGAAAGCGAGAGTTCTTGAGGTTGGTCCGGGTACAGGTGCTCTAACCGAATTTCTGCTGAAAAGGGAGGACTGCGAACTAAAAGTTGTTGAGATTGACCGCGATTCGATTGCATATCTTTCTGCGAATTATCCACAATTATCGGGCAGAATTATCGAAGGTGATTTTTTAGACCTTGAGCTTGATAAAATCTTCCAGGAGCGTTTCTCCCTGATCGGGAACTTCCCTTACAATATTTCATCCCAGATATTTTTCAAAGTGCTGGACTATAAAAATCTCATACCGGAAGTTGTCTGTATGATCCAGAGAGAGGTTGCCGTAAGGCTTGCATCGGGTCCGGGCAACAGGGATTACGGAATCTTATCCGTTTTGCTTCAGGTCTGGTACAATATCGAATACCTATTTACAGTTGACGAAAATCAGTTTTCTCCGCCGCCCAGAGTAAAATCTGCAGTGATAAGGGTGACCAGAAACAGCAGGGAGCATTTGGAGTGCAGCGAGGAGTTGTTCAAAAAAATTGTGAAGATGACATTCAATCAGAGAAGAAAAACAATAAAAAACTCTCTGGAAAGGATGGTTCCTACTTCTGAGTCTGTAAAGTTGCCATATATAGGCAAACGCCCAGAACAGCTTGGAGTGGAGCAATTTATTGAGCTCACCAATGCTGTGTCGGCTATTTTGAATTGATTGCGTCCACAGGATTGAGACAGGCAGCAGTGTAGGCAGGAACAAAACCGGAAATTATACCGATAAGTGAGGAGATCAATAGTCCCCGGAAGATGTTATATGCGCTAAGCTCCATGGGGAAGGCTTCGCTTCCCCGCGTGAGCAGAACCACCCCGAAGACCATCAGAATACCAATAATCCCGCCTGCTATAGCAAGTAAAGCTGCCTCTGAAAGAAACTGGGTGAGAATCATATATTTTTTTGCTCCGAGTGCCTTTTGAATGCCAATAATATTGGTTCTCTCCTTGACAGAGACAAACATTATGTTTGCAATTCCAAAGCCTCCTATCAGTATTGAAAACCCTCCGATTATCCAGCCAGCCAGATTAATACCGGAGAAAATGGCTTTTGTTTGCTTGAGCAGGAATGTCATTTCGTTGAGTGCGAAATTGTCGCTCTGAGATGGTTTGAGCCTTCGGACAGATCTCATCAACTGCTTCATCTCCTGAATAAAATCCTCTCTGTTAACATTTTCATAGGGCATTGCACAAATCATACCCTCTGAATTCCTTACATTGAAAATGGTTGCACCAAAATTATAGGGAATGGCAATGGAGTTGTCTGTATCAAAAATACTTACAATACTTTCACCTGCCTTCTTGAGCACTCCTATGACCTTTGCACTTCCTCCGCTGATCTTTATGACTTTGTTTATAGGCTCTTCTCCTTCAAAAAGGGCTTCGGCGACAGAGTATCCCAGCACTACAACCGGTATAGATGAATGGGATTCAAAGGTTGAGAAGTATCTTCCCTTTTCTATATCTATGTTGGAAATCTTTGACCAGTCGCTGGTAGGAGCAGTAACGAAACCTTCTGAAAAAGAGTTTCTCTTGTATCTAAGATTGGTCTGCGAAAATGAGACAAATGCAATTGCCTCGGATGTTTTTGAGGTAGCTTTTAAAAATCTAAACTCTTCTATCCGGGGATTCGGCCGCCTCCTGTACTCCCACCACTTGTACTCCTCACCTTCCGGCGGTTCCCACGGAAACGGCTGAATGTAAAGAGTATTCCCTCCAAAACTGCTAAGCCCTGTTGAAACATTTTTTTGAAGAGCATCTATTGCAGTAAAGACCGTTACAATAGAAAAAATTCCGATGCTTACGCCAAACAGGGAGAGAAATGTTCGAAAGCGGTCTCCCTTTAAAGAGCCAAATGCAAACAATATGCTCTCAAGCACCAGTTTGAGCAGCATTACAAATTTTCTGTATATCCCTGCCATATTTCTGCTATAATCCCGTTTTTTTCTTGAGCAGCCTTAATTTATCGAAGGCGTCAAGGGGCGATATTGTGTTGATGTCCAAATCTTTCAGCTCGTCACGGATGCTTACAAGAAGAGGGTCTTCCAATTGGAAAAAAGAGAGCTGGACAGCCTGATCGTTGAGTGTCACAGCACTTTTTTTACCCGGTTTTCCGCCTCCCTGGCCACTCTTTTCAAGTTGTGTGAGCACTCTTTCTGCTCTTTTTACCACCTCCTTCGGCATTCCTGCCATTGCTGCAACGTGAATACCAAAGCTGTGGGCAACACCTCCGGGAAGAAGCTTTCGCAGAAATATAACGCTTCTGTCAACCTCCTTTACGGATATGTGAAAATTTCTGACTCTCTCGTATTTTGCCTCAAGGTCATTTAGTTCGTGATAGTGAGTGGCAAAAAGTGTTTTTGCTCTGAACTGCGGATGTTCGTGGAGGTATTCCACTATAGCCCAGGCAATTGACATGCCGTCATAAGTGCTTGTTCCTCTTCCAATTTCATCGAGCAAAATGAGAGATCTGTCAGATAGATTATGAAGGATAGTGGAGGTCTCCAGCATTTCAACCATAAACGTGGACTCACCCCTGGAGATATTGTCCGAAGCACCCACACGGGTGAATATTTTATCAACATATCCAATCCCGGCAGATTCCGCCGGAACGAAAGAACCTATCTGAGCCAAAAGGACAATCAGGGCAGTCTGTCTGAGCAAAGCGCTTTTACCGGACATATTTGGGCCTGTAAGGATTATAATTTGTTGATTATCACGATCAAGGACCAAATCATTTGCGACATATTCCTCCCCCGGGGCCATCAAGGTTTCAATAACAGGATGGCGGCCTTGCTTAATAACAATAGAGTTACTTTCGTTGATAACAGGTCTTTTATAATTATGGAGTTCTGCAATATGAGCGAAAGTGGCAAGAGTATCAATCCTTGAGATGATGTTGCAGTTTTTCTGTATAACAACTATGTTACTTTGTATTGCGGATATAACGGAAAGAAAAAGATCCTGTTCCAAAGCCAGAATTTTTTCTTCTGCTCCCAGAATTCTCTCCTCGTAATCCTTCAGCTCCTGAGTAATGTACCTCTCTGCGCTTACCAGTGTCTGCTTTCTTATCCATTCGGCAGGAACCTTATCCTTATGAGTGTTCCTCACTTCAAGATAGTATCCGAATACATTGTTATAGCTGATTTTCAATGATGTAATCCCTGTTCTGCTAACCTCTCTTTCCTGAATGGAATTAAGAATCTCTTTTCCGTGGCGGGCAATGTTGCGCAGAGAGTCCAGTTCCTGATTCACCCCCTCTGCAATTATGTCGCCTTTACCCACTGCAGATGCCGGTTCCTGAGCAAGTTCCCGGTGGAGTCGGTCGTGAAGCTCTATGCAGGGATCCAACGATTCTGAACTTGCAGAAAGTTCCGGATTGCGGCAAAAGCTGCAGAGCTCCTTAAGCAAGGCAGACCCCCTGAGGGCTCTTTTGAGCTGAACAGCCTCCCTTGGTGTTATCTTGCCGGCAGCAGCCTTGGAAACAATCCGCTCAAGGTCTCCCATCTCTGAAATCAGTTCCCTGATTTCTTTCCTTTTGTTTTTATCCTCTAGCAGGAATTCTACAACATTTGCTCTCTTTTCAAGTTCAGCAATATTTTTGGAAGGCATAGCCAGCCAGTTTCTTAAAAGTCTGGCTCCCATAGGCGAAGAGCACTTGTCAATTACATCAAGGAGTGAACGGCCATCTTGCTGGAATGAGTTGAAGACTTCAAGGTTCCTGAATGTGAAACGGTCTATCCAGACATAATCTTCGGGATCAATTCTGGATATGGAGCTTATGTGGGACAGCCCCTCGTGCCGTGTAAGTTCAAGGTAATGGAGAATAGCACCGGCTGCAGTTACTGCAAGGGGGTTATCCTCCAGTCCGAAACCTTTGAGAGAGGGGACTGAGAAATGCGAACACATTTTCTGAAAAGCCGCCTCGGGAACAAATGCCCATTCATCAACCACTGTAGTGTAGTACTCCTGGCCGAAACGCTCTGTGAAACCTTTTTGAAAACCTCTCTCAACAAGAACCTCCTTTGGGGAGAAGGATGAAAGTAAAAGCTCAGTGTAGGCCAGATCTCCCGAGGCAGCCCTGAAGCTCCCGGTGGAGATATCCACAAAGGCAATCCCGGCCTTCTCCTTGCTGAAAAATACCGATGCAAGATAGTTGTTCTCTTTGTGAGAAAGTATCTGGTCGTTGTATGCAACTCCGGGGGTTATAAGTTCTGTAACCCCTCTTTTGACTATTTTTTTTGTGAGTTTGGGATCTTCAAGCTGATCACATACAGCAACTTTATAGCCTGCTCTAACCAGTTTGGGGAGATAAGTGTCCAGAGAGTGATGGGGAAATCCTGCCAGTTCAACCGACTGGGCAGCACCGTTTGCCCTTTTTGTAAGCACTATTCCCAGTACAGAAGAGGCAATTACTGCATCCTGTGCGAATGTTTCGTAAAAGTCGCCAACCCTGAAAAGAATAATAGCCTCGGGATACTTTGATTTAACAGAGAAGTACTGCTTCATCAGAGGGGTTTCTACAATTTTTTTGTCTTCGTTCATCCTTACAAAAATAGATATTATCTTTGTAAAATATCCTTCAAAAAATTTTGATTATGAAATTTGTATCATTGATTATCATCCTTTCAATGGCACTCTCTTCGTGTACTCCGGCTACAAAGGAGGAGACCGCCCAAAAGGAGCTCAGGAAGATAATGGAAGAGAATGGCGCCGTTGGGCTTTCGGTAGCTGTGGTGAAAGAGGGAAAAATCATTTACGCCGGATCTTTCGGCGAAAAAAACAGAGAAGAGGCAATGATGCTGGACACAAATCACCTCTTTAGAATTGCTTCGATATCAAAATCTTTCACTGTAACCTCAGTAATGCAACTGGCAGAGAAAGGATTGCTCTCTTTGGAAGATGATGTCAGCAGTCTTATAGGATTTCAGGTAAGAAACCCAAAATTCCCGGACAAAAAAATTACATTAAAAATGTTGCTCTCTCACACATCGGGACTTAGGGACACGCTGGGATACTTTAATCTGGACGTTGTCAACCCTGAAAAAAATCCTGAACACGCAAAAGCTTGGCACAATTACGGGCCGGGAGAGGGTTATGACTACTGCAATCTGGGATTCAATATGACAGGGGCTATTATTGAACGGATTTCGGGTGTCAGGCTTGACAACTATGTGAAAGATAATATTTTAACACCGTTAGGTTTATATGGGGGCTATAATGTAGATTCTCTGGACAACTCACTATTCGTCTCTCTTTATCAGAAAGATTCAACAGAAAAGCTGGTTATACAGCCATCAGCTTACCGCAGCAGAGCCCGGGAGATAGATTCTGCCTATGTTATGGGGTATTCAACTCCGCTCTTCTCTCCTACAGGCGGAATGAAGATCTCTGTTCCGGATCTTGCAAGATATATGATTATGCATATGGACGGGGGAATCTACAACGGCGTAAGAATAATATCAGAAGAGAGTTCGGCGACTATGCAGAACCCTGTTGTTGAGATCGATGAGAACAAGAGTTACTGTCTGGCACTGGAAAGAACCAAAAATCTGATACCGGGGGAGATTCTGACAGGTCATACCGGATCGGCATACGGACTGTTCAGTGCAATGTTCTTTGAGCCACAAAAGAAATTCGGATTTGTAATGGCCACCAACGGCTGCAATCCTGTTTACAGGGAAGGTTACACGGTAATACAGGCAGATGTCATCAGGGAATTGTACAGAATATTCATTGACTGATTTGAAAAAGGTTCTCATAATCACATATTACTGGCCTCCGGCCGGAGGCTCAGGAGTGCAGCGGTGGCTGAAATTTGTCAAATACTTCAGCAAGTTCGGAATAGAACCCGTTGTGTACACTCCGGAAAATCCGGAAATGATGGCCCGTGATATAACTCTGCTCAAAGATATTCCGCAGGGGATTACAGTTATAAAGAGAAAGATTCTGGAACCCTACAGCATCTACAAAATACTCACCGGCAAAAAGGGAGAGAGTATCAGGCCGGGATTCATTGCAGGCAGCAAGGATAAAAGTAGCGGAACGCTTAAGGAGAGAGTCTCTCTGTTTATCCGCAGCAATCTCTTTATTCCCGATCCCAAGTGTTTGTGGATCTCACCTTCGGTCAGATTTTTGAAAAAATACCTCAGGAAGAATCCTGTAGATCTGATAGTCAGTACTGGTCCTCCTCACTCTATGCATTTAATAGCCAGGCGGTTGGCAAAAAAAACAACTACTCCATGGATAGCAGATTTCAGAGATCCATGGACCGGTATGTACACATTCAAAAATATGTTGAACACTTCTCTTGCCACCAGAATTCACAAAAAACTAGAAAGGGCTGTGATAAGAGAGGCTGATGCTGTTGTTACTGTAACAAACGGGATGAAAGCAGAGATTGAAGAGCTCTCTCCCAAACGGATAGTGGTAATAACTAACGGATTTGATGCCGATGACTACAAAGATATTTCAGCGGAGCAGGAGACAAAATTTTCTATTACCTATACCGGTCTGTTTGTCAAAGACCGCAACCCATCTGTACTCTGGAAAGTTCTGGGAGAAAAGGCGGCAAGAGACAGGAGATTCAGTGAGGAATTGCGAATAAAAATTATCGGATACACAGATAAATGTGTCCCGGAAGATATTTTGAACAACGGATTGGAGAAAAATCTGTATGTAAAGAACTATGTGTCACATCCGGAGGCAGTCAGGCAACAGCAGAGTGCGAGAGTGCTGCTGCTTGCAGGAGGACAACAGCCGGAGGCGACAGCCATACTTACGGGTAAGTTTTTTGAATATCTTGCAACCGGAAACAGAATTCTGGCTTTTGGCCCAAAGGGAGGAGATATGGATAATGCTCTTATTGAGTGCGGTGCAGGTGAGATGTTTGAATATTACGATTACAAAGGTGCAAAAGAGTGGATTGACAGGGAGTATGAGAGATACCTTGCAGGGACTGCCCAGGAAAAGCCGTCAGATATCGAAAAATATTCCAGGGAAAAACTGTGTAAAAAAATGTCGGAGTTGATAGAAGAGACAATATTGAATAAGAGAAAATTATAAAAAGAAGAGATGGAAACTGTTAAAAAATATCTGCCCCATATCCTCATCATTGCAGGATTTATTGTAATTGCATACCTGTTCACACCTCAGGTTTTTCAGGGAAAGGTTGTCAATCAGCCGGACATTGCATCCTGGAGGGGTATGGCAAATGAGATTATTGAGTACAACGAAGCAAATCCTTCAGAGGAGCCGGCACTGTGGACCAACTCAATGTTTTCGGGAATGCCTGCAACAACAATCTCTGTTAAATACGAGGGAGACTTTACTGATTACATATATAAAGTTTTATTCGTGGGGGTAAGACCTCCAAGTTATCTTATTATCACTATGGTAGGTGCGTTCCTGATGTTTCTGGCTTTTGGGGTTAACATCTGGCTCTCTGCAATAGGGGCAATAGCAGTTGCATTGTGCTCTTACAATATGCAGATAATTCAGGTGGGGCACAACTCCAAAATGGTGGCAATAGCATTTATGCCCTGGGTGCTTGCAGCGGTAACTTATGCTTACAGAAAAAAGCCCTTTATAGGGGGTTTGCTGTTTGCTCTCTTTTTAAGTTTCCAGATAAAGGCAAACCACCCGCAGATAACCTATTATCTTGCGATTATAATATTTGCTTTTGCCATTTCCGAGCTTATTACAGCCATCAGGCAAAAAAGACTTGTGAAATTCTTAAGAACCTCTCTTTGGCTTCTTGTTGCGGGTGTTCTGGGGATTGCTACAAACATAAATCACCTCTGGCCAACATATGAATACTCAAAATATACGATGAGAGGAGGCTCAGAGCTAAGAGAGGAAAAAGAGAAAGGTCTTGATATTGCCTATGCAACACAATGGTCATATTCACCTTCGGAAACTCCTAATCTGATGATACCCAATTTTAACGGAGGATCATCTGCCGGGGAACTCTCAAAAGAGTCGGAAACATACAAGGTTTTAAAACAGAATGGATATCCCGGTGCCGACCAGGTAATAAAGCAGATGCCTCTCTACTGGGGGCCACAGCCTTTTACAGCAGGTCCGATGTATTTAGGTGTTGTTTCAATCTTTCTCTTCGTATTTGGTCTTGTTATTTTCAAAGGAGCAGAAAAATGGTGGATTGTTGCGGTCTCTTTGCTGGCGCTGTTGCTCTCCTGGGGATCCAACCTTCTGTTCCTGACGGAATTCTTTTTTAAGTATGCACCAATGTACAACAAGTTCAGGACTGTCTCAATGATACTTGTAATATTGCAGATAACAGTTCCCCTCTTTGCCTTTATAGCTTTGAATCGGTTTATGGAGCAGGGAGCAGAGAGGGAGAGGTTTAAAAAAGGAATGTATGTTTCTCTGGCCGTAACTGCAGGTTTTGCACTAATTATGATAATATTGCCAACTATTGCAGGCAGCTTTTCCGGAGCTGCCGACAATCAGTTGCCTGCCGAACTTAAATCTACACTGGTGCAGGACAGGATATCTCTTTTGAGGGGAGATTCGTTCCGCACAATCATTTACGTTATGCTTACAGCCCTGATTCTCTGGTTCACATACACAAAAAAACTCAAAAGGGAATATCTCTTCATTTTGCTGGGTGTTCTTGTAATGTCAGATCTGTGGGGTACGGGCAAAAGGTATCTTAATGATTCGCACTTTGTTACGGAGAGAAATTTTACAAATCAGTATCAGAAAAGGCCTGTAGACGAGATAATTCTCAGGGACAAAGATCCTAATTACAGGGTTCTGGATTTGAGTGTAAATACATTTAACGATTCTCACGTAAGCTATCACCACAAGACTATAGGAGGATACAGTCCGGCGAAACTGCAGAGGTATCAGGATATAATCGATTATTATCTTATTAAGGAGATTGCAGGAATAGGGGAGGATATCGGCCAGAGCCGTACAATTGAAGAGGCTCAGTCAAAGCTTGGGGTATATCCGGTGCTCAATATGCTGAATGCAAAATATATAATTGCAGGAGGAGAAAATCCTCCGTTGGTAAACAACTATGCTTCGGGCAACTGTTGGTTTGCAGATTCTCTGGTTTGGGTATCGAGTGCTACCGAGGAGATCTCAAAATTAGGAGAGTGTGATCCTGCAAAAGTGGCGATTGTATCAGGGGAGTTTAAAGATGATCTGGAAGGCTTTACAGCCCATAGATTAAAGTCGGCAGCAGAGGCAGAACAGGAGACAGACATACAGGATGAGATCAGACTTGACCACTACTCTCCCAACCGGCTTTTATATTCCAGTATTTCTCACAATGAGAGGCTTGCAATTTTTAGCGAGGTTTACTACCCGGCAGGGTGGAGTGCAAAAATTGATGGTCAGCCGGTTCCGGTTTTAAGGGCAAACTATATTTTAAGAGCTATAAGGGTTCCTGCCGGAAAGCACGAAATAGAGTTTACTTACAAACCTGACTCGTTTGTCAAAGGGGCAAGGTATTCAGGCATCACTTCAGGATTGTTGATAGTTCTCCTGTTCTCGGGAATTTTGTACGAGGCGGCTCCGGGAGTGATCAAGAGGAAAAACAGCAAAAACAGCAAAAAGTAAAATCTAGTATAGATGAGACGGCTTAAGGATATAATAATACCGGCACACCTGTTGCTGCTGATTTCGGCCCTCACTTTGCTTACTGCACAGATGAGGATGGAATCTTCCTGCCCGTCTGTCAACATCAACAAAGACCTTCAGAACAATTATTCAATAAACGCCCCCGACCTGTACTCCGGGGTGTTTCAGCAGTCGGAACAGCAGGGGGTAAATTTTCACCAGCTGGCCAGGCCGGTCGGATCAAATCCCTGCAATATCGGAATAAACAACAAAGTGCTTTCCTATTCCCATTCAAGGGAGAAGGCAGAGAAAGGATATTCCCTGGAATGCAGGAGTTATATCAGGGAGAAGACAAACAACTCCGGAAATGTAGGGCACGACTATCTAATATACGCCTTGCGCGAAATAATCATTTAGGATTTCTTTAAAAGCTCTTAAGTTGATCTCTTTGTAATATGCCGCAAAGAGCATCAACCCTTTTTACTTTACTTACAACAATTTAAAAGAAATCAAAAATGAAAACAGACATATCACACCCTCAAATAGTTAGTCGCTCCTTATGAAGCTGTTATAAAGTTTTTAAAGTTAATAAATGGGAAGAAAAAGATGCACTGTCCAGAATTTTGTGTAAACGATAATTGAGTCTTCATAATTACAATAAAATTCTGTTATCAAATATAAGAA
>DIXE01000045.1 GCA_002428635.1 Bacteroidales bacterium UBA6088
TTTAATTTTTTAACGAACTATTGGTTTGTGAAATTAATGAATAATTTTCAATTCTGTCACCTTGATGTTTTATATAGCTCCTGTGAGTGTCGCAGAAACAGTTGTAGGCAATCCTGAACAACCAGGTGGAAAATTTTGCGAAACCCCTGAATGTGTTAAGGTTGAGATATGCTTTAATAAAGGCCTCCTGAGCGATGTCGTCTGCCAGAGAATCGTTACCCATACAGAGGCTAAGTAAAAACCTCCGCAAAGGTTCACGATTTTTAAGCACCTCTCTCTCAAAGTCCTCTCTGTTCACAGTCAGACTGTTTTGTCTTTTTTCTTATTGACAAAATATGCAGTTAGCTGGCCAAGTCCTACAAACAAAGGTATAAGACCGAATGCAGCAAACTTGAGCCCAAGGAAAAAGTAGAGTGCCAGGGTCAGGCCAATTCCAAGGCCCAGAGTAATAAGGGAGTCTTTAAGCGGATCCCTCTCCTTTACCTCTTTTTTCACTTTTTCATAAGGAGTGAAAAATTCCTGCGGCAACTCTTTTCCGTTCTCAATTGCTTTCATAATAACCTCATTTCGTGATTTGTCTCTTAAAATCTTTGCGATGAATACAATAAGTACGATCAACACAGCTGTCGAAAATGGTACCAGTATCCCTAAAATTTCTTCCATAATTTATTTTTTTTTAAGAATTCACCCGTTTGACCGGATTTGCTATAAAAAAGTTGCACTTTCTATTGAAATTTTTTTTAAATATCTCTCTGCTTCAAAAATTGCTGTATATTTATTTGGAGCTAACTCTGTCAATCTGAACAGCTTTTCTATTCCTGCATTTTTGATTGTATCTAGATCTATCTGAGAATCCCCACAGAAAACCCATAACCGTTTACCATATTCTCTTGCGATTGTACTTACTCCGCTAAGCAGTTTTCCGGAGAAACTCTGACTATCGACATTCCCCTCTCCGGTAATTACCAGATCACAATCCTCAATTTTTCTTCTTACATCGGCTGTCTTAAAGAGATATTTCCAGCCGGGTTCAATGTGAGCATTTAAAAAAGTCATAAAAGCAAATCCGGTGCCGCCGGCCGCCCCGGCTCCGGGAAGATCTCTGAAACGTTTACCCGTGTAATCTTCACAAAGAGTTGCATAATGTTCCATATCAGACTCCAGCCTGTTCACCATTTCGCGGCCGGCCCCTTTTTGAGGTGAATATACCCTGGATGCTCCCTTTTCGCCAAGCAGAGGATTACTAACGTCTGAGACTACGGTAAACCTGACATTTTCATACAAAACTGCAGTCTCACTCTTTTTGATGTATGCCACCTCTCCAATGCCAAAGACTTCATCCCCCAGGTTATTCACAAACTTATAGCCCAATGCCCTCAGCATTCCCATACCTCCGTCATTAGTTGCACTGCCTCCAATCCCGACGATAATCTCTTCTGCTCCCTTTTTAAGCGCATCAACAATAACTTCTCCAAGTCCGTATGTTGACGCGTTAAGAGGATTGTACTCATTCCTGCCCAGAAGCTGAAGCCCGGAGATTCTTGCCATCTCTATGTATGCAACATCTCCTCTGATAATGTAGGGAACAGATATTTTTCTTCCCAAAGGATCGTCCGCATTAATCCAAATCACATTAATATCCCTGTTAAGACACTCGTGCAAATCTCCCCCGGCAATAACTTCAAGAGTTCCCTCACCTCCATCGGCCATCGGCTGAATCTGAGTGAAAAGAGTGTCACTTTTTCCTGTAAGAGTTATATAGCCTTCCTTAAGACCTGATGCAATAATCTCTGCTGCCTGTTCAGAAGACAGCGAACCTTTGAATTTGTCCGGTATTATCAGAATCTTCACAACTGAGCATATTTATTTCGTAACGAGCAGAGTTTACAGGAACTTGAACAATGTCGAGGGATCGAAGGGCAGATCTTTTGCCGATAGTATCTTTTTGCGTATGTTGCCCTTTGCGCCCCTGATACTGGAAGCCGAGGTGCAGAGCAGATATGCAATCTCCTCTGTGTAGTACTCCTGCCTGAGCATCACCAGAATTATCTTTTCTGTACAGGAAAGAAAGGTGAGTTCTTTCATAAAAGGATATGTCGCGGTAAAATTCTCCTCAGATGTAATTTCTGTCAGCCTGTTTCTTGTCTTCTCCCTGACCTCCTTCAAAGAATCATCCAGTTCGCTGGCAAATGCAGGATTTGTCACCCTCTGCCTTTCTGTCTCTCTTGCAACATCCCCCAACATTTTTGGCATCAGCTCAGAATAGATATCCTTAATTCTGTTTCCCAGCCAATCCTTTTCCAGCATACTTTCAATAGTGCTAAGTTTTTCTTTGGCTTTGAGCTTCTCTACCTTTTCTATCGCTCTTTTTTTTCTGGTATTGAATATCATAAATGTGACCAATGCAAGAAGCAAAAGTGTGGATAAAAGGTAAAGCCTCTTTTCTGTACGGGCTTTTTTCAGTTGAATATCCTTTAACTCTATCTCGTATTTTTTCTCAACTTCTACCAATCTGTTCCTCATAATCTCGGAGTTGGATATGAGATGTGATTTGTAGGCTATCCTGTAATTCTCCATAGCTGCCGAATCATTGCCTTTAAGGTTGTATAATTCTGCCAGATTCCTGAAATAAAAATGTCGGCGGGTGTCCATTGTGTCTGTGGCAAAGCTCGCTGCAAGCTGACTGTAATAGAGAGAGCTGTCAATGTTGTTGTACCTGTTGTGATACGCAGCAATTCTGTAGTAAAGCGATGAGAGTTCATAAGGTTCAAATCTTATTGAGTCTTTCATCCTCAAAATATTTTTCAGATAAGAAATCGACAGGTCAAACTCTCCTCTTGAGGAGTGATAATATGAGAGTTCATTGTACAACTCGTATGCAGTCTGGGGTGGCAGTGTGTCAATATCTGCAAAACCGCTGATGCAGCTCAGTGCTTCTGAGTATTGCTTCTTAATAAGATATGTCCTGAAAAGATCTATCCTGAGCTTGTTGATTTCATAATTGTCTTTGTTTGCCTCAGCTATCCCCAGCCCTTTTTTGAAATAGTACTCGGCAGCAGGGTAGTTGTTGTTGTGGCGGTTAATCCTGCCTAAATGCCTGAATAGTGCGCTTTGGGCGTAATTGTCATCAATCTTGTATCTTTCCAGTATGTTTTCGGCCTCAATTAAGCAGACATAGGTCAGAGAATCCGTGTTGAGTCTTCCTGAATTAACCGCCCCCCTGTAAACAAGAGTTCTGAAAAGGTTTAGATAATCGGATGATTGACGGAACCACTTTTCTGATATGGATATAAGTGAATCATTCCCCATTTTTTCATCTGACCTTTTTGTAGCAATAGTCTTGATAAGACCGAAATAAGCTTTGTTTCTCCTGGACAACAAGGGGTAGTTTATTTTGCCAAGACTATCCAATATTGCAGAGGGTTTTTTGTAAACTAAAGTATCCCAGTCAGAGAGTTTTTTTAATACAGCCTTCTGGTTATCCAGGTACTGATTTCCTTGCCCGGCAGCGAACAAAGTGCTGCCTCCTGCTGTTAATATCAACACTATTGCCAGCAAAAAGACAATAAAAGGAAAGAAGAAATTGAATGTTCTGTTTTTCATCCGGGGAAAAGTTGCGCTAATTTTATAAAAAATTTATCACATAATCAAACCGGGGAATATTTGTAACTTTGTAACTTAACAAAAATTAAAAAAATGAAAAAAATATTTTTAGCTTTTATTGCATCTCTTGTACTTTTTTCTGTCCCTGTCCGGGGTGATGAAGGAATGTGGCTTCTTCCACTTATCGAAAAGCTTAACATGAAAAAAATGTCTGAACTCGGATTCAGGCTTACAGCACAGGACATATACAACATAAACGGTTCGTCTCTCAAAGACGCAGTTGTTCACTTTGGAGGTGGCTGCACTGCAGAAATCGTCTCAGAAGAGGGGCTTCTGCTTACCAATCACCATTGCGGATACGGGGTTATCCAGAAGCTGAGCACCGTGGAGCACGACTATCTTCAGGATGGCTACTGGGCTATGAACCGTAATCAGGAGCTGCCCGCACCCGGCCTTAAGGTTACATTTCTCGAAAGCTTCACCGATGTTACCAAAGAGATTGAGAAGAGTCTGAAAAAGGCCTCAAATGAACTGGAGCGTGCAGAGGCTTTCAAAAAAGCCGAAAAGGAACTTTGCTCAAAAGCTACACAAGACAATCAATATCTGAACGCATCGATATCTTCTATGTATGGTGGTAATTCTTACTATCTTATTGTTACCAGGACATATACAGATATCAGGTTTGTAGGTGCTCCACCATCATCCATAGGTAAATTCGGGGCAGATACTGACAACTGGATGTGGCCCCGCCATACCGGTGACTTTTCTATGTTCAGGGTTTACGCCGACAAGGACAACAACCCGGCACCTTACTCTCCGGAGAATCAGCCATACAAGGCAAAAAGACATCTTGCCATTTCTCTTAAGGGCGTAGAAACCAATGATTTTGCAATGATACTTGGATACCCCGGAAGAACCAGCCGTTTTATGACATCCTGGGAAGTAGAACAGACCAGCAACATAAACACAGTAATGATTGAGGCCAGGGGGCTCAGACAGGAGGTTCTGATGAAGGAGATGCTCGCCGATCCCAAAGTGCGTCTGCAGTATTCAAGCAAATATGCCGGCTCTTCTAACTTCTGTAAGAAGGCGATGGGTATGAATCAGACCTTTAAAAAGCTAAATGTTGCACAAAGAAGAGCTGATGAAGAGAAGGCCTTTACAGAGTGGGTAAACGAAAACAGTGGACGTATTAAAAAATACGGAGATGCTCTCAATGGCTTAAAAAAAGCTGTAGGAGAGAGAGACGAGCATCTCAAACTCTACCGGTCTCTTACAGAAACACTTGGGAACATTGAGATTGCTTCAGTTGCCTCTCATTACATTGGAGTTGCCTCAAATCTTCAAAAAGGAAATCGTGAGTTGGCAGTGAATATGGCAAAAGAGCTTGAGGGAAGAGTCGGCAATTTCTTTGTAAACTTCTCTGCCTCAGCAGACAGAAAGGTAGCAAAAGCCTTGATCAACCTGTTCAGAGAGAGAGTTGGCAAAGATAATCTACCCTCGTTCTACAGTATCATCGAATCTCAGTTTGACGGATCGGTTGAAAAGTATGTGGACTATGTATTCGACAACACTGTATTCACCAGTGAGGAGAAAATAAATGCAGCACTTAACAGTGAAAACATCAATTTATCTGAGGATCCCGCGCTGGTTCTTGGAAGAAGTATTTTTGAAAGGATGCCCGAACTCCAGAACAGACTGAATTCCACTGCCAGCTTATATGAAAACAGCAACAAACAATATATTGCCGGGCTTCTGGAAATGAACAAGGGAGAGGCTCTATACCCTGACGCAAACTCAACAATGAGAATGACCTATGGTCAGGTGCTTAACTATTCTCCAAAAGACGGAGTTATCTATGAGCACATTACAACACTCAATGGAGTAATGGAAAAAGAGGATCCAGCTAACTGGGAATTTGTGGTACCCGAAAAACTAAAGCAGCTTCACCGAAACAGGGATTACGGACAGTATGCAATGAAAAACGGAGAACTCCCGGTTGCTTTTATCACAAACAACGACATTACAGGAGGTAACTCCGGTAGCCCCGTTCTCAATGCAGAAGGCCAGCTGATAGGCATTGCATTTGACGGTAACTGGGAAGCTATGAGCGGCGATGTGATTTTTGAACCGAATCTGCAAAGATGTATAAATGTAGATATCCGTTATGTACTCTTTATTATGGACAAATTCGGCGGTGCAGGTTATCTGCTGAATGAGATGACAATTGTAAAATAACAGGGGCTAAATTATGGATATCAAGAGAGTAGAAGAGGCCCTTAAAGGTGTAATACACCCTGTAAGGGAAAAAGACATAATTACTCTGAATATGGTAGAGGATCTTAAGGCAGAAGAGGGGTTGGTAAAGTTCAAACTTGTTTTCCCTTCTCCCGATCCTTTGTCTTCCTCCATTAAAAAAAGCTGCGAAAAAGCAATACTTGATGCCTTTCCCGCAGAATCTCCCAAAGTGGTAATTATGGAACTGGTAAGAGCGAGAAAGATTGAAAAGCGTCTTAACCTTGAACTGGGGCAGGAGCAACTGGCAAATGTGGCTCATATAATCGCAATCTCCTCAACCAAAGGGGGAGTGGGCAAATCCACCGTTGCAGTTAACCTGGCCGTTGCACTCTCACAGGAGGGTTTCAGGGTAGGGCTGGCCGATGCTGATGTTTACGGCCCCTCTGTGCCCAAGATGACCGGCACAGAAGGAGAGATGCCTATGGTTGACAACTCCTCCGGAAAGGATATTATCCTTCCTATTGAGAAATTCGGAATTAAATGGATGTCAATCGGGTACTTTGTACAGAACGGCCAGCCCCTTATATGGAGAGGCCCAATGGCAAGCAATGCATTAAAGCAAATGGTTCTGCAGGTTAAATGGGGAGAACTGGACTACCTCCTTATTGATCTTCCTCCGGGAACCGGGGATATACACATATCGGTTGTGCAGGATATTCCCATATCCGGGGCAATTGTGGTGACCACACCCCAGGAGGTGGCTCTTGCCGATGTAGAGAAGGGAATGAATATGTTCCGTAACAAAGATATCTCAAAACCTGTGATAGGAATGGTAGAGAATATGTCCTGGTTTACACCCGAAGAATTGCCCGGCAACAGATACTATATTTTTGGACAGGACGGAGGGAAAAGATTGGCTGAAAAATTCAACATTCCTCTGCTGGCACAGATTCCAATTGTGATGAGTATAAGGGAAAACGGTGATCTCGGCACTCCTGCAGCAATAAAGGGAGGAGCAGGTGGCGAGGCTTTTAAAAAGCTTGCCGATAAGATAATCGATATTTACAGATAAAAGCTGCCGGATTTTTAGTTTAGAGTTCAGGCTTGCCACGCGTATTGCCTGAACTTTTTCTTTCTCTTGCAAACTGCTGGAGATCTGCAACAACATCTCTGTCATCCATTATCTCAATACCCATTATAGTCTCCACAATATCTTCGATAGTGACTATCCCTTCGAAGCCTCCGTATTCATCCACGATAAGGGCAATGTGCTCCTTTCTTGATATCAGTGACTCCCACAACAAGGTAAGAGGTTGAGTTTCCGGAGCAACCATTATCGGCCTTTTGATCTCTTTTAGCTGGAGGGAAAATCTGTCTGATGCCAGGTTTTCAAGAACCTCCTGTCTGTAAACAAATCCGGTAATCTCCTCCCGACTGTTTAAATAGACAGGAATCCTTGAGTAGTGGAGATAAACCTTATTCTTGTAAAATTCACCTATAGTCATCTCCTCAGATGCCGTTGCCACCACCACCCTGGGTGTCATTATCTCTCTGGCCCTCACTGTCCTGAGTCTTATCAGGTTTCTGATGATTTTCTGTTCAGTGTCCTCAAAAGTCCCCTCGCTTGTGCCTATGTCAACCATTGCGGCAACCTCCTCCCTGCTTACAGTTGCCTTCCCTTTTCCCCTTCTGGAAATTATTTTTGTAAAGAACTCTGAGACAATAACCAGCGGATATGCTATGTAGATCATCCCTTGGATCACTCTTCCCATTGGTATTGCCAAAGACTTCCAGTAATGAGCTCCTATGGTTTTTGGAAGTATCTCAGAAAGCACAAGTATCAGCAGGGTAAGTATGGCCGATATTATGCCAAAGTAAGCGCTCCCGAATATTTTTATGGCTTCTGCTCCTACACCTGATGCTCCTACAGTATGTGCCACGGTATTCAAAGATAGGATTGCAGCAATGGGCTTGTCGATATCCTGCTTATGCCTCTTTAGAATTGATGCAGATCTCACACCTTCATTCACCTTCATATTTATAAATGACAACGGCGTCGAGAGCAGTATTGTCTCGGCTACCGAACAGAGGAATGAAACTGTAAGGGCCAGCAAAAGGTAGAAAAGCAATAATCCCATTTTCTCAGTGTGTACTTTTAAGGAACAGCTCTTTCATCTGAGCTTCGTCAATCCTTGAGGGTGCCTCCAGCATCATATCCCTTCCGGAGTTGTTCTTTGGAAAAGCTATGAAATCACGGATTGATTCCTGACCTCCAAAGAGAGCGCAAAGACGGTCAAATCCAAAGGCAATTCCTCCGTGTGGCGGGGCTCCGTAACGGAAGGCATTTATCAAAAATCCGAATCTGTATTCTGCCTCCTCCTTTGTAAAGCCCAGAACTTCGAACATTCTGTTTTGTATTGCAGGATCGTGTATTCTTATCGACCCTCCGCCTATCTCTGTCCCATTGAGCACAAAATCGTAAGCATTGGCCGATACCTTTGCGATTTTATCCCTTTCTGTGCTGAAAAAGTTATCCAGATCCTCCGGTTTAGGAGAGGTAAAGGGGTGGTGCATTGCGTAAAATCTCTGAGTCTCCTCGTCCCACTCCAGTAGCGGAAAATCGTAAACCCACAAGGGAGCATACTCGTCACTGTTTCTCAATCCCAGCCGGTTACCCATCTCAATCCTCAATGAGCCAAGCATTTCAAGTGTCTTTTTCTCCGGGCCGGCCAGTATCAGAACAAGGTCTCCGCTCTTTGCCTCCATTTCATCGGCAATCTTCTGCAGATGGTCCGGAGTGTAAAATTTATCAATGGAAGACTTTATTCCGTCTTCTGCCAGTTTGATATAAACTAACCCTTTGGCGCCAATCTGCGGACGTTTTACCCACTCGGTGAGTTCATCTGTCTGTTTACGGGTATATCCGGCAGCACCTGGGACAGATATTCCTCCTACATACTCAGCCGAATCAAACAAAGAAAATCCAGCACCGGCAGCTATCTGCTTTATTGAAGATATCTTCATCCCAAAGCGGATATCCGGTTTGTCGGAACCGTAATATTTCATTGCGTCTGTATAAGATATTCGGGGAAAGCTCCCTGAAATCTTGATCTCATCGTGGTATTTGAATTTTTTCTCCAGGTCAAAACCGGTGTCCAGCAGGTTGGCAAAGAGAGTGTTCATCATGCCTTCGAATGTGTTAAGAATGTCTTCTCTCTCGACAAAGGACATTTCACAGTCTATCTGTGTGAATTCCGGCTGACGGTCTGCCCTTAAATCCTCATCCCTGAAACATCTCACTATCTGGAAGTAACGGTCATATCCGGCTACCATTAACAGTTGCTTCAACTGCTGCGGACTTTGTGGAAGTGCATAAAACTCCCCGGGGTTCATTCTCGAGGGAACTACAAAGTCGCGAGCTCCTTCCGGAGTGGATTTTATAAGTACGGGGGTCTCGATCTCAAGAAATCCCTTGCTGTCCAGATAGTTTCTCACCTGCTGGGCAGTTTTGTGCCTAAGTTCCATAGCTTTTTTCAATGGGCTCCTTCTGAGATCCAGATATCTGAATTTTGCCCTGAGCTCCTCTCCGCCGTCTGTATCATCCTCTATTGTAAATGGTGGAGTCAGAGAACCATTCAATATCTTTACCGATTCAGTTTCAATTTCAATATCGCCGGTAGGAATTTTGCTGTTTTTGCTGCTTCTCTCGACCACTCTTCCTGAAGCCTGAATCACAAACTCCCTCCCCAGTTTTCCCACTATTTCGTTAAGAGAGGAGTCTTTGCTGTCATTTACAACAAGTTGTGTGATTCCGTAACGGTCTCTCAGATCTACAAAGCTCATCCCTCCCATTTTACGGATTCTCTGTATCCATCCGGCAAGCACTACTCTCTCCCCGGCATTAGCTATGCGTAACTCTCCGCAAGTGTGTGTTCTGTACATATTTTACTGTTGCAATTATTTTTTCTGATCTTATTTTGCCGACTGATACTTTGCGGCCTCGGGAAGAACTTCGTTTATCTTCTTTATTCTGTTGGCATCAGAAGGGTGAGTACTGAAAAACTCCGGCATTTTCTCTCCTCCCTGGCTCATATTTTGCCAGAATCCCGGTGCAACGTTTATATCATATCCGGCCATTGCCATAATAATCAGCCCAAGCCTGTCAGCCTCATATTCGTGTTTTCTGGAATATGGAAGCAGTACTCCGAGCTGTGATCCCAGTCCGAATGCCAGACCAAAGAGAGCCTGTGTCTGCTGTGGCTTGTCGCTTATCAAAGTTCCTATTACCTGATCTGCAACTCCTGCAACTGTCTCCTGACTCATCCTCTCGTTACCGTGCTTTGCAAGTGCGTGTGCTATCTCGTGCCCCATTACCACAGCAACTAGGTCAGGTGTGTTTGTAATTGACATTATCCCTTCGTAAAACACAATATTGCCGTTTGGCAGGCAGAAAGCATTCACGCTGGGGTCCTTAACAACCTCAAACTTCCAGTTGAGACCGTCCAGAGCATTCTTGATACCATTTTCGTTGACATATCTTGAAACTGCATTGGTCAGGTTTTCTCCCACCTGTTTTACCATCCTGTTGTAGGAAGCGTTGGATGACAGGGTGGATTTGCTCATTATCTCTGTATATGCCTGATTGCTTAGGGATGTAATCTGCCCTTGGTCATAAAGAAGAAACTGGTTTCTGCCGGTGATCATAACCTTGCCGCAGGATATGATTATCAGCGATATAATGGACAGTAAAAGAATCTTCCCTATTGTCCTGTTCTTATGTTCTGTTGTTTTTCCCATAACTAATAAGGTTTTATTATAACAAATATAGTCATAAATTTGCTTTTGCTATTTTATCACTATGGAAGATATCCTTACAGAAGTTTGTGCCGGTAAAGATGGAAGGATAACTGCAAAAATTGATTATTTCGATAATAGTGTGCGAGCAAATTCTTAATTTAACTAGCAGAACCCAAAAAAATTATAACTTTAGAAGAGCTAAAAAGATAAAAGATTATTTTATGAAGAAATTGCAATAATTGGCAATGGCTTTTATCTTATTAGTTGTCATAGCTTCGGTATCTCTACAGGCGGAATTACTTCAAACGGATCAGACCAACATTTTTAAAACTGGAATTTTCGAATATAAGCTCCCTCCGGGTTGGGTTCTTGACAAAGAGTATACCAACGAAGAGTTCCTTTCATTCAGACAGGTTGTTGTCGGAAAAGTGCAATATATAGTCAGGCTTAGGTTCAGAGCTACATTAACAAGCAACATCTGTGATCTGGAGAGACATATTGGTACTAATCAAATTTGCAACTTATCCGGGACTATCTTATCTTTATGTGGTTATTTACAAAAAGATTAGTCCTCCCCAATGAAATATTCCAAACCTTCTTTATCTATTAAAGACCAGATACAGCTTATCGAAAGCCGAGGATTGTACTTTGATAACAAAACAAATGCAACCAGGCATCTGTCTAATATAAGCTACTATCGCTTGAGTGCATATATGATTCCCTTCAAGGAGAAAGATAGTGCCGGAAAGGCGTTAGACATATTTAAACCTGGCTCAAACTGGAATGATATTGTAACCCTTTATAGGTTCGACCGGAAATTTAGGCTATTAATGTTTGATGCTATTGAGAGAATTGAAATTGGACTTCGAACTCAGTTAATATATCAGTTAAGTCAAAAGTACGGTTCTCATTGGCATACAAATGAATCTATATTCAAACCAATTACATATGTAGATAAAAAAACGGGGGCAATCATTAATAGAAATATTTATCTAGAGATAAACAAACACATCCAAGAACAATTGGAGAGTAATAAGTCAACTGAGTTTATAAAACATTATATAAGTAAATATAACGATCCCCCAACACCTCCTTCATGGATGAGCGTAGAAATAATGTATTTTAACCAATTATCTCTAATTTGCAATGCTTTAAGAAATCCAAAAGATCTAACAGATTTGGCTTATTTCTACTCTTTACCAAAAGACATCTTTACATCTTGGTTACACACAATTAATTACATAAGAAATATTTGCGCACATCACTCCCGTTTATGGAATATCACCCTTCAAGTGCAACCTGCTAAATTGAATTTTTCTAAAACAAAAAAATGGATTTCGTCACCGGTTACTGCACAAAGCTCCAAAATGTATTATACAATTTGTACTATATTATTTTTTCTTCAAACTATTAATCCAAATACAAAGTTCAAATTGTATTTAAACAATCTTTTCAATGAATTTCCATCTGTCAATAAGGGATTTATGGGATTCCCAAATAACTGGGAAAATGAAGAAATATGGAAATAAATTTTGAACTCAATTTTTAATATTATACATTTGCACTAAGAAAATAATATTCTAAATAAAAGATAATAAGCCCTCCAGGCGCGTTAGAAATAACAGCATACTTGGGGGGCGTTTTAATTATGCAGTCTACTCCCTAACTTTTAATTATGATCCCATTTAATCTTGCGGATCTCCCTTTTCAAATAAAAAGAATAAATTTGTAATAAATGAGAAAAATTATAACTGAGATCTGTGCTGATTCCATTAATTCAGCATTTGCAGCCCAAAGGGGCGGGTGCGACAGGATAGAGTTGTGCCAGGCACTCCCGCTGGGAGGTCTCACCTCATCACCGGCTCTGATATCGGAGTGCTGTAAAAATCTCTCCATCCCGGTTTTTGTTCTTATCCGCCCCCGCCCCGGAGACTTTTATTATAATCCCGATGAATACCGGATTATGCTTGATGATATCCGGTTTTGCAAAGAGGCCGGTGCGGCGGGTATTGTAACCGGTTTTCTTAACCCTGACGGCAGCGTGGACAAAATCAGGTTAGCTGAGGTTACCGAACTTGCCGAACCAATGCAGGTCACTTTTCACAGGGCTTTTGACCGATGCAGGGATTGGGAGGAGGCTCTTGAAGATATTATCAGCTGCTGTTGTGACCGGATATTGACCTCGGGCCTGCACAAAACTGCTTACGAGGGAATTGAGATTATCAGAAAACTGGTGGAAAAGGCTGCCGGAAGAATACAAATCATGGCCGGAAGCGGAATCACATCGGAAAATGCTCTTGAAATTCTCAGTTACACAGGATGCACAGAGCTCCATTTTTCTGCAAAGCACACCATTAAAGGCGGCATGGAGTATCAGAACCCTGCCGTATACGAAAATGAACTTGAAAGAGGCGGCCTGAGCCATATTGAAACCTCAGAAGATATTGTGAAGGCTATTATTAAGAAGGTTGCAGCCCCGGGAATAAACAGGTAAGCTTAAAGTTTACAATATATACATTATCTAAATCTTGTTATGAGTCATTTAAAGCAAACATTTACGGTTTTTTGTGTTTTAACATTGCTCTCATTATCCTTTGTTATGACTGGCTGCAGGGAGAGTTCCGGCTTTATCCCCGAAAGATCCCAAAGAGATGAGGTTAAGCAATCGTTCGTTCAGAGAAAGGCTGCATTTGAGGGAAAGGAGATGTTCGTGATCTTTAAAGAGAGCGGTATGACGACAGAAGAAAGAGAGGCGATGGAGTTTCTTTACGCATATATGCCTCTTGTCGATCTTGCAGATTACCAGGGTGAATACTTTTTATCAATGACCAGGGCTGCAATAAATGCCAGAAATACTTTTCACTGGGGGGAGAAAGTCCCTGCTGACCTATTCCGTCACTTTGTCCTGCCTCCCAGAGTGAACAATGAAAATCTCGATACAGCCCGCATTGTCTTTTTTAATGAACTCAAAGAGCGCATTAAGGATCTGTCTATGTACGATGCTGCACTTGAGGTAAACCACTGGTGTCATGAAAAGATAACATACCGCCCCTCCGACAGCAGGACATCATCACCTCTTGCCAGTATGAAAACAGGGTTTGGAAGGTGCGGAGAAGAATCAACCTTTACAGTTACAGCCCTCAGAGCGGTAGGGATACCCGCCCGCCAGTGCTACACGCCAAGGTGGGCACATACAGATGACAACCACGCCTGGGTGGAGGTATGGTGCGACGGAAAGTGGTACTTTATGGGAGCCTGCGAACCTGAGCCGGAATTGAATTTAGCCTGGTTTACCTATCCTGCAAAAAGGGCTATGATGGTTCATACTAACGTGTTCGGTAAATATTACGGTCCTGAAAGTAAGACAGAGTATCCTCTCTATACAAAGATCAATGTGCTGGAGAACTATACCGATACAAAAAAACTTGAAGTAACAGTATATGACCGAGATGGAAATACAGTTGAGGGTGCGGATGTAAAATATCTGATATACAACTATTCTGAATATTACCCGGTATATGAAAAGCCGTCTGAAAAGAATGGGAAATCCTTTGTGATATCCGGATTTGGAGATATGATTGTTTGGGCGCATAAAGATGGTTGGTACGGTTACGAAAAAGCCGCACTTTCAACCAAGGGGAGCCTCAATATAAAACTTGACAGAGAGGCCGGAGCGGAGTACTTTGAGGAAGTTGATCTGACACCTCCCCTGGAACAGGCACATTTTAATCCCTCTGATCAAAATCCCGGACAGAAGAAGCACAACCAGAGGCTTAAATACGAAGATTCGTTAAGAGCTGCCCACCTCTCTACCTTTATGACAAAGGAGGCTGCGGACATCTTTGCCCGTCAGAATAATCTTGATCCCTCTTTGGTGAGCGGATTTATTAAAAGGAGCGAGGGCAACTGGGACGAAATCTCCCGTTTTATTGCCAGCAACTCAAAGAATGAGAACACCTTAAGAATTCTTTCAACCCTTACAGACAAAGATCTCAGAGATACTCCGGCTCAGGTACTTCAAAGTCATCTGGACAATACTGCCCCCTACGACAAAACAGCAGGCTATACTCTTGATGACTATATAAAAGGTATTCTCTCCCCAAGAATATCTATGGAGCTTATCCGTAAATGGAGGCCTTTCCTGCAGGAGAGGCTCAAAGGTGATTTCGCAAAACCGGGCGCCTCTGTAATTGATTATAACCTTATAAAGGAGTGGATTGATACGAATATCAAAATAGTTGACAACGGTCAGAACTATCCCAATTGTCCAATCTCTCCCGTAGGCGTTCTTAACGCAGGGATGGCAGACAGGAGATCAAGGGATATTTTCTTTATTGCACTCTGCAGAAGCTTTAATGTTCCGGCATACATCGATATGGCCACCTCGGCAGTGCTGGTCTGGGAAAAAGGAAGTTGGAGCAGCATTAGCTTTGACCCTGCAGCTCTTCCCTCCGGAAATGGAGAGCTGGTCTTGAATTACACAGGTGAAAATATCCCGAAATACTGGATCCACTATACTGTTTCAAAATTCCGCGACGGAATATTTGAACCTCTTGACTTCGAGAACGATAGCAGGGTTTTTAAATTCCCTGTGCGGCTTGGTCTTGAAGAGGGTTACTACCGGCTCACAACAGGAAATCGTTATACCGACGGGCGTGTGCTTGCACTTAACGAGTACTTCAACATAAAGCAGGGAGACAGAATGGCAAAAGAGCTGACCATCAGGAAGCTTGAAGCAGAAAACAGAGTTTACGGAACACTTGACAGCGTTGTTAACTCTTCTTTGTACGAAAAAGGTCTGGTTATCTGCTTCCTTGAGCCTGACCGGGAGCCCACAAAACACCTTATGAATGAACTGCCGGAACTGAAGGATTTATTTGACAAATGGGAAGGATCTTTCATATTTGCGATTCCGTCAGATAAGCTGCCTCAGGATTTTTCCGGAAAACTGTACAAAGGAGTTCCGGCCAGATCGGTTTTCATAACCGGTAAAGACAGTGAAAAGCTGATGATCACTTTCCTGAAAAGTGCAGATCATTCGTTCCGGGATAATTACCCTTTAATATACATAGTTAATCCGGACGGAGAGATCATTTTCTATTCAGAAGGTTATAAAATCGGCCTGCCGGATCTGATAAAAAGGTCATTGCCTTAAATGCCAGGTCGATGATTTGCCTTGAGCTATAGGGATGGTTTTGTGCCGTTTATTTTCAACATAATTTCCTCAAAACTTTCAATACCCGATTTAAGATTTTCAATAATATCGTTTGCCAAAGCATCAGGATCAGGCAGATTGTCAAGATCAGCGAGGCTCTTGTCCTTTATCCAGGTAATGTCCAGGCTGGTTTTATCTCTTTCTACGATTTCTTCATAGGTAAATTTTCTCCAACGACCTTCTGGATTAGTATCTATGTTGAATGTCTCTTTTCGTTTGTTGATGTTTATCGGATGGTAACATTCTATGAAATCCTTTAAGTCTTCAAAACGAAGCGGATTTTTCTTCAATGAAAATTTAATATTGGTTCTTAAATCATAAAACCAGATTTCTTTTGTCTGTGCGTTTTTAGATGCTGGCTTGTTGTCGAAGAACAGCACGTTTGCTTTTACACCTTGTTTATAGAAAATGCCTGTCGGTAAGCGGAGAATGGTGTGTAGGTTGGTTGTTCCCAATAATTTCTTCCGAATTGTTTCACCTGCACCGCCTTCAAACAAAACATTGTCGGGCAGTACTATTGCAGCACGTCCGTCAGATTTGAGCATAGTGTGTATATGCTGTACAAAGTTGAGCTGTTTGTTGCTGGTTGTCACCCAAAAATCTTGACGGTTATAGGTCAGATCTTCACTATCCTGCTCCCCTTCGTCATTTGTGAATGTCATACTGCTTTTTTTGCCGAAAGGTGGATTAGCCAATACATAATCCACTCGCAAACCTGTGTCTGAAATCAATGCATCTGCAGGAGAAATAAAATTATCACTTTCAAAATCGCCAATATTATGAAGGAACAAGTTCATCAGTGCCATTCTACGGGTTCCGGCTACAATTTCGTTTCCAAAGAATGTCTGATGCTTCAAAAACTCCTTTTGTTCACGAGTAAGCGAATAGTTTGATGGATTGGCAATAAAATCATATGCCGCCAAAAAGAAACCTCCTGTTCCACAGGCCGGGTCTGCAATGGTTTTCATAGGTTCGGGCTGAACGCATTCTACCATTGCACGGATTAAAGCTCTTGGTGTAAAATATTGACCAGCACCACTTTTAGTATCTTCAGCATTTTTCTCAAGCAAACCTTCGTATATTTTACCTTTCACATCAGCTCCCATTGTGCTCCACTGCTCCTTGTCTATCATATCGATTAACTTGCAGAGCTTGGCAGGGTCTTGAATTTTATTTTGGCTCTTAATGAAGATTTGCCCAAGTATTCCTCTCACCTTGGAAAGTTCACGCAATATATTGGTGTAATGAATTTCAAGAACAGCACCCCGCTTGGCCGCCAGACTTTCCCAGTTGTATTCCTTTGGAATTGGTAATTTACGGTTGTATGGCGGACGACTAAACTCGTCGGCCATTTTGAGGAACAACAGATAGGTGATTTGTTCGAGGTAATCGCCATATCCCACCCCATCGTCGCGCAGGACGGTGGCAAAACTCCATACTTTACTGATTATGTTTGATGTATTGTTGATTTCGGTGCTCATGTTGTTTTATTTCGATGTTGTATTGTTTGTGTTATCGTGCAACTTATCGTGCAGGTTTCAATTTCTCCTTTATTTTTTCTGTAAGATAATATCCGCCAGTATGTGCTGCTTCTCCCCTAAATTCTATGAAACCAGCTTCTTTTAGCTTTTGCAGATATCTTTCCAGACTACTGTCGGGCAAGCAGGTAGCTTTCTTGTAATATGGAACTCTATTGCCCTCGCTTACTACTATAGCTTTTAGTAAAATTGAAAGTTTATCTTTAACTCTTTTTGACGCTCCCTCAATTGCTCCCTCAATTGCTCCCTCAATTGCTCCCTCAATTGACTTGACTTCTTCCTCGACCGGAGGTACAGGAATGAACATTTTAAATGTGTTTCCTTCTACAAAACTTGGTTTTCCTTCATTTGCGTACTCCTGAATGAATCGATTCACATTAATGACCCCCGAACCCAATTCATCGACACGGCCAAGCTGAATAAAAAACTTGGCAATGGTTGGATTTTTTGGGAAAGGCACAAAATGCATCACATCTATTAATCCGTGGCCGTTGGGATTGTTGGCATTTTCAGTTTCAACGCCACTTTTTTTGATGACAAAAGTGCAGGGATGAGCGTTCATATATTCACGATGAACTATAATATTCGCCACAATTTCCCTGAAAATATGGGTACGCAAGCTGATGCGCTGATCTCCAATTTGATAAAATTTATCGGGCAAATGCTTGGCCACAAAATCCATCAATTGCTCGTATGCTTCAATCAGATTGGTTTGAATGTACAATCGGTCATCGTACCTGAATACATCGTGAATTCGAACCAGTGCATCAATTTTATAATGAGGTAAAATCTGCTGTATGACTTCGTCTTTGCCAAGCAACAAGGCTGCTGCTAAGGTGTAGCCCGACTGTCCGGTCAGGTAATCGAGCTTCCACAAGCCTGCTTTTTCGAGCATTTGTTCATCGGTAAGAGCCAGCCAAGGATGATTGGGGTTGTTGCTGCGAATAAGATTTCGAATCTTTGAGAACAGTCCAGGTTTAAAATCGGAAAATTTCAAAAAAGGATAAAGCTTATTTTCGGTATAATGTGACCGCTTTTTGTTATATAAATCGGCTATTTGAGCAGGATTGGTCACTCTGAAATCGCCATCCTTGCTGCGGTCGAAAACAACTCCTGCCGTTTTGTGCAGTTGCGAACTGGAGGGAATTTGCAGGTGAAGAATAAACTTCCCGTTCAATTGCTGTTTTATGGGAAACAGAATAAATGGTGGATCTAATTTCTGCGCGTTGTTGGATAAGGTGACGATGTTGTTTATCATTGTCTCTAAAGCAGCCGGATCAATACCCACAACAGTACCGGTATCGGCAACTCCCAGCAGAATATCGCCGCCGTCACGATTTAGCATTGCACAAATGCTTTCGAACATATTGGCCGGCAAAGTGTTTTTTGCCTCCTTGAACTCCAGCCGGATATTTTCCTTCTGGCGTAGTAGTCTGTTAACTATTTCTATGCTCATAAGTCCTTTCTTGACTGGCTCTTTTTGTTGACCTCGATGCTTTCCTTTTCACCTCTACTTGTTGTTGGGATTCTCTTCCCGCCTTAATCCGCTCCAACAACACCGATGCAGGTTTATCATCCGGATCCTGCGGGACCAATTTACCTTCAAATGCTTTTTTTAAAATACTTTGGCGAAGGGCTTCGGCTTGTAATAAACTAAGTATAATGCTCTCTTCAATTTTATCGCAAACAGATAGGCGACTTTCGATTTCGGAAACGATGAGTTGTTGTTCTTTAAGCGAAATTGGATAATTGATTTTCTGTGAGAAAACATCTTCATCTCTTACAGCAGGATAGGATGTCCCTGTTTGTAGTTTATTCAAAGAGTTAATAAATCCCTGATAAGTGGAATAGAAAAACAAAAACTTTGGCTTTATTTTATTTTGATCTGCTCTAATCACTGTAAATCCCGAAGAACATATTTGATTGTGATAAATTTCTTTATCAACAAGTGCTATGTTTTTTAAGTATGTCCTTACAGTTGAGAAAAGAGTATCTCCAACCTCTACAATTTGTTGAGCTCTTGATGGTGCATCTTTCCATTGATATGTTTTATGACTGGTAATTTTCAATTTAGAATTATCAATACCCCCAATATCAAGGTATTTAAATCCCTCATTTTCTTCTTGTTCTTTAACTTTTATCTTTTTCGCTTTAAAAGTTATCTTTTTGAGTTCTTCAATCTTCCACCCCGCAGGTAATTCTCCGTCTTTCACATCATTGTTGGTGAGTTTCCCCTCAAACGCCCATTTCAACACCGCCTGGCGATAGACTTTGAGTTGTGCCTGAGCCATATTCAGGCTCTCTATTCCTTTATCCAAACTGCTGAATAACTCTTCTATTTTGGCTACAATGCGGTGCTGTTCAGGGAGAGGGGGTAGTGGGAACGGAAGCTCTTCGATTTTTCCTGATGATATATTCGGTTGAGCTCCTCCATAAGCATCCTTTAGTATTCGTTGTTTTAATGAATAGAGCAGATAAAGTAAATATGAGTTATTAAGTACTTCCTTGAAGCGGATTTTGAACTTTCCTACACGCTGATTTTGATAGACCTTTTCATCGCCTCTGTAAATACCAAACTTGCCAGTTGTGGCACCTGACATAGCGACTAAAATTTCATTCCTGTTTACAATGTAGCTCTCATACTCAATGTCTTCATTTATTCTCACACAATCCTTTAAATCAATTTTACCTTCGCCAATATCTGATATTCTAATGATAGGAATGCCAGAATCTTTAAGATAGTCAGTACTTTTAAAAGCATAACCATTCTTAAGCTCGCATACTTCGCCTAAATTAGTAAAAATCCATCCTTTGGGTATTTCACTTTCTCCACTCATTACGCTGCCAATGCCTCATTCATTTCATTAATAATATTCTCCATCTCATCGCCAAACAGTTGCCACATTTTGCCTCGTCCGCCTTTGGCATCAAATGGAGTATAGTCCAAATCGTCTGCTTCAATATGCACCGAAGTGGCAATCTGCTCTTTGAGCATATACAGCCAATCCATTTGCTCATTGTCAAATCGGTTGTGTTGCCCTGCATTTTTTTTCAAAATCCATTGCTGAAAGTTGCGATCTACGGTTTTGTCGTAATGTGTTAAGACGGTATCAATGCCCGCCACTTTGCGAATAAGTGATACCAGTGCCACCATTTCGTTTTTAGGTTGCCCACTTACGCTTTCCAATTGCTCATAAGCCCGCCATACACTTAAAGGAGCAAGGTTGGGTTTATCCAGCACAATTTTCTCCACTAAATCCTTAATCATTGCAAAAGTTAGTTCCCGTCTTTGGTAAGGTTGTCCGTAAAAAATTTTTAAGGCAACAATTTCATCTTTGTGGTTTTCTATCCATTCTTTAAAAGCAGTAATGGTTTCGTTTGCCTTGTCTTTGTTATCCTTATCCCAACCTGCATTTACAAGTTCATCGGGATTGAGTATATCTATCTTTTGTTCGTGTGCTTTGCGAATATTTTCAATGTATTCGTTCAGTTCGCCTGTAAATACTTTGGCGACATTGTTTCGCAGTTGTTCTAATTGTAGATTGATTTCCGCTTCAATCACTACAGGGGCTTCGCTTCGTTTTTCTTCCCGCACTTTTTGCTCAATGGCTTCAAAGGTATCGGGATTGTAAGCCTTCAACAACTGTTTAACTACCGCAGCAAGTGAAATTCCTCCAGTTTTTTCTTCAAATTGTTTTTTCTCTTTAGGTGTAATTTGTTTGTCTAATCGGGTCAGTCGGTTTGCCAGTGAGGTGAATAAATCTTCGTCTCGTGCACCCACAGCTACAGCACCTAACAAATCTTTCAAAGGCACACCGGGTTTTTTCTCCAATGGTCGGCTGTCGGTTTTCAAACTCTTGGTTACACCAATGGCATCCACAATTACAAAATGGTCTTTGGTAATTTTGGCAGATGGAGAAACTTTTTTCAAATCATCGAAATTAATTACCCTTGTGCCTCGCCCTTTCATTTGCTCAAAGTAGTTACGACTTTTTACATCGCGCATAAAGAGCAAACACTCAAGAGGTTTTACATCAGTACCGGTTGCAATCATATCAACCGTAACTGCTATGCGCGGGTGATAATCGTTGCGGAATTGTGCCAATACAGATTTGGGATCTTCAGTTGCTTTATAGGTTACTTTTTTGCAAAAGTGGTTTTCTTCGTTAAACTCTTCCCTGACAATTTGAATAATATCATCAGCGTGGCTGTCGGTCTTGGCGAAAATCAAGGTTTTGGGAACTTCAAAGTTGCCGTTTTTGTCATAGCGATCAGGAAACATCACCGGCAAATTTTCTTTAAAAGTATGGATCACCAAACGGATTTGGTTGGGATTTACAATTTCATTATCCAACTGTTTTGCAGAATAGGTTTCATCTTCATCTTGTAATTCCATTCTTTTCTTTCTGCTTAACCTTTCGCGGTATTCCACATATTCTCCTTTCCACAAAGTTGCCCCTTTTCCGGTTATTATTGTATCTATCAGATATACATCATACCCGACATTTACACCATCCGCTACAGCCATTTCGTGTGAATATTCCGAAACCATATTTTGCCTGAAGTAGGCAATGGTTCGGGCATCTGGTGTGGCTGTCAAACCAACTTGAAAAGCATCAAAATAATCCAGCACCTGCATCCACAGGTTGTAAATGCTGCGGTGACATTCGTCTATTACAATAAAGTCGAAAAATTCAATCGGCAGTTTTTCATTGTATTCAACTGGAGGCACTTCTTTTGGTTGCCACCTCTCGTTTGGATTTATTTCCTCTTCACTTTCTTCCAGATCCTGCCCCTTTAATGCAGCATATAACCGTTGAATAGTACTGATATACACATGGCTATCATCGGGAATATATTTTGATTTCAGCCTGTGAACGCCATAGAGTTCGGTAAACTTGCGGTTGTCATCGTTGGGCAGATAACTCATAAATTCCTGCTCTGCCTGTTCGCCCAGGTTTTTGGTATCCACCAAAAACAGAACACGCCTTACTACATTATTATTATTATCATCTTTCAGATTAAGTAAGCGATACACAGAAGTTATTGCAGTATAGGTTTTTCCCGAACCGGTAGCCATTTGTATTAATGCTCTTGGCTTGTTTCGCCTGAAAGATTTTTCCAGATCTGTAATTGCTTTGATTTGGCAGTCTCGCAGACCTTTTTCGGGTAAATTATTCAAATCCTGCAATGCAGCCCGAACCGATTTTGTTTTTTTTAGCCAGGCTCTTAATGTTTCTGGTCTGTGGAAAGTAAATAAATTTCTTCCTCTTGGTTTTGGGTCTCTGAAATCGGTTAATGTAGTAACCTCTCCCGTGCTCAGATAGACAAAAGGAAGTTTCTCGTTATTCAGATATTTGAGCTTGGCTGTTGCATAATCTTCTGCCTGGTCCTCGTGAATGGTCATTTTATGACCCTCTTCTTTCCGTTTTGCTTCAACAATACCAACTGGCTTTCCTTCAATAAATAGCACATAGTCTGCCGGGCCAGTTTCTGTAGGATATTCTGTGATGGCAACTCCAAGTCCTGTAAACACATTTTTATCCTTGTATTTCTGGATAATCCATCCGCAGGCAATTAGTTGTCTGTCAATATTATCTCTTGCAATTTGTTCCGGATTCTGATTCGGCATTGTTATTTAAAATTTTATTTTTATAAAGTTACCATTATTAAGTTGTGGAACTCGGGATAACTTATCAACGAATAAAATTAAGCAAAAAATCAGAATTACGATTATTGAGAGTATGTTGATTTTCAATATTTACTGTTATCTGTGTCAGTTAGGGAAACATTGGCTCCCGAAAAGGGAGGAGACCCACCGTATGGCGGGGAGGATTTTCCGTGCAAATACAGATAACAGTCCTTTATTAAAAGGAGGCTGCCCTTAACAGACAGCCTCCGGGATTGATTCTCCACCAAAACACTTTAATTATTAGTTATTAACAGTTTGAAACTTAACCTAAAATATTTCACAATCAATCCTTAATAAATGTATGCCGGGAAAAATCAAATAACTTCGATAATTTAAATAGAACCGGAGCATTTGATAATACCGCCGGTTTTGGAGGCCAGGTAAACATTGTCGTTGGAATCCACGGTCATTGGAATAAAAGCGCAACCTTTTACCAGCTCCTCAATTCCCTCAATTTTCTTTGCCCCTTCGCTGCTGTAAACTTTTATTCGGGTAGGATCCTTTTCCACTGTTACAACTCCTCCGTTGGACAAAAAGCCAACACTAACAGGATTGCAGCATCCGTGAAAATCATCTAAAGTCGTTCCCCGCTGGCCAAAGGAGATAAGGGATTTCCCTGAATAATCAAATCCTTCAACTCTGAATGCTCCCAGATTTGCAACCAGCACTTCGCTATCGTTGCGAATGGCGAAATCGAGGATGCCGCAACAGGTGCGAAGATTTTCTATTGAAGAGCTACTCTGCCCGGTCTCTGCGTCAAAGATCATAATTTTTCTTCCTCTGGTGTCTGCAATAAGAATATTTTTATTTGTCACCTTGGCTCCGGTTGCGGTAACAACACCTTCAAGTCTCATCTCTTTGAGCTTTGACCCTCCAGCATTGAAAACAATGCACTCAACTCCAACGGGAGTCGCTATCTCTCTGGTCTGTCCCCGGACTTCTACACTCTTCATTTCTGTTATAGAACCAAAGACAAAGATTTTATCCTCTTTACCAACAGCAATCGCAGAAGGTTTTGACTTGAGTCCTGACTTGAATTCCTTTAACACACTTCCGTCAGGTTTTATTATCCTTACAGTTCCGTCATTCTTAAGTGCACACACATTGTTGTTGCTTAGCACAGCAAGATATGCAACCTCTTTATGGTCAGCTCCTTTGTAGTTGTTATCAACCTTATAGACAAGATTATGAGCATCCTTGATAAAGGAGGATATGCTAACCTCAGTCTTTTTCAATTCCTCTGCTTTCTCCCTGAGTTTTACGATTCTTGGTTGTTCTGCAAGCTTCGGATCCAGAAGACCTATGAAATACTCAATATCTTCTGCACTCTTTCCGTTTGCTACCTGACCTACAAGTATAGAAGAGTAGAAGGCTTTTGGATGAGATTTAATAAATTCTATCTTGCCCAGGTTTATATCTTCTCTGTATTTTGCAAGCAGGTCGTTAATTTCACCCTCTCTCTGGGCAGTAACCGGGCCGCGTCCATCTCTTCCGTACAGTTCGCTTATCAATTCAGTCGCTTTGTATTTTTCTGAGAGCTCCTCTGTAAGTTTTGCAATTTCGTTGGCGTAGTCCTGTGTTTTTCCTCCTGTAATAACTGCTTTGTTTAAGGTGTCCCCGTGACCGATAAGAGTCATCTTTGCATTTTCTGCATAAAAATAAAGATGCCCGTAGGGTTTGTCTTCTATTCTCAGGTAGTAGTAGGTAGGAGTTGGAATATCGCCTGTGAATTCGAATTTGCCATTCTCAATTTTTGCTGTGTCTGCTATTTTTCTGTCCTCCATAGAAGAGAGAATAATCACTCCGTCGGTAATCCCTTCAAGAGTACCACTCAGTTTAAAAGTGCTTTTGCTGCACGATGTAGTCACTGCAACTATTATAGCAATTGCTGTAAAATTCAGTTTGAACCTGTTTTTCATTTGTTTAATTAATCAAAATTGTTTTAAAATTAAAGTAAATATTTATTTGAGACTCTGCAGCAATGCTTCTGCCTCCGGCATAGAAGGCCTGGGTGCAGATGGGTCAAAGAATGTGAAGTCTTTGTCAATGAGCATAAACCTTGGAATGAATGCAATCTTGTATGGGTTCAAAAAACTGTTACTCACATGTATAGAAATTGTTTCGTGAGTGTGTTCTTTCATATATTGCAGCCATTTATCCTTATCCTGATCTGTCGATACCGAAATAAATACAATATCACCCCTGTTGCGGAATTTATGATAGAGCTCCTGAAAAAACGGGTACTCCTTAATACAGGGACCGCACCAGGTAGCCCAGAAATCCAGGTAGATGTATTTTCCTTTGTAATCACTCAGTTTTACCGGCTTACCGTTTGAGTCATATCCGGTAAAATCAAACACCGGTGCCCCTTTCCTTATCTCTCCGTGCTCTTTGACACTTTTGTCAATCAAATCCCTGTACAATTGAACACTCATTTTTTCTTTTGCAGCCTGAAGCTCTGCAAGTACTTCATCTTTGTTTCTGTCGTTGGGGAAGCTTGTGAAGCAGGATGCATATTTCTGCAACAGAGTTGCTGTCTGTTCATACTCCTCCAGCCTGGCGATTCGTTCATATTTGGGGAGATCCTTGCCGGTACCTCCTCTTACCCAAACCAATATCTTCCTGAATTCAGGAAGTACAATGTTTTCTGCTCTGGATAACCCTTTGCCGTACTTCACAAGAACTTCTTCAGAAGAACTGAGCTGTTCCTCCCGTATTTTTGAAAAAAGATCTTTGTGTTTCTGGATATCAAATCCCTCAATATATTTCCTCGAATAACCTGCAGTGTATAGCATAATGCTCATAACCACATTGGACTTCACCCTTGCCATTTCAAGTTCACGAAATGTGTCAGTTACATTTTTGAGTCCTTCAATTTCACGGAAACTTTTTTCTGCTCTTGGCAGCATATATCCGGATAAGAACTCTTTTATATCCTTATTCACATTTTCATAATTCCTGCCCAGATATCCGATATCAACCTGCGAGAATTCGGGAATTGTCTTAAGATAATTGCAGGCTTCGCTTCCTTTTCCTGAATACTTAGATTTACTCTTGTCAATACAATCAATTTCAATATTCATGTTGTCCCCGGGACTCAGGTACAAAGTACTCCCTTCAAGTTTGTAATAACCTGGTTCCCTGAGGTTGAACTTAAGATAAAATTCACCACCGGGGCGAGGTTCTATCAAAATGTTTTCAGGAACTCTCAGTCCGGATTTATCTGAAACATCAAGTAGATATGTTTTATCTCCCTGAAAGTTTATAAGCTTGCCTTTAAGCGTTACCTGTTCCTTTTCAGAAACTGATCCATTGTTGTCTGAATCTGTTGTGTATAGGTTTCTGCCAGAAAGCAATGAATGAGGTGTAATCAGGCATATTGCCAATAATATTATAAGATGATTTTTCATGTCTGAAACTCTCTTTATTTCATGTATTTATCAAGGAATCTTCTCAATTCTCCGGCTTCACAAAAACCGACGTTCATGGCAATTCCCCTCCCCTGAGGATCTATCAGATATAAAGTGGGATATCCGGTTACGCCAAAGTATTCCGGAAGATCTTTTTTGGTCTTGTCATTTACCTGTACCCAAACCATTTTGTCCTCTTCTATTACCTTCATCATCTTTTCCTTGTCTGACTCCTTGTCTACATTGATGCTGATAATTTCCAGCTTTCCCTTGTACTCATTATATATTTTACCAAGGTTTGGAGCAAGTTTTCTGCACCAACCACAGCCTACATACCAAAAATCCAGAAGCACCCATTTCCCCCTGAAATCAGAGAGTGAAACCATTTTGCCGTCGGGAGCAGGAAGTGTAAAATCTTTAACCATAGCTCCGTCAGTGCATCTCGACATGGCTTCGTAATGTTTCTTCATTGACTCATAGCCTTTTGTGTAGCTGAATCTTTCGAACTGTTTTATAAATTTTCCAACAACATTGGCACCCTCATAACGGGTAAATGCAGGTGCAAGGACAAAGGATGCATAATTGTTGTTTTCCATTAAAATCCTAATTTTCATCTCTCTCGCTTCATCTCTTATCTCTTGTGATTTTTTCCAGAGCTCTTCCAGTTCCTGTTCCGGAGCTTTTTTGTTAGATGCTTCAGACCAGGCACTAAATGCTGCTTTGGATGCATCGTTATATTTACTTAGTATGTTCTTCAACTTCTCGAGATTGTCGTTTTCAGTAGTTCCACCGACAGTTGTTTTCATCTGGCGGTCAAAGCTGACCTCAATCTCTCCCGGCTCAAGTATCACACTATTACCAAAGACTGAGCCTCCTTTCGTTACACTTATAGATGCAACTCTCGGGTATTTCCCCTCATCTAGCTTCCCTTTAATCTCAAAGGCACCGTTTTCTACAACAATATTCACTCCTTCAGTTGTCCCCCAGTCGTTGAATGTCAGTTTAATTTCCGGATTAAATTGTTCTAATGTCCCTTTGATGACATATGTTTTATTCTGGCTTAACGCCGGCAGGCAAAGTGCTGCAAATAAAATCAGTGTAAATATTTTTTTCATTTTTTGCTGTATTTTTTTTGTTTTTGGTTTATAATTTTTTCTTTTTACCCCTTTTGCCGATTTATCTTTTGTGATGTCACAGGATATTCGGATAATTTTTGTCCCCTTGTTTTATGTTGATTACCTGACTTTTATGTCCTGAAAACATTTGTTTGGCAGGCACACCATCAAAAATATATCACTTGATGTATTTATCGAAGAACCTTCTCAGGCTTCCGGCTTCACAATAACCAACCCTCATCTCAATTCCCCTACCCTGAGGATCTATAAGGAACAGAGTCGGATAACCTGTTACGCCAAAATATTCCGGCAACTCTTTTTTGGTCTTGTCATTCACTTGTGTCCATACCATTTTATCCTCTTCAATAACCCTGAGCATATCCTCCCTGTCAGACTCCTTGTCAACATTAATACTTATTATCTCGAGCTTATCCTTGTACTCATTGTAAATCTTGCCGAGGTTAGGTGCCAGTTTTCTGCACCAGTGGCATTTAACATACCAGAAATCGAGCAGTACCCATTTGCCTCTGAAATCAGAGAGTGAAACCATTTTGCCGTCAGGGGCAGGAAGGGTGAAGTCTTTAACCATTGCTCCGTCGGTACATCTGGCCATAGCTTCATAATGACCCTTCATGTTTTCGTATCCCTTTGTGTAACTAAATCTCTCAAATTTTTTAATGAATTTTTCAGTAATTTTTGCCCCTTCGTAACGGGTAAGTGCCGGAGCAAGGACAAATGAAGCATAATTGTCATTTTCCAGAAGAACCTTGAGCTTAATCTCTCTGGTCTCTTCTTTTGCGTCATCTGACTTTTTCCATAGCTCTTCCAGTTCCTGTTCAGGAGCATTTTTATTATACGCCGCAGACCAGGCATAGAAAGCTGCTGCTGATGCTTCGTCGTATTTTCCCAAAATGCTGCTCAGTCTCTGAAGATTGTCGTTCTCAGTAGTACCACCAACAGTAATTTTCATACGGTTGTCAAAGCTTACCCTTATCTCTCCGGGCTCCAGTATAATGTTGTTTCCTCTGCTTGAAGGACCTCTCATAATGTTTATATAAGCAACCCTGGGGTAAGTACCCTCCTTAAGTTCTCCTTTTACCTCAAAAGCTCCGTTCTCCACTTTTATATCCACCCCTTCGTTCACTCCCCAGTCATTGAACACCAGTTTAACATCCGGGCTTAAATTTTCTACGGTACCTTTTATAACAAATGTTCTGGTTTGGCTGAATGCAGGCATGTAAAGTGCTGCAAATAAAATTAGTGTAAATATTTTTTTCATTTTTTCCTGTATTTTTATTTCGTATATGGTTTATAATTTTTTCATTTTAACCCTTTTGCCTATTTATCTTCTGTGATGTCACAGGATATTCGGATAATTTTTGTCCCCTTGTTTTATATTGATTTTCTGATTTTTATGTCCTGAGAACATTTTCAAGGTAAGCACACCATCAGAAATATCTCACTTTATGTATTTGTCAAGGAATCTTCTCAATCCACCTGCTTCACAATAGCCTACTTTCATTTCAATTCCCCTTCCCTGCGGATCTATCAGAAAGAGAGTAGGATATCCGCTCACTCCAAAGTATTCAGGAAGATCTTTTTTAGTTTTATCGTTTACCTGTACCCAAACCATTTTGTCCTCTTCTATTACCTTCATCATCTTTTCCTTGTCTGACTCCTTGTCTACATTAATGCTGATAATTTCCAGCTTTCCCTTGTACTCATTATATATTTTCCCTAGGTTTGGAGCAAGTCTTCTGCACCAGCCGCAGCCTACATACCAAAAATCCAAAAGCACCCATTTCCCCCTGAAATCAGATAATGAAACCATTCTGCCATCAGGTGCCGGCAGTGTAAAGTCCTTAACCATTGCTCCGTCTGTGCACCTTAACATAGCATCATAGTGTTTTTTCATGGTTTCATAACCTTTTGTATAGCTGAACCTTTCAAACTTTTTTACAAAAAGACCCGTTATTTTTGCCCCTTCATAGCGGGTAAGAGTAGGTGCAAGTACAAATGATGCATAATTGTCATTCTCCAGTAACACTTTTAATTTTACTTCTTTTGCCTTTTCTTTGGCATCTTCTGATTTTTTCCAAATTTCTTCCAGCTCCTGTTCAGGTGCTTTTTTGCTGTAGGCAGACTGCCAGGCATAGAAGGCACTAGCAGAGGCATCGTCATATTGTTTTAAAATACTTGAAAGTTTTTGAAGATTGTCATTTTCAGGAGTACCTCCTACAGTTATCTGCATTTTGTTGTCAAAGTTTACCTTTATCTCTCCCGGTTCCAGAATTACATTATTTCCTCTGCTTGAACGACCTTTTGATACACTGATAAAGACAACTCTTGGGTATGAACCCTCTTCCAGCTCCCCTTTAATCTCAAAAACTCCATTTTCAACAACGACTTCAATTCCGTCTCTGGCTCCCCAGTCGTTAAACATAAGTTTAGTCTCGGGACTCATCTGTTCCACGGTTCCCTTTATTACATAGCTTTTCTTCTGTCCTGAAAGAGGCATACACAAAAGAGCAAATACAAACGCAATAATTATTTTTTCATCCGTAAATAATTTATAT
>DIXE01000017.1 GCA_002428635.1 Bacteroidales bacterium UBA6088
ACTGTATTTTTGATTCCTGTTAACACCGGTATCCTTGAGATTTCTGAGAAGACTGTGGAGAACCAGATGACAATTGCGATGAAAAAACTTCGTGAAAAGCTAAAATGGCTTATCCTGATATTTTTTTAAAAATTTTGAGTTCATTTGGGGGTTACACCCCCTTTTTTCGTCTTATCATAAAACATCATAGTCTATGCGTACAGAACAGACTGAAGAGACAGATCTTTTGCTTGGCAAGATAGTAGCAGGCGAGGCTGACTCACAGGAAATTGAAGAATTTGCCTTGTGGATTAAAGATCCCGGTAATGAGAGATACTTTGAGCAATTTAAGGAGTTCTGGCATATCGGACACGACCTCCGGGCCAACGAAGAGAGAACTCAAAAGGCACTCGACAGGTATTTAAAATATATCAGACAGAGAAGAAAAAAAGAAAAAATAAGGAAGAGATTCTATGTAACAGTATCGTATGCTGCAATGGCACTGTTGCTTTTTGGTCTATACATCTCTATACGGGGATATTATTCATATCGGGATTATTCAAATATCTCTCTTGCAGAATTAAAATACAATACAGATTCAATTAAAGTGCACCTATCCGACGGAAGAGTGATAAATCCAATGAACAAATCCTTCGGAACAATAGCTTTCTCAGAGGTAAGTGAGATCAGAAGAGATCCTTCAAACTCCAGACAGATATCATATGTGTCAAAGAGGGGAGGTACAAAAAAGATAGAATCTGAACCGATACAATATAATTCAGTAACAATTCCTCCCGGAGAAAGATTTGTTATTATGCTTTCTGACGGAACAAAAGTTTATCTGAACTCTAATTCTTACATAAGGTATCCGGTGAATTTTGCCGGGGATTCAAGAAATGTGACCCTTTCAGGAAGAGCTTACTTTGATGTGTCAAAGTCGGATGTTCCCTTTATTGTTACAACCAAAGAGATGGAGATAGAGGTGCTCGGTACCTCCTTTGATGTGGAGAGTGCGAGTGCCGGGAAAAGTTCTTCTGTAATACTTGTGGAGGGGTCAGTAAAGGTCTCTGCAAACGGTCAGACCAAGATAATAAGTCCGAATGAAAAATTCACCCTGAACACCATGTTTAATGAGGTTACAGTAAGCAATATAGACTCTAAGACTATGACGCTTTGGAAAGACGGTATACTGATCCTGAAAGAGTTGTCTTTTGACCAGATGATTGAAAGCCTCTGCTCCTGGTACGGAGTTGAGATTATTGATCATTCAACGGTCCCGGAGAGTGACAGGTTTAACGGCAGATTTGACAGGGAAGATATCAGGGCTGCAATGAAAACTATATCGCTCAGTGCAAAAGTGAGATACAAAATAAAAGACGGAAAACTTTTAATCGAAGATGCAAAATAAAAAAAGCGGGAGATACTAAGGCTTGGTAAACGTTAATCTCTCCCGCGTACCGATCAATATATATTAACCAGAAATTATGGCAAAACTATGAAAACTTTTTCACTATTGAGAAAAAAGTGCTTCAACGGAAGGCATCAGCTGCGGCAATATTTACTATTGCCGGTAATTTCCCTTCTCATCTTCCCGCCTTTGGCAAAAGGAGGCGAGCAGCAGGAGAAAGTTACTCTCAACCTTAAGAATGTAAGCATTGTGGAGTTTTTTAAGGAGGTGGAGAAACAGACCCCTTACAAGTTTTTCTACCGGAACTCCCAGGTTGAAACTGTGCCAAGAGTGTCTATAGAGGTGAAAGACCAGCTTTTAACCGCTGCTCTCAACACTGTACTCTCAAGAACGAACCTCACTTATGTGTTCAATGACAAGCAGATTGTAATCCAGCAAAAACAAGCAACTCAGAACAGTCAGCAGACAATTAAAATTACCGGAATTGTAGTTGACAAAAATCAGGTACCCCTTGCAGGTGTCTCTGTTATTGTTCAGGGGACTAAAAAGGGTGCTTACACAGATGAAAACGGAAAATTCACCCTTGAAGCTCCTAGGACAAGAGGGGTTTCTCTGTTGTTTTCTATGATAGGGATGCACGAACAGGTGGTGTACCTAGACGAGAAAACAGATTACAGGGTGGTAATGGAGGATGACCAACAGCAGCTTTCGGAGGTGGTTGTTACCGGATATCAGACATTGCCCAAGGAGAGGGCTACCGGTGCTTTTACTTCACTTAGTTCTGAGCAACTCGAAAGAACTACAAATTTCAGTCTTAAAGACAAACTGGAAGGATTGGTTCCGGGACTCTACTTTGAGCCCAACTTTGTAGAGGATCAACATCCTACCGAGGAATCCGGCAGAAGCATTGTAATTCGCGGAGCCAGTACCTTTGGAGACAACAATCCTCTTATCGTAATTGACGGTTTTCCCGTAAGTTCAGCTTCTGATCCTTGGAAATCAATTAATCCGGATGACATTGAGAATGTTACGGTTCTCAAAGATGCTGCTGCTGCGTCTATCTGGGGAGCTCAGGCAGCTAATGGCGTAATAGTGATTACTACAAAAAGAGGTAAAAGTATAACACCCAGAATTGATGTCTCGGTAGATATGTATGCCCAGAGGGCACCGAACCTCTACAAAATCCCATGGGCCAGTAGCGAACAGGCAATAGACCTGTACAAGTGGATGGGCTTTGAAACTACGTATCTGGATCAGCTGGGGACAACGGCCTCAATTTATGATAAATATGACTTGCCCCCGGTGATCAGGATAATTTCAGATGAAAAGAGAGGATTGATAACCAGAGAGCAGGCCAACAGCCAGATGGATCAGCTAAAAGGAATTGATATACGGGATGAATTTGCCGATATCTTTCTTAACAAGATGGAAACCAATACTAAGGCAAATATTGCCTTTCAGCTTGGAGGAGCATCTCACAGCTTTAGAACGTCTCTGACTGCATCTTCAAATAAAAGATATAGCAAGGGTAATTCTAAGTCAGATTACATAATAAATGTTAACGACCAATACTCTCCTGCTAAATGGATAAGAGTCTCTCTGGGTGCAAACATCAATCTCACAGAAGAGGAAAACAACGGTATGCAGATCAAGGAGCTAAATTACCTCAACCAGATGACCAAGATACTGGATGATGATGGAAATTATCTTCCGATGATTGCTCAGGATTCCAGGCAAACCTACGATTCATACTATGCTCTCAGTACAGCAGCCAGAAGGGACACCGTTGCAAAATACAGACTCCCTTATGATTGGGACTGGAACCTTAAGAGAGAGGCGGATAACCGCGACAACACACAGAGAAACTCAGACCTCAGGCTCACGGCAAAAGTTAACCTGATGCCTCTGGCAGGATTGAGCGTAGAACTCTCGTATCAGTATCAGTATATAAACAGGTACCTTAGGGAGTATTACAACGAAAATTCCTGGACAGTAAGAAATCAGGTCAATAACAATGCCCGGACAGACGGTACTTTTCCTGTTCCTCCGGGAGGGATGTTGTACGAAAATAAAAGATTCGGATCCGGAAACAACTACAGAGGACAGGTCACTTACGACAAGAAATTCGGGGATCATTCCATTAAGGTAATGGCCGGAACGGACTGGAGAAGGGACTATTACGACGAAACGCCATACGGTTATTACTCTTACGACCCTCAAGCGCTCACTTATGCTGCAGGGATGGACTTCAAAACCCCGATAACCCCCAAGTTATCTGGTCAGTCTAACTATTATCAGACTGTACCGATGATTCCCGGGAAGTACTGGTTTAGTATGGATGGCAGGGATGACAGGTATGTCTCCTATTTCGGAAATTTTGGTTATTCGTTTCAAAAGAGATATGACTTAACAGGAAGCATCAGGCTTGACAAGACCAATCTTTTTGGAGGTTCTGACGAGGTTCCTGACCTGCCTCAATGGTCACTCGGAGCTGGATGGACAATAACCCAGGAGAAGTTTGCAAAAGAGAGTATGAAGTTTGTAGACTATCTGAAACTCCGTGTGTCCTATGGATGGAACGGCAATATCGATAAATCCGCTTCTCCTTACCTCTACGGCTATCCATGGACAGATAAGATCACCCTTCTTCCGTACTCGGCCATTCAGTCAGCACCCAACCCCAACCTTACCTGGGAGAAAACGCAAACCTACAATATTGGTCTTGACTATGCATTCCTTAAGAACAACATCTCGGGAACAATCAATTTTTACCGCAAGAACTCCGATGACTGTCTTGTTCAACTTGCGGTTAACGGTACATATGGTTTCCAGAATAACCGGGGAACCTTTAACGCCGGTCGTCTTGAAAACACAGGGTTTGAATTTGATCTTCAGGCAAATGTAGTAAACACAAAAAATATCAAATGGCAAACTATGTTTATGTACTCCACAAACAGAAATATGGCAAGAAATATTACCAAGGTATTGGATAACATTATGGCATATACTAATATGGCCTTCTATTACCGCAAGCCAAACCAACCTCTAAGTTACCTTGCTGCAATTGAATGGGCGGGCTATGATGAGGCCGGGTTGCCAAAGTTTATGTATGATGGTCAGGAGACTAAAGTTACCGATGTCTCCAACGTGAGCACACTCTCAATGGATAAACTTTTCAAATTTGTTGGACAGAAGGAACCTAAACATTTTGGATCCTGGACTAACAGGCTTGTTTACAAAAATTTTGAATTCTCAGTGAGGCTTTATTACAAATTTGGTCACAAAGTGATTGGTGACTATCCTCCAACAAATATCTTCGGCTCATTTATGTCAGCAACCAAGATGTACACATTTCTCCCGGAGGTTATGGTAAATAGATGGAGATCTGAAGCAGATGCAGGGACAGCAAAAATGTACTCACTTAATAACAAGATAACCAACAGCTCTCACTATCAGCTTATGGATGCTATTATGGCATACGGAACACAGAATGTTTACAATGCAAGTTCCATAAGAGTTCAAAGTCTTACTCTGTCATATTCAGTTCCAAAAAATGTGCTTAACAAGATTAATCTCAAAGATCTCAGAATAGTTATTGAAGGCAGAAATCTTGGCCCGATAGTGAAGTTTGCACCATTTGATCCGGATAATCCACCTTACAGTAGTTCAACATACGGAGCACTGCTGTTCGTAACCAGAAACCGTCCTGAGTTCTCTGCAGGATTAAAGATTGGTTTATTTTAATATTATAAAAAAAGAACACCATGAAAAAAATAATATACTTTATAGCAATCTTTTTCATATCAGCGATTTTAACCTCTTGTGAGAAAGAATTCCTGGAATCATTCCCCAGAGGACAAGTTATTGCCAAAACCACTGCTGACTTCAGAAAATTGCTGGATTTTGTCGATAATTCAAGGTACGCTTACTCCTTGTCCCTGACAACCGGTTATGTAGATGTTATGTCTGACGACTGTTTTATGGACTCTACGAAGTGGAATACATACACAACCACAAGGGAACACATCAAGAACCTTTATGCTTTCAAAAATAATGTGTTTACTTATGATTCCCCCTCATTTACCAATGAGACGAACTGGAACAACCAGTACTACACAATATCTCTATGTAGCTCAATCCTGGCAGAAATTACAAAGGCCAATGACAACATTTCAATGCAAAAACAATTGATGGGCGAAGCCAGAGTTCACAGAGCCTATGCATATCTCTTGCTGATCAATACATTTGCACCTCGGTACAACGAAGCTACTGCCGCTACGGATAAAGGAGTGCCTATTATCAACAACCCGGCGGCACTTCCTCCACTGATCAGAAAGTCGGTTAAGGAGGTATACGAGTTTATAATCAGCGAACTTGAGAGTGCACTTCCGGATCTGCCTAATGATGTGGATCAGTATAAACACCGGCCTACAAAAGTGAGTGTTTATGCAATACTTGCCAGAACCTATCTCTATATGGGCAACTATCCAAAAGCTCTGGAGAATGCCAACAATGCACTGCAGATAAGAAGCTATCTCTACGATTACAACACTATCTATACAGGAACAGTTGATTATTATGCCAATCTTGTTGGACTGTCCAGAATGAATGACCAGGAGATGATATTGTGGAAAACATTTGCCAAAAGTGTGGTTTACACAACAACAACTACGCATTATATACTGGATACAATGTCATTCAACCAGCTCTATCCCCATTTTACCAAGAATCCTGACGGGACATTAAATAATTTTGACCTTAGAAGAACATTGTGGTTCAACGCAGTTGCCCTGAATAGAAAAATTACAACGACAACAGCAACATTTGTTTTCAACTTCTACAATTACAGATATAAAACCGATGGTTCTAACGGTGGGACAACCTGTCACAACCCTGTGGCAACACCTGAAATGTATCTAACGAGAGCAGAATGCAATGCAAGGGCAAACAATTTGCAGGCAGCACTTGATGATGTAAATGCAATCTGTTCAAAAAGGTATAAAACCGGAACATTCACCAATCTTACTCCTGCAAACTTCCAGAACAACAAAGATCTGGTTCTGGAGAGAGTTCTGCTTGAGAGAAGAAGGGAGCTCTATGGAAAAGATATGAGATTGTACGACCTCAAGCGTTTGAATCTTCCGTTCACCCACAAGCTGGGTTCTATGACAATATCAGTTCCGGCAAATGATCCTCGTATGATATGGCCAATATTCCCAAAGTATATTGAGATGAACTCAGAGCTGGAACAGAACGAAAGAGAGACAACAGGGGCTAAGTACTTCGATAAAAACGGAGTGGAAATTCCAATCACAGACTAACTTTAATAATTTAAAATGAAAAAATTAATCTTTATACTTTTATTAGTCGTTCCTTATAAAGGGTTT
>DIXE01000050.1 GCA_002428635.1 Bacteroidales bacterium UBA6088
CACTAACATGGGGGTTTCATAATAAATAATGGACTATTTTTTAATTTTCTTAAATATTAAATCTTTATCCAGTTTTTTTGTGCAGAAGAACCAGTCATAGCAATGCATCTGATCCTTGCTCTCCATTCTCTCCTTCGCAACTCCGCAAGAACCTGCTGTGGGCACAATCACATCATCACCGGGTCTCCAGTCTGCAGGTGTGGCAATGCTAAACTCGTCAGCAGTCTGAAGTGCTACTACTGCCCTGTAAAGCTCGTCAAAGTTTCGTCCCAGACTTAACGGATAGTAGATGATTGTTCTTATGATTCCCTTGGGGTCAATGATAAATACGGCTCTGACGGCTTTGGTGTTGCTCTCCCCCGGCATCATCATTCCGTATTTCATAGCAACTTCCATAGTAATATCCTCGATAAGAGGGAACTTGACCTCAACATCTTTCATCCCTTTGTATTCGATCTTCTCTTTGATTGTTCTCAGCCATGCAATATGGCTGTAAAGACCGTCTACAGAAAGTCCGACCAGCTGACAATTTATATCGTTAAATTGTTTTTCCATTGAGGCAAAGGTCATAAACTCAGATGTACATACAGGTGTAAAGTCAGCAGGGTGGCTAAACAGTATCACCCATTGTCCCTTGTACTGTGAGGGGAAATTGATCTCTCCCTGAGTTGTAACAGCTTTGAATTCAGGAGCTTTTTCTCCTATGCGTGGCATAGAGTAAGTCTTTTGTTCATTTCTTTCTTCCATAAATTTTGTTTTTTGGGGATTATTATTTTTGTTAATTATCTATTTGTTTTTTTGCTTTTGTGCTTAATGAATGTCCCGTTTATCTGCAGAATTACATCATCAATTATAAAATTATCAATATTGTTGGTTTTAAAAAAAGTTTCAAGTAACTGGTCAAGTTCCTTATTCTGGTAATCTTCTATAAAGTTACACTCTGTGCAATATAGATGATGGTGCCTTTCGACAATTGCCTCGTATCTCATCTTGTCATCCTCAGTCTTTACTTTTCGTATAAGAGCGTGCTCAGACAAACTCTCAAGTACATTATAAACTGTACCTGTTGCAATTCCAGGGTTATCTCTGTGTATCCGTCCTATGATCTGCTCTGCAGTGGGGTGATTATTAAGATTATAAATGGCATTAAGAATAGCCATTCTTTGTGGAGTGACCTTAAGACCACTTTCACTTATTTTTTTTCTTAATTCGTCGATACTTAATTTCATTGAATTGCAAATAATATCAAGTAAGAATAATTCTTATTTAGGATTAAAACAAATTTAAATAAAAAAAGTTTAAAAACCAAATAAATATATTTGGCCTTTAAACTTATTGATGATGGACGTTAAATGAGTCTTTTCTTTGAACTTAGAAATAAGAGGGGATTAGTTGTTTGTCTCCTTAAGAATTACATCGTGCGCTCCGCCTTCAATAATACTTGTGGAGGAGACAAGTGTGATTTTTGCAAGCTTTTTAAGTTCAGGAATAGAAATAGCTCCGCAACTGCACATTGTAGATTTAATTTTTCCAAGAGTTATATCAAGGTTATCCTTGAGTTTTCCTGCGTATGGAACATAACTGTCGACTCCCTCTTCAAACTTGAGTCCGCTTCCGCCGCCCATATCGTATCTTTGCCAGTTTCTGGCCCTTGCAGAACCCTCTCCCCAGTATTCTTTTACATAGTTACCGTTTACCATTATTTTCTTGGTCGGACTCTCATCGAAACGGGCAAAATATCTGCCCATCATAATGAAATCAGCTCCCATAGCAAGAGCAAGTACCATATTGTAGTCCTGTACTATCCCTCCGTCTGAACATACTGGCAAATAGCACCCTGTGTGTTTGAAATATTCGTCTCTGGCCTTTGCGACTTCAATCAGTGCTGTTGCCTGGCCTCTTCCTATCCCTTTTTGCTCACGGGTTATGCAGATAGATCCACCGCCTATGCCTACCTTTATAAAATCTGCACCGGCTTCTGCCAGATAATTAAATCCTTCCTGATCAACAACGTTTCCGGCACCGATTTTTACTTTTCCTCCATAATTTTCCCTTACATACTCAAGAGTCTCCTTTTGCCACTCAGAAAACCCGTCGGATGAGTCAATGCATAAAATATCGACACCTGCGGCGACAAGTTTAGGTATCCTCTCCCTGTAATCACGGGTGTTTATTCCGGCTCCGACCATCAGCCGTTTATGATTGTCCAGAAGTTCTTCAGGATTATTCTTGTGATTATCGTAATCTTTTCTGAATACAAAGTACTTAAGGTTCTGATGCTTGTCAATAATCGGGAGAGCGTTGACCTTGTTGTCCCAGATAATATCGTTTGCCTCATCCAGGGTAATACCCCAATTCCCGGTAATCAGCTTGGAGAATGGAGTCATCAAGTCCCTGACCTTCTTGTCCGGAGAGTCTCTGTCTGTACGATAGTCCCTGCTTGTAACAAGTCCGAGCAGCTTGCCGTTTGAGGTACCATCGCTGGTTATTCCTATTGTGGAGAAACCAGTCTGTTTTTTAAGTTCAATAACATCTGTAAGGGTGTTATCAGGTGTAAGATTGGCATCACTTACCACAAACCCGGCCTTGTATTTCTTAACCTTGCGGACCATCTCTGCCTGATCATCTATTGGCTGTGAGCCGTAGATGAAAGAAAGGCCTCCGTTTCTGGCAAGGGCAATTGCCATTTTGTCATCTGATACTGATTGCATTATGGCTGAAACAAAAGGTATATTAAGAACAATTTCCGATTTTTTCCCCTTGTTATATTTTACCATAGGTGTCCTGAGAGAAATCTTTTCTGACGAGCACTCTTTGGTTGTAAGTCCCGGAATTAAAAGATACTCGTTAAAGGTCCTGGAGATGTCATTAATAATATTTGCCATAACGTGCCGTTTAAAAGTTTGGCAAATTTAGAGAAATTCGCTCAAACAGTTAAATTTTTTCACTAATTGTCTCGTTTGCGCTCCTGGTGCTGCTGAATTCAATTGCTCCCTTTTTGCAGCTATCGCTGCAAATATTACATTGAAGACAATCATAGTTAGAGAGATAGGAGGTTTTGTTTTTTCTGTCTACTGCAATAGCCTGTACGGGACACGCTTTCTGGCACAATCCGCACTGGTTGCATTTATCAATATTAATCTTTCTTCTTTTGAGTGAGAAGATTGAGATAAAGCCCAAAAGCACTCCGTAAGGACATAGAAATCTGCAGAAAGGCCTTGGTATCCAGAAGCCTGCAGCCAGAATCGCAATAAGATATCCCCAGGAGAAAACCCCCATTGCCCATAATAGTTTTGCCTCTACAGAACCTCCGGTCAAAAATCCAAGAAGTTGTCCTGACCAGCTCTTGCCAAGAAAGAATATTGCCTTGTAAGGTTCAAGCTCACAGACAAGATAGTATTGAGCGCTTATTGCGGCATAAATTGTTGCAGCCAGTATCAGTACCGGGACAATTCTGAGAAACTTATTGAGTTTGTCAGGTATTTTAATATGTCTTTTTTTACTGTAGAACAGATGCTGGATTGCCCCAATCGGGCATCCAGATGTGCAAAATACTCTCCCGGCAATCAAGGCAATTATCAGAGGTGACAGAAATATTACCATTGTCAGAAGACCAATCATCGCAGGATTCAAAATACCCATAGTTATATTTGTAACCGCTCCAACCGGGCAGATGCAACCGCCCCTGATTATTCCCAGATAGGCCAGAGAGATGATTGTCAGAATTGTCATCCACTTTGAAGGTTTTTGACGGATAACGAAAAAAAGCCCGGCAATCATCAGCAGGATGAGTACTGCAGTGTCGGCAAAAACCATAAATTCCGGAATTGGATTATATTGTACAGGTACATAACTTTCACGGTACTCCCATATGTTACCGGATTGTTGTGCACTAGCAAGAAATAGAATGTTAAAGTTCATTTCGGTATTTTTAAATTATATGGAAGGCTTGTTAATATGATTCAAGTCCGTACTCACCTTTGAAATCATCTTCAGGACCAATATAAACCCTATCTACAGCTTTTTCGGGACATTTTTGAGCAATGTTGCAACTGTTGCAGAACAAACATAAATCAGGTCTGATTATCAGAAACATTGATGCGGTTCCCTTCTCAGTGCAGTTCTTTACGCACTTTCCGCATCCTGTACATTTTTTATCTTCAATAGTATAGAAAAAATATCCGTTTGGATCATCGGAATGGCTGACCCTTTTAACAGCGTCGTACTTGCAAACCCTTAATCCGTCGCTCATCACGCTTTCTGAGGCTATCTCCTTGTTGGTAATGTGCCCGTAACAAATAACGCAATTGGAGCATTTTTTCTGATCATTGACAGCTTTTACTGCAGATGGAGTGCGTACGCAGGCTGTTTCACAAATACCGCATCCTGTGCACTTGTTGGGATCAATTGCCCAGACATACCTTCCTTTTGGACCTGCAGTTTCCGGGTTAAGGTGCTGTCCTACAATTCTGTATGCGACGCCTCCTATAGCCAGTGTGCAGGCAGCTCTCCCAAAATTGAGTAAAAATTTTCTCCTGTCCATATTAATTGGTTCGAAATAATATTATTTTGCAATATTGGGAACCGGGATCCATTTGGCCGGCATTACAAATCCTCTGCTCATCAATCCCACGGGAACATCTTCCCCGGAAATCTCCAACAGAGCTTTCTGAAACCGCAACGCATCAGCCTCTTTGATCTTAGATATATCAAGTATTACGGAGCACAGAGGAATCTGTTCTGTTTTTCCTATTACTCTGAAATCATCTGGATTTGCAACGTCAACGGCACAACTCGCAGTCAGTGAATAATCAGAAATAATAGCTGCATCTGCTTCTCCGTCAATCAGAGAATTTATACATTCCAGACAACTTGCTTTTTGTATGATATTTGATGGGACAATTTTTTCCTTTTCCATCATTAAAAATGGAGAGTGATACTTTTCATAGGAATCCTTTTGCCCGGCAACCAATATTTTCCCGGTGATTTCACTCACTGTTTTCAGAGGAGAGTCTTTTTTAACTATGAATATTCCCGTCAACCATTGGTTGTTATTAATATCCAAAAGGTCTGCAACTCTTTTAAACTTTATATTATTTTCAAGAGTATTCATATAGGCTAACCAGGGCTTGCATATTACACCGTCAAACTGCTGTGAATTAAGAGTATCTATTAGTTCATACTCTTCAATAAAATAACTTAGGTTAAGGTTAATATTGTATTTTTTTTTCAATATCTCCTGCAACTCTTCGTATTCTCTTGTGGCAAGGTTACTTATGCAGGAACAAGCAGTTTTTGTACAGTATGCCTCGTTAATGGCAAGGTTCAGAGTAAGTGTTTTGTCAACGTCAGATGCAGTTACCTGTTCAGTAGGTATTAATGCAGTCTCTTTAAAATTATTGTCTTCTGAAGCTACATTGCCACAGCCTGCAACAAAGAATGTGCAGGCTGCAACAAATGTGATATTTAACAGAATATTTTTTCCAAACATTACCGATAATTTACTGTTTAACAGGACTGCATTTAATTAGCCCTTCGTTTTTGGATGCGAGATAAATATTGTCGTTTTTATCCACGATTACAGGTATATGACTGCAGCCTTTTACAAGTTCGTCAATGCCTTCGATTTTTTTGGCACCCTCTGCACTATACACCTTTATGCGGGTTGGATCTTTCTCAACTGAAACAATACCTCCGTTAGACAGGAATCCAACACTAACAGGATTGCAGCAGCCGTGGAATTCGTCCAGAGAAGTACCTCTTTGTCCGAATGAAAAAAGAGCTTTTCCGTTGTAATCAAAACTGTCTACCCTAAAGGCGCCAAGATTGGCAACCAGAATTTCGTTATTGTTGCGGATGCTGAAGTCGAGAATGCCGCAGCAAGTGCGAAGATTTTCGATAGATGATTTCTTTTCTCCGGTTTGTGCGTCATATATTACAATGTGCCTGCCTCTTGTATCAGCAACCAATATATGGTTGTTTGAAACTCTTGCACCGGTTGCAGTTACAACCCCCTCTAGCTTTACTTCTCTGAGCTTTTTCCCCTTGGGAGAAAAAACAAAGCATTCAACACCAACATAATCTAAAATTTGCGATGTTCTGCCTCTGCTCTCAATAGTTTTGGGCTGTGTAATTGCTCCGAATACATAAATATTGTCGGTTTCATCAGTTGCAATGGCTGATGGTTTTGATTTCAAACCTGTATTGACAGTCTTTACAGCTTTTCCGCTTTGGTCAATAATTATTACATTACCGGAACTTTGCAATGCGCAAACACTGTTGTCTGTGAGAGTAGCCAGATAGACTATCTCGGTGTGTTGTTTACCTTTATAAGTGTCGTCAACCCTGTAAACCAAATTATGAGCATCTGGAATGAACTTATCAAGACTTACCTCGGTCTTCTTCATCTCATCTAGCTTCTTGCGTAAATCTGTAACAATAGAAGTGGATTCAAGACTTTTGTCAAGCATTGAGAGGTATTTTTCAATCTCTTCTGCACCTTTTCCGCTGGACATTTGTTTAATTGTAACTGCAGAGTAGAACTCTTTTGGATTCTCTTTAACAAAATCCAGTTTAAGCTGTTCATACTCCTGAGTGAACTTGTCCAAAAGGGCATTTATTTCGGCTTCCCGCTCCGGAGTTGGCTTCGCACCGTTTCTTCCGTATAACTCACCCCTTAACTGATTAACTTGATGCTTATCTTGCAATGCCCTGGTTCTTTCTGCCAGTTCATAATCGAGCTCCTGGGTTTTTCCACCACTGATAACTGCTTTTGAAAGGGAATCTGCGTGGGCGGTAAGAGTCATTTTGGCGTTGTCGGCATAAAACCTCAGATAAGAGCGTTCTTTACCCTCAATTCTCAAGGAGTAAGCAAGAGGTTCTGTAAGGTTTGGGTTACTGTACTCGAATTTTCCCTCCTTTACAAGTACGGTGTCTGTTTTAAGACTGCCGGAAGAGTAAGTCAGGTAAATTGTCCCGTCAGTTAGGCCTTCAAGATTTCCACTGAGACTGAATCCGTTGCCGGAGCTGTTACAGGATGTAAGTGAGATGGTCAGCAATAATAAAAGTGCCGAAAAGATCTGGATTTTTGTTTTCATATAATGTTTATAAGGGTTTCCTCCATTTGATATAATATACAAATGAAATTAAAAATACCCTAACTACAAAAATAAATTACTTTTTAAGTGATGCTTTTGTAAATATATGTTCCGGTATTGCAATATCAAAACTGATTGTTGTAATTATAAACTCTGTACCATCTCCTTGCTTGAGCATGTCCTTGTAAATAACCCTTTTAGGGAACCACCGTCCTCCAGTGTAAGCAATGTCACTCATAGTAGATCGCTTTAAAAGCTGTCCTCCTCTGGCATAAAGTTCTTCTTTAAGAGGAACATACCTTTCTGAGTCAATCCATATTTTTCTTTTTGCATAAGCAACATCATCGACTTTTGCTGTAAGTTCAAGTATCCATACATTTCTGCCGTCAAGAATTTCACTGCCAAAAACCTTTGAGTTGTAGATGTCTGACAGTTTGCGGTCATCCATCATATCCTCGTAAGAGAGATCGGAGCCCATAACAGATTGCCTGAGCATATGTCCTGAGATCTGAATGATGCGATCTGTAGAAGGAGAGTATATCCATAGCTGGTTTTCAAGCTTAAGCATTTTTGTCCCCTGCTCTCTGGCCGGCGAGATATATTCTGTAAAAGATTTTTTGTCACCCTCACTGTAGGATTTTGAAGAGATCTCTCTTATGCCGCGTTTTCCGTGAATTACCATTTTTGACTCGAACACCCTGTTTTTGGACGAGAGGTTTCTGTCAACTTTTTCTATAATCTCCTGCGCATTTGGCTGAGAGTATGCCTGAATGCTCAGGAGAGTAATAATTATTCAGTAAACCCTAAGTATGCTTCTCTTACTTGTCATAATTATCATTTACAATCCCGCTTACCAGAATGGTTGCCAGTTCAATTATCATTTTCTGCTGACTTTCAAACATCTTAACAGTACTTTCATCTTTTAACAACTCTACCATTTTAAACTGAACTTTGATTATAAAATCAACATTAAGGTCTTTCCTTATAAAACCGCTCTCCTGCGCAGATTTGTAATCTTTTTTTATATTCTCCCAAGCTTTCAGAGTTCTTTCTTCTACAAAATTTTTAAGCTCAGTTTCGCTCCCCAAATAGAAATCATTTATGAACTCTCTACTTATGTTTTCTGTACCTTCAAATTTGAGCAACATAATTCTTTTGATCTTTTCTGTCGGAGAGATCTTGCTACTGACAATCTGACTGAACTCCTTCTCTCCGGACTCGACCAAATTGTCAAAAATTGTCTTAGCTAATTCCGTTTTATTGTCAAAGTATTTGTAGAATGTCATTTTGCTTGCCTTAGCCTCCTTGCAAATCTCATCTACAGAGACTCTTTTGAAGCCGTGCTTCCAGAACAAAACTCGTGCAGCAGCCAGTATGTCTGAATATTTTTTATTTGGTTTAATCATTTACTTAGATAGAACGAGTTATTTACAGTTACACAAAAATGTACTATAACAATACAAATATACAAAATAAGTCTAATATGCAAATAATAGTATATTTATTTCGAGAACCGTTGCCCGGTGAGCGATAACCTTCAGCACACCACACCTGTGAAAATCGAAATTAAAAAGTAAAAAATGTAGAAGTAAAAATTCAACAGTCGCTTAAAAAAATAAATCCGGAAAGAGTAAACTCTCCGGATTTTTTATTGTAAAAATTTCAGAAGAAAACTTCTGGCTAAAAAAGCATCAAACTAAAAAGTGTATCTCACACCAAGTGCAAGGCCCCATCCAAATCCGGCGTGATCACCCAGGAAGTCCCACATCGGGCGAAAATCAAGAGTAAGGGCAAGAGGGACATCTTTTTGATTGAAGTCGTACTCCAGACCTATTTGTCCACCAATTCCAATGTTAATAAAACCGTTTTCGTTGTCCCATTTGTCCAGAGAAACTGCTGCACCGGGTCCGGCAAACCAATTGAGTCCACCGTCAATATTCCATACCCACTGATGTATGCCAACAAGCTGGATACGACTGTAATCACTGCCGAAGCCAAAGCTAAGGTCACCTTCTAGTCTTCGTGTGTCGTTAAGTCCATGTTGATAAGAAATTTCAGCACCATTATATTTCCCGCTTCCGTGAAGCCTCAATCCAATAGCGTGAGGATTCACCTGTGCCGATGCAAAATAACCAATTGTCAATGCTGCAAATAATAATAATATCTTTTTCATACGTAAATATTTTAT
>DIXE01000001.1 GCA_002428635.1 Bacteroidales bacterium UBA6088
GTCCAAAAAAAGTTTGCAATTCCAACTGATAAGTATATTTATGCTTCGTATTCTGGTTTGAAAAATAAAGTTTTTAAAAAAAACCTTCTTGCAGATTATATAACTGTATTTGATTGGAATGGGAAGATAAAGAAGATGTATAAAGTTAAAGGCGGCCTTCTGGACCTTGCTGTAGATGAGGCCACAAATATTGTTTACTTCGTTACAAAAGATGAAGAAGGAGAAGAAGTTGTCGGTTCATTTAATATGTAGTATCATTAGTGTCCACTAAAAAATTAAAGTTAGCGAATATGACTAGACTAAGTGATAGCAAAAGACACAATTAAAATTATCGTTATATTGTAAAGAGCGTTTTATGCGCCTTACACATTATTTTAAGGTGTTCTATTTCAGTAATATTGAAATTTCAGCTCTTAATGTTGGGAGATCATTAATTAGGACACCCCAAATCAACTCATCTGAAATCACATCATATCCGTGAATAATACGATTTCTTAGGCCAATAATCTTTTTTGAATTTGAGAAATAAATGTCGGAATTTTTATCGATTATCCGCTTGACCGCTTCTCCAATGATTTCAAGATTCCTTTCAATTGCTCTTTTCGTCTTGAGATCATTTTTGTAGTTCTCAAATACTCTTTCCTCAGGAGGAAGAAAGAGTTCAATCTCATCAATCGAGCTTAATACATCAAAGAGCCATGTTTTAATCTCGCGATCCATATACTAACTTTTTAGTCTCATTAAGTACCTCAAGAAAATATGGATTTTTGATGGACTGCTCTTCCAGCAAATCGACAGGTCTGTTGAATATCTCTTCCAAAGAGAATTTGAGATTAAAGTAATTGTCCGCATATTTCAGCAGTTCAATTTTTTTGAACCTTACAAGGAAATCGATATCGCTTTTTTCTGAAAAATGGCTACCGAGAATTGATCCAAACAGATATAATCTTTCAACTCTATGTGTCAGACATAGAGTCTGTATTACTGATATTTTCTTATCAACCTCGTTCATAGTACAAAGATAAGAAACATTTCTTTATTTTAATTACGGTTTTCCTGACATCGCTTATAACAAGCTAGTCCAGTAAATAAATCTTTCTTTGATCTCCGGTAAAATATGAAAGGTGCTCTTAAACAAGAATATACTCTCAAGTACTGTGCAAGACGGGACTGGACAAAATCAACGACGGAGATTTTGTTAACGATCAGTAAATCAAATACCCTGCAATTCCTGCTGCAATTATCACCAATATCGGGTTAAGTTTTCCCCACTGAGTTGCGATGAATGCCGCAATAAATATTGCCCAGCTGGTCCAGTCCCTAAAGTTCTCTTTGGTAACAAGCAAAATTGCCGCTGACGCAATTAATCCCAGCACTACCGGCCTGATCCCTCTGAGGGCGGCTTCGAACCATCGATTTTTTTTGAATTGGTTATATAGAGCCGTGATCAACAGGATAATAATGAAGGAGGGAAGAGAAACAGCAATTGTTGCAACAGCCGCCCCCCACACTGATCCCGTGACTGTGTAACCTACATATGTCGCACTGTTAATCCCGATGGGGCCGGGAGTCATTTGGGAAACCGCAATGATATCTGTAAAGGTAGCTGCGTCTATCCACTGATTATTAATCACTATCTCATGCTGTATAAGCGGAATCATAGCATACCCTCCGCCAAATGTAAAGAGGCCGATTTTAAAAAAGGTTATGAATAGTTTAAGATAGATCATCGCCTCTGGGATTTTTTAAAATAATGATAAAACAACCCCAGTAATGCTCCTGCAATTATCAGGTAAACAGGAGATATCTCTAAAAAAACTATAAGCAGCAACGCCACAACCGGGATCAATGATGTGTACCTGTTGAGTTCGATGCTTTTTGACATATTGATAAGAGGAACAGCTATAAGAGCCACAACCGCAGGTCTTATTCCTGCAAAGACCCTGCTTACAACCGGATTCTCTTTGAAAGAGGTGAAAAACATCGCAATTGCAAGAATTATTACAAAAGAGGGGAGAGCACTTCCAAGAGCAGCAAAGAGACTTCCTTTTGTCCCTGATATCTTCTTGCCTGTAAATACCGATATATTAATCACAAACACACCCGGAGCTGATTGTGATATTGCCAGTGCATCTGCAAACTCCTCCTCAGAAAGCCATCTCTTCTTCTCCACAACCTCCCTCCGGATCAGCGGAAGCATTGCATATCCCCCACCAATTGTGAATGTCCCGATCTTGGCAAAGGTTAGAAATATATCAAGGTTAATATTCATGTCAGTACAAAAGTAACTTAAAATTTTAGTTGTTGAAGCATCAGCGGATTATCTGTTAATTATCAGGATAATCAGAGCATTTTTTCCTATATTTGATGAACCTAATCTGATTTATAAATGAAAAACATAAACAAACCTCTGTTGTTTATCTTATTACTAATAAACGGATTTTGTTCCTGCAGGAGAGACAATGCTCTCCCCGAATATTCAGTAAACGAGATAACCTATGCTGCAAAAGTAATATCTGAGAAAGATCTGAATGCTCATATTGAGCACATTCAGCTAGAAACAACAGAAAAATCCCTGATAGCCGACTTTATGGATCTTGTAATGACTAATGAATATTTTTTCATTTTAACCTCAACTCCTAAAGTGCTTCAGTTTACAAGGAAGGGGAAATTTGTGCGCCAGATATCAATGACCGGGAACGGCCCGGGAGAGCACAGACAGCTATTTAGTATATTCGTAAACGAGAGCTCAGGTCGCATATTTCTTGCGGAGATATTCGGACGGATTCTGGAATTTGATTTTAATGGAGTGTATATGGGGGTTCATCCAAAAGGAGATGGACTGAGCCGTTTCATTTTTGACACAAACAACAATTTACTGGAAAGTATACAGGTTCTTATGGGAAACGAAACGGTAAAACTGTATGTTATGAAAATGGATGGGGATACTCTCAAAAAGTATGAAAACCACCTTAGATATGAATTTACAATAAGCTCTGTTTCCTCTTCTTATGGTGATTATAAATCGATGTTTACTCTGGACGGGAAAATCATCTATCATCAGATTTCTACAGATACGGTTTTTACGTATAATCCCACCTCTCTGCATCTGGAGCCAAGATACTGTTTCAGCAACCCTGGAGGGCCGGATGCAGAAGATTTTAAACATTTCAGGGAAAAAATGCCGGAGCTGTATCTAATATATGACATTGCCGAGGATAATAATTTTATTTATGTTTCGATAATATCACCCCCGTGGAAGAGAGACCTTTATATGATTGACAAGCAGAGAGAGAAATACTATAAGCTTAATTTCTCACTTTCTGATGATCCTGAAAAACAATTTATGCCCAGATGGCAGTATAATAATTGCCTGATAGATTTTGTTAATAAGCAGGACGATCTAAATCCGGAACTTGTTATTGTAAAAGTCAACGGTATATCCCGATAGCATCTCTGGTTTCCTGCACTGCGTTTACCTGACACGGGCAGTAGTGAGAAATTGGCTGAATTTTTCAAAATTTTTAAAGAATAATTTTGTTTGATAAAAAAAGTCGCATATCTTTGCAGCCCGTTTCGAAAATGAAACGCTGAATAGAAAGTTCTTTGATAGCATTATAGAAGAGTAACAAGGTAGAGGTTTTTTAATAAACCTCGTCAAAACTTTTTAAAAGTTTAATCTGGTTAGGACAAGCTAGTCATAAATAAATATTTT
>DIXE01000038.1 GCA_002428635.1 Bacteroidales bacterium UBA6088
TCGGTTCTTTTAGACACTAATATATTATTAATGATGCTCCCTATGGTACTGAGAAATCATACAATGCTTTAAGAATGGCTATGACTTTACAAAAAGAACACGGAGAGAATGTCGAAGTAAAGATTTTCCTGCTGGCTGACGCTGTTTTTTGCGGATTACCCAATCAAAACACTCCAAATGGCTATTACAACATTGAAAGAATGTTAAAAGCAGTAATCAGAAACGGTGGAACGGTAAAAAGTTGCGGTGGTTGCTCAGAAGCGCGCGGAATTGACAAAATTCAGTTTATAGAAGGAGTTGAATTGAGCAACATGAAAGAATTTGCTCAATGGACTGTTGATTGTGACAAAGTCTTGTCATTCTAAAAACAAGAAACAATATATTAACCTAAATATTATGGATAATTCAAATAAAGGAATTATTCATACTTTTACTGTATGATGCATGGTAAACTTCGTATAGCGATTATAGATGAGAACACGGCGACTTGTATAGGAATGAGGTCTGTACTGAGTCAATTGGTTCCTTTTGCAAATCTTTCCACCTATAGCAGTTTTGATAAGTTTATCATTGACAATCCGGACGATTTTTTTCATTACTTTGTCTCATCAAAGATCCTCTTTCTGAACAGCAGCTTTTTTGTCCAAAGGGAGAAGAAGACCATAGTGCTGATCTCCCGCAATGAAGCCGGAAACATAATGCAGGGCTACAGAACCCTTGATCTCTCGCTGCCCGAAGAAGAGTTTGTCAGATCTATACTGAGCATACATCAGGGAGCTCACCATAACGGATATCACACCCCCGGAGCAACTGTGCAAACTGAAACACCCCGGATACTCTCATCAAGAGAGACTGAGGTGCTTGCGCTTATTGTAAAAGGGCTTATAAACAAAGAAATTGCTGACAAACTGAACATCAGCCTAACCACTGTCATCACACACAGAAGGAACATAACCGGGAAGCTGGGCATAAAGGCAGTATCAAGCCTAACCATATATGCAGTTACACACGGATATGTGGATATTGACAAACTATAACTCCAGAGATCCGCTGTATGTCAAAGGATAGCTCCCGCACATCATAGAAAGGGTCAATGTACCGTTTTTAATCTCTCCGTTAAGGTTGGTTATGGTGTAAGCCGGAAACTCCCCACCCATCGCAATAGGAATTATGTTGTTTCCGGACAGTGTTATCTTCTCGTTTGTGCTGGTGTAGGAGACATTCTGTACCATCATATCCAGTTTTACAGGCATCTGGGCTGAGAAAGAAACCTGGAGCATATCGATAGTAAGAAAACCGGCTGTAGCCGATGGAGTGACCTTTATCCGGACATTACCGGCAGTGTAGTTTGTTCCGTTTAGCTGATCGACTGTAAGTTGTCCAGAGTAGGTCTCATCTTCGTTAATCACCAGTGGTTCTTCATCCTTTTCACAACTAATAGCAAAAAAAGAAGTCATTAAAAGGGCGAAAATCAGAGATTTGTTTTTTAAACTGAATAGTTTCTTCATAATTGATATTTATAGATTTGTTTTGAGCGAGATACCGAATTGCATGGGCTTCCCCTTCTGTAGAAATGAGTTACCCATAGAAAGGAAATAGAAAGTGTTATAGCCAGAACCGGTGAGATTTTTACCCCAAAAATCGATGGAAAATTTGCCTTTACGCACAGACATTGATCCGTTTAACAAGGTGTAAAAGGGTTGGTAAAGTGTGTTGGATTCATTCCAGTAGATTTTGCCAAACCCTTTGATATCCATATGGAGGATTACCAGGTCAGCGATGCTGGACACTCTTTTGATTTTAAGTGTGTAATCTGCTCCTGCAGATATTGTATGTTGAGGTACATAAGGCACATATTTGCCCGAAAAATCATTGTGACCGTTGTCATATTTAACAAAACGTGCATTTGTATATCCATAGTCGCCAGACAGGCTGATATTCCCCTTTTTATAAGATATGCTACCTTCTGCTCCCAGACTCCTTGTTTTACCGGCATTTGTCATCATTCTGCCGGTACTGTTACCTTCCGGGAAAACAGTAAGCTGCTGATCGATGCAGAGGATATCAAAGAGAGTCAGTTCCAGATTGAGACTGCCGGGAGTGTAATTTATCCCTGCCTCAATGTTCCAGCAGTACTCAGGCCTGTACATTATCACATCGGCTACAGAATATGAGGAGTAACCGGATTGGGTGAAATGAACTCCCAGATCATCCATCATATCAAGCATCATTTTGTTCTGCAGCAGATCTGAGAAGAGCTGGGTGTTATATCCACCTGCTTTATAGCCTCTTGCAACCAATGCCGAGAGTCTTATATCGCCGGAATTGTATGAAGCGGCAGCTCTGGGCAGGATTTCAAAATAGTTAAGTCTCTCTTTGCCTTTTAGTATAGTCTTGATCTCCCTGTATTCTGACATAGTCATTGTAAACAGGTAATTTATAGCGGAGTTGCTGTTGTAGTTAACGCCGGAGCCTTCGTAATCAAGTCTTGCTCCGGCTTCCAGCTGCCAGTTGCCCAACTTAAAGTATGACTGGTGGTAAATTGCTGCTCCATAAGTAGATGTTTTAAAAAGGCTGCCAAGCACAAAACTATCCTCTTTTATCAGAATCTCCTCTCCGGGAAATACTTCGCTAAGTCCTTTATTGGCACCTGCAAGGATGAGCCTTTCAATACCATCTCTTTTAAATGTGACCGGGGCATCCATCTGTAGGTACTTAAAAAATGCAGAAGCCCCGCTTAGCCATCTCCAACTTCTTTCTGCCTCCCGTGGTTTAAATACAATATCTTGAGATATTGCGTGTTCATTTTGACTCTGTGTAAGGGTGAAGTAAGATTCCGGAGAAAAGTCCTGATCCAGATTCAGCTCATCATCAGTATACTGATAAGATGTAACCCCGGTCATAGTGTATTTGTCAAACAGCCTCTTGTATGACAGCCCTTCACTGATGGTTAATCTGGAATATCCGCTGATATCGTTATAATTGACATTCAGAACATCTCCGGACAAGGCATCAACTTTTCCATAAGGGAACCCGCCCTGATCTACCCAGGATATACTAAAACTGTTGTCAAAACTCAGATTTTCTGACTTTACCCATTGTCCCCTCATCCGCAGACCTGCTCCGTTATACCAGTCAGATTTGTTGTCGGTATACTCGTTTGTATAAAAGCCGTCGGAACTTTTATAATATCCTCCCAGTGAGATTCCCGTCCTCTTGCTGAGTTTTCTGTAATGGGATGCCTGTAAAAAAATTGTATTTCCGTTACCATACCCCACGGATGCACGACTACCCTGATATACCAAAGGGGAGAGCGTTGTAATGTTAACCAGGCCTCCGGTGGTGTTTCTGCCGAAGAGAGTGCTTTGTGGCCCTCTGAGAACATCCACTGAACGGATATCGTAAAAGTCGAAATCAAAATTGTTCTTATTCAGATATGAAATACCATCTACATAGAGTCCCACAACAGGATTGTCAATCCTGGCGCCCAGCCCTCTTACATATACAGATGAGGTTGCTTTTGACCCGTAGTCAGGAATATAAAAATTGGGAACCGCTCCGGAAAGGTCCTTAAGTGCAGTTACTGCCTCTGTCTCAATTTTCTGCATTAGCACTCTTGTAATAGAGGCTATCTGCTCATCAACGGCACCACCTTTAAGGTAACCGGTAATAATAAGCGGATTAATTACTATCTCTTTTTCTACAGCCCTTTTGTTTCGTTTTGGAGACTGCCTTGTTGTATCAGCGATGTAATTTTGTGCAAAAGCAGCCGGGTTTATACCGGTAATTATCCAAAGAGAAATTGAAACTAAAAGAAGAGGTCCTCTATTTTTCATGTGTCATTCGAAAGTCATTCATAATCATTTTATTCTAATGCCATGAATTGCGGCATCAAAGTTAGTCTATTCTTTTTGGCTGTAAATACTCATTTATTATGATTTTCAGCAAGGTTTATCTGGCCGGATATGATTCCGGAGTTATGCCAAAGAGAGTCTTCTAAGTTTTTAGAGAAGAAGTTGGGCATGTTTTTAAAAGTTACCAAAATTTGGTATATTTATGAAAACACGAAGAGATGAACAAAAATACATCAGTATCGTAAGGAGAATATTTTGATAGATTTGTGCAGACTAGCATTTCAAAAGGAAGATATAAAAACACAAGCGAAGTTATACGAGCCGGGCTGAGATTACTGGAAGTGGAAAAATCAAAATTTCTCTCATTAAAAGCTGCCATTAAAGAGGGTATTGACAGTGGCGTTGCCAACGATTTTGATGCCCAACAACATCTTGTTTTGATTAAAGCAAAAAGAAGATATTAAATCTGTATTATCTGAATGGTCAGTCGAAATCGATGAGGCAATCATCAGAAGTAAATCATTTTGCATTGCATTATTTTCAGCAGAAAAAACCCTGATTTACAGTAACGAGGCATTTAATTCACTCATCAAAAATGATCCCGCCGAATCATTTCTTAATCCATCATTTGAGGAACTGCTTAAATTGGATAATTCTTCAATACTGATTTTGAAGGTGTCTTAACATTTGGCGACTATAAATCAGCAAATCCTTCTATTACAGCACAAATTTTTAAAAAGCATAATAAATTACTGATCGTTGGCGGAGGTGATACAACTCAGCTTCTGGAGCAGAATAACTCTATGCATCAGTTAAACAGAGAAATAATCGGGTTGCAGCGCGATTTGATTAAAAAAACGCATACACTCTAATATACCTTATCTCAATTAAACGAAGCAAATCTTGAATTGAACAGATTAAATGCAGACAAAGACAGGTTTATGTAAATTCTCGGACACGATTTGAGAAGCCCGTTTAATACTTTGCTGGGATTTTCCGGCATATTGCTGTAGAATTTACGTTTATACGACCTTGATCAAATTGAAGAACTGATAAAACTAATTAACAAAACATCCCAACAGACATTCAATTTATTGGAGGATTTGTTGTTATGGTCAAAATCGCAAGCAGGGAAATTACCTTTTAACCCCCTTTTGTTTAAGATAATCTGTTCAGAGTTTTCTGTTGGGATTTTACTGGGAATAGCCTATAGTGCCTCTGTCGGGGGTATGGCTACGCTGGTGGGAACTCCTCCCAACCTGTTCTTTATGAGGATTTTCCATATTTATTTCCCTGATGTTCCGGAGATCTCCTTTTATAAATGGTTGCTTTTTACAGTGCCCGTCTCGGTTTTGATGTTTCTTTTTATATAGGCTCTCCTTTACACATTTTTCCGTCCCAAAAATGAGGAGTGGCGCGATGTGGACAAACACACTTTTCACGATCAGCTAAAAGATATGGGAAAGAGAACTTACGAACAGAGTGTCTGTGAGGCAGATGGCAGCCACCGGGCTTATTATAAATCTGGTGGGTGCGGTTATCTGTGCAGTTATGATGTATTTATGGGGAACGAGGGTTTTTATACCATAGCCGTTTCACTGAATAATAATGTGCAAAAAGTTTTAAAGGCAAAGCTATGGAGAAATAAAAAACTGTCCGGAAAACCCGGACAGTTCACTTGATCATTTATTCAAAAACAGCTTCCAGCTTCTTGTAAGAATTATGGAGTGTCTCAACAGCTTTTGATTTGGCTTTCTTTGATCCTTTGTTAAGAACTTCCTGTAAAGCGACTGTATTGGCATAAAGCTCTTTGGTAACTGTGTAATATTTTTGAGTTTTATCCTTGAGCCTTTTTACAATTTGGTCTTCCGGGGTCTTGCTTACATCTTCTGCCTGTACTACGAATTTTTCCATCAATGAAGACATACCTTTGAAATTGTTCTCGGGTAACAATTTGTGATAAATAACATAAAGGGTCTGGTGATAAGCATCAATTTGAGGGGTGAAAGGTTTTACAACCCGGTTCATTGCTTCATATGACCTGTGAAAATTTTCTACGGCTTTGAGCATCCCGGCCTCGTCATTATCAGAACAGGCTTTGTAATAAGTATCTGCAAATGAATTGAATTTAGCCAATTGCTCCTTCCACTGTGACTCTTTGTCTCTTAAAATGCCGGGAAGCTTAGCATTATTCATTTTTTCCATATTGGCTTTTATCTCCGGAATAAATCCTTTTATGGCAGAAAAATCTTTTGCGGGATATGCTTTATGCCACATAGGATATATAATTTTATGAAAAGCCTGTAACTCGGGGACAACAGAGGATATCTCGGCTTCTTGCTCTTTGGTTTGAGAAAATGCTTTATTATTAATGCCTGGCACTAAAAAAAACATCAAAAAAATTGGTAATAATTTTTTCATCGATTTTCAATTGTACCCAAAAATTTATCAATAATCTTGCCAAAGTCTTTTAATTTGTATTAATTTTATGTGAAAATATAAAACCTTAAAAAAAAGGAAATTAAAAAGGAAATGAATATGAACATTTGGTATTTGGTAATCCCGGTTGTGGTGATATTTCTTGCCGCAGGGATCAGAATCGTCAGGCCTACTCAGCGCGGTCTTATAGAAAGACTTGGAAAGTATTCAAATTTTGCTAATCCCGGTTTCCACTGGATAATTCCAATAATTGACAGGATCTTTGTTGTTAATGTTACCGAACAGATGGTAGACGCAGAACCACAGGAGATAATAACAAACGATAATCTGAATGCCAGCGTAGATGCACAGGTTTATTTCAGAGTTAAATCAGATGAGGAGAGTGTAAAAGGTTCCATTTACAATGTAAATAATTTCAGATGGCAGATTGTCAATCTTGCCCGCACGACTCTCCGTAACATTATCGGCACCCTCACTTTGAAATCCGCAAACAGCGAACGGGGGAAAATCAATGCCGAACTTTACAAAACTCTTCACACAGAGACAAAAGGGTGGGGCATAGAGATCGTCCGCACAGAACTAAAACAGATTGATCCTCCCAAGGATGTTCAGGAGACGATGAACAAAGTTGTTAAGGCCGAAAATGAAAAGATTGCTGCAATAGATTCTGCCACTGCTGCAGAAACAGTTGCTGATGGTGTAAAGCGCGCAAAGATAAAAGAGGCAGAAGGATACAAACAATCGCAGATATTGCACGCAGAAGGAGAGGCAGAGGCAATCAGACTGGTCAATGAAGCTGCCGACAAGTATTTTGTCGGGAACGCACAGCTTTTGAAGAAACTTGATACGGTAACAGCATCTCTTGAAAAAAATTCAAAGATTGTAATCCCAACCGGCTCAGACCTTGTTAACATTATTGGAGAGATGGCCGGAGTGGTTCCGATTGAAAAAAAGAAGTAACAGAAGTCAGATTGTAGTATATCGGATTTGGCTGTTATTCTTTTGTTTTCATGATGTATGTGAGAATCTTTCTCTGATGCTTTTATTGCAACTTGCATTAATCCATCATGATTTGTGCGGGAAATTCCCAGGCCTGAAAGATGGGTCGGAAGGCCAATATAATTGCCCCGAATAATTAAACTTAAAAAGATTAAAAACTATTTTGATTTTAATTTATCAGGCAGGAAACTTTTGCCTCTATGGCTTGCAATTTCCCTCCTGATCTTTCTGCACTTCGATCTCTTATTAAGATATTCGACACAACAAATAGTACCGGGTATGCAAAGTCTGTCTGAAATGCCTAATCCTCTGTATTTTGCCGGAGTCATACTGATCTGGATCGTTGCTCCACTGATCGCATTTTTTATCTGCAGGATTATGATTGAGAGTATTAAATACTCAGATGTCAACCTCAAATTCAATGGCAGATTCTGGCCATTTGTTGGTAAAATATTGCCGGGAATACTTCTCTCTGCTGTAACATTGGGAATATATGCGCCCTGGTTCGCAAGAGATATACATCGGTTCTTTATTAACGGGACTTCACTAAATGATTCAAATTTTGAATTCAAAGGAGAAGGCGGAATACTATTCCTTATAATTTTCTTAGGTATGGTGTCACCTATGATTCTATTGTCGCTTTTGTTTGCAATGCTATTTTCTTTTATGGATCAGTTCAATATTTACACATTATTGCATCAGGTTGTGGTTGTAATAGTTATTATACCAGCTGTATACCTTATGTACAAATGGATGATTGATATAAAGTATAAGGATTATCAAATAAGATGGCGAACAACATTTATTAACTCTTGCTTAAAGATTCTCTTTGAGTTGTTACTGGGATTAATCACCCTGGGAATATATATGCCTCTTGCATATCTTAAATTGTACAGGTATTTCGTGGAGAGGACGGTGGCCGTAAAAAAAGAAGGATCTTCTCTTAACTTTGGTTATGAACTGGATACAAGAAAAGATTTTTGTTATTTATGGGGCCAGGTTTTGCTGATCATTATAACTATCGGGATATACTACCCCTGGGCTATCGCAAAAATTGGCAAAAGAGTTTTATCAAAGACATTTGTTACATCAGAAATTGTAAGCTGAGTTTAAGCCAAAGTTGCCGGATTAACGAGAAAAAATTTGCTGACATGTCTGATCTTTTTTGAAAATCTGTATATTTGTAAAACATCCGTATAACTTATAAACTATGGAAAGTTGTAATGATCTTGGATTAGGAATCGGGATGATAATCCTGATCGCAGTGCTTGCTCTCTGGGATATTATCTGGAGAGGCATTGCACTATGGAAATCAGCAAGAAACAACCATACGGGATGGTTTGTGTGTCTTATGATTTTCTCCACAATAGGTATTTTGCCTATTACTACATTCTTATTCACAGGAACAAACCAATAGAGCAAAAGAAGAGCCCGGAGTAATCAGAAGTCGAAATAAAAATCTTCATTTTCGTTAATCTCCTCAAACTTTTCAGGATTGAGAGTGTACAATTTTGCAGGTTTGTGCTTTACGCCGGAAACAACCTCGCCGGTATCAGTGACTACCCCAAGGTTTTTTCTTTTTTGTAATATCTCATTTTGCCTTTTTGAGTAGGTGGGTTCGATTTCGCCCAGCACAGTTATCGAATCATTGGAATCCTGCCGTATACCAACCATTTTTTTGTGGAAATTTCCACGGTCGAAACTCTTCCCGAGTATTTGCTCGTAAACACTCTGCAATTGTTTTATAGTAAACTTTTTATTCAGCAGGGAAAATGCTACGGGCTGATTTCGTAAATCAATCCTGAGCTTCCGGAGTGCGCTCTCTACAATTTTGTTGTGGTCGAAAGCGAGTTTCATTTTGTCTTGAATCTCTTTCAAAGAGACCCATTTTGCATCCGATGCATCATCCCCACCCTTTATTACCATCTTTGAAATCTTGTAAGGATTTGCCAAAGCATAAAAAGCGACAGAGATTACCCTTCCTCTGGGATCTCTGTCGATAGTTGAAAATGTACTTACCTGTTTTAAAATCAGGTCGCTTGCACCTGTCTCCTCTTGTAATTCCCTGGCAGCACACTCTTCTGAAGTCTCATCCATATGTAAAAACCCTCCCGGCAGAGCCCATTCTCCTTTAAAAGGCTCAATTCCCCTCTTGACGAGCAAAATATTTAAATCTATACTGTCAAAACCAAAAACCACACAGTCAGAAGTTACTGCCGGCCGGGGGTAATTATAAGTGTAACCTTTTGCAATCCGACTTTCTCCGTTCTCTTCCACTTTAAACCATTTTTGTGTATTCTTTACAAAAATAGTAAATGAAGTGTCAGGGTTACTATTCTTTTTTGAAAAATCCTTCCTTTAGATTATCGACTTTTTCATTTTCTGCAATTTTCTTGTAAAACCGCTCTCTCTTCTCATTGAGATTCTGGTACATTTTTTTACTGCCATCCTCATCACTTACAAATGATTCATAATTATTAATTGACATTTTTAAAGCAACCTCCTCAACAATATGATTAGCCCCAAGGTATGTAAAAATCCAGTTTTTACCGCTCAGTTTATTGATAAGAGATCTAATGTCTCCTAAATTGTATTCCCGCGAATCGTTTTCCAGTCCATCTGTAATAATTGTTACCAAAACTACAATTTTATGATCAGGTACTTTTTCTGATTTAATTTCGTAATGGAGTCTGTTTACGCAGGTTCCAATTGCGTCGAACAAAGGGGTTAATCCGGAAGGGTTGTAGTCTGAGGCTTTAAGTTTTTTTACACTTGAAACTTCTGCCCTCCAGCAGTGTGTTTTTAACCTTTCTGAATTAAAAGTTGCAAAACTTATATATTGCTTACGGTCCGGATCTTTCTTTACCGAATTTAGGATTGTGCTTAGTGTTTCGTTAAATCCTGACAAGGTTGCATTTATACAGCTGTCCATAGAACCACTTTCATCCACAATAATTAGATTATGAACAGAGCTGATTTCGCTTTTTGTGTTTTTAGTTTTTGGCTCTTCTTTTTTTTCTTTGTTTGCTTTTTCTGTGTTTTTCATAGCTGATTTTAGATTAAATTGTAAAAAATACACAAAGATTTCATAATTCTAAAAATTAATAACTTTACAAAAGGATAAAAAAATATAACGATAGGTTGAGATACAAAAAAATCAACAGGTTGATAAACGAATATGACAATAAGTTGATAAACGAATATGGCAAAAGCTGAAGAAATTAAATCTGTTTTGTTTGGTATTGCCACGGGCGATGCACTCGGTGTCCCGGTTGAGTTCAGAAGCCGTGAATATATGAAGGAGAATCCTGTAAAAAGAATGATTGGTTACGGAACTTACAATATGCCTCCCGGAACCTGGTCAGACGACTCTTCTCTCACTTTTTGTCTTGTTGAGGCGCTGAACGGAGGTTACGAACTTAATCTGATATCTAAATATATTGTTAAATGGTACCGTAATAGTTATTGGACCGCCAGGGGTGAGGTCTTTGATGTGGGTAATACAACCCGCGAGGCAATTGCTTGTCTGGAATCAGGGGTTGAACCCTCTCTGGCTGGGAGCTGCAACACCACATCCAACGGTAATGGATCACTTATGAGAATTCTACCTCTTGTATTCCATATAAAAAACAAACCTATTGAAGAACGTTTTGAGATAACCCGGCAGGTTTCTTCTGTAACTCACGGCCATATCCGTTCAGTTATAGCCTGTTTTTATTATCTGGAATTTTCGAGACTGCTCCTTTTGGGGAAAGATCAAATTTCCGGACAATATCAGGTCTCCGGACAATATCAGGTCTCCGGACAAGATCATATATCTTGGAGAGATAAGATATTGGTATATAGGACACTTCAGATGGAATTACCCCGGTTTTTATCAAAAATGTCCATTGAATCAGAGGAGATTGCTCAATTTGACAGATTACTCAAAGAAAACATATACGAAAGAAGCGAAGATCAAATTAAAAGTACCGGATATGTTCTTCATACTCTTGAGGCAAGTATCTGGTGCCTGCTGACCACCGGAAGTTACCGAGAGGCTGTTCTGAAGGCTGTAAATCTTGGATATGATACTGATACTACGGCATCTGTTACGGGGGGATTGGCAGGGCTTCTGTATGGCTATGACGATATTCCAAAGGAGTGGATAGAGATTCTGGCAAGAAAGGAAGATATTGAAAATCTAGCCGATAGACTTGCAGAAAATATTACATATAAGTAAATAATCTCATAAGATTAAATTAGCCTTTATGAAAATCAATTTAAATCGCTTCAAAAAAAAATATAAAAAAAAGATATCATCTCCATTTGTCACCTCATATCTATTGCTGATTATCATCTCTTTCATTTTTTCAGGATGCTCAGAGGTAACCTATCTTCCTCATATGGCTGTTGGTCACTTAAAACTTATGAATACCAGGATAAAAATTGATAAGATTTTACAACAGGACGAAACTTCTGCCAATACTATTTACAAACTTGATTCTATTCAACTTCAACGGCTCAGACTTTCTCAGCAGATAAGAGACTTTGCAAGTGAGGAGCTTGGTTTGCCTAAGAACAAAAGCTATAGAGTTTATGCTGATACTAAAGGAGAGCACCGGCAGTGGAATATTGTTGCTGCTCCCGTATTTTCGGTGGAGCCGGTCACCTGGTGTTTCCCTTTTGCAGGATGTGTGGTCTACAAAGGTTATTTCTCACAAAAGAAGGCTCTCAAACAAGTTTCAAAATTAAAAGAGGAGGGATATGATGTATATATGTACGAAATAACTGCCTACTCCACACTGGGTTGGTTCAACGATCCGATTTTGTACAGACATCTCAGGCTTGATGAAATTTCACTTGCCGGACTGATATTTCACGAAATGGCACATCAGCAACTTTACCGCAAAAAGGATTCGAGGTTTAATGAAAGCTTTGCGGTTACAGTGGAGCAGGAGGGTGTAAAAAGATGGCTGAGGGCTTCTGGCCGGGACTCATTGTTTGAAACGGCTCAAAGAAGATGGAAGGCACAGGAGAGCAGGAACAATCAATTTGCGGATGCCCGGAAGAGGCTCATTGAACTATATTCCCGTTACGAAGCAGAAGATATGGCAAAGGGTAAAAATAAATTTTCAAACAGGCAGATTCTCGAAAGCGAAAACTCTGATTCTGATATATTCAAATCGAGAATGGCCGGGAAAGACTCTCTTATGCACCTGATAGCAGATGAGTTGGGTGTAGAAAAGTCCAAAATAAATAATGCCTGGTTTATTACATCAGATACATATTTTTCACTTGTTCCTATGTTCAAGACTCTTCTGGAAGAACAAGGAGGCAATCTGCCCAGATTTTATGAAGTTGCCAAAGCCGCAAGTTTGCCTTTTTAATCACTTTTACTGTGCTAATTATCGTAGTCTTGTTTAAAGGGAAATTAGGTGTCAGCAAATTTTGTATAACGCACATAATAAGCCTTATATATAAAATCTAAAAAACTATAGTTTTTGAAAAATTCCAGATATTACTAATTAATATATAATTGCAAAATTTGCTGACATGTAGCATTTTCCCGGGTTTCCCGGATAAACCACATTCACCACATTCACCAGCCCAGGACCGGCATAAGATATTATTAAAAGTATTAAATTTGTATATATGAATGAAAAGCTTAACAAATTCGGGACTGCTCCGGTTTTTTTTACTGCAATCTCCACTATTCTTGGAGCCGTCTTGTTTCTAAGATTTGGCTTTGCCAATGGAACATTGGGCTTTACGGGGGTTATAATAATAATCATACTGGGTCATCTTGTAACAATTCCTACCGCTTTGGCAATTTCTGAGATTGCCACAAACAAGCGTGTTGAGGGAGGGGGAGAGTATTTTATAGTCTCCCGTTCATTCGGGATGAATATCGGAGCAACCATAGGATTATTTCTCTATATATCACAAGCCATTAGCATTGCTTTTTATGTGATTGCCTTCACCGAAACCTTTCAGTTCCTATTCGATTTTTTACTCGATAAGTACAATTTTGTATTGCCAAGACAGGCTATAAGTGTGCCGGTAATGATTTTACTCTCAATGCTCATTCTTAGGAAAGGAGCAAATACAGGGGTAAAAACACTTTATCTGGTTGTGGGACTATTAGCTCTTTCAATGGTGATGTTCTTTCTCGGAGCACCTGATTATTCTCTACAACCCGGATTCAGCTTTGCTGAGGTGAGCAAGTTTAAAAATAGTGACCAGCTCTTTTATATATTTGCAATTGTATTTCCTGCATTTACAGGAATGACTGCCGGAGTAGGACTTTCAGGAGATCTCAAAAATCCTGCACGGTCTATCCCTATAGGAACCATTGGAGCGACAATAACCGGTATGATTCTTTACTTATTTGTTGCCTATAAGCTTACAATATCTGCCTCTCCGGCAGACCTGATTAATAACCAGCTAGTGATGAGCGACATTGCCCTCTGGGGGAAAATTATTATACCTAATTTTGATGCCGCAGCGAGGTGGAAAAATGCTGACCCTTTAGCCCGGAATACTGTTCAACCGGTAATTATTTATTGTTTCGACTAAATTATTACATCAAAATATTATGAAAAGCAGGGACTACTATCTGGAATTGCTCAATCAGCACATCAAAAACCCTAAGATGATTGCTCATTCACTTGCATCAGAAGCCGTTATGAGAAAGTTGGCGCTTAAATTCGGTGAGGACGAAGATATCTGGGGAATTGCCGGGTTGCTACACGATATTGATGTGGAACATACAGAGGGTGATTCCCTTCGTCACGGACCTGCAGCACTTGAGTTGCTCAATGGTGAGGAGCTGCCAGCCGTACTGCTAGATGCAATAAGAATGCACAACGAAAAGGCAGTGGGAGAAAAGCGTTCAACTCTTTTTCAGCACGCGCTGGCAGCCGGAGAGACCATAACAGGATTCATATTTGCAATTGCACTGGTCTATCCCGATAAAAAGATATCCAGCGTAAAAACAAAGTCAGTAGTAAAAAGAATGAAAGAGAAGATATTTGCCGCATCTGTCAAAAGAGAGAATATACTTGAGTGCGAAACTATCGGTATACCCCTTGAAGAATTTGCCTCGCTGTCACTGGCTGCTCTGAGCCCTATTGAGGCAGAGCTGGGATTCTGATTTTATTATTGGGCAATCAATCCTCCGTCAATAATAAATTCTGATCCGGTTGAATAACTGGCATCATCGGATGCAAGGAACAATACCAGTTTTGATACCTCATCAGGTTTGGCGGTTCTCTTCATTGGAATTCCTTCAGAAATTGCATCAATCATTGGCCCCATCTCATCATTCATAATCATTGGAGTCTCAATTAGCCCAGGATGCACAGAATTCACTCTTATCCCTTCTGCTGCCAGTTCAAGTGCAGCAGCTTTGGTCATACCCCTTACAGCATATTTTGATGCCACATAAGCTAATGCATTCGGGAATCCAACCATTCCCGCTATAGATGAAATATTGATAATAGATCCTTTTCCAGCTTTTCTCATAGATGGCAATACACTTTTCATTCCCAGAAATACGCCGGTAGCATTGATTCTCATTAACCTTTCATACTCATCAAGAGTTGTTGTCTCAAGAGACTTGTTGAATGTAATTCCTGCGTTGTTCACCAGGATATTAACCGGACCAAACTTTTTTTCAGTTTCTGAAACTACATAGTTCCATCTATCTTCACTGGACACGTCGTGCTTGATGAACAGGCAGTGAGCACCCAGTATTTCTGCAAGCTTTTCACCCTCTTGGGATAATATGTCTGTTATAACAACCTTTGCCCCCTCTTCTACGAACAGTTTTGCATTAGTCGCTCCCATGCCTCTGGCTCCGCCGGTAATTATTGCAATTTTGTTTTCTAATTTTTTCATCTCCGTAAATTTTTAATTAAAATAAAAAATTTTTTAAGTAAAACGCTTCACGGTACTATAATGTTCTTAACATTCCTCAGAATTATACCGCGCATTTTGTATATTTGTTGTAACTAAAACATTATGATTATAGGAATAGATATTGGAAGCACTACCACAAAAGCGGTTGCAATTCACAATCTCGAAGTTGTGAAGACCATAAAGACAAAGGCTTTTGATGCAGTTACCTCTGCCACAGGGGCACTTGGTAAGCTGATGATAGAGAGCAACCTTGATATTTCTGCCATTAAGAAAATCAAGATTACCGGAGCAGGAGCGCTTAAAATTAACAACGATCTGTTCGGGATCAGAACAGAGAATGTAGATGAGATAACTGCCACAGGTAGGGGGGGTCTCTTCCTTTCCGGCAAAGAGAGGCTGGTGATTACTAATATCGGCACCGGGACCTCAATCATTGAAGCAGGCAAAGACGGTATTTTTCACATTGGAGGTACAGCTACCGGAGGAGGGACTATAACCGGATTATCAAAAGAACTGATAAAAGCAACATCCTTTGAAACAATACTCAAGCTTGCAGCAAAAGGTGATCTGCGTCAGGTGGATCTCCTGATAGAAGACATTTCAGACGGAGGAATCAGCTTTCTGAACCCTGAGGCAACTGCATCCAATTTTGGAAAAATGCTTGACACCGCCACCCGTGAGGATATCGCACTGGGTATTATTAATATGGTGTATCAGGTTATCGGAATGGTATCTGTGTTTGCTGCAAAGAGCAGAAATCTGGATTCTGTCCTGATAACCGGTAATGGAAGCAACAACCCTATAGGTAAGAGAATCCTGGAGGAGATATCTAAGTTGTATTCTGTTGAGTTCGAATTTCCGCAGATGGCAGAATTTACTACTGCAATAGGTGCGGCAATCTTGTCAGAATGAGATCTTGCAGGTGACACCGCTGGTGGTGAATCTAAGTTTCTCAGAAGCCATCCCGGTTACGGGAATTTTAAGAAAAGGCTCTATGTGTAGTGAAAGTCCGGGGGTGAGTTCCCTTTTAAATCCTATTATGAGATTTATCCTTCCGGCAATGTCCTGAACCTGATTGCTGGGTACAGACCTTGTATTTGTTGTCTCTACCTGCTCCAGTCGGTATGTCTTGTCATCTTCTGGACCGGCTGTGGCTGTAGCTGCAAATTCTCTCAATTCCTGACGATATGTGGTTGTGCTGTATCTTTCACTCAGGTAAGCAATGGAAGAGATACCTCCCGAGATATAATAACTTCCTGATTTGTTAGAGGCTACATTCCAGGTGATATTAACGGGTATATCCAGATTTACCAGTTCTGCCCTGTTTACATCTGCCGGAATGGCACTGTTGTAACCTGAGCTTTTACTCACAACACTCTGATGTTCTACCTGTACCCCTGTAGATATCTGAAGATTGGAAGTAATTGCAATGTCAAGGTTTACGCCTCCGGAATAGTTAAATGAGGAACCGGAAGAGGTTGCACTCATCCCTGGAGCAACATTGATCCCAAACCTTACTTTCCTTTCGGTTCTTGGGATGGCCTTATAATCTTTTTCTGTTCCCACATTTTTTTGAACAGATTCCGAAATTGCCATTTCTTTTGATACGTTTGTAGTGTCACTGATAACGGTCACCTCCTTAGGTTTTTCAATCTCCTGAATTGTTGTGGTATTCTGATTGTCTGTCTTCAATTTTTCCGGTTCGGTTCTTTGTAACAAAGCCAAAGTATTTTTTGAATCAGGCTTTTCTGTCACGCTAATCATCTCTGCTGCACTTATCTCTGCTGCACTTTTATCTGCCGCAATATTCTTTGCCATAATCTTCTCTACCGTGCCCTTCTCTGCTATAACCTTAACTGATGCAGCTTTACTTTTATCTTCTGAAAGAATCAAAGTTTCATCAGGGAGACCTGTTTCCCGTTTGGCAGAATCCACCACACTTATTGACGGTTTGAAGGATAACAAATCTCCATCCTTTTGATTATTGATGCCGGGTGTTCCGATAATCAGCCAGCCCAGAAAGAGTGATGCGGCAACTGCAGAAGAGTACCGTACAAATACAACGCGTCTGCGCCTGTTCCTCTTTCTGACAAAGCTTTCCCAGGCGCCGGGGATGTACTCTTCTTCCTGTTCCGACAAGGCCTGTATAATCTTTTCTTTTAACTCTTTCTCTTCGTTATCCATATCATATATGGTTTGTGTTGTAATTCTTATGGAACAGCTCTCTTAGTTTTTTTTTGGCTCTGGTGAGGTATACTCTCGAAGAGCTTTCCGGGATCCTAAGTCTGCCTGCTATCTCTTCGTGGCTGTATCCTTCGATCTCATAAAGGCAAAAAACAGTCTTGTGGACTTCGGGTAAAAGGTTTAACATCGACATTATCTCTGAAGCAGTTAGTTTCCCGATAATCTCAGGATTGTAGTGATCCTCCCTTGCTGGTTCGTATTCGGATAACTCTATCATCCGGTTATTTTTTCTTAAGCGATCTATTGATGTGTTAATCACAATTTTGCGAAGCCATCCCTTAAATGGTTGTGAGATGTCAAACCGCCCGATCTCATTAAAGACCTTAATGAAACTGTCATCCACCACCTCTATTGCATCTTCCCGTTGGCCTGTGTACAACAGTGCAACACTCAGTGCATATCCGAAATATTTCTTGTACAACATTTCGCTGGACTTTTCATTTCTCCGGATGCAACCCTGAATTATTTTTTCCAGTTCCTCTGAGCCGGTGTTTGCCACTCTGCAGTTCTTTACTTGTTGTTTTTCAAAATCCGGCAGACACAGGCGGAGGTGTCTGCCGGATGTGAAATTAGTTTATTGTATTGAGTTTTACAACATATTTTATAATTGAGTATGGCAACACCTCAGATGATACAATTTTGTCATCCAACAAATCTTGTCTAGTCTTTTGAGGGATAACACAAAGACTTTGCTTGAATCCGAGACTTGCAGGCATTATCAGTATTGCCACGCCGCCTTCTTTCATCTGTCTGATGCCATCTTCAAGACCTTGTACTGCCTCTCCTCTGTTAAGACGGAAAGATGTGTTGTTAACAGACTTAATTGTATCATTATCAAGGTACATCCTGGTAAAATCAACATTTACGCGGTCTCCCTCCATAGGCATACTGCCTGTCCCAGGAATGCTGTCCACGAAATAGAGACCAGTTGCAAAGAGCTGATGAACAGGATATTTCTCTGTCATATACGCTTCAATTGAATCCAGCTGGTTCTCGTTGATCTGGGCCTCAGATTCCACATCTGTAACCTCTATATCTATGATAAAGTTGCAATTAGTAGAAAAATCACCGGTGCTGTAGCTTCCGTATGCTAGGTAAGAGGGGATAAAGAATCTGAACTTCTCGCCGACTCTCATAAGATCAATTGCCTGATCCAGACCTTCCGGAATGATCGTATAGGAGAGAAGTTTGAATTTTGCAGGTTCGTCTTCGTTTTTGTTTATACTTTCAATTACTGTTCCGTCGAGTCGGGAGATAGAGTAGTAGAAACTTACCACATCGTTCTTTTTGAGTGTGGCACCGCTGCTGTTTGGAGTAACGGCCAGATAATAGAGCCCCGATGAGTGCTTCTGAGCTTGGATATCGTTTTCCTCAAGGTATTCCGAAATGATCTGATCATCTATTTTGACCTGTTTTTCATATTCAGATTCGCCCAGACAGGATGTTAGAATTAAGGATGATGCAACGATCAGGGTTGCTGATCTGAAAAGAAGATTTTTAGTTTTCATATTACAAATAAATTTTATTTTTGTTTACAAATAAATTTAATTAATTCGTTCAAAATGATAGTTATATCTGTCGGCAGGAGGAGAATTAAGATTCATTATGTCATTCCCCGAAAATTCTACATACTTTTCTCTGTCGTAAAAGAAAGTATCTGAATTCACATCCTTTTCCAGGTTAATCTTTAATCTAAGATCATTTGTTGTCTGTGCTATAGGTACAATTTTGCCGAACTCCAGAATTTTGTTGTTTTTGACAAAGGCGTAAATGCCTATTTTCTTTATAACCAAATAATCAAAATCCGGTTCATATCCCTGTCCTGTGAAACCACCCGAGATGCCTGTAACTCTCCATTTCCCATATATTTTCAAGTCGTTTTCAGAAAAAATTTCTGATTCAAAATATTGAGTCATTTCAATCGTTGACAAATCTATTATATCCGACATTCTTAACCCTTTCTCACAGGAAAAGGGAGTAAGAACCAGAATCCCCGTTATCAGACAGAATACGATTGTTTTCATCCGTAAATAATTTATA
>DIXE01000012.1 GCA_002428635.1 Bacteroidales bacterium UBA6088
CCAAAAGGCATCCTTATTCCTCCGTGATTAGGTCTGACATAAACAGCATCTATACTTTTTCCGATGTTTCCCAGGCCCGTAGTATTAACATCAATTATTTCAATATCACCAGTAGAATATCTTTGATTGGTAATAAATACAGCCGCCGCACCGTCACCAAATAAAAAACAAGAATTTTTATCAGATTCATCAATATAAGCGGTATTATTTTCAGAAATAACAATTAATGCTTTACTAGCTTTATTATTAGCAAAATAGCAGTCAACAATTTCTATTGCATTTACAAAGGATGAACATGCAGAATCAATTGTAAAGCATCTCGCTTCGCCAATATTAAATTGCTTCTGTACCGCATGAGCCAATGTGCCACCGGTATCATAAGGTGTATATGTTGCACCTATTATTAAATCTATTTCATTTATTGGAAACGGTAAATCAGGTAAAGCTTTTGTTACAGCTTCAATTGCCATTGAATTGGTGTTCTCATCAGGCCGTGTCCGTCTTCTTTGCTTAATTCCACTTTTAGAAATTATTTCCTCATTGGTAATACCATATTTAGCAAAAAAGTATTCGTTTGGTATTACAATATCCGGTATATAATGAGTTACATGATTTATTATCATACAATATTTTTCATTTTTGTTAACTGATCACTTATTTTTCCACATCTCTTTTTGATAATCAAGGATAGCATTACAAAATTATTCTTTAATATATTCTTACTGACTGTGGAAGGTTTATAATTTTTTAACAGGATGTTTCTATTTGAATTATCGTCCGGTTGCCTGCAGATAAGAAACTAAGGTCACAATACCAGTACTCTGGAAAGTTAATGGGATTGTTTGCGATGCTTCAACAGTTCCGCTATAATGCAATAATGCTTCATCTTTTGCGGTCCTGACTGTTTGAATAGTTACATATGATACTTTCTCTCCTTTGGTTAATGATTCTTGTTTATGGGTGCATGCAGAAGTGAGGATAAGTAAGGCTAAAATTTTAAGTTCTGGTTTCATTTGTAATTAGTAATTTATCTATTTATACTATTTAATATCTTACGGTTACATACTTAACGGCCGGTATGTAATACTGAACGGTTAGTATGTTATTGAGCATATAAAAATATTATTTTTTCATTAATTTATATAATTCATCCAGCTGATCACGCATCGATGAAATTGCCAGAGATATTGAATTTGAATGTAAGAAATGGCCCGCTATTCCAACAACTGAAGAAATATAATTCAATGACATAATTGAAGTATTTATATCGTCTCGTATTTCCTTATTTTTTATTGCATTTTTAAGAACAATTTTTATTCTTTCTATTTCAGTATCAAAAATGCTGAACTTATCTTCCCGATATCCCGGGTAGTGACGGAAGCTATCAACAAGAAGTGACAAATAATTTATGGAATCAAATTCATCATCATTTCCAAACAGCTGATTCAGAATATTTTGAAAATTTTCAATGCATTTATCGTTTAGCTGTTTCAGACTAGTATTTTCAACATCAAACTGACCAAAGACAGACTGTATCAAAAAACTCTTATCTATCACGGACTTAAACAACTCTTCTTTGTTTTTAAAATGATGATATAAAGAGCCTTTTGTCAGACCAATAGCTTGACTGATATCACTTATAGACACTGCTTCATAGCTGTGTTTTAAAAATAGTTTATGAGCCTCATCAATAATGTATTCTTTTGTGTCTTTCATAAAATACTGAACGTTTGGTATGCAAAGATAGATATTATATTCGGATATCCAATTTTACTACTCTGTAATCAAAATTATTGTACTAAACGCTATGCTGTGTCAAGCATATCCCTTCACCTCGATATTGTCTCTTTACTTTACATTTCGGTTAAAAGACATGTTCTTCTATATAGATCTGCACGGTTCCTGTCAATTCTGTATATAGTAGTTCGCATTCGGGAGCATAGGAGAAGTTATCCGACAGCAGATACTTATCATACACCTTCCCACATATTGGCAATATTTTTTCTGCAAATACTTTTGCGGCTCCTCGAGGCACATGCAGCGTCAATAATTTCACTGCGTATGATTTCTTCTTTTTTCATTCACAAAACGATTATACGATTTTCGTTTTGATGCGCAAATTTCGTATAATTTATTTATTAAACAAACTTTCTAAAATCGATCCTCTGCAAATTATTCATATTTTTGTGACATAAAGCTAAAAAACATGCTGCGCCGACTGCTTCATTTTAAACAAGAGATAATTTTGTTCGTGGTTACGAGCTTGCTCTTGCTCTCCGGTCTGAACAAAGCTGAAGTAAATATTATGGAAGCCCGTAATTTCATTTCTGCCCGCGAAATGGTGCAGAATAAAGAATATTTACTTACCACTCTTAATGGCGAGCCTCGTTACCAAAAACCGCCTTTACCTACCTGGTTGACTGCTGCTTCGGGCAGGATTTTTGGCTTTGATTCTCTTAATACCTTACGGTTACCGGTAGCAGCAGTAACTTTTCTTTTGGTTTTCGCTTTTTATTATTGCTCCAAACTTCTTGGATTAAGTTCAAAACACAGATTCAACAATGCGTTAATTTTAATAACATCGTTCTATATATTTTTTGCAGGGCGAGATAATCAGTGGGATATGTATACACACAGCTTTATGCTGGTGAGTATATACTTCCTTTGGAAAGTGTTTCAAAATGAGTCCGGCGGTTTGCGAAATAGTTTTTTCGCTGGACTATTTTTAGGTTTTTCCATCTTAAGTAAAGGTCCAGTCTCTTTTTATGCCCTATTTTTACCTTTCCTGATAAGCTACGGTATAGTGTATCGCATTCCGTTTCGGGAAAAAAGGCTCTATTTACTGAATATGCTTTTATCCGGTTTGACTATCGGATTATCATGGTACATATATGTCCGGCTGAAGGATCCTGAATATTTCAGGATTATCACTGCCCATGAGGCATCAAACTGGAGAAGTTATGAAATAAAACCCTTCTATTATTACTGGAATTTTTTCATCCAAAGCGGCTTGTGGGCAATTCCTTCCCTTACGGCTTTATTCTACCCCTATTTAAAGAGCAGGGTGAGTAACCAAAAAGCATACCGTTTTGCCATTCTCTGGACTTTATTTACAGTTATTTTTCTATCCCTGATCCCCGAAAAAAAGGTAAGGTATTTAGTTCCATCACTTATTCCGTTAGCATTGACAACAGGATTTTATATTGAATATCTGATTAACCACTTCAATAAAAGCATGGCCCAAAGAGAGAAAATATGGATCTGCTTTTCTTTTGGGATTATTGCACTTATAGGTTTTATATACCCTTTTGTTCTTATGTTTCTGCTTAAAGAAGGTATAAAGGAATACATACTTCTTTATGTTGTCTCTTCCATACTGGTATATATCTGCACTTTTCTCATTGTCAACGGACTGATCGGGAAGAATTTTAAAAAAGTATTTTACGCCATGATAGCCTTGTTCACAGTGGTGGTTATAGCAGTTTTTCCTATGTCGGAAAAACTCTTCCTTAACCCCGATTATGCCCCCGCAAGCAAAGTCAGAGTCATTGAGAAGCAGTACAATGTAAAAACTTACCGGTTATCAGATGTTGCGCCTGAAATCGTCTGGGACTTTGGCAAACCAATTTCACTAATTCCACAAAATAACAGTCGAATCTGCCTTCCCAGGGAGAAACAGTTTGGATTAGTCGTGGATGCAGGCGATTCTACTGCAATGAAAACCCGGTTATCTCAGTACAAAATTGAGCGGCTCGGCAGAATTAACATGAACTATAGAAAAGGTAAAAAGAGCCGACTGATAAAAGATTACTACTTGCTATCTAAAAATTGTTCTTCAATAAAAAATTAATTATGTTTGTACGTTAAAACGTATTTTGTCCAAATGTATTTGTCAAGACAATCCAAAGAAGAACAAATAAGAGAAGAAGCTTTACTTGCTGCACAGAAATTATTTCAGCAATTTGGCCTCCATAAAACTACAATGGAAGATATTGCAAAAGTAATGGGCAAGGGTAAAAGCACTTTATATTATTATTACAAAAGCAAAGAAGAAATCTTTAATGACGTTGTCATGCGAGAAATTGACGAAGTGTTTAATAAAACGAGAAGTGAAATTGAAAAAGTTACATCTGCAGAAGAAAAACTTAAAACCTATTTTTCTGTGTCAATCAGAACAATAAAAAGGAAAGTAATTCTTTACAAAATTATCCAAGGGGAAGTATTTGAAAAATTATCGCCGGTAGATTTGTTAATTAAAAAATTCAACATGAGAGAAATTCAGTCTGTAAAAGAAATTTTGCTTCTCGGAATAAAAAATAAAGAATTTCCGGCATTTTTCGAAGTTGATTCCGACCTTTTGGCTTATTCTGCTGTAAGTGCGATCAGGAGTCTTACCATTGACCTCGCAATTGAAGATAAATTCCCCAACTGGGATGAGCGCCTTAATATCCTTATTAATCTAATAATTAGTGGTTTAAAAAATAATTAATACAAAATAGACTAAGAAGCGATTATCGCAAGTAAAGGATTTTCCCTACCTTTTTATGCCTTTTTTATGAGATCAGAAATATTTATCAATCCCAACTACTCATACCTTAAAGATTTCGTCTACCAAATACCAGAAAACTTTAATTCTCTGGGCGATATTGTTCATGCCGGACGAAATGAAGTAAGAGTTGTAAACGTAAATGGCATTTCTCTCGTAATTAAGTATTTCAAACAGATCTCACTCCCGAACAAATTTGTCTATGCGCATATAAGAAAATCCAAGGCTCGCAGGGCATATGAACACTCTATGTTTCTTTTGGGCAAGGACATAAGCTCTCCGGAGCCGGTTGCATATATTAATTGTCTCAAAAACGGGCTGCTTTATCAGAGTTATTATATGTGCCTGTATACTAATTACAAGCCACTTGAAGAGCTACTGATTCTTCCAGTCGCAGAATCAGAAGAAGCTCTTAAAGCCTTTGCCCGTTTCTCATACCGGCTCCATAAAGCCGGTATATTTCACAACGACTACAATGTAGGTAATGTCCTCTATCAGCTTAAAGAAAATGTGTACGACTTCTCACTGATAGACGATAACCGGATGAAGTTTCACCGATATAACTACCACAGGGGAATTAAGAATATGAACCGGCTTGATATACCAATCGGATGTCTGGGGATTATCGCCTCAGAGTATGCAAAGGAGGCCAATGCGAGCGAGATCCAAACACTTAATGCCATTACTCTCGCTAGATTGATATATCTGGGAAAGATGTCCGTAAAAAAAGGGATTAAGTCTTTGAAAAAATTGATACTGAAATATTGAATCCACTCCGAAAAGAGTTTTTATTTTTAGTTAATTAGTAATCAGATATCTAATTGTATGTTTCAATTGTTTTATGTATCTTGCTTTCATAATTAAAAGAGCAATAAATGTTTAAAAAATCATTGTAATCAAGTTCACTTAACATTTTCACATCGCCCAAGTCTTCGTTTTCAGACAACATTTATATTGAAAGATTATGGAGAATACTCAAACAGGCATATATTTACATATGCCCGGCAGAGGATGGAAACACACTCATTATAATACTCCCGTAAATTCAGACCACTGGGTAAATTTAATAAAATGATTAATTTTACTCGTATGAACACAAGCAGGAAAAAACACAGTGCCGCTTTTAAGGCGCAAGTAGCCATTGAGGCTATTAAGGAACAGGAGACTCTTAGTGATCTGTCTAAACGCTTTGGGATCCACCCGCAAATGATTTCAAACTGGAAGCGAGAGTTTCTCTCTCGCAGTCCTGAGATCTTCTCAACAAAAGCTCCAGATGAGGAGGCGGAAAAGAGAGAACAGACATTATATGAAAAGATAGGAAGATTGGAAGTAGAGGTGGATTTTTGCAAGAGGGCCTCAGAAAAACTGGGGATACTGAAGTCCTCAAAAAAATAGTCTCTCCAGATTGTAAACTTAGTGTCCGCAGACAATGCGAACTGCTTGGTTTGAACAGGAGTTCTATTTATTATAAACCTGTTGAAGAAAGTGCCGAAGATCTTGATCTGATGCTCAAGATGGATAAGGAGTATCATCAATATCCTACTAAAGGAGTTCTTGGCATGGTAGACTTTATAAAGAAATTTGGCATATTGATTGGTCCCAAGAAAGTAAGAAGACTCCTTAGAAAAATGGGAGTTATGGCCATTTATCCAGGGAAAAATCTCAGCAAGTTGGGGATGGCAAAATACATTCATTCATACAAACTCAGAGGGTTAGACATAACACATTCAAACCAGGTTTGGTGCATTGATATTACATACATTCCAATGGAGCGCGGGTTTCTATATCTTACAGCAATTATTGATGTTTACAGCCGTTATATTGTTGGTTGGAATCTTTCCAATACTCTTGGTGCCGAATGCACTCTTAATGTTCTCAAGCAGGCTATTAAAGATTGTGGGAAGCCTGAGATTATAAATTCTGACCAGGGATCGCAATTTACCTGCCCATTATGGACAGAGTATCTTGAAGAACAAGGAATCACGATTAGTATGGATGGCAGAGGCAGGGCTCTTGACAACATTTATATAGAAAGATTTTGGAGAACAATTAAACAAGAGTACATTTACATTTGGCCGGCTGAGGATGGAAACACACTTGTAAAGGGCATAAAGGAGTACATGAACTACTACAATAATCATAGAACTCACCAGAGTCTTGATAGAAAAACACCTTATGACTGGTATGAATATGCCGCATAGGATTTAAACATAAAAAACATCCCCGGTGGTTGAAAGATGGGGAGTATTATACATCAAAGGTATGAAGTAGTTCCTGAACTATTACAATAATCGGAGAACTTACCAGAGTCTGGATAGAAAAACACCTTATGGCTGGTATGAATATGCAGTATAGGATTTAAACTTAAAAAACATCCCCTGTGGTTGAAAAGTGGAGAGTATTATAGTTCCAGATCCGACTTTGGCCACTGCATCGAATCAGACAAGCCGCTTGCCGGATTCAAAATGTATTTTAATCTTCCAAAGCCGCAATAGCGTTGAAGAATCTCTTGTTCGTGGAGAGTTGCCTTTCTATTTTCTCTATCTAATAGTAATACTGTCCTTATTGCCTCTATATTGTCTCTTAACTTTGCCTTTCGGTTAAATGACATGTTCTTCTATATAGATTTGCACGGTTCCTGTCAATTCTGTATAGAGTCGTTCGTATTCGGGAGAATAGGAGAAGTCATCCGACAGCGGATACTTTTCAAATACCTTTTCACAGATTGGCAATATTTTTTCTGCAAATGCTTTTGCGTCTCCCTGTGGCACGTCATCAGAAAACTCGTTCCAAATTATGTTAATCAGTGTGTCATGTTTGGAGAAATGGAGCCCTTCAAACAATGCTTCGTTTGCCATCTCAACAGCAAGAGGGATTGCAAAACCGTTATCAATTGCATCGGAATATGCTTGTGAGGCTATTTCTGCTCGGACACTAATAAATGTCGTATCACCCACTTGTTCCGGGTGGCTCTCTTTGAGGAAAGCGAGGAGAGTTAATCGATAATACGATAACTCCCGGGATTCATTGTCTATGTTCATATCTGTTTACAGCTTCATTCCTTTTGATTTTTTGGGTTCTTCCTTATTCTGCTTGATTTCCTCTTTTTGCAATGGTGTAATATCTTTGGACTTTGACTTATCCGGATTCCATTTGAAAAAGTCAAGTTTCTGATCAGTACTTTTTACCCGGACATATGCATTATATTCCTGTCCTAATTTATCTTTTAAACCTTTAATGTAGATAGCATCACCATTTTTGAGTGTACTTTGTTGCTTCTCGGAGAGTTCCACTCCTCCTATCTTTTTAGGTATAGAAAAGTCTTTGCTTTGAGTATTTGAGTGGTTTTGCTTTTGTGTTTCATCGAACCGAAACTCAATCCCGCGTTTGTCTGCATTGACCTGTAAGGTTGCATTGAAGTTTTTGCCATTTTTGGAGATCATATTCTCTAGGTAGATGGCTCGTCCTTCAGATAATTTTTGCTTTTGGTTATCGTCTAATTTTATACCCTTGATCTCAGCAGGAATACGGATTTTATCGGCTCGGCAGGCAACCAACTCATTGGTCAGCTTATCTACCGAAACATAAGCAGAGATCGGTTGTCCCTTGATAGGCTCAATTTTAATCAATCGACCAGCGTTGCCGGTGTTAAGCAGATTTTGTTTATCCTCATTAGACAACCGAACATTGAAGAATGGACGATCTAGCTCAGGTTCCTTTCGTATAGCATGGATGCCTACGGTAATATGACCGTCGACCGTCTCACGAAATGAGAGACGGGCCTCTGTGCGAAGTGTAATATCATCAAATTTTGGTGTTATAGGAATAAGTTCCGGAGACTTTTTCCAATTTAGCATTGCCTCCAAAGAACCGCTCTTCTCCAATGTATCACGCGTCACACCCAAACGTTCCAACTGATTCCAATCAATACGGCTCTCATCAAGGGGTTTGAATTCTGGTTTAGTGTTTTCTTGATGTGGAGAAACCTGCTCTTGATTTGCTTCCTTTTGAGTAAAATCTTCGGGTAAAACCCGATAAGAGTCCAACATGCTTTTGTTTGATGGGTTATCTGGATCCTTTAGCATTTCCTGCATCACAATTGAGCTGTTCTCAACCTGATCGGCAGAGACTTTGAAGAATCCGAAATGAGTAGGTTCTTTGTACTGCCTGACAAAGTTGGCCATGAAGTTATCCAAAACATTACCCTGTTTGTCGAGTTTCATAAAATTGGGTTCGTTTTCATTCTTTGGTGGAACTACCATGGGCTTCCCATCTTCGCCCAATCCGGCAACGACATTAAGTTTTGTGTCGCCCTTTTCGTTGACCAATAGTACATCTTGATTTTTTTGATTTACTTCCATAACTTTGAATTTTAGTGGTGAGTTGATGACCCATTAAACAAAAAATGGTTAATAAGTCTTTATTTATTATTTTGACATTATCAACCTCTAAGTTATGGTGAAAAACGACAATTTACTCAGTATCTAATTCATTTTGTGCGATTTGTCTCCTATTGTCTCGGATTGTCTTTTTCATGATTCTTTACTCAGTCCAATTAAAATACTTTATTTTTTTGATTAATATTTATATTACTTTACAATTTTTGAAGCATCAACATTATTAGCAACTATAATTGGAGGTAATAATTTCATCCAGTTCATACTATTACCATGTAGACGTAAGGATTCATTAATTGACAATAAGTCCAGCCTACCATTTGGTAGAAAATTAACTTTTTGTAGATCTTTGCCAACTGACGTGACGAAATTTTCAAATGAACTCTTATTTTCATATTCTGATTTTCTTAATCCTGATTCATATATTTGGGCAATGTTATGTTCAAACTCTGCCCTGTTTTTTGGTGTTGGAAAACCATGTTTATTCATTGTTTTCTTTTTTAAATTCATGAGACGTCATTGCTTTTAAAGAATTCATTAAACATCTAGTCATTTCATCTATTGTGTGTAGGTTAATTCTTCCATTAGGAAGAATTCTTACGCGAGTCAATCCATTAAAAGAATGTCGTAATTCTTCATTAAATAATATTTTTCCAGCATTCAGTCCTTCAGCAAGTAAAAACGCATTTCTCTCAAAATTTTTTCGAGAATCAATAGGTGGTGTTTTAGACTCAAACATTATAATCGCAATTTAAATATTCATAAATTTCATCAATATTTTTCTCATCAATCCTACACATAATTGCATGATTTAATGCGTGATCCAATAGTTCAAAATATCTACCTCGATATAATTTTGCATCATAAAAACTTCGTTTAACATATAAATCTGATTTTGCAAAATCTATTGGAATTAGGGGGTAACAATACTCATTCACTTTTTCTTTCAATAATTCGCAAAATTCTTTGTTAAGAACCTGTATATCATTGAGATATTCAATATTATCATTTATCGGTGACAAATATGCATCATCTAAGATAACCTCCCCAGTTATAACCCTTGCTATAGGGATTTGTGTTTTTAATGATTCATATAAAGTGAAGTAATCTGTTTTATTTAGTTCTATTGAGATATCCAAATAGTTCTTGAAGATAGTAAAATGTTTGATTTTATGTATTCTGTCAATTAGCGAATTGTCAGATAAAAAAGCCTGTTTTAATAATTCGGGATTATCTTTTGATAATTTCCTTAAAATAAATGAACATTTTTTACAAGAATTAATGGGTTTGTCGCTTGTATGAATATATCACATCAAATAGTCCATCGTATCACACACAATTAGACCACTAAGAAAGAGCTGTAAACTAATCATAAAAGTACTAATTTTTTCTCTCTTTTTTTCTCAATGATTCACCCAAAATTTCAACTCTCATCGAGTTACTGGTTATTCGATCCATTATTGCATCAGAGAGAGTAGGTTCTCCAATATAATCATACCAGCTTTTAACCGGTAGTTGGGATGTTATGATAATGGATTTTCTTTCATAAAAGTCCTCTAGTATCTGCAAAAGGGCCAAACGGGAGTTAGTATCCAACGGTTGCAATCCAAAATCGTCGAAGATAATCAGGTCATTTTTTCCAATGTGATTAATGATTTTAATAAAGGATCCGTCAATTTTTGCCATAGCTATTTTTTCAATGAACTTGTTCATAGCAAAGTATTCTGTACGTATACCCATATGACAAGCTTGTTTTCCTATAGCACAAGCAAGATAACTTTTCCCGCAACCGGTTTTACCGGTTATGAGTATGTTTTCTGCTCGTTTAACAAAGCTACAGTCAGATAGTTCCAATAATTGTACTTTAGTAAAGTTACGCTGTTCAGAACAGATAACTTCCTCAAGAATGCTATTGTATCTCAACTTACTTGTTTTAAGATACATTGTAGTCTTACGTTCTCTTCGAAAGAGTAGTTCAGACTCTACCATCTTAGCCATTATCTGCTCAAAGGGAGGCCTGTTGTGAGATGGAAGATTCATAATGGCAGAGAAGGCCTGTGCCATGCCCTTCATTTTGAGGGATTCAAGTTGGATTAGTGTCTCTTGATTATTCATAATAATTATATATTTTTTGTGTGATATTTATTCGAATGAAGATGATCCTCTGAGGTTTTCGTGGAAAGGAATATGTGATGTGTCAGGATTAATTTGCTCTTTATCAAGTTTTAATTCCAGGATTCTTTTTATTGCAGTATAACTTACAGCTGAAGTAGTTGTGCATGCTCTTTTACATGCTGCTTCTAACCTTTCAACAGGGTATTTCTTTGCCAGCGACAATATGCCTTGGCTTGACCTGTAAGCCTGCTGAATGAAAGGTTGTGATGCAAGAATACGTTCTATTACTGTTGTTGTATGTGGCCCTATATGACGAGCTTGTCCTATGTAATATGCAGCATTATACTCTGTGCTTTTTTGATATGCACGATGATTTTCGGGCATATGAGATGGTTCCGTTGTGTATCCGTTAGCCTTTAAATCCCGTTTGTGAATGGCCACACGATTATAGGCAACATATACTTCTACTCCTTCCATATCAAACACCACGGTAGCTTTCTGATTTACATATTGATAAGGAATACTGTAAGAGTGTCTCTCTTTTCCTATTTGGACATGATAGTTGGACGGTACACGGAACTCTTTTTTATGTTTTAATATAAATGGTTCTGCAGGAAGAGGCTTGAGCAGTGGCATTTCTTCTCTCTCAAAAAGTTCCATACGACTGTAAGTACGTCCCGACATATTCCGGCTATTGAACTCCTCTATCAGTTCAAACATACGAGCATTAAGCATATGTAGTTCCTGGTGCTCCTCGTTCCTGATTCGAGAGTATACGAACTGGTAAGTCTTATATACCAAGCCCTCCACGTGAGCCTTATCCTTTGGGCGAGCAGGTCTCGTGGCAACGAGTTCTGTATCATAGTGCACACTCCACTGCATGGTGGATTCATTGAATGTAGGCTCATATCTGTCTGTACGTGTCACCCATTGCCTCATATTGTCACTCTTGACCGATTCTGGGACTCCTCTAAAATAAGATAATGCTCTTGAGAGACCGTAATAAAATGATTCCTGAGTAGCATCGTAAAGTGCTATAATAAAGGCAATGGAACTATATGGTAGAATACAACACAAAACAACAACCTCTGTAATTAATCCCGTTTTACGATCAATCAGCTTGAGCTTATCTCCAGCAAAATCAACCTGCATCTCAAAACCAGGAGCATAGACGTTGTGATAAGAATAATGATGAGATTTAATATAGTCTTGAATATATGCCTTAAAACGTGTATAGCCATAGCCTCCAGGATTTAATTTAAGATATTCCACCCAAAGACATTCATATGTACTACGGTTTTGCGTAATATCGCCACTGTATTCTTGTAAGAGAGGTTCAAGCACGTTATAACGAGCATCTTTGCCTGGCCGGTAATCCGTGCGTTGCAGCAATGAGGCAACATCTGAATCACTCAATAGTAAGAGGTCCTGATAACTTTTACCGGATAAATCGGCTCTATCCTTGTAGGCTGCTATAGACGACCTGCTTATTCCTACTTTGTTGCTGATCTCTCTTTGAGAAATACCAGCTGCCAATAATTGTAAAATCCTTTTAAGCTTTAGCATTGTAATCTTTTTGTTTGACATCTCCTTAGTGTATTTTTTCAAAAATACATAGGAATGATGACTAGATTACAACTCTTTAATGTGGCCTATTTATGAGTGATACATCCGGCACATTTGTGAGTGATATGACTGGCACATTTGTGAGTGATATAACTGGCACATTTGGCGTGATACTATCACTTGTAGATTCATTTATTAGAGACTTGATCACAAATTCTTGATTCATTCTACTTAACCACAATAAAACATCATCTGCTTTTTCTCTAATCGAAAAACTAGGATGATTTAAGAGCCATATAATAAGTTCGATTATTTTTTGATCCGAAGGATAAGCATCCCTATTTAGCTCTAACCATTCATATTTTTTAGAACTATTCTCTTCTGGACGGATTAAAAGAGAAAAGTGCTCGCTTACTATCGAATGCAGGTGTTCAATTTGATTGTCATTTATGTTATTTTCAATGAACCAGAGTATTTGGCTAACAATTACCCACTTTTCAAAACTGGAATTTAGAGAGACACTTTTTAGGACTTTTAATGCTTCTTTGTCTGTTTTAAAATATTTCTTTAAATATTCTTTTAATAAAGAATGCTTTCTTGAATAATTCACAAACCAAATACCTATTCGGCTTTGTTCAAATGGCACCATTAATTTTTTTAATACTGTATCTCTTGTTGTATTTGTTGAGTTTTTTTCGTAAAACTCGCATGCATCATCAAATACATCTCTCGTTTCTAAATATTTATTCTGTGTTTCGTCCTTTGAATGTTGAATATTCCATGAAAAATTTTGCTTTAGTAAATAACCTTGTATTTTTTTTACAATACTTTCAGATGTATTATCTTGGATATGTTTTAAATAACTAACTCTGTCGCTCTCCTCTAATTTCTTTGTTGTAAGATGATTTGCAAGCCTTTCAAGGATTGCGTCAATTTTTTTGGGCTCCGTTTTTTCTATTTCATTCAATAATTTTGCATGCACTTCTGCAAATGAACTTATATATCTAAAGTTATCGTCATTAATCAAGAATATCTCACTCAGGGCCCATCTAGTAAACGGAGAAGCATTTTTTTCTATTTCTAAAAGTTCTAGAATTCCATTTGCTTCAACAATGTTTTTTGCACCAAGAATATATCCATCTCCTTTTCGCGGCATATCTATCGGATTTGATTCTGCATTCTGAATTACTCTGCTAGATGATGGCAATGTTTCAAATTTAAAATATTCTATAGCACTACATAATTGACCTTGTTTTACCAAACTTCCTATAAACTTCTCTTTTTCATATCTAACATATCTTTGGAATGTCATTTCCCCTGAAGCCAAATCAAATAAGCTGGCATAATTGCGATAATATTGTTCGTGTTTTTGATTTTCTCCTATACGTACTATTCTATTGATAAGTTGTAATTGATCTTCTTTATACCAACTCGGCCCCATAGAAGTATCCAACATCTTTTGAAATACGTCTAAGGCCTTGTCTCTATTATCAATTAATCCATAATACTTAACAAGTCTTATAAGTTCTGGGGTTCTTTCCCATCTATTTTGTACCCCCGTCAAAATGTGTTGTTCCAATATATTTAATAGTTCAGAGGTTTCACCTCTAAAATCCATATTTTTAGCTAACAAATCAATAATGTCAAATAAAGATCTTCGAAATCCTTCAGTGTAAAGACAAAGTTGGTTCTCTGCTCTTCTCTTTAAAATACTGATAAAATCTGTGATTTTATTTTGAAAAAAATCAATGTAAATATGTGATATTTGAGAATAGATATACGGAAATACATTTTCCGGTATATAATAACTCCTATCCCAGTGAGAACGCTCATCAAATGAGAAATCAATTATTATTAAAATTTCTTGAAGACGATTATATATACTCCCAATTTCAGTATTTCCGTCTGCTCTGTATCGATATAGTTTCCCTTGTATAAATGCAATATTCTCAATAATTGAAACCAAATAGTTTTCCCATTGTTTTTGGCGATACATAATCCCAGATACAGAAGGGTATAAATTATCTTCATCTACATATCCTCGGAACATATGTTGATTAAAATTATGGAGTAATTCCTTGAAATCCACATCAACACCATTTTCCTCTCTAAGTTTTAGCTTATTAAAAGGTATGTTGTATTGTTTGATTAAATCGATGACAACTTTTGAAACTCTACAATCAGGTACTATAGACAATAGTATGATATCCAATTCTTCAAGAGTGTATTCAAATTTATATTTTTGCAGGCAAGAAATTAAATCATCTACAGCCTGTATATGGCTTTCATTCTTTCCAATATAATTGAATGCATTGTTAAGTTCATCATATTTAAGCAATGAAAGGGCTAATGTTTTGAAATGAATTTTATCAACTGGATGTGTACTCAAGTGGATAAGTTGTTCTATCGGTCTATATTGATTATATCTACGAAGGACGAATGCGTTATTGTCTGCAACTCCATACTCTCGGATCATTCTTATTGACTGATAAAGTTCATTATCATCTTTATTGTTAAGTGATTGTTCAAATTCATACAATGATTTCATTAGATGTTTGAAACGTTCAAGGCCTAATTTTCCTTCATTGCACAATAAAGTCTGTGCATATAGTTGAGTTAAAAATGTTTGAGTTGAAAAGCTATCTGCGTTGTAATTTTCTCGCGACTTTGCACATATATTTTCATATAGAATATGAGCAAAATCACTGTATCCATTTTCATAAAAGAGTTGAAGAAAGTAGATAGAATCGGATTCTGTTGTTAATATTGTGTTTCCTCGAACTAAGTACTTAAATGCAGCATTAGGTTTTCCAAGAGCAATCATAGCCTCTGCAAGTTCAAAAGCGTTCTCAGCAAAAACAGAATCATAGCGAAATTCAATTCTCTGAGAGAGAAGAAGTAGTCGAATGACTTCTGTTGTTTGTTCTGCGTCAATAGCAATACTTGTTGAATTTTTTATGTCAATTAAAACAAGCTCCGGATCAACATTCATTGAAGCACATCTATCTGCCCATTTTTGTGTACATTGTTCTATGCATCTGATTTTAAAAGAACACTTTGATAAATGATATAAGTAATTCCATATTGAATAATTATTATTTTCATTTGCTTCACAAAATGTCACGATTTTATCATTTATCGATTCTATAATATGAGCTGAAATATTCGAAATGACAAAATCCTTAAATGATGAATGATAAATTTCATATTCTTTATCTGAATAATTGAGAAGGTATAGAAGAGACTTTATTTGTGTATAGAAAGATAGTTGATAATCTTCTGCCAGCATTTGAATCAAGTCTTCTTCTTTAGTAGAACCTCTCATTTGAGATAATGTTGAAATAATGGCAAGAGTTATTTCATTTTGATTAATCTTGTCCCATATAGAAATGTAGTAATTGACAATATTCCCGCTAATAACAGGAATTGTTTGCACCCACATCTGAAATTGCTCTTCATCATCAGAAGCTGAATACTCATTCAAAACATAGTTTATTAAATAATTCAGGTAAAGAGGATGTCCCTCTGATTTTCTTGCTAATTCTTGTACAAATGCATAAGGTAACTTTATATCATTAACTTTTTGATGTATATATCTTTCACATTGGGCTAAATCCAATGGCTCAACACGTATCTCTTGTTCAGAAGAAATAATTTCTTTTATTTGAAAAGGAAGTATATCTTTTGACGTACAAGAAATTATTACTCGTAAGGAGGCAGGAAGCGAAAAAGGGATAACACCTAAAAATTCGAATAGTGCGCTTGTTCCATGAATTATTATTTCATCAAGTCCATCAATAATTATAATTCCAACCTTATCAATAGATTCAAAATAACATGAAAGTTGGTTTAATAAGTTAGGAACATCTTTTTCTTTTTCTTCCCAGTTTTTTTGTGCAGGAAGGGTCTCGCCAATTGTCCTATACACAAGTTCTTCGATCCACTCTAAAAAATTTCTTTTGGAACCTCTTATGGTTGCAGAAAGATTATCTTGAGGAACTTTTAAAAAATATCTACCTACAACATAATAGATGTCATTATCAGGTACGTACGTAGCAGATATTGTTGTTTTTCCACAACCTGGGGAGCCATTTAGAAGTATCCATCCGGTATTTTCTTCTAGCATGGTATCTATATGATCAAATACAGCGAAATTAGGGTTTGAATCCATAACCTCTCTTTTCAATCCGTCAGGGATTGCAATGTTATCAAATGGTTGATTTACTTCAATTCCGTTTTCTTTAAGAAATTTTTCTATCTTTTTAATACTAATACAGCCTAATTTATTTGATTGTTGAACAAGTGTAATAGCACAAATTTTATTCGAAGCGACAATAGGTGAACCTGATAAACCTCCATAGTCATATTCGGATTGAACACTACTACAATTCAATAAATAATCCCAACGAGTATTTGATTCAATTTGATGCACGGTTCCCGAAAATCGAAAACCAATATTTTTTTCCCTATACGGAAACCCAAAAGTCTCCCATTCTTCTCCTAATCTTAGATTAAGAGCCTCCAAAGGAAACAATCGAACATCTAATGATTGTTCGATTTGCAGTAATGCAATATCAAGAGTTTTTTCAACAGATATGATGGAGGCTTCTATATGTACATCATTATAATGAATTACAATAGGAATCCCGTCCTTATTACCATCTAAAGCATGAAAGGCTGTAAGCAAAACCGTTTCTTTTAAAAAAAATCCGGTAGCATTTTCATTTCCACATGAGACTTTAACCACCATCTGTTCTAAGGATAATATTACATTTTTCATGTTATAGTAGTATTTCTATTGTTTCTCCTTTAGTTAATAAGACAACTTCATAATTGTATTTTTCTTTAATTTCGTTATCTGAAAGATTGTGACAAACTTGGTGATGGTAATTAAAATACAACCGTCGTTTTATTCCATTTTTTTTAGTAATAATCCATGCCAATGTTTCCATGTCCGGGTGGTTAAAAATTTTCCCATTTGTTGAAATGATAATCTTGTCTGAATCTATCATGTTTAGTAATTCTGGACTGTTATTGGAAAAGCTCCCGTGATGAGATAACTTAATAAGATCAAAAAATACTGGGAATTCTTCCGGTTGAAAGATTTTTTTCAATTCTTTTACAATCAGATCTGAATGTGAGTCGGCTAATAGTAACAATTTTCTATCTCCAATTTGCAAAATAAATGATATTGAACTGCCGTTGGTTGGCGATATATCTGGTATATATGGGTATTCTTTTAAACGATGAAAATCAATATCATTTTTGTGAGAGATGTTTTGTTCAACATACCTCAATTCTTGTTTTTCTTGGGCTAATAAATACTCGAAGGCATCATCCCAAAATTCTATTGAATGAGGCACTTCCAAATAACCATTTTTGTATAATTCCTTTCTCCAATAATTGCTCAAATTTCCAAGTTTTTCATTATTGGGAGAAAGTAAAATAATATTTATGTCTTTTTGTATCGGAACATTTCTTATAGTATCTAAAGATACTGCATTCCCTTCAAATTGACGATTCCACGGATAATTGTATTTGAGCAATAGAGTGGCCAAAGAAGAGCCTTGCTTTGCACTAACACATCGTTCTAAATCAGGAAACAGTTCTTTTTTAATATCGCCAAACACCTGTTTTTCATCGAAATTTGAATCTATCTGTTCATTTTGGCATAAATGTCTAAAAGAGTTATGCCAAATATTCTGAATTGGAATTATGTTTTGTTGTTCATTTTCTTCAATGAATTTCAAGATACCGGAAATGTGGTCAGCATCGATATGAGACACAACAACAAGAGATAAATTAACACCTTCAGATGAGAGTTCAATTAAGGCAGGTTTAAGATATTCTTTATAAGTATTAACGTAACCACCATCTATAAGAATATTGGTCTCACCAGCTTTAATCAATAGACAGTCTCCATTTAAGGCGGGAAATATTTTTATATTTATATTCATCCGGTTTTTTTTATCAAATGTTTTAATTCCGGGTCATTACCAATCCGCTCGAGCTCACTTGCGATGATTAGATAAACTTCCTTCTTAATACGAGAGTAATTATCATTTATATCGGTTTTCATGGTATCTTCTCCATTGTTATTCTCAAAGTTAGCGATTTTTGCAATTGGAACATGGTTTTTTGTCTCATTTTGAACCTTGTCCGAATTAACCACAATCTCTGCATGAAATATCTTTTGCTCAATCCTTTCATCGAAGTTGTCGGATACAGCTCCCACGAACATTCCCTGCGAAAGGTTGGATATTTTTGAGGCTGGAATAAGACTATCCATTTGGGTGGAAATTGAGGTGGATTTGTCGTTTCTGTTAATGGTTAGGGATTGGCGTTTTTGAAGTATTTTTCCAAAACGATCCGAAAGTATTTTCGCTGTCTCCCCTACTACCTGGCCGCTGAAGATATTACCGACGGTGTTCATCACGACCTTGGCTTCTTTGTCTCCATAGTCACGGTTCAGTTGAGAAAAGTCCTGGAAGCCGAGGCAAACTGCAACCTTGTTGCTTCGTGCTGTGGCAATAAGGTTGTCCAGTCCTCTGAAATAGATCGTTGGCAACTCATCGATTATGACAGAACATTTCAACCGTCCCTTCTTGTTAATCAGTTTTACTATACGCGAGTTGTACAAACCCAGTGCAGCCGAATAGATATTCTGTCGGTCAGGGTTATTCCCTACACAAAGGATTTTTGGTTCATCCAGATTGTTGATGTCGAGAGTGAAATCATCTCCACTCATTACCCAATAGAGTTGTGGAGAAATCATACGGGATAAGGGAATCTTAGCAGACGCAATTTGCCCTTGTAGTTGATCCTGTGCTCCTCCTTCCCAGGCATCCATAAAGGGTGAAAGATAATTCTCCAGTTCAGGATAAGAGGTCAATATCGGGAAGATATCGGAGTATTTCTTGTTCAAAAATTCAATAGCATGGGGGAAAGTACAGTATTTGCCATTCTCATAGATTTTCAAGTACCATATGATGGCGGCCAACAGGATTATTGGAGATTCTACAAAGAAGTCGCCTTGCTTCTGAATCCATGTCTTATTCAGGTTTAGCATAATAGTATATGCACTCTCATAAGCATCGGAAATATCGGTCATAAATGCAGGATTGATGGGGTTGCATCTGTGGCTTCTTCGAGGGTCGTCAAAGTTGATAACATAGAATTTCGGAACCACCTTATAAGAATCTTGGTGTTTTAGAAGGTGATTGTATGCTATTGTCGAGAGATCATCAAATTTGAAGTCATATATATACATGGCGAACCCTTTTTCTATTTGCTGTTTGATAAAGTTATTTATTACCGCATATGACTTTCCGGAACCCGGTGTGCCGAGGACTATGGTTGCCCTAAAAGGATTTACTATATTGATCCAGCCGTTATGCTGCTTTTTCTTATAATAGAACCTGGTGGGGAGATTAACTGAATACTCATTGGTCATCAATCGGGTCTCCTGCATAAAGGATTCGTTTTCATTGTTGAATACGTCGTCCATCAAATTGTTCTTTAATAAGCGACTCATATAAAGTCCACCCATTAGCAAACAGGTATAACCCACAGTCATGGTTAAGATATATAATTTGGTATTTGTCTCTAAGGGTAGAGGCAAATTCAATATCCACCAATTAAGAAAAAAGAAGATAACCCCGACAGATAAAAAGCTGTTGATTTTTGTCCAGGTTATCTTTTCCTGTTTTACTCCTTTCGTTCCCAGACAGGATAGGGCTAATAACAGCACGGCAAACAGTTTTGTCCAAATGATGGAGTTAAAGAGTCTTGCCGTTCGGTTTAAGTTCATTAAAATCTTATCTATCACCTCTATGTTCACACCTGCTTGGTGAATCGCTTGGTAACAAAACCAATAGATATTCATTACGACAAATAATATACTTACGGCACGCATAAAATCCATGATTTTTGCCAATGCTCTCAGATCATCTTCTTGTTGCATAATTGTTATGGCTTAAGTTTTTTCTTTTTCTTTCTTCTCATTCTGCGAATAAAAGCCTCCTCTTCCGGGTCATTTCCATGGCTCTGCATTATGAATAAATCAAAGGCTGATTCAAGGACAGTTTCGTTCTCTTTGTAATTTTCGGAAGAGGTGTGAACCAAGTTTGCGGATCTTTCCGGATTTTGCTGTTGTTGTTTATTCCCGTCTGGGTGATTTGCAGAGAACAACTCCTGAAAGGCATTTGCCGAAAATTCTTTCCCCAAGCGAGAGCCGTTAAACACGCATTCTGTGTTATGATCAATAAAGGTTACGCCATAGATACGGCCAGAATCATTTTTGCGTAAAATCACATCAATTCCTTTTTTCTTCAGCTCTCTTTCAAACTCAGATCGGGTGCCTTTTTCACGAATAATGGATGCAACCGTCTGTTTGGTCTGTTCACGAAATCCTTTTTCCTTGATCGTCTCTTTTGATCTCTCGCATCGTTCCTGAATTGCCTTGTATCCAACTGATTTTCCAAAGAGAGAAGATTTAAATGGATTTCCGGTTTTATATCCATTGTCATCGGTAGCAAAATAAACCAACCCATTATACACCCGTCCCCGAACCTCACCTTTAGCCTCCTCGACGCAGATGTTGTACAATGATAGTAAAGCCCGATACTCGTTAAAGCTTTGAAAGTGGTAACGGATAGATAACGACTTAATCAGATTGGCAATCTGTCCCTTGACATTACCCTCCTGAGGAATAACCTTTTTCGGCAGGTTAGCTTTCGAACGCTGCTGCTTCTCTGCTGGACGAAGTCCGTACTTCTGTTCCAACTCACGGGTGATCGTTTTACTGCGTTGATGTTCAAAACTATCATTTATCTTCTTTCCTGTATCATCAACCCGAAGTGACACTATATGGATATGGTGTCGCTCAATGTCCTCGTGCTTATATACCATATAGGGTTGATTGCCATATCCCAGTTTCTCCAGATATTCCTGAGCAATGGCAGCCAACTGCTCATCGGACAATCGGTCGTCTGGGTGAGGATTGAGGGAGATGTGGATAATCGGTTTTTCTGTTTTAATATCATCGGAAAGTTGCCTCTCAAAGTCGACCATACAGCGATGTATATCAAACCCTCCATCCAAACTTTCGGTCATTTTATTGGAACAAAGTACTCGTCCTTCACCTTCAATGATCTTTTTTTGATTGTATGCCAATGCTCCGAAAAGCGAACTTCCTATATTTATTTTTGCAACCATTTCTGCTCAAACTCTTTGGTTAATTCAATGATCTGCCGGTTCAAGGCAACCAGCTCTATCGTCTGTTTCTCCAATCTATAAAGAAAAGCCAATGCTTTTTTCTCTGTAAAATTGCTGTTTAGAGCCTTTACCACCTGGTTGTAATTTACTCCAATAGCTCGAAATTGGGAATACAAGGAGGTCAGTCTTGTATAATAATCAACGGCAGCTTTATTGATGTTGATCACTTTAAACTCCTTATTAAAGATCCTGGCCACGATAAAGTGAGCCTTCGTACGCATTCCCGATTGCTCAAAAAGGGTTAAAAATCTTGCTTTATCTTCCGAATTTAACCGCACCATGTAGTTATTCGTTGCCGGGTCATTCTTTGGAATTCTGCCCAAATTGCTCCTTTTTGGAGCCGTTTCATTTTTCTTTTTCATCTCTTTTTATTTTAGTGGTTTTACGACTTAGGAGTAAAACTTCCCCTGTCAAGGGCAAGGAGTTTTGAGTAACCGAAAGAATTTCGAGTTACTCAAAACACACCTTGCTATTTGCTTGGCGCAAATAAAATCCGTGCTAAAGACGGATTGATGGAAATCTCTTGTACAAAATGGAAGCATCTACAATGTTTATGTAAAGTTATAGGCTTTTTCAGGTGCTTGAAAGGCTTTAAAGGAGACAATTGGAGACAGCGACAGACAGTTTATCCATTGATAATCAATTTTATAAAAAATCATTATTTCTTTGTTTAATGCTTGATGGAAACCTCTACATACATCAATCATTTGAGGATGCAATCTTGAAATAATGATATCACGAAGTAATGAAATCATGAAATTATGATGTCTTGAAATCAAGATTGCAAGAATTAAAACAATAATCAGATAATCAATTAAAGAATGACCGAAATGAAGAAAGAACCAATTTACATGGCCTTCTCCACTCAAAAGGGTGGCGTTGGTAAAAGTGCGTTTACAGTATTAATGGCAAGTTATTTACACTATACTAGAGGGTATAACGTGGTTGTGGTTGATTGTGACTACCCACAGTTTAGTATCCATGCCATGCGTGATAGGGATAAGAAACTGGTGGAAACCGATGATTTTTACAAAAGGATGGCCATAAACCAGTTCTCGGGGTTAGCGAAGCGTGCCTATCCTGTTTTGTGCAGCAAGCCCGAAGATGCCATTGAGGTGACCAAGGATATGTTGGATGGCTGTGAGGGGGAATATGATATTGTCTTCTTCGATCTTCCGGGCACGGTGAACTCCCAGGGCGTAATAGAATCACTCTCCTCCCTGGATTACATTTTTACTCCAATCATTGCCGACCGGGTTGTAATGGAGAGCAGTCTGAGGTTTGCAAGTAGAATCAATGAGGTTATTGTGATGAACAAGAGCAAACGGACCAAAGAGATACATCTTTTTTGGAATCAGGTCGACGGGCGCGAGAAAACAGATCTCTATAGGATTTACGAAGAAGGAATAGCAACATTAGGACTGCAACTAATGAAAACCGTCATTCCTGACACCAAGCGTTTCAGAAAAGAGATGTCCTGTGATCACAAACTGCCTTTCCGTTCCACTCTTTTCCCTGCCGACAAACGATTACTCAAGGGGAGTAATGTAGAGGAGCTGATAGACGAGATATGTTCAATCATAAAATTAGACAGTCATGGCAGATAAAACGGACAAGATTGATGAGGCTTATGTTATGGAGCTGATTGCAGGAGACGTTCCTCTGGCAAAGAAGAAAGACCTGTCTCCTCCAGGCAAGCCTCTGGAACAAAAGGAGGAACCGATTCCCGAGACAAAAGTGAGACGGAAACAATCGAATGTAGATGATTATCGCCTGCTATTCTTCAACCGGATGGAGATTAATGACCGACAGGTAATCTATATCAGTCGGAATACTTATGAGGAAGTGTACAACATTGTTTTTGGCATAGGTGGGAGAAAGGCATCTGTCAGTAGTTTTATAGAGTGCATTCTCCTACATCACTTCAAGATTTATGAGGAAGATATACAGCGGATCTATGATGAGTCCCTAAAACGACCCTTAAAAAACAGGAGGTAATATGATTACCCAAATTGCACTTACGGTTATTGCCCTCTATTGTCTGTTCACTATTTATTACATCTATAAAGAAGACATAAAAAGGGTTTTAGGACAGAAAAGTTCGCCAAAAGGAGATGAGGTCAAGCAGCCCGAAGAATGGCTTGATGAAAGCGGGATTATTGGTTCAACAAAGCCCTTTCTGAGACAAAAGGAGACAAGCGCAGACAATTTAACCGCTAATTCTCAAGATGTTAGAAAAGAAGATACATTTACTGGCGAAACAAAAAAACGGTTTCCGGCAGTCGTCTCAAGAGAAGAAATGGAAGAGATATTCTCGAAGCAGGAAAATGAGCAGTTGGAGATTGATGTCGAAACGGAGTACCCCGGAGATCAAAATGATGAAGTCGGATTTGATGAAGATGATGAGTTGATGGATTTAACAGGAGGGATTGCTTCGGGAGTGACTTATGAGGAGATAATTGAGACAGCAGCCACCATTGGGAAAATAAATCCATCGGTAGAGGAAAAGGAAAGAGCCGTCGATGTAATTAATAGGGCAGGGAAAACCGATATGTTCGAACAGGTGGTTTCAACTATTCCGGAATCGGATAACAGAATTAAAAAGATGCTCGAGGAATGTGATGAAAAAATTAAAAACAGGCAATTGACAGTTAAGAACTCAAAATCAACGCCAAAGGAAATAACCATAGACTTCGATCTGAGCAAATACCTATAAAAAATAAACCCGATGAAAAAGGATGACTACGGATGAAAGGATGATACGAGCCACCACTAAGATCCACAGAAAACAGTATTAACCCGCCACGGGACCCATCCAAGCCGTGGCACATAATAAATGACTTATGACCCTGAAAAAGTATTTCGTCTCTGCAGTTTTTCTTACAACTGCTTCCTATGCCCTCGCACAAGGCAACGGACTCGCCGGTATCTCTGAGGCCACAAACATGGTCACTTCATATTTTGAACCTGCCACTAAACTTATTTACGCCATTGGTGCCGTTGTTGGCCTGATCGGAGGAGTAAAGGTATATGGCAAGTTCGCCTCCGGTGATCCAGACACTAGTAAAACTGCTGCTTCGTGGTTTGGTGCCTGTATCTTCCTTATTGTTGCGGCTACAATATTAAGGTCTTTCTTCTTGTAGTATGGCTACCATATATAATATCAATAAAGGAATTGGGAAATCCGTAGAATTCAAAGGGCTGAAAAGTCAGTACCTGTTCATTTTTGCCGGAGGGATTTTAGCAATTTTCATCCTCTATGTAATAATGTTCAGCATCGGAATAAATCAGTCATTCTGCATCGTGTTCTCAATCTTAATTGCGTCCCTGTTGGTGTGGCAGACCTTCTCGCTTAACTCAAAATATGGTGAACATGGCCTTATGAAGATTGCCGCAAGAAAAAATCACCCAAAGTATCTAATCAACAGAAAAAGCGTATCGCAGTTATTAACAAGGAGGTAAGCATGAGAAATATACTTAAGGCAAATACGTTGGAGAGTAAATTCCCATTATTGGCAGTAGAGAACGACTGCATTATTTCTAAAGATGCAGATATCACCATTGGTTTTAAAGTAGAGCTCCCGGAATTATTCACTGTCACTTCAACTGAATATGAAGCCATTCATTCTGCTTGGGTAAAAGCCATAAAGGTTTTGCCGGATTATTCGATAATTCATAAACAAGACTGGTTCATTCAGGAGAACTACTCTGCAGATATCGAGAAGCAAGATAGCACTTTTTTAAGCCGCTCTTTTGAAAGGCATTTTAATGAGCGACCTTTCTTAAACCATAGTTGCTTTCTTTTTATTACCAAAACAACAAAAGAGAGATTGCGTTCCCGGAGTAACTTCTCCTCTCTTTGCCGGGGCTTTATCGTTCCAAAAGAGATTCAGGATAGGGAGTTGGTTATGAAATTTCTAGACTCTGTAGGTCAGTTTGAAAAGATCATCAATGACAGCGGCTATTTAAAAATTACCAGATTCACTTCAGAGGAAATAATTGGTAGTCAACTTAAAGCAGGAGTGATAGAAAAATATTTCTCATTATCCCAAAATGAAGATACTGTCCTAAATGACATTTCAATATCTGATGCACAGATGCGCATAGGAGACAATCTGCTTTGCCTGCATACATTATCAAACAATGAAGACCTCCCGGGTCAGGTAGCTGCAGACATAAGATACGAAAAGCTTTCGACAGACAGGAGCGACTGCCGTCTATCCTTTGCCTCGCCGGTAGGGCTTCTTCTCACTTGCAATCATATCTACAACCAATATATTTTCATTGAAGAGAGTGATGAGAACCTTAGCCGCTTTGAGAAGATGGCCAAAAACATGCACTCCCTCTCCCGCTATAGCCGTAGCAATCAGATAAACAAAGAATGGATTGAGCAGTACCTCAATCAGGCACACAGCTTGGGATTGACTTCCATCCGTTGCCATTGCAATGTCATGGCGTGGAGTGATGACAGGGACGAACTCAAAAGAATAAAAAATGATGTCGGTTCCCAGCTCGCACTTATGGAATGCAAGCCCAGGCATAACACTGTTGATGTGCCAACCCTCTTTTGGTCAGGTATTCCGGGGAACGAAGCCGACTTCCCTGCAGAAGAGAGTTTTTATACATTCATTGAGCAGGCCGTGTGCCTTTTCACACAAGAGACAAACTACAAAAGCTCTCCCTCTCCATTTGGAATAAAACTGGCAGACAGGTTAACCGGCAAGCCGCTCCACCTTGACATCTCGGATCTTCCTATGAAAAAGGGTATAATCACCAATAGGAATAAATTTATCCTCGGCCCTTCCGGTTCAGGAAAATCCTTTTTCACCAACCACATGGTAAGGCAGTATTATGAGCAGGGTAGTCATGTACTTCTGGTAGACACCGGTAACAGTTACCTTGGCCTGTGCGAACTTATTAACAGAAAGAGTAATGGAAAAGACGGTATATATTTTACCTATTCCGAAGAAAACCCGATTGCCTTCAATCCATTCTATACCGAGGATTGTGCATTTGACATTGAAAAGAAAGAGAGCATCAAGACTTTGATCCTTACCCTTTGGAAGAGGGATAACGAGCCTCCCACCAGAGCAGAGGAAGTGGCACTTTCCAATGCAGTAAGTCTCTACATTGAAAAGATAAAATCCAAAGAGGCCGAACCCGGATTCAACAGCTTTTATGAATATGTGAAGGGTGAATATAGGGGTGTTCTTGAAGAAAAAAAGGTTCGAGAAAAGGATTTTGATATTGACAATTTCCTCAATGTTCTTGAGCCGTACTACAAAGGCGGAGAATACGACTATCTGTTAAATTCAACAAAACAGATGGATTTGCTTTCAAAGAGGTTCATCGTGTTTGAGCTTGACAACATCAAAGACCACCCGATCCTTTTCCCTATTGTCACTATCATCATCATGGAGGTCTTCATCAATAAGATGCGCAGACTAAAGGGTGTGAGAAAATTAATTCTCATTGAAGAGGCATGGAAAGCAATTGCCAAAGAAGGCATGGCCGAGTACATAAAATACCTTTTCAAGACAGTAAGAAAATATTTTGGTGAAGCCATAGTGGTAACTCAGGAGGTGGATGACATTATATCGTCTCCTATAGTCAAGGAATCAATCATCAATAATTCAGATTGCAAAATACTTCTGGACCAACGCAAGTACATGAATAAGTTTGAAGCTATCCAAAGTCTTTTGGGTCTTACAGAGAAAGAAAAAGCACAGGTGCTTTCTATCAACATGGCAAATAACCCATCCCGCCTCTACAAAGAAGTTTGGATTGGCTTGGGAGGAACACAGTCTGCCGTTTATGCTACAGAAGTAAGCTTCGAGGAATATCTGACATACACAACTGAGGAAACCGAAAAGATGGAGGTGCTAAACCTCGCTAAAAAGCTTGACGGCAATATTGAACTGGCAATAAAACAGCTGGCAGAACAGAAAAGAGAGAATTCAAAACAACATAACTAAAATAAGCATTATGAAACGAGCATTTGCAATAATTTGTCTGACTCTATTCCTTGGTTTAGGGAACAGGGCACAGGCCCAGATGGTGACTTTTGACCCTACAAACCTAATACAGAGCATCATCAACTCTATAACGCAAGTAGTTGAAACATCTTCTACTGCTTCCAATATGATAAACAACTTCAAGGAGACCGTAAAGATTTATGAACAGGGTAAAAAGTATTACGATGCCCTTAAATCCGTGAACAACCTGGTTAAAGATGCCCGTAAGGTCCAACAGACAATCTTGATGATTGGTGAGATCTCGGATATCTATGTCAACAGCTTTCAAAAAATGATGAATGACCCCAATTACACTGTAGAGGAACTCGGTGCAATTGCCTTTGGATACACAAAACTTATGGAAGAGAGTAGCGGACTACTGTCTGACCTCAAGAAAGTCATTAAAGACAGTTCTTTATCGATGACTGATAAAGAGAGAATGGATGTCGTAGATAAAGTTTACTCCGAGGTTAAAAAGTACAGAAGCCTGGTTGGCTACTACACCAATAAGACAATCTCCGTTAGTTTTCTCAGGGCAAAAGCTTCCGGAGATACACAAAGAGTAGTTGCTCTTTATGGAACAAACGAAAGATACTGGTAATATTCTACATTATGGAATTTGATAATCTACACCAGATACTCAGAGGTCTTTATACCGACATGATGCCTCTTTGCTCCAATATGGCGGCAGTGGCCAAGGCTATAGCAGGGCTTGGTGCATTGATATTTGTTGCAAGCCGTGTATGGCAGTCACTCGCCAGAGCCGAAGAGATAGATGTATATCCTCTTCTTCGTCCTTTTGCAATTGGAATGTGCATAATGTTCTTTCCTCTTGTCCTAGGTACCATAAATGGAGTATTGAGTCCTATTGTTCAGGGAACAAACACAATGTTGGAGTCCCAGACCTTTGATATGAATAACTACCGTAAGCAGAAAGATATTCTGGAGAGAGAATCTATGCTGCGAAGTCCTGAGACTGCCTATCTGGTCAGTAATGAGGAGTTTGACAAGCAGATAGAAGCTATGGGATGGAGCCCTGAAGACCTGGTGACAATGACAGGTATGTACATTGAACGGGGAATGTATAGCATGAAAAAGTCTATCCGTGACTTCTTCCGCGAGCTTCTGGAGTTGATGTTTGAGGCGGCATCTTTGGTGATCGATACCATACGCACGTTCTTTCTCGTTGTGCTCTCAATCCTCGGCCCCATCTCCTTTGCCATTTCCGTTTGGCCGGGCTTTCAGTCTACTCTTACCCAATGGATTACCCGATATATAAGTGTCTATTTCTGGTTACCGGTATCTGACTTGTTCAGCACCATATTAGCCAAGATACAGGTTCTTATGATACAAAATGATATTACCAAACTACAAAATGACCCCAACTTCTCGGTTGATGCATCAAATGGCGTTTACATCATTTTTATGATCATTGGAATCATAGGATACTTTACCATACCTACGGTTGCAGGATGGATAATACAGGCAGGCGGGATGGGTAACTACAGCAGGAACATGAATGCCACAGCCGGTCGTGCCACATCTATGGCAGGTGCCGGAGTTGGTGCAGCTTCCGGGAATGTCTCGGGAAGACTAATTGGAAGATAACGATCAAGACTATGGAATTTAAATCGTTAAAAAATATAGAGTCGAGCTTCAAGCAGATAAGACTCATTGTGATTCTGGTTATCAGTTCGTGTGCATTGGTCATTGTCTTTTGTATCTGGAGTTCGTTCCGCTTCGCAGAAGCTCAAAGACAGAAGATTTATGTACTGGACCAGGGCAAGTCTCTTATCCTTGCCCTCTCACAAGACCTATCCCAAAACAGACCGGTGGAGGCTCGTGAGCATGTGAGGCGCTTTCATGAACTCTTCTTTACCCTCTCGCCGGATAAAATGGCTATTGAGAGCAACATGCAAAGAGCAATGAATCTATCAGACAAGTCGGCTTTCAACTACTATCAGGACCTCTCTGAAAAGGGATACTTTAAAAGGCTCATCTCCGCAAACATCAATCAGTACATACAGATTGACAGCGTGATTTGCAATTTTGATCACTATCCATATACCGCCAGGACATTCGCAAAACAACTCATACTCCGTGAAAGCAACGTCACTGAGAGAAGCCTGATAACCACTTGCAAACTGCTCAACTCGGTAAGAAGTGACAATAATCCTCACGGCTTTATCATTGAGAATTTTGAAATCATAGAAAACAAAGACATCAGAGTCGCAAATAGATAATACCATGAAGAAAATAACAAGTACCGTTCAAAAAATCAAAGATGAGATAATTGAAAAGCAGGTACACTGGAACAAGAAAATAGAGGATTATCTCAGAAGCATGAGCTATGAGAGCCGCCTGACGCTGATTGCATCTATGCTCCTTTTTATGGGTTTCGTTTTCATCGGGATGATGGTGGTGACAATAATACAACTGGAGAAAAAGAGTGTCAGGCAGATAGAGTTTGAGCACATCAGGGGTCTGGAGGTAAAGTCAAAATCCGATACAAATAACTTGAATAAAAACTACGATTATGGAAGAGAAAATTAAAAAAGAGAGAAGCCCTCAAGAGGTATTAAAGCGTAAGAAGATGATAGTCTTTCCGCTATTCGTGCTTGCCTTTGCTGCCGTTATATGGTTAATATTTTCCCCTTCAAAAGAAGAAAAACAGAAGCTAAGTGAGTATGATGGAATAAACACCAATATCCCTCAGGCAAAAGCCAATGCTCTTGCAGACAGCAAAGAAGCGGAATATGAGAAAGCCAGTGCCGAGCAACAGCAAGATCAGAGATCGAAAACGATGCAGGATCTGGCAGGGTTCTTTGGTATCACCAAGGAGAACTCACAAGATGAGGGCGATGAGCTTGGACAATCTCCCAATAATACCGCCGGGTCATCAGATGGCAAAAGTAATACCAGAGGCACGATCCGATCATCTGCCAGGGCATATAAAGAGATAAACCGCAACCTGGATAATTTCTATCAGGACGATAAAGACAAAGAGAAGAAAGAACTGCAAGATAAGGTGGATCAGCTGCAGGCTCAGATGAGGGAAAGCAACAATGGAAATAGCGTGGAAGAGAAAATGAAGCTATTGGAAAAATCGTATGAGATGGCTGCGCGATTAATGCCTCAGAACAATGCTGCAAAAAATGAAAATACTGCGGAAAAGGAACAAGAAACAAAAACCAGAGGAGGAAAGACAAAGGTAGAGCCTATATTTCAGGTAAAGAAAGAAGTAGTAAGTTCTCTTTCGAATGAACTTCCTTTTGAAAACATGACCAATGGCGCTGAACATAACTTAGGGTTCAACACATCCGTGGGAGAGAGCAAAGCTGTTGTAAAAAACACAATCAAAGCTTGTGTCCATATTGACCAGACCATAACTGACGGTCAGACTATAAGACTCCGTCTCTTAGAAAGCTTAAAAGCAGGAAGCACTATCATTCCGGAGAATTCCACAATCAGCGGCAAGACTTTTTTGGTGGGAGAAAGACTGAACATCATAATCTCCGGGATTGAGTACCAAGGCAAGATCATACCCGTTGAGTTGAATGTCTTTGACACCGATGGGCAGATAGGAATCTTCGTGCCAGGATCAATGGAGGTGAGCACGATAAAAGACGTTGCAGGTAACGTGGGTAACAGCATTGGGACAAGCTTTAACATCACAAAAAATGCAGGTGAGCAGATTACTGCCGATCTCACAAAGGCCCTGATACAGGGGGGCTCACAGTACATCTCAAAAAAAGCCAGACTGGTGAAAATACACCTCAAGGCAGGGTATAGGGTATTTCTGACGACAAAAGAATAATACAATTCATAAACCACTAAAATCCAAATAAATGCAAAGATTGTTAATCACTATTTTCCTTTTCCTCTGTGCATTGAGACTCAATGCACAGACAAATGGTTCTTCGGGGGACCTCTTTAATGGTCTTACCAAGAAAATAACCTATGACAAGGTAATACCTCCCTATGGTCTGGAAGTGACCTTTGACAAGACTGTTCACATTATCTTCCCGGCGGCGGTCAGGTATGTTGACCTTGGCAGCACAAAGATAATTGCAGGTAAGGCCGAGGGTGCCGAGAATGTAATTCGTATTAAAGCTGCTGTACGCAATTTTGAAGATGAAACCAACTTCTCCGTTATTACGGATGACGGTAACTTTTACTCCTTTAACGTAAGGTATGTTCAAGAGCCGGAGAAGCTTAATATTGAGATGAAAGAGCTGATTACCAAAGCAGCTCCAGGCAAAACACAAACAGGAGCCGGGGATGTATATCTCAAGGAACTGGGGAAAGAGCCTCCTGCAACAGTGAATCTGATTATGAACACCATCTACAAGAATGACAAGAATGATATCAAAAACATCTCAAGTAAAAAGTATGGAGTGGAGTTTTCCATCAAAGGCATTTATACCAACAATGGTATGCTGTACTTCCATTCTCAGATAAAGAATATCACCAACATTCCATTCGACATTGATTTTATCACTTTCAAGATCGTAGACAGGAGAGTCACTAAAAGAACGGCCGTTCAGGAACAAGTGCTGACACCTCTGAGAGTTTTGAACAACAATCAAACCATAAGAGGTAAAAGCGTCGCAAGATCTGTCTTCACTCTGGAAAAATTCACCATTGCCGATAATAAGATGCTTGTCATTGAAATCTTTGAAAAGAATGGCGGCCGTCATCAATCGGTGATGATAACAAATAGAAACATAGTAAAAGCAAAACTAATAACCAATTATAACACAAAATAACAATGAAAAACACATTATTTATAGCATTAGCAATTTTAATCTTAACTGTCTCCTGCACAAAAGAGAGACAGCCGGTAATCGTAGACTTAGATAACACAACAGAAAAGCTCAGTGTAAATTCTGAGAATGACACCCCTCAGGTACAAGTCTATTTCCATATCAAAAGGGTGGCAAAGATTCATGTCAAGCATCTGAAAGATGATTTTGGAAGAGACTATACCAAGGAGATTATTGATGAGATAACTGACAGGCTCTTTATCCGGAGCATTGGTTCAAGTACTGGCTATAAGGTACTTTATGACCTGGAGGTGATTGCCAGTGATAATAAGCCGCAACTTCTGATTAACCGTGATACCAAAACCAATGAGAACCTGGATGATTACATAATGTGGATTGATAACTGTATCATGGGATATGATGATCCAATTCCTCAAATTAATGTGACAAGGTTTGAGGTACAAAGAATTGCGGAAACGAAAACAGAAAATGTCGTTTACAATCCTTTGCTTAACTCTTGTGAATTAGTAAAACTATCAAATTAATTAACAGTCAATCTGACGTTTATGTCAAAGATTTACATTATAATAATATTTTTGATAAGCATACTTTTTGGTTGTTCCAAAGAGCCATCTGCTCCGCAAGAAGAACTTAATCCTGTTAACTTCTTCTGTGGTTTGGAGCAGGCACAAACTAAGGCCAACAGTGTGTTTGCGAGTGGTAATACTGCTATCATATACGCCTTTGCTTCGGGAGAAATCGCTGCCAATATTGGCGGCACTCCTCTAAATGCGACAGCATCGGGAAGTGGGTTACTAGCTCCAACCTCTACAATGTTTTTACCAAAAGGGAATTATGACTTTTACTCGGTATCTGCAAACAACTCTTCTGCACCAAATATAAGTTTTACCGGCGGAGTATCCGGAGATTTGGCAAACGGTATGGATTACCTATGGGCAGGAAATAAAAATACCAACGTGAACAATGGAGCAAACGTGACCTTTGCTTTTAAACATATTGCCTGCCAGATGCAGATAAGGATTGTTGCCAATCCCAGGGTGAGTGGCCTTGTGGTTAACTCGGTTAAATTTACCTATCCAGTAACTTCTGGAACAAAAATGAATCTCTCTACAGGAAGCTTCTCTTCTTCGGGATCCGTGACTGCTTTAAGCAATGTTGCAGGCAGCGGAAATACCCGCAACTTTATCTGTCTGCCATGTACCGTTTCTTCGCTGGTGGAAATTAATATCAACGCCACCATTGACGGGCAGCCTGTAACAAATAAGACATATAGAGCAACGGTTAACCAAGCATTGGTTGGCGGCAACTCTTATGATATAGCCCTGAATATGAATGCAGATAATGCCTTTTCAACTACATGCAGTATCATCGCATGGCAAAACATCTCAAATTCAATAACTTATTAACACAATGAAAAGACTACAATTGATGAGATTTTATGACCATGCAATGATGTTCTGCATAATTGTGCTTCTGTCGTCATGTATCAAGGAGGATTACGAACAATGTCTTGATTATGGGAAATATAGAGTTGTGTTCAATGATGCTGATAACTCAAAGGGAAAGACAGATTATAATGTGCTTGTATGCCCTCTTGAAAAGGGAAAAGCGACCTTCACAAATGCTTGGCAATATTACAGGTTGGCAGATAGCTCTTTGCTAAGATCTGAAAGAGAATTAAAGCTTTTCCCTATGGAGTACTCTTTTAAAGCACTTCTTTCACAAAATCAGATGATATTGGCAGGGAGTGATGTGAGTTTAAAAACCGGAGCAATGTATCTGTTTGCCGATAGCTCGGCTAGTGTGGTTAAGGCTGTCCTTAACAACGTCAGTCTGAGATTTACTCTTGCAAATTCCCTTATCAGAGTGATATGCAATTTTAGTGAAAACCCTATCTCACAATACAGGATATCCAAAGTGGAGATCTCTTCTGTAGATGATAGTGGGGTTGAGCTGAACATGCTTTCAGGAAAATGCAATTCTGCTCAAGAGGTGACTGACTTCTATGACGAGTGCGTAAGAGAAATCGACTCGAATGTATTTAACTATTACTGTGTTCCTATTGTAAAAGCAAAGTATCTCAACTTTAAGGTCTTTGTAGAAGATATTTCTGCAAACAAAACAAACGTGCTTTTCTCAAGAGTGTTTCTAAACACAGATATTGAACAAGGTAAGGTGTACGACTACCGTTTTGATGTCACACCTTTTGATATAAAATTTAAAACTACATCCATTTTGGATTGGAACGATTATGTACACAGTACAAATATTTCACTCAACTAATTAACAATTAACACTTTAAATTAAATTATTATGAAGAAAATTATTCTTTCTTATGCGATAGCCATGTCTGCTATCTTTTCAATGACTTCTTGCCAAAAAGATCAAAATATCAATCCTGATCCGCAAGAAATTAAGTTTTATGCTTCTTACAATGGAGAAACGCAAACAAAAGCTACTTCCGTATTCACTACCGGTAACAAAGTGACAATCCTGGGTTACACTGCCGGTGCTACCGTGACCTCTGCCACTTCTGTTCCTGGAACTCCTGTTGAAGCTACAGGCGGAGCCTCCGGCTTGCTTACTCCCTCTGCTGCCCTATATCTTCCAAAAGGGTCTTATGATTTTTACTCTGTTTCACTAAACAACTCAACGGCTCCCGGACTAACCTTTACATCAGGGATGTCAACCCAATTGACAAATGGGATTGACTATCTATGGACAAAGGCCGCAGCTATTGCCGAAGGAGGAACGGCTTCGTTTATTTACAATCACAAGGCAGTTGGTATGGAGGTAAATGTATCGGCAGGAACAGGCGTAAGCGCATTGAGTGTAACGGCAATCAGTTTTACTCCAACAACAGCCTCTACAGCTTCCAAGATGAGTTTGGCAGATGGAAGTATAGGCGCGGCAAGTGCGATTGGTTCATTGACTCCGATGAGTCTTAGCGGAACAAAAGGGACCTATATCATGCTTCCTGTCGGTTCAGTGGCAGTGAATGTGGAGATTACAGTAAACGCAATAATTGGTGGAACGACAGTCACTGCCAAGAAGTATACTGCTACTATTCCGTCACAAGCCTATACTTCGGGTTCGTACTACACCGCAAACTTCACTGTCTCTTCAACTGCATTACAGTTTACCGGGGCACAGGTTCAGGATTGGACAAATCAGACTATTTCAGGTGTCTCATTAACTGAGCAATAATATTAAATCAATAACCATGAAAACATTTTTGTCAATATCAACATTACTCATAATTACAATTATTCTCTTTGCATCATGTGCAAAAGAGAAATGCAAAAATTGTCCTCCATTGCCTGATTCTTCACTTTTATGTGTCAGCTTTTCGGGAGATTACTCTTTGCAAAAGCAAACAAAAGCATCTTCTACCGCTTTCCCTTCAGGCATCCAGACCTTAATCCTTGCATATAGTGCCGGGGATAATCCAACAATAAAAGCGGCATATCCGGGAACACCCATTAGTGCGACATCGGATGCAAGTGGAAATCTTGTCTTAAATAGTGGAGTTAATCTATTTATGCCAGGGGGTTCGTATGATTTTTATTCTGTTTCTGCAAACTCATCCACCGTTCCAAATATCACATTTACCAATGGGTTGTCGGGGGTTTTAAATAATGGTGTGGACTACCTCTGGGCATCAGGTAAAAACACTTCTGTGACCGCAAATACAAATGTCCCTTTTCAATTTGCACATAAGGCATCAGCAATAAGATTGAACATCACAGCAGGTGAGGGTGTAACGGGTTTAACCGTGAAGAGTATCAAGATTGGGCAGACTCAGCATGGAGCCGTTATGGGGCTCTCTACGGGAGTAATTTCTGCTGCAAGTGTCCTGTCTGCCAATAAGGCAGATATGATGTTGGCTTCCAATACAGGAACTTTTATCATGTTACCTCTTATAGCTGGAATTTCAATTCCGGTGGAAGTATATATAGATGGTACCATTGGCGGAAGTGCCCAGACAAACAAAAAGTACACAGCTACTATTCCTGCACCTACAGGAGGATTTGAGAGTGGAACAATATACAAATTCGCAGCTTCTATTGGTGCAGGAGGAATTACCTTCCTTAACGCTACCCTTGAAGACTGGAACGAGCAGACATTGGTTTCAATTAACTTGAATGAATAATGAAACGAACATTAATCATTTGTTTATTGGTTCTTGCTCCGGTTTTGTGCCCGGCTCAAAAGTACGGAGTGAGGACTAATATTATAGGAATGGCAACAGGAAGTCTCAACATAGAGGCTTCCCTAGCTCTTTCAAATAAGTGGACTTTACATCTGCCTGTCTCATATAATCCCTTTGTACTTAGAGACAATATTAAAGTTAGACACCTGATGGCTCAACCAGGGGCAAGATGGTGGTTTTGGCATAGCTATGCAGGATTATTCATAGGAGCACAGGCAATAGGAGGAAAATACAATATAGCTGTCACTGAATACCGCTATCAGGGATGGGCTGCCGGTATGGGCGTATCCTGGGGGTATGCATGGATGGTGACTTCTAAATGGAATATTGAAGCAGAGGTTGGAGCGGGCGGTTGGTATAGTGAATATGACAAGTATCAAAGGCCGCTTTGTGGAGAGTATGAGGGAAGTTTCAAGAGAATCTTGTATGGACCTACCAGAGCATCAATCTCATTAATGTTTATCTTTTAAAAAGGGAAATAATGCAAAAGTATTTGACGGCCTTATTTTTAATTATTATTCTGAGTGCTTGTAACAATAACCTTTCCAGACTAAGCAAACTTAATCCTTCCCTAGGTCTTAGCCATGCTCAAAATACTGAGGGTAATTATAATATAGACCTTTCAAGAGATGCTAAATTTACCTCCAAGTCATTTAAATATACTGACACTTCCGGAAAAGAAATATTTATCAACGAGGCTGTTAAGGATGAAGTTACGGGAGAAATGGTCAGTATGATATATCTTGATGAGATAGTTGTCTCTGCTAAATCACAAAACATACCAGAGAGAAATGGAGTGATAAGGTTGGATTTCATAGTAAAAATACCCTCGATCCTACAAGACAGCCGGTGGCAGATTGATATGCTGCCGGTATTAAGCCGGGGAAAGGATACAATGCACTTTAACAGGATCTTGATTAGTGGCGAAGAATTTAAAAGAGCACAGGAAAAAGGTTACAGGAGGTATGAAAAATATCTTCGCAGCATCATTCCTGACGATGTTGATTTCCTTGAAGTCTATACAGACCTACCCAACCTTATTCTTTTTCTGGAGAGAAATCTCCCTGAATCCAGAGTAATGGCCGGAGAGCGGGATGATGACCTGATTACTGCTTTTGGCGTAACCGAAAAAAGTGCAGTGGAACATTATGTAAAACAATGGCTCATTGACAGGAACAACAAACGAAAGGCCGAGAAAGAGAAATATTTTTATAAGTACGTGAAGAATCCATACTTACGGGATATAAAGCTGGATTCTGTAATTCAAATGGGCAATGGAGATTTTGCATATCATTATTCTCAAGAGATACTGACTAATGATAAATCTTCAAAGCTCTTTCTTAATCTATATGGGCAGGTAAGAGATATAAGTGGGATGTGTTTTGAACTAAAGCCATGTGATACTATTGTCTATAACGTCTCTTCAATGGTTGGCTTCATTGACACCACTACCAGATACAAGAAGAAAATCATTGAGCGAAAAGCAACTGCTACAATGGCAGCCTTCATCGACTTCAAAGTGGGAAAAGCTGACATCATCGACACACTCTCAAATAATGCCATTGAACTGGAAAAAATTAAAAAGGCATTAAAAGATGTGCTTTCAAATGAAGTGTTTGTGCTTGATTCGTTAATCCTGACTGCTTCGTCTTCTCCAGAGGGTGCATTTGCATTAAACAAGAGCTTATCTTCTCAAAGGGCTTCTTCAATTCAAAAGTATTGTGATGCTTATATTAAGGGTCTTGATGAAGAGATTGTCTCCTATGAGTTAGGCACAAAGAATGAATTTCAAAATACAAGCCCTTTAAATGAGGTAAATAGCCTGATAATTCAAAAGACAATTCCTGAAGATTGGGACAGACTTCGAATACTTATACTAAACGACACCACTCTTACCAACAAAGAAAAACTTATAGAGTGCTTCAGGATTCAGGACCTGGACAAAAGAGAAGGGGCACTCTCTTCTTATAAACGGGAATACAAATACCTGCGCGAAAAGATTTATCCCCAACTAAGGAGGGTCAACTTCATTTTTAACCTGCATCGTAAAGGGATGGTAAAAGACACCATTCATACCACCGAGATTGATTCTTTGTATATGAATGGATTGGTTCTGCTAAAGGATAGAAAATATGAAGATGCGTTAGCAATATTGCTTGACTACAAGGATTTTAATACTGCCATTGCACATATCTCCCTGGGACACGACCGTTCAGCCGAAGAGATACTTCTCTCTTGTCCTGACACTGCATACAAAATCTACCTGATGGCTGTACTTTCTGCAAGAAAGGGAGACGAGGAGCAAGCGGTAAAATTCTTCTTGCGCTCAAAAGAACTAAATTTCTCTATGGCATACCGAGGAGGTTTGGATCCGGAGATTAGTTCTTTAATCCGAAAATATAATTTGAACAAAGACTTATTTGAATGATGATTAAAAAATTACAGTTATATATTATTGCCGGCATATTTTCTCTTGCCTCTCTCTCTGGTTGTGAAAGAGAGAATAGTTCTATGTCAGATTCTCAAGCATCCAAAGGAGACACAACAGAAGTCCAGATTTTCTTGAGTAAAAAGGGAGAAGAAGTAATAACCAAGGCTACAAATGCCAATGAAGCTTCAATACGAGATGTCAATCTACTGGTCTATGATGTCTCTGGTAACCTTTTGAATTCCCAATATTATGGTTCTTCTTCCGGTCTTTCAATCACCACTTCAACAGGAAATAAAACTATTGTGGCAATTGCAAATGCAGGAAACATAAACCTTTCATCTTATACAACCCTGAATTCTATCCGGAATGCAGTTTCTATACAGATGGTGAATGGGACTAATGATATTCTCATGGCCGGAGAGACGAGTAGCAACCTAGTGAAAGGAGGAGGAGTATCAATAACATTGAGCAGATTGATTTCTAAAGTGACTGTGGTATTTGATAAATCCTCTCTAAGCGGAGGGACAAACATAAATATCACCAAAATTGAGTTAAAGAATGTTGCGACTCAATGTAAGTATCTTGTTACAAATACTATAAGTTCCACTTCATATATCGGTGTTTCAGGGGATAATTTAACCGGCAATTTAGAACCATCGGCTCATAGTACAGCTACTCCATTATTCCTGTTTGAGAATATGCAGGGAAATATCGGCTCTGCCGGTGCCGAAAAAGACAAGAATCCCGGTGCGGCACAGCCTTATTGTTCTTATGTGGAGATCACTGCAAATTACAGCACACCTGCAAAAAGTGGAACATTAAAGTATAGATTCTATTTAGGTAAAAACATTTCCAATAATTTTGACGTGGAACGAAATACATGGTATCAGCTGAATATCAGATTTACCGGAACCGGAATAAACGAAGTTTCGTGGAGAATAGATGCTTCAAACCTCACTGATGTAAAATACAATATTAGCGTTGCTGCCGCTCCGTCAAATGGGGGAACCGTATCTGGCGGAGGGCAATATGTCTATGGTTCTACGCCGTCATTGAATGCTTACCCTGCGGCTAATTATATTTTTACAGGTTGGAGTCCCTCTATAAGCTCCGTTATTCAAGATATGGTTTATACTGCGAATTTCCAATATGTTGATCCTACAGTTTATGTGACAGGGATTAGTGTGAGCCCTGCAAATATGAGCCTCTATGTTGGAGAGACAGGTAACTTAACAGCAGCTGTTAGTCCTACGAATGCAGATAATATGTCTGTGACCTGGTCCTCTTCAAATCCTTCTGTAGCAACTGTGAGTAATGGAACAGTGATGGCTTTAGCTGCAGGAACAACCACAATAACCGTTAGAACTGTGGATGGCGGATATACTGCAACTTGCAATTTAACAGTAAGCAATAAAACATTTACTATAACCCCTGCAAGCAAAACAATCTACATTGGAGAATCATTTAGTATAACCACAAGTGGTTCTCCGAGCCCTTATCCGTCTTGGAATACTTCAAATGCTTTGATAGCTTCTGTTAGTGGCGGTATGGTAACAGGTAACTCGGCCGGAACAGCAACTATAACAGCAATTGCAAATGGAATTACAAGAACCTGCAATTTGACGGTAATTGATCCTGTTGTTTATGTAGCAAGTGTGAGCTTAGATAAAGCTTCAATGACATTAACTGCCGGCGGATCTGTTGGAAGTTTAACAGCAACCGTTAATCCTTCAAATGCGACAAACAAAAGTGTGATTTGGAGTTCATCAAACAGTTTCGTAGCTAATGTCAATAGCAGTGGTGTAGTGTCACCATTAGGGGTTGGCTCTTGCACTATAACTGTAACTACCGTAGATGGCGGAAAAACAGCAGCTTGCTCTGTGACAGTAAATCCTGCAACAATAGCTGTGACTGGAGTTACTATAAGTTCAGAAAACTTGTCTCTGGACGAGGGACAGAACTCAACACTTTCTGCAACGGTTAATCCTTCAAATGCTTCTAACAAAACAGTGACATGGTCAACTTCAAATTCCGGCATTGCAACAGTAGATGCTAATGGAAAAGTAGTCGCAATTTCTGCCGGTACAGCTACTATCACCGTCAGAACAAACGATGGAGGTTATACTTCGAATTGTAATGTGACTGTTTACAAAGTAGTGGACTTATATTTCTACTTCTATAGAGTGGCTAAGCTTTCGTACAAAGGTGGCGGAGAAAATTATTGGTATTTGAACGAGCCTATGAGAGATGATGTATATGTGAAAGCAACCGGAGGCAGCAATATCTCAGGGTCTATTTCTTACACAATTAACTGGGCATACAACCCTACATCAGGTTTCAGTGAGCCAAGTCCTACTTCTGGAACAAAGTCAATCACTATCTCATCTTCATTGAATACTCTGTTAGAATCCGGAACAGCATGGGGTAGTGAAACAGATCTTGATATCGAGTATCCGATAATTACAGTAACAAGCTATACTCCGAGCGAAACCAATTCTCCACCTACCAGAGTACGAGTGAACCAAGATTTAAATACTTATTACTTGGATGAAAGAGGAAGGTGATAATGAAGTAAATCTGTCTTGTCACCTCTAGATTGGACGTTTCAAAGGGTAGGGGACGAGAATGAAATGTTTTGATATCGTATTTTGGCGTGAAGACATTAAGCAAATGGAATTTTGACAAGCTTAAATGCTAGAAAAGCTGATGTGAATTCTCATCGGGGTTCGAAATAAACCAAAAAATTTCATAAGATTAAAAAATAGATTATAACTTTATATCGTCTTGTTTTGAAAATGTTTACGGAATTTATGAAATTGTGACTGGAGTTGAGTGCAAAACAAGAAAAAAGGGATAAGATATGGCAGCAGTTAATATGAAAGAAAGTGGTCTGCAGAACATACAGAACCCAGCAGGCCACTTTGTTTATAAATGGAGTAAATATTAATTCCAAATAGATTATTCAATAAACCTGTTATTGTCTTCTTTTTTATTGTATGAAATATTCAATAATGATAGTGGTTATAAACAAGTTACAATCAAATCAAAAACAAATAAACCTCACAATGCAAATAAATTTCGGACAGCATAAAGACTAAGAAGATAAAGAAAAAATAACAGCATAAAAGCGAGTATTTGGCTGACCTCTTATGCAACCATCCCTTCGCAGCATCCAATATACTTTTTCCCAATCCCTTATAATAAATATTATTTTATGACAAAAACAGCTGGTTTAAAATTCGAGAAATTTGATTTACATGTACATACACCTGCATCATTTGACTTTAACGACAAAACAGTAACACCTGCTCAAATTGTGAAAGAGGCTATAGATAAGGGTCTTAAAGCTATTGCAATAACAGATCATAATACTGGGGACTGGGTTGACAAAATAAAAGATGCAGCGATAGGAAAAGATCTAACCATATTCCCTGGAGTTGAAATTTATTGTACTGGAGGCGAGAAGGGTATTCATGTTATTGCATTATTAGATACAACTAAAGGAACAAAGCATATTTCCGCTATTTTGAGTCAATTGAAAATTAATGCAGATGATTTTGGAAAACAAACAACAGTTTCCAATAAAAGTGTTTATGACGCCATAGAAGTAATCACTTCAAATCCAAACAATGGTATTGCAGTTTTAGCACATTGTGCATCTTCAAAAGGTGTGTTAAGCGAAATGAAAGGTGAAACAAGGACAGAAATATTTAAACATCCCAAATTACTTGCGGTTGAAACTTCTTATCATGACTTTATAGATGAGAATAAGATTTCAAAGAAAACAAGAGTAATTGATTTACTAAATGGTAAAGATGAAAACTTCTATTACAAAAATTTAGGTGTGTACATTTCATCAGATTCACACGTTGATGGAACAGAAGGACACTGCTTAACCGGGATAGGATTAAAATATACTCATTTTAAAGTAGATGAACCAATTAATTTAGAAAGCTTAAGACAGTGCTTCATTGACAGAGAAGTTAGGATAAGACAATATTTTGAATTTAAATTAAATATATATCCTGCAATTAAAAGTATTAAAATTTATGGCGGTTTTTTTGATAATCAGACAGCTGAATTTCATGATGGTTTAAATAGTATACTTGGTGCTAAGGGTGCTGGTAAATCATTATTAGTTGAGTTTTTAAGATTTGGACTAAACAAACAATCAACTCAAATTGAAATATTAAAAGACCATAAAAGTAAGTTAGATAAAAAGTTACAGACATATGGTAAAGTTGAAATAAATTTAGTTGATGAAACTGGAGTCACTCACTTAATAGAACGAAATTATAACCCATCAAGTGGAAACCCATATTCAGAAAAAGAACATGAGAACATTGCAAGCTCATTTAATGTAATTTTTTTAAGCCAAAATGAGATAATAAAGATTGCTGAAGATGAAGATGAACAAATTAAATTCATTGATAACTTCTTTGACTTTCAGTATTACAAAAATAAAATAAGCAATATTGAGAAAGATCTATCTGTCTTCGATGATTCATTAACTGATGGTTTAAAAGCATATTCAGATATGCATGAAATACAAAACCAGTTAAATAGCCTGATCAAAGATAAAGCTAAGTTGGATATATTGCTTTCCGACAAAATTTACGATATTTATAAAAAGCTCGAAGAAAAGAATAATGCAATACTATTACAAGAAAGTTATTTAATTGAATTTATATCAGAGTTTGAGTCATACTACTTTGAATTTAACAAAAAACAAACTCCTAATTTTGAACTCCCAGAAATAAATGATGATCCTGTTATTAAGAGAAATAATGATACCCTTTTAGAAGCAATTAATAAATCAAAAACTCATATTAATAATGCTATAGAAGAAGTAAAAGAGTTGAAAAATAAAATTGAAAATGAGAAAATCTCTTGGAATAAAACATTCCAACAAGAAAAAATCAATTATGAAAACCATATAAGGAATACTGGTGGGGATAGAAAAACACAGGAAGCAAAAAGAATTAAAATTTTAAAAGAGATTGAGGAATTAAACAAAAGAAAATTGGTATTAGACAAGAAAAAAGAAAATTTAAAAAGTACAATCGACTTACGAAATTCCAAAATGGGTGAATTGTTTCGAATTTATGAAGAATATTCTGAAGAGAGGAAAAACAAATGTTTGAAATTTGAAAATGAATCAGGAGGAAAACTTAAAATAAATATTCAAGAATCAACAAATTTTGATGAATTTAAAAAAAATCTGGTAGAACTTAAAAAGGGTTCTTATATTCAAAATGCCGATATTGACTTAATTTGTTCAAAGATAAAACCTAAACAGTTTATTGAGAACCTGTTTAATTATGAAGTTTCAAAAGATGAAGAAAAACTGAATCCAATTGTTGAAATTACAACCATAAATCGTGAAAAGATTAAAATTCTATGTGATTTTCTGCTAAGTCAATCAGATTATAAAAGTTTATTGAGATTACAGTACAAAGCGAAACCACAAGATAGACCCGAAATAAGATATAAGGTAAATGGCTCAACTTTTGAATTAATTAGAAATGTATCTGTTGGCCAAAAATGCACAGCAATGTTAATAATGACATTAAGTGATGGAAAATTTCCTGTAATAATTGATCAGCCAGAAGATTCTCTCGATGTGAGGAGTATTTGGGATGATATGTGTATGAAAATAAGAGAGGGCAAGGAAAACAGACAATTTATCTTCACTACCCATAATTCAAGCTTAGCTGTTGCATCGGATACTGATAAATTCACAATTATCGAAAGTGATTCGAATACCGGAAATATTGTTTTTTCTGGAGCTTTGGAAGGCTCTCAAATTAAAGAAGAAGTAATTAAGTATTTAGAAGGAGGAAGGTCAACTTATAATCAAAAAGCAAACAAATATGATATTTAATTTGTATTCGATAAAAAATGAAATACATGATGACGAAAGACAAGAAAGGCCTGCTTATAATAAATAGTGTAATCAGCAAACATAAACCCGACATTTTTTCGCAAAGTTGATGCAATGTTGTTATGAATCAATCTCATTTTTTGTCAAGTTTCAAAAAATCCCCAAAAGAATATTGCATTCCCGAAAGCTCCATTATTCGTTTTACTATAATCTCCCTGCTAACAGCATTAAACCAAGAAGCATCAGCTTTCATAATACTTTTCTGTTCGCTTCTGTAAAACTGAGGAAAATCAGCTCCGGAGAATACTCCAACCATTTCATATCCTGGAAGACCTATGAAGTGAGCCCAGGGAACTTTCTTGGGGTCAGATTGAATGGATTTGTTGAGATTCTTCTCAAGCATGAGATAATTTTCTTGCCAATAATGTAGGTATTCTACCGAGGGTGAATATCCATATGCATATTCATCTGTCAGACCGGCAAAAGCATGACCCATTTCGTGAACAGGTGCATCATGCTTTTTATATCCTTTATTGTCTTTATAAAAACTTTCTGAATATGAGAAGAAAGCATAGCCAACATCATAGTAATTCTTCCCTCCACAACCCATATTTGCGTCATGATTTACAACCATTACAACTGTGCAATTGGAAATATCAAAGCCAATCAAAGAAGATACTTTTTGCTTGATTGCAAGACTCCCGCTTATCTCAACCCGGCTTACATCCATTAAAGTAATTCCGTAGTATGTATCTCTTGAATAATGAGGATCAGAAATATATCTTTGTCTGGATACAGCTTTAACCATGTATATATTAAAGTACTCTTTATAACTCTTGAATGGCTCTGTATCAAAGATATTATCCATTGTTCCATTGATAATTGTTTCAAATTCTCCTCCGTTACCCATGGTTGAACTCGGAAAACCGTCCCCGGTAATGATGATGTTTACACCCTTACCTCGGCTTGCTTTGTTAAGTAGAATGACTTTACCGTGCTCGCTAGAGTTGTATTCCACCTGTCTATCGAAGTTACTGAATTTATATCCGCTTTTTTGCCAGGCAACATAGTAAGACGGACCCCAATCAATCCAGTTTTTATGGTTGAAAACTTCTTCAGGAATCTCTCCGCTTAATTTATTCTCGGCAATTGAAAATACTTTAAGAGAATCCATATTACCAACCTCCTTTGGAATTGTGCCTGAGAGATTATTGTTAATTAAGGTTATGGCCTCCACCCTTGCGGTACCTTCTAGCATACCAGCCGAGGTGCAATTAATGCCATACCATGAGTAGGTAGGCTTATCGGATAACCAGTTTGTATTATTAGTCCAATCCTTTCCATTGGTTGAATTATATAATGCTACCAATGCAAGGGAGTCTGTTATCCGGCCTAAATTTCTTCCTCTTTGGGATATTCTTAATGAATATGTTCGGACAGGTGTAATCTCGAAGATCACGGTAGCGTTTCTGGTTTCAGACTCGTTTTTTTTACATATTAACTTATATTTTTTATAAAAGATGCCGTTTTGGGCACTATCTCTTTCCAGAGTAATATTAATCCAATTGGATTCATTTTTAATCGAATACGCAATGTCAGTAGTTATGTCAATGATGATTGTTTTTCCCTCTTTTTCAAGAGAGATGCTTTCCTGAGACAATTCGAAAAAGTTTCGTTTAGTTGTGTCTTTTATAATATCAGTATCCTCCTGTATTGTTTCTTTAGTACAAGAAATGGTAGTGATAGCTATAAAAGCAATTATTAGATTATATAATGTGAAGTGTTTCATGATATTAAATACAAAAATAATAAAATATTGAATATATATGCAAAAGCCCTCCGGAGAGGGCTCTCATTGATGATAACATTACATTATACCATCATCCGCAAAGCTAAAGTAGCTGTCACCGGCAATAATGACGTGATCCAGTAGTGTGATGTCAAAAAGGTCAGCTGCTCCTTTGAGTAACTTAGTCTGAACTTTATCATTCTCACCAGGCTTTGTATTCCCTGATGGGTGGTTGTGTATAAGAATGATCGAACTGGCAAGTAGCTCGAGAGCTCTCTTTAGTATGATTTTTACATCAACGACCGTTGCACATACGCCTCCGATTGAGAGCTGTTCCTTGATGAGCACTTTGTTTGCTCTGTTCAGATAAACCACCCAACACTCTTCATGTGAGAGATGCTTTAATATGGGTGACATTATTGCCGCGATGGAGCTTGAGGATTGGATTGATTCACTTTCCGGAATGGGAGTCAATGAGTATCTGTGAGCCACCTCTCCGAGGGCGTTTAACTTTAATGCGGTGGATGCTCTGAAGCCTTTCCTTATGAGTGCCTCACGACTTGATTTGAAAAGTTCAAGAAAATCGCAGGACTCCAGATTGATTCCCAGCAGCTGGAGAAGTTCCACGTCCCTTAAAGCCTTTACGCCGGCTTGTTGATACAGTTCCTGAATTTCTTTTAATGTTCTCATAATACAATGTTTTTAAGTGAATTTGAGGCCTAAAAGAAAAGCGAACAGATGTGCAGGGATTTTCATGAGAATACTACCTGAAAGTGTGGAGATTGTCAGGAAAACAAAGCCTGTCCTTGCACAGTGTCAAGTGAGCGAAATATCTTTGCCGACAATTCACAAAAACATAATGAGAACGAAATTCAGTAAAGCATCAATAAGTATTGCTGCGCTCAGGTTTTAAAGAAAAAGGGAAATCTAAGAAGATAATCAAGATCAAAGCAGAAACTCCACCGTAGAAGATGAAACGTAACGGTACGCATATGCCCAGTCGGGGCAATTTCCAGTATAGCGGAAAGGAACTTGATGCGAAACAGGACATCTCAAACCGCGACAAACCCCACCATTGGGTATAAGCGATGTGTGTGCCCTGCATGAGCAGAGCACACGCGTGAAATCTGTTTTTTCTGCTTAGCAGTTAGATTTCATGACAGTAGGATTGTCAGTTGCATGCGATTGTTATACGCAATTAGTTGTTCCGTTATTTCTTCAATTAAAAAACTTAATGTTTTTATCTGATCAATTACTTGCATTAAGAATTCATAAGCTTTTCCTTCCTTTCAAGCATTATTTGTCTATTGAGTTTTGCGATATTGCAAAAAAACTCATTGACTAATAACGGATCTCCCTTTGGATTTTCATTTGCATTTCTAACCATACACATGGTACAAAATTCTTTGTCAGAACATTGAATACATTTAGAAAAGTCTTTATTGCGCAGACCTCTCAAATATTGCACTTTTTCAGAATTGTCCCAAATATCATTGAGAGAAGTTTTTTTAACATTACCAACAATATAATCCTGCCATCCAGCACATGGATAAACATTTCCGTTGTCTGCTATGCAAATAGAGGAATGACAAACGCTACAAACAAAATCGTTTGATGTAACATTTTTTTTCTTCTCAGCTTCCCTTACCATTTGCTCCAGATATTTTGGATCATTCGCAACCTTGTCGTTTATCTCTTCTTTGATTTCATCAATTGAAAGACGACAACTTAAATTTTGTGTTGTATGGTTATATCTGGCTATGATTACATAATCATCTCCGACATGAACCTTATGCTTTTTCCCCCATTTGATAACGTCATCATAACAGTTCTTGTTTTGTTTCATTATTGGGCAACTGATTTGCAACGGTATATCGTTATCAATCAGTTTCAAAATTGCATTTTTTGTTTTTTCAAAACTTCCCTTCATTTGGGTTATCTCATCGTGGATATTTGGATTCATTGAGTATAATGAGACTTGGACACCTAAAAGAGGGTTTGTCTTCATTTCTTTGATAATTTCATCATTAAGTAATGTCAAATTACTAAGCACATTTACTGAAAAATTATATTCATTGCATTTTCTTAGAAAATTACAAAAGTTTTTGTGCAACATTGGTTCTCCACCACTTAACGTCAAGTGCAATAACCTCATATTTTTACATTGTTCTAGGACATCATAAAACAAATCAGGTTCGATATAACTTACTTTGTAATCATGTGGAATATAACAATGTATGCATCTCTCATTGCAAATGCTTGTAATTTCTATATGCAAATTTGTAAGTTGCGGTTTGCTAGAAAAGTATTCTTCTAAAAAATTCTGTGTGGATTTCTCAGGATGTATAACAGTTGGAGAAAAATTCTTTATTCTAACTTCGGGTTCTAGTATTTTGTACGAAAACCTCGTGTCTTTTTCATCGCACTCCTGCATTGTTTCTCCAGAAACAATAAATCCATCCTGTTCAAGCATACAATAAAATTCTTTGGCATCGTTCTTTATCGTTCTAATGTCAACATCTGTAAATTGTTTTTTTATTTCTTTTGCAAGCCCATTAAGGGTTTGGGGAGTTCTGCCTAAAACAGACAGAAATACTGCTCCACTTTCCGATAGAATTTTGTCTCCGATGTGGTTATCGTTATTATCAGTTGGGTTATATCCGAAATTCCTATTGTCCGTTATATACCCAAAGGACTCATAGTTTCTGAATATAACATTAGATTTTTGCTTGAAAAACATAACAATGTCTCTTTAGTAAATAGGCGACGAGTTTTAAATTGTATAGCATCGCCGCCTGATTAAATTGTTAATTAACGTCCGCCTGGTTTTGGTGGATTACAAGGTCTTCCACTTGGTTGACTATTGGGACGGCATTCTGCCATCTTTTCAGTACTTTGTGCCAAGATTTTAGGTTTTTTGTAAGTCATATGTTTCACACCTCCTTTCTATAGAATTATTACTTTTGTTATTAATCAGAACTAAGATATTTTTCAAAGCTTTATCATGTATTATTTTACCTTATTCAAATGTTCCTTTAATGGTTTGCAGTTGTTTTTCAATGTGCCCTAACGTAAAAGTGTTTTATACATCGTTACCCTACAAATATAGTAAAAGTGAAACAATCAACACTTGATAATCAATTATTTTTAAGGGGATAATGTAATGATGTATAAAACATTGTTGGACTATGCCGCCTTTCTATGGGTATTCTTTCAGGTAAGTTTATTATAAAAATGTAAGATTTACTTTTATTCATAGGCTTTTCATGCAAACCAACCTTTAATTGTTTCATTTTCCATGTAATGCGATTCAGTTCTGGCATGGCATGCCCATTGAGGTTTTGCAGGACCACATAAGTTTGTTCAAACAGGTCAAAGAACTAGAAAAGTATTTCCCAATTGAATAACCACAGGTATTTTTTGGTGTTGCACTATTGGTTGTTTAATTTTCTCCTGTACCCAAATTCTGAATATCTGGTAAATCGCTCCATTCATGCGAAAGCTTAAGGCTATAATAACATCAAGGTTGTAAAGGTCAATACTTGCTTTTTCTCCTTTCCTGTGGGTAAAATGGTATAATTTCACCACGTCTTCTTCTAATAATTCCCTATACCTTAAGATTGTCCGTAGGTTTGCAGTAACTGCTAAAATAAATACACGAAATTGACTGGTTATTTCATATTTGGTAAGCCAAACTGTTCCCGCTTTCAACTCAATATTCACGGAAATATTTCCTGCATCGTTTACCTCTATTTCGAATTTTCCTCATTCCATAACTTCAATTTTATAGAATTACGATTTAATTCTTTATGTTTAGTTTTCCGGCTAACTTCTCCATATCATTGCTTATTTTCAAGTCAGTTATTTTTGCATAAATCTGAGTAGTTTTGATATTAGTATGCCCTAGCATTTTGCTTACGGTTTCTATTGGTACTCCGTTAGAGAGTGTTATAGTTGTTGCAAAAGTATGTCTGGCCACATGAGTTGTAATATTCTTGGTTATGCCACAAATATCTGCCAATTCCTTTAGGTATGCGTTCATTTTTTGATTACTCGAAACTGGTAGTAGTTTTCCATTGAGTAATTGCCCGGAATATTTTGCAATAATATTTTTAGGAACATCCAGTAATCTAACATTTACCGGGACATCAGTTTTATGACGCTTTATCATAATCCAAAGGTTACCATCAAACGCTATTCTGATGTTATCAGATTTTAAAGCTTGAACATCAATATATGAAAGACCAGTATAACAGCAAAAGATAAATATATCTCGAACATTTTCAATCCTTTTAATGGGAATGTATTTCTCCATTATTATATCTAATTCATTTTGATCTAAATATCCTCTTTCTATCCTTTCCATTTTTATCTTAAAATTTCCATAGGGATTAGAACGAATTATTCCATCGTTGAAAGCAACAATAATTATTTTCTTTAAGTATTGGAGAGTTTTTGCAGTGACATTTGTTGTTAATTTACAATCAGAACGTAAATAAACTTCATAGTCTCTTATAAAAGTTGTAGTTATATCTTTAATAGCAATATCTGAGATCTTGTACTTATAGTAAATAAAATCGGCTAATCTTTTTCTACCTAATAAATATCTTTTATATGACACTTCGCCTATTTCAAGATCAATCATTTTTGAAAGGTCATCATTGTGTTTATCAAACAGTTTTAATATTGTCTCGTTGGACTCACATAAACCTAAGAAAGCGTTTTTGATTATTTCTGCAGTGATATTAGCCTTTCTTTCACGAAAATTTTGATAATGACTAAAGACCGTAGATTTAATACTATCAATAGAACTATTGATATGATTGGCCTCAAATGCTTTACCTGAGGCTCTTCCGTGTTTAATATCCCACAAACTCGGTTCAATTTCTAATTTAGTACTGATTTGCGCAATTTTGCCATCCAGTGTGATTCGGGCGATAATCGGAGCCTTTCCACTCTGTTTTGTGGCATTTCTTTTAATAAAAAATAACACCTTAAATGTGCTTTTCATATCTTAAAATTTTACAATGTAAAGTTAGTTATACACTATTGATTTTTAGATATATGCACCCTAGACAAAACGCGACAAAAGGTAGACAAAAGGTGACAATTCGTGACCTGTTTTGTATTTTTAAAATAGGTCACGATTTAGTCACGGAAAAGTGTCCAAATATGACCATTTTTTGACTAATATACCAGACAAATTGAAAATAAAAAAACCTACAATCACTTGATATTGTAGGTTTTGTCTGGCTTTTGTCCGGTTTATTGGACATTTTTAGTGATTCGGAAGGGATTCGAACCCTTGACCCACAGCTTAGAAGGCTGTTGCTCTATCCAACTGAGCTACCGAACCTTTTGGTGTTGTTTCTTTTTCGGGGTTGCAAAGATAGCAATTATTTTAAATTTCCTCAGTCTCTTTTCTGTTTTTTGGTTTGCTCATAGCTCTGTAGATAAAAAACAGTAAAAGCAAGACACCGGCTGCAAGGAGGATAAGGGAAATCTCTGAACTATACTCATGAACCTTTTCCATCAGTTGATCCTTTGGGACAAAACTGTGCATTGAGTAACCGACAGTAGCAAGGATTATATTCCAAAGGGCAGAACCTAATGCGGTATATATCAGGAATGTACTCATTTTCATTTTGGCTATGCCGGCGGGGATTGAAATCAACTGCCTGATAACAGTTATGAGCCTGCCGACAAATGTAGATACAGCGCCATTCTTGATAAAATATTGCTCTGCCTTGTGAATTTTCTCCTCGTTCAAAAGAAGCACTCTTCCGGCCCTGCTGCCTGCAAATTTGTAAACTAACGGACGGCCAAGGTAGTAACCAATATAATAATTAAAAATTGCACCTATCAAAGCGCCCAATGTGCCAAAGAGTACAACCAGAAAAATGTTTAATTCGCCGGCAGCGGCCTTGTAAGCTGCGGGAGGGATCACTACCTCAGAAGGAAAAGGAATGAAAGAACTCTCAATTGCCATAAGCAGGGTAATAGTCCAGTAGTTGAGATTCTCAAGACACCACTCAATAAAATGCACCGACTCCATTTTCTGTTAACGGGTTTTTCTTTTTAGTAATTTTTTTGCAATTGCGTTATCATTCTTAAGGTTTGGAAGCAAAGAATACAACTTGTTTATCCACAGATCATCTGTCATAGCCAGCATTTCTGCATATATTCCAAAGTTCTCCGTTTCATTCAGATAATACTGAGATACCAGATAATAAACCAGATACTCCGGCAAACCGGTCTTTTTGAATGCAATAAGAATCTGTTCCTGAAGCATGGTATAATCAACTTCAGTAGAATCGGCAATAATTCTCAGATATAAAAGGGCATTAAAATAATCACCGGTTAACATACCAATATACGCCATTCCGGTGTTGGAGTCAATATCTTCACGATCAAGACTAAGCGCCATACTGTAATACTCAGAAGCACTCTCGTAATCGTCCAGTTTCAGTGAGGCGCTTGCAATTGTAATATATGCATAAATGTTCTCGGGCTCGAGTTTGAGCAACTCTTTGAAAGTATTTATACCCAGCTCATAACGGCCAGTATCGACGTACACTATTGCCTTATTGTAAATAGCCGAGCTGTTTGTGGGATCCAGAGCGATAGCATACTCAAAAGCCTCCATCGCTTTATCGTAATTCTTTTCTTTGGCATATAAGGTACCCACATTAAACCACACATAATCGCTGAAAGGATCCAGGTCAAGGTATCTCTGATAATAGCTTAAACTCTCCTCTGTCCTTTTGAGCTTCTCAAGACAAAATGCAATATCGTCGTATAGAGTAATCTCCTCTTTGTCATACTCCAGAGCTTTGTCAAAATAGTCCAGAGCCATCTGATACTCCTCCATTTCCACAAGATCCTCGCCAGCTGTGCTGAACATATCGGCACTTGCTTCGGGATTCAATGCAATTGCCTTCTGTATATAATCCGATGCCTCCTGCAGATTACCCATCTTAAGCTCTCCCCTGCCCAGAAGAAAACAAATGTCACCGTTGCCTGGATCAAGAGAAAATTGAGAGGCGAGTATTTCTACAGCCCTTCTGGGCTTATTCTGGGCGATAAGAACATCTGAATATCTGAGTATAATTTCAGTTGAATAAGGGTGTTTATCGTATGCATAGCGTGCCAACGCAGCAACAATCTCATCCTCTGCCTCCTCTGCAAAGTATTCAAGAAGATACTCAAACTCCTCCTCAGAAATCACAAGATCCTCCAGAGTGCCGTTCTTGATTGCTCTTCTACAGTCATCTATCAGATGAGTCCACTGCAGATCGTCATCCTGGTTTTCCGGAAAAATATCTTCCCTCATTGTTCAGATTTGATTGTTGTAAGATAGTGTATTACCTGTTTAACGTACCCGGCCGGAGTTTGAGGTCCCTTTCCGGAAGATATCACAAGGTCATAAGGATTCAGGTTTTCCTGGTATCTCCCTACTTTGAATTTTGCATTCACTTTGTGCGCTATGTAACTAAAAGTGTAGCTATACGAAGGGCAAAGGTCGATAAAAAGGTCCGAGGGATCTGATAAAAATTTTTCAATCATCTCTCCCTTTGGGGTTTTGAGAAAATTGAGTTCTTTTTTTACCAGAAGTTTTATGTGGTGATTCATAATAGTCTGAGGAAATGTGCTGTTAACCAGGTTGATTGAGACTCCGCTGTATTCTATTCTGTGATTAAGAGCATAGGTTGTCAATAGTTTTACAGCTTCAAGAATACCCTCTTCCTGAAAATCAAAAATAAAAGATATGCTCTTCACTTTTGGAAGCGGCACATATTTTATCTCCCTTAGAGACTGTATTTTCTTAAGATTATTTCTCCGAAGAGTATTTATAAAGAACATCGGTATAAATATTTATCCTTAAAAATATTTGCAAATTTAAACAAAAATCGGACCAATCACCTATTTAATCTCAAAGTAAAAGTTGCACATGAAATTTATTAAGTGTTAATTTGCAGAAATTAATAGCTCTATTAAATAAGTCTATGAAGAAAAACAGAGATCAGACAACTGAGCAAAGGATTCTTGAGGCTGCCGAAAAGCTCTTTTACGAAAGGGGTTATGCAATGACGCACACTACGGATATTGCCCGGGAGGTTGGATGCAATCAGGCATTGGTGCATTACTACTTCAGGACAAAAGAGAGGCTGTTTGAGTCATTTTTCGAGAACAAAATCAAGCTGTTTATTGGGGCACTGGCAAACTCCGGGAACGATGAAACAGATTTTGAATCCAAACTCAGAAAAAAAATTGAGGCACATTACGATATTATTAGAAAACACCCTCGCCTGCCCTTCTTACTGTTTAATGAACTATCCACAAACTCAAAGAAAATTTCTGAATACAAGGCCAAATTGGGAGAGACTCCTGCCCTGCTGCTTGAATCTTTTGACAGAGAACTCAAAGAGCAGGCTCAAAAGGGCAACATCATAGAAATAAACGCATTAGATCTCATAGCAACAATAATTTCACTGAATGCAATTATGTTTATTGCAGCTCCGGTGTTTAAAGCATTAAGCAACAGCACAGAAAAGAATTACGAGAAGATTCTCGACAGAAGAAAAGATTTTAACGTAGATATTGTTCTTAAATATTTAAAGCCAATACAATAAAAATTTCACTAAACACTGATATGAAAATAGTTAAATACTTATTTCTGCTTTTGGCTAATCAAATAGTTTGCTCTGCTGCACTTTGGAGCAATACTTCCGGAATTTATAAGGAGAAGCCTGTTGTACTTACACCTGAATATCTTTACGAAAAGGCTCTCTCCAACTACCCGCTTGTAAAGCAATACGGACTTATTGAGCAAAGCCGTGATTACACTTTATCAAACGCATCAAAAGGTTATTTGCCCCAACTCTCCTTATCTGCAAAGGCAACATATCAGTCGGAGGTAACCCGGATACCGCTGAATATGTCTGGAATTACCCCACTTGATAAAGATCAGTATCAGGCTGTTCTGGAACTTAGCCAGATAATCTGGGACGGAGGTACTATAGCTTCACTAAAAAAAGCTGCTCTTGCAGCCGGAGAGGCTGAGAAGGCTAAGAATGAAACTGATCTCTACTCTCTGAAAGAAAGGGTCAATCAGCTATACTTCGGAATTATGCTCTTTGAAGGACAGATATCTCAGCTCAAACTTTTAAAAGACGATCTGGGCAATAGTTACAGTAAGGTAAAAGCTTATCTGAACAACGGGCTGGTACTCTCATCTGATCTGGATGCCATTCGTGTTGAGCAACTTAAATCTGAACAAAAGCTGGATGAATTAAAGATGAATCTCCTGACCTGGCGTCGTATGCTTTATGTATTAACCTCAGAGGAGATGGTACTTACAGAACCCATTGAACAGCCACCGACTCCTCAAATACCTGATATCAATGAAATTAATCGTCCTGAACTTAAACTGTTCGACTCTCAGATCTCTCTTCAAACGGCACAGGAGAACACTATTAAGTCACTGACACTGCCAAAGGTTGGTTTTTTTCTTCAGGGTGGTTATGGGAATCCGGGACTGAATATGCTTAAGAACGAATTTTCTCTGTTTTATATAGGAGGTATAAGGCTTCAATGGAACATCGGAGCGCTCTATACAAAGAAAAATTCACTCAACGAAATCCAAAACAAAATAGAGAGGACTAACCTCTTGATAGAAAGCTTTATATTCAACACAAACATGGAGTCAGTAAGAAAAGCAAATGAGATAGATAAGCTCCGCAAACAGCTTGAATCAGATGACGAAATAATCAGGCTAAGGGGTAACATAAAGAGAGCAGCCGAGGCCAAAATGGAAAACGGTACAATTCAGGTGTCAGATCTTATACGGGAGATTAATGCAGAGAATATGGCCCGGCAGGAGCGCGTAATACACGAAACAGAGTATTTAATGGCAATCTACAATCTTAAGTATAACCTAAACAGATAGAATAAAAGTAACCCGATATGAAAACAGCATCAAAAACAGAAAAAATTTTTCGCCGGATAATTCTGCTAATTGTATTTTCCCCGTTGATCTCCTGCAATCAAAATGATATTCAGACAGATGCATCAGGGACATTTGAATCTACAGAGATAATTGTTTCATCCGAAGCTTCCGGGAAGATAATAGAACTCTCCATACAGGAAGGTAGTCTGGCAGATAGCGGGCAGGTGGCCGGATACATCGATTCAACCCAGCTTCACCTGAAAAGAATGCAATTGATTGCCTCTGTAAGAGCAATGGATGCCAGACAGCCCGAGATCGAAAAACAGATCGCAGTTATCAGGGAGCAGATTTCTGTTCAGGAGAGAGAGAAGGAGCGTATTGAGAAGCTCCTCACTGCCAATGCTGCAACTCAAAAACAGATGGACGACATAAATTCTTCTATATCTGTTCTCAAACGGCAACTTGAAGCCCAACGATCTTCTCTGAAAAACACATCAGAAGGGTTGAGCGGAGAAGCATCTGCTGCAAGGATACAGGTAGAACAACTAAACGATCAGATTGATAAATGTCTGATAAAATCTCCTATAACCGGTAGAGTGCTGGTAAAATACGCCGAGAAAGGGGAGATTGCAACTGCAGGAAAACCTCTGTTCAAAATTGCAGATACAGAAAATATGTTTCTAAGAGCATATATCACAGCTGATTTGGTATCTACTTTAAAAGTCGGGGAAACTGTAAGAGTATTTGCAGATTTCGGGGAGTCTGGCAGTCGTGAATACGAAGGTAGTGTAGCCTGGGTATCCGATAAGGCAGAATTCACTCCCAAGGCTATAAAAACAAGGGACGAAAGAGCAAATCTGGTGTATGCTGTAAAGATTGCAGTTAAAAATGACGGATATCTTAAGATCGGGATGTATGGAGAGATTAAAATCCCAAAATAGAGCATCTGTTATTTGCACTGATCTGGCCAAAAGCTACGGATCTGTCCCGGCTCTCAGAGGGGTAAATATGGAGGTGACAAAAGGCGAGATATTCGGAATAATTGGCCCTGACGGAGCAGGAAAAAGCACTCTGTTCAGAATATTGACCACGCTGCTTTTACCTGACAAGGGAAAAGCTTATGTTGAGGGTTTTGATACTGTAAAAGAGTATCGTAATATCAGAAAGATTGTTGGTTATATGCCCGGGCGTTTTTCACTCTATCAGGATCTGACTGTAGAAGAAAACCTCAAGGTATTTGCATCAATATTTAATACATCGGTGCAGGGGAACTATCACCTTATCAAGGATATATACAGTCACCTGGAGCCTTTTAAAACCAGAAGGGCCGGCAATCTTTCGGGTGGAATGAAGCAGAAACTGGCACTCTGCTGTGCTCTTGTTCACAAACCTGAGGTATTGTTCCTTGATGAGCCTACCACAGGTATAGACCCGGTTTCGCGAAAAGAGCTGTGGGAGATGCTGGGCAATCTCAGAGAGCAGGGTATTACAATACTTGTCTCAACTCCTTATATGGACGAAGCCTCAAGATGCGACAGAATAGCATTGATCCAGCATGGCGAGTTCCTTAAGACAGATACACCGGCCGGGATTGTATCGGGTTACAGCAATAAATTGTGGGGAATAAAGGGTGAAAAAATGGCCTCTCTGATTGGTGATCTAAGGAGTGTAAAGGGAATTATTTCCTGCTTTGCATTTGGCGGATCTCTGCACACTGCAGTGGATGAGTCAGTGATAAATATTGATCTGTTAAAGAGGCATCTGATTGACAAGGGCAACATTGATGTAGAGATAGAAGAGATTAAAGCCGGCATAGAAGATTGTTTTATGGAACTGGCAGAAAAGAGCAGTTAAATTATGAAAGTTATTACGGTTGAAAGGCTTACAAAGAAGTTCGGAGATTTCACTGCGGTGGACAATATCTCATTTGAGGTGGAAAAGGGTGAAATATTCGGGTTTCTTGGCGCCAACGGAGCAGGAAAGACAACTGCAATGAGAATGTTGTGCGGGTTGCTTAAACCCACCTCAGGCAAAGCGGTTGTTGCCGGATACGACATAGAGCTTGAGGCGGAAAAGGTAAAGAGATCTATTGGATATATGAGCCAGAAATTTGCTCTTTATGAAGATCTTAAGGTGTGGGAAAACATCCGGCTATATGCCGGTATCTACAAAGTACCGGAGAAGGAGTCAAAGGAAAAATGCGACCATCTTTTAAAAGAGCTGGGTCTTGAAGATGAAAGAGAGGCTTTTGTGAAATCCCTCCCTCTTGGATGGAAGCAAAAGCTGGCATTTTCTGTGTCAATATTTCACAACCCCGGGATTGTTTTCCTGGACGAACCTACCGGAGGTGTTGATCCGGCAACCCGCAGACAATTCTGGGAGATGATATACAAAGCATCAGAGAGTGGTATAACAGTTTTTGTAACAACACACTATATGGACGAAGCCGAGTATTGCGACCGGGTTTCAATAATGGTAGACGGCAGAATTGAAGCACTTGACAGCCCAGGTGCCCTTAAAAGAGAGTATGGGGCTGCCGATATGGATGAAGTTTTCCGGAAACTTGCAAAAAGATCTAAAATATTCGAAAAATGAGAACATTCCTGATTTTTGTACAGAAAGAGTTCCGGCATATTTTCAGAGACCGTTGGACAACAATCATCCTGATCATACTGCCGATTGTAATGATCATCCTGTTTGGATTCGGGATAAGAACAGACATTAGGAATACCTGGTTTGCAGTTTACGACCCCTCAAGGGATGAGGCTACAACCGGAATTGTAAATAAACTCTCTACAAGCGAGTATTTTTCTCTGGAAAGATACCTGTCAGCTCCCGGTCAGACAGAAGATCTTTTTAAAGAGGGTAAAATTGGACTGGTTGTAATTTTTGGAGAAAATTTTCACGAATCTCTTGTGCACGGTGGTGATGCAGAGATTCAGCTGATTGCAGACGGAACTGATCCCAATACAGCATCTCTGCTAACCTCCTATGCAAGCGTGCTTATCTCATCCTATATCTCTGAAGAATCTCTATCCGTAACAGAAAGCCGTGGTTCGTCAATTGTTCCTCAGGTTAAACTGCTTTACAATCCTTCTCTTAAGAGCACCTACAATATTGTTCCCGGAATTATGGGAATGATGATGATGCTGATATGTGCAATAATGACATCTGTATCGATAGCAAGAGAGAAGGAGAGCGGAACAATGGAGGTTTTGCTGGTCTCTCCTGCCAAACCATTTATGATAATTGTGAGCAAGCTTATCCCCTACTTTGTAATTTCGGTTATTAACTTTATAACCATACTGCTGCTTTCTGTCTTTGTGCTTAAGGTTCCTGTGGCAGGAAGCCTTGTTCTCCTCTCTGGATTTGCTCTTTTGTTCATATTTGTGTCTCTGTCTCTGGGGATATTCATTTCTACTCTGGTAGATAAACAGATTGTTGCTCTGCTCGTTTCCGGAATGATTCTTATGATTCCGGCTGTCTTTCTCTCCGGGTTGATGTTTCCGGTAGAAAGTATGCCAAAGGTACTACAGTGGATATCTCATTTACTTCCTGTTAAATGGTGCATTATTGGGATCAGGAATATTATGATAAAAGGGACTGGACTTTCTTCCGTAATAAAAGAGGGAATTATCCTTCTTTCCATGGGAGCATTTATACTTACCCTGAGCGTAAAAAAATTCAAATACAGATTGGAATAGATGTTAAAGTATTTACTTGAAAAAGAGTTCAAACAGTTCTTCAGGAACAGGGCACTTCCAAAAATGGTAGTAATGATGCCTCTTGTTGTTATACTTATTTTACCGATGGTTGCCAATTTCGAGATAAAAAACCTTGATCTGACTGTTGTGGACAACGATAAAAGCCCATTGTCCCAAAGACTTGTTTCTAAAGTTACTTCTTCGGGATATTTCAGACTTGCAGAGGTCCGGGACAGCTATACAAAGGCAATCAGGGGAGTAGAGCTAAACAGGTCAGATATTATTCTGGAAATTCCTGCAAATTTTGAAAGAGATTATATCAGAGAGAACAGGAGTTCTGTTTTTATAGCTGCCAATGCCGTGAGCGGTGTCAAGGGGGGATTGGGCAGTTCTTATCTGGCAGGAATTGTGGGTGATTTCAGTCAGGATGTCAGTGCCGGTATGCAGATAAGTCCACGTTACTGGTACAATCCCCGCCTGCTGTACACATATTATATGGTTCCGGCACTGATGGTGATGATCCTGGCTATGCTCTGTGGTTTCCTCCCGGCACTTAACATTGTGGGAGAAAAGGAGAACGGAACAATTGAACAGATGAATGTAACCCCGGTCAACAAATTCACCCTTATTCTCTCTAAGCTTCTCCCCTACTGGATAATCGGTTTTATTGTGCTTACAATCAGCTTTGTGGTAGCCAGAATTGCATACGGACTGGTTCCTCAGGGTTCTCTTTTAACAATATATCTGTTTGCCGCAGTATTCGTTCTGGCTATGTCCGGATTTGGCCTTGTAATATCTAACTATGCCAAAACTCTGCAACAGGCTATGTTTATGATGTTTTTCTTTGTACTCACATTTATTCTCATGAGTGGTCTTTACACACCTGTATCCAATATGCCCGAGTGGGCACAGTATCTGAGCAACTTAAGTCCGCTAAAGTATGTGATTACGGCACTCAGGCAAATATATCTCAAGGGCAGTGACTTCAGCGATCTTATTGTCCAATTTGCCACACTCTGCGGATTTGCCGTTTTCTTTAACGTATGGGCTGTAATAAGCTACAGGAAATCAGCATAAAATCAATGTCAGTTCCTGAAGACAATCAGATCATCAAAATAGTCAACTATAACGGGTTTATCTTTGTTTAGCTTTCCCTCCAGCAGAGACTTTGCAAGCTCATTGACCAGCTCTCTCTGGAGAAGCCTTTTTACAGGTCTCGCTCCGTAAGACGGATCGTATCCTTTGCTGCAAAGATAGTTCATCGCATAGCGTGAAAACTCAAGTTTAATTCCTTTCTCTTCCATTATCTCCTGAATGCCCTGGATTTGCATCTTAAGGATATCTCTTACATTTTCCTTAGTGAGCGGGTGAAATATAATAGTTTCGTCTATCCTGTTCAAAAACTCTGGCCTTACACTGGCTTTGAGCACCTCCATAACGTCTATTCTTGTTCTTTCAATAACCTCCTCCCTGTTGCTGTCGGTCATTCTGCTCAGATTCTCCTGTATTATCTCAGAAGCTGCATTGGATGTCATAATCAGAATTGTGTTCCTGAAATTTACTGTTCTGCCTTTATTGTCAGTTAGACGGCCGTCATCCAGCACCTGAAGAAGTATGTTGAATACGTCAGGATGAGCTTTTTCTATCTCATCCAGAAGAACTACTGAATATGGTTTTCTTCTGACCGATTCAGTAAGCTGCCCTCCCTCCTCATAACCAATGTATCCCGGAGGAGCACCCACAAGCCTTGAAACAGAGTGCCTTTCCTGATATTCACTCATATCGATCCTAGTCATCAGGTTTTCATCATTAAAAAGGAACTCGGCAAGAGCCTTGGCAAGTTCTGTTTTTCCCACTCCGGTTGTTCCAAGAAATAGAAATGAGCCGATTGGCCTTTTTGCATCCTGAAGTCCAGCCCTGTTTCTTCTTATTGCATTCGAAACTGCACTGACAGCCTCATCTTGACCGACAATCCTTTTGTGAAGTTCATCTTCCATTCTCAGCAATTTATCCTTCTCACTCTCCAGCATCCTTTTTACAGGTATCCCGGTCCACTTGGCAACAACCTCTGCAATATCCTCAGGTTCTACATATTCGTTAATCATTGAGAACTCACTTTTAGCTTTGAGTTCCATTAAATCCCTTATCTGTTTTTCTGCTGAAACAATCTTACCGTATCTTAACTCGGCTACCTTTCCGTAATCTCCGCTTCTTTCAGCCTCTCCGGCACTATGTTTGAGCTGCTCTATCTCAATCTTTGTTCTCTGAATCTTATCGATTATCTCCCTCTCTTTTTCCCACTGCTTCATATCCTTATCCCTCTCTCCGTTTAGCTCATTCAACTGACCAGAGAGTTCTTCAACCTTTTGCTTGTTGCCCTCTCTCTTGATAGCCTCCCTCTCTATCTCGAGCTGACGAATCTTTCTGTTAAGTTCGTCAATAGGCTCAGGGATTGAGTTCATCTGAAGCCTGAGCTTTGAAGCAGCTTCGTCAATCAGATCAATTGCCTTGTCCGGAAGGAATCTGGATGTGATATAACGATGGGAGAGTTCTACTGCAGCTATCAATGAATCATCCTTGATCTGAACCTTGTGGTGATTTTCGTATCTCTCCTTAAGCCCTCTTAGTATCGACACTGCCTCAGAAGGTGATGGTTCATCGACCATTACCATCTGGAATCTTCGCTCCAAGGCTTTATCCTTTTCAAAGTACTTCTGGTATTCATCCAGAGTTGTGGAACCCACTGCTCTCAGTTCACCTCTTGCCAAGGCAGGTTTGAGAATGTTCGCGGCATCCATTGCCCCTTCGCTTCTCCCCGCTCCTACAAGAGTGTGTATCTCGTCAATAAACAGAATTACTTCTCCCGCACTGTCTATTACCTCTTTTACAACACCTTTCAATCTCTCTTCAAATTCTCCCTTGTATTTTGCTCCGGCAATAAGGGCACCCATATCCAGAGAATAAATAATTTTTGACTTGAGGTTCTCAGGCACATCCCCGTGTACAATTCTTTGTGCAATCCCCTCAGCAATAGCTGTTTTACCCACTCCGGGCTCTCCAACCAATATCGGATTGTTTTTTGTTCTTCTGCTCAATATTTGCAGTACCCTTCTTATCTCTTCGTCCCTGCCAATAACAGGATCGAGTCTGCCTTTTGAGGCCTGATCAACAAGGTTGACTGCAAACTGGTTCAATGCATCTCTGCTCTGTTTATTCATATTTTGCATAAATAATCATCTTTTTCTTTTATAAGAGCAACTAGTCTGCCAACTCAAATTATCTGACAAAAAGACATAGATTATTGGTTATATTTGCAAAAATTGTGATATGAAAATACCTGATCTCAAAGGAGGCGAGTTGCTGCCATTGGTAGAAAGTTTCTACACAGTTCAGGGTGAAGGCTACAATACAGGAAAAGCTGCATATTTTATAAGGCTTGGAGGTTGTGATGTCGGTTGCAGCTGGTGCGATGCAAAAGAGAGCTGGAATCCCAAAGCTTTCCCGCCGGTAAATTATATGAAAATTGTTGAGGATGCGCTGGCATCAGGATCAAGATCAATCGTCATTACCGGAGGAGAACCGCTAACCTATCCACTGGAAAAACTTTGCAATGCCCTAAAAAAATCGGGATTCGAAATATTTCTTGAAACTTCTGGTTCTCATCCTCTCTCAGGTTTTTTTGACTGGATATGCCTCTCCCCAAAAATCAAGAAACCACCTCTGCCACAGATATATCATCTTGCATCTGAACTCAAAGTAATTATCGAAAGCCAAACCGATTTTATATGGGCAGAAACAAACAGGAAGAGAGTAACAAAGGATTGCAGGCTCTACCTTCAGCCTGAGTGGAGCAGATCAAAGCAGGTTCTTCCCCTGATTATTGAATATGTAAAATGCAATCAGGATTGGAACATTTCGCTTCAGACTCATAAATACATGAATATCCCGTAGCGGGTTTAGATAAATTTCATAACTTTGGATCCAATAAAATCCAATTCTATGAAATTTATTACTACTATTACATTTGCAACACTTCTTACATTTGTACTTTACGCTCAGGAAAAGAGCCCTGAAAACCAAGGTTACATATTTACAACCGTTAAAGAACTGCCTGTAACTTCTGTCAAAAACCAGTCAAGGTCAAGCACCTGCTGGAGTTTTTCAACTTTATCCTATCTGGAGTCAGAACTTATCAGAACAGGCAAAGGTGAACACGATCTCTCCGAAATGTTTATAGTATCCAACGCATATTACGACAAGGCTGACAAATATATCCGTACAAACGGCAACATTAATTTTGCACCGGGTAGTTCATTCGGAGATGCTATGACAATCTGGAAAAATTACGGTATTGTGCCTGAAGAGACGTTGCCGGGGCTCAATTACGGAGAGACTATACACGCACACAATGAGCTGGATGCTGTTACAGCCGGATATATCAATGCTCTGGACAAGAATCCTAACGGAAAGATCTCAACAGCCTGGAAGGATGGTTTCAGAGGGATACTGGATGCATATCTGGGCAGGATTCCTGAAAAATTCACATACCAGGGCAAGGAGTACACCCCAAAAACATTTTCGCAGGAGCTTGGAATCAATCCCGATGACTATGTGTCAATTACATCATATTCTCACCATCCTTTCTATTCATCATTTGCCATAGAGATTCCGGACAACTGGAGATGGGACAAATCCTACAATCTCCCCCTGGATGAATTTATGACAATCTTCGATTATGCAATTGAAAAGGGTTACACTGTTCTTTGGGGTTCTGATGTGAGCGAAAAGGGATTCACAAAAAAAGGTATTGCAATAGTGCCTGAGACCGAAACGGAGAATATGTCTGGATCTGACCAGGCTAAGTGGATTGGGACAACCAGGCAGGAGATGGAATCTAAACTGTCATCCTTGAGTGAGATTTTGCCGGAAAAAAAGATTGATCAGGCAGAAAGGCAGAAAGCGTTTGACAACCGTCAGACCACAGACGATCACGGAATGCATATTTACGGAGTTGCAAAAGATCAGCAGGGAAACAAGTATTATCTGGTTAAGAACTCCTGGGGTCCGTCTGCCGGATACAGCGGAACCTGGTATGTTTCTGAAACCTTTATAAGGTATAAAACTATGAATATACTGGTTCATAAAGAATCAGTTCCAAAGGACATCAGGAAAAAACTAGGCTTTTAAAATCATTCACTATGAAAAAACTCATTGCACTATTATTCCTGACACTGCTATTGCCGGGAATAAACTTAGTTTCCGGTCAGGGTTATAAGTTTACCGAAATTGTTCGGAATCCTGCAACAGAGCCAAAGAATCAGGCAAATACCGGCACCTGCTGGTGCTATGCTACAACAGCGTTTATGGAATCTGAACTGATAAGAATGGGTAAAGGAGAATTTGATCTGGCAGAGATGTTTATCGTGTATCACAACTATCTGGACAGGATTGATGACAACTATCTCAGAAGAGGCAAAGGTAATCTGGGAGAAGGTTCTGTTTCACATATGTTTACAAAAATATTTAAGCGTGAAGGCATTTTACCGCAGGAGGTTTACAATGGAATCAATTATGATCTGCCGCGCAATGACCACACTGAATTGAATGCATATCTGAATGCAGTAGCCGGAGTATCAGTTGAACTCAAACAAAGAAGCCCCGAATACCGGGAACTTTTAAGATCTGTTCTTGACACATTTCTTGGTAAGATACCGGAGAAATTCAATTACAAAGGAAGGGAGTACACGCCAAAAAGCTTCGCCGCCTCACTCGGGCTCAATATGGATGATTATGTAGAAATTACCAGTTTTACTCATTTTCCTTTTTACTCCTGTTCAAATCTTGAAATACCTGACAACTGGGACCATGCGCGTTATTACAATATCCCTCTGGATGAGTTTATGGAGGTTATAGATCACTCTCTAAGGAATGGCTACACGGTGGCTTGGGACGGGGATGTAAGCGAAAGAACTTTGTCAAGCAAAGTGGGTATTGCAGTAAACCCTGAGGTACAAAACATATCCCTTTTGGACGAGGAGACACAGAAGATTTTCGAGAAACTGAGCCCGGCAGAAAGGACTGAGCTTGTTGCCCGATTCGAAAGACCATTCCCGGAAGTAAAAGTAGATCAGTCAGTCAGACAAAAGGGATTTGAAGACTTCACAACTACTGATGACCATCTGATGCAGCTTACTGGAATAGCAAAAGATGAGAACGGAACAATTTACTATATAACCAAAAATTCTTACGGACCCTTGAGAGGCAGATTCAACGGATATCTTTATATGTCAGAAAGTTATGTCCGCGCCAAGAGTATTGCGGTGTTAGTTCACAAAAACTCTGTTCCCCAGCACCTAAGAACTAGGCTTGGTTTTTAAAACCTAAAAGATGAACATTCCGCGGCATATACCTAACTTCATCACTATGATGAATCTCTTTCTGGGGACCTGGGCTATAGTATATGGTTTTCAGGGTCTTCAGCTATTTGCAGTTTACCTTATACTAGCAGCTTCTCTATGTGATTTCTTTGACGGTTTTGCTGCCAGAATACTAAATGCATACAGTCCTTTGGGAAAGGATCTGGACTCACTTGCAGATCTGGTAAGCTTTGGACTTGCGCCGGCATTCCTCCTGTATCACCGCTACGAACAGTTTATCGGCCACCAGATATCAGGAGGATACGACACAATTTATATGGAGCTTCTTCAATTCGTGCCTCTTTTAATAGTTATTGCATCTGCGCTCAGACTGGCAAAATTCAACAATGACAGCAGACAGAGTGATAATTTCTTAGGGATGCCCACACCTGCCAATGCAATTCTCATTGCAATGTTTCTCCACTTTTCTACCTTCAGCAGGTTCTTTGACCCATTGCTTGATTCATTCTGGTTTATTCCTGTACTCTCATTGCTGCTCTCCTACCTATTACTCTGTAACATACCGATGTTCTCAATAAAATTGAAATCATTTTCCTGGGGTGAAAACAAACTCAGATATATTACATTTGCAGTGGGTATAATCACTATTTTCCTCACGCTGTTTTTAAATCTAAAGTGGTCATTCGCATTGCTTGGCACCTTCACTGCATATATTTTGATAAATGTTGCTTCATATAGTTATCTGAATTTTAAGAGGATATGCAGGAGAACATAAAAGAGTCAATAACTTCTGAAGGCAGACCAATCAGCTTTGCATATCTCTCGCTTTTAGAAGCCTCGGCAGAGATAAGCCGCTTGTTGATTTCCAATATTGATTTTCACGATGCTGTCCGTAAGGTCACAGAAATACTCTCCAAGTCCCTGCTGTATGACAGGACCTATATTTGTGAATTCACTCAGGCAGAAGAACCTTTTGAGATAAATCTGATTTTTCTGAATGAAAAAGGAGAAAATCCCAGAGTGATAACAGGGAGAGAACAGGAAGATGTGATTTCTCCGGAAATTTTTCAAATTATTAAAGAATCTCTTACCAAAGGAGAACCAGAAATTTTTTGCAGGAAAAAGAAATCCCTGTTAAACTACACTTCTGCATTGGAAAAAAAGGGGGTTTTCTCTGTTGTAGCCATTCCGGTATGTATCAACTCTTCTGAGTGCTGGGGATTTATTGGCCTTGAAAGTTTAAATGAGAGATGTGACTGGGACGAAAAATTGCTTACAATTTTCAAGGACATTGCCACAGCCCTGAATCTGTTTTTCAATATGCACACCCAGAAGTTGGAGCTGATAATTGCAAAGGAACAGGCAGAGGAGGGTGAATCATACGCTAATTCATTATTTGAACAGTCTCCGCTTAGTATGGCTTTTGTCTCTGTTAACGGAGTTGTAGAAAAGGTTAACAGCTCATTTGAAACACATTTCGGGATAAAAAATGAAAGTATCTCAGGAAAATTCAATATACTGACCCATAAAAAAGCAAAAGAATCAGGGTGGGATGAAATTTTCAAAGAGTTCCTCAAAACAGGAGAAGAAACTATCAACGGGATAAAGTTCAATCCTGCTGACTTTAATCTTAAAGGCAATCCTCTAACATTCAATTTGCATCCTTTTTTTATAACAATCAAGGGAAAAATAAAAAAAATTGTTCTTGTATTCAAGGATATAACTAAAGAACTTCGCAATGAATCTATCCTTAGGATCCAGATGAACCTGGCCTATGCAATACTCAACTGCTCAACTTTAAAGCAATTCCTCTCCGTTATCTCGGCAGAGCTATCCAGAATTATGGATATTAGCTGTCTATACACATCATTACTATACAATAAAAGTGAATATTTTTCGGTAACAGGACACGGCAAAAATATTGACAGGATATGGACAACTCCCCTTAAGGGTTCACTGGACGGCTATGTGCTGGAAACAAACAAAAGCCAGCTTCTTAAAAGAGATGAGATATTCAGGATGTGCAATAATGGGGAAATATCATATCCGGGAAATATTCCTGCTTCCTGGATTGGGGTTCCTTTCGACGGGAACTCCTCTATGTCAGGAGTAATTGCTGTAGTAAACGAAGAAAATGAAAATGCATTCAATGAGAAGGATATTTTCATTATAGAACTTATCGCAAATGAAACAAAGATATTTCTTGATAAAAAGCGTACAGAGGAAAACACTCTCAAGATAACAAAAGCCATTACCGAAAGCCCCACATCAATAGTTATCACCGACCGGATGGGGATTATCGAGTATATTAACCCTAAGTTTACAAACCTTACAGGATTCACTTTTGAGGAGGTTGCCGGAAAAACTCCATCTGTTATGAAATCCGGTGACACACCCGATTCGGTTTACAAGAACCTTTGGCAGACAATTACTTCTGGTCAGGAATGGAGGGGAGAACTTAAAAACAAAAAAAAGAGCGGAGAATTTTACTGGGAGGATATTTCAATTTCACCTGTTTTTGACGATAATGGCTATATTAGTCATTATGTAGCTGTAAAAGAAGATGTAACTGACAGAAAACTCTTGATTTCAGAACTTATCAGTGCAAGAGACAAAGCACAGGAAAGCGACAGACTCAAAACATCTTTCATTCAGAATATCAGTCACGAAATCCGTACTCCTATGAACGGTGTCATGGGTTTTATCGAACTTCTTAAAGACAACACTCTTCTGGAGGAAGAAAGAGAGCAATATCTGGACACAATCAAAAAATGTGGGAACAGAATGCTTTTAATAATTAATGATCTGATTGATATTTCTAAAATTGAGGCAGGTGTTGTAAAGGTAGATAAGGTGCCTTTTAAGCCTTCGCAGTTGCTTCTGGAACTGATAAATTTCTTTACTCCTGAGACGGAAAAGAGTGGTCTGAAAATATCCCTTGACTCAAAAGCTGTTGAAAATACAGTGATCTTCTCTGATCAGGATAAGATTTTTGCTGCGTTAAGCAATCTTATTAAAAACGCTATCAAGTTTACCCATAAAGGATTCATAACTGTAAAAGCAGAATTGACCGGAAAGAATATCTCTTTCACAGTATCCGATACAGGCATTGGAATTCCGGAAGAAGAGCAGAGCAAGATTTTTGACAGGTTTGCAAGGGTTGAGTTCAGATCTGACAGAAGTTACGAAGGAACCGGTCTAGGGCTTTCGATTGTCAAAGGGTATGCTGAATTGCTCGGAGGGTCGGTGGATGTGAATTCTGTCCCCGGAATAGGCTCCAGCTTTACTTTTACCGTTCCCTCCGGCATAGAGCTTTTCACCGGTAAAAACAGCAACATAACTGAAGAAAACAATTCCTATGATTCAAATAAAGAAAAAGAAAAGATGATAAAGGTATTAATTGTTGAGGATGAAGAGACAAACAGGCTTTACCTCAAAACCCTTCTTAAAAAAAGAGACTATACCCTTTTAACCGCTTGCAACGGACAGGAAGCAGTGGAGATCTTTTCACAGGAACCTGATATCAAGCTCATTCTTATGGATATCCGAATGCCGGTAATGGATGGGTATCAGGCGACACAAGAGATCAGACAACTGAACAAAGATGTAGCAATAATTGCACAAACTGCTTATGCTTCTTCTGTAGATCGCGACAGAGTAATAGTAGCAGGATGCAACGGATACATCCTCAAGCCAATAAGAAAAGAGGAGTTGCTGGAAATGATTGACCGCTTTCTTCCGGAATAGAAAAATCTACAATTTACACTCTGTCAAAGATCAGTGACTTCTTTCTGCAGTCTGTCCAGCTTCTGTTCAAGAAGATGGTCCAGGGAATGATACTCATCAATGCTGTTAAGCTCAGAACGTACAGCAAGATAATATTTGATTTTTGGCTCAGTCCCGGAAGGTCTTACCGAAACCATACTATTATCACTGCTAACATATTGCAGCACATCAGATGATGGAAGATTTATCTTATATCTGAGGTCGCTCACCAGATCTATTGTCTCCGACTTAAGGTAATCGTGAACAAGCAATGTCTGTGTACCATCAATAGAAAGAAGAGGATTTTCTCTTAATCTGTTCATAATATCTTTTATCTGCATCAATCCGTCAATTCCTTTTTTTGTCACAGAGACAAGTCTCTCTTTAAACAGACCAAATTCAATGTAAATGTCAATCAGCAGTTCGTACAGGCTTTTACCCTTAGAAGCAGCCCATACGGCTGTTTCTGATATCAAAAGTGCAGACAGTACTGCATCCTTGTCTCTTACATATTCTCCGGCGTTGAAACCGAAACTCTCTTCCCCCCCCCCAATGAACTCTCTTTTCCCCTGATTTTCTTCCACAACGGAGGCAATGTATTTGAATCCTGTGAGTACATTATACATCCGTACACCAAAACTCCCAGCAATCGCAGAGAGAAGATCTGTTGTCACAATTGTCTTAACCATATAGAACCTTTCGTTCTTCTGCCCCCTTATAATTCTGCCTTTATCTGAAAATCTCTGCAAAAGGTAATATGTAAGCAGAGTCGCAGTCTGATTTCCGTTCAGAAGAATCATTTTTCCGTCCTGATCCCTTGTGGCGACTCCAATTCTGTCTGCATCAGGATCTGTGGCAAGCACCAGCTGGGCACTTTTCTTCTCTGCCAAATCCAAAGCCATTTTCAAGGCAGACGGTTCTTCCGGATTTGGTGATTTTACCGTTGGAAAGTTACCGTTGATCTCCTCTTGTTCTTTTACAGTTATAACATTTTGGAACCCGGCCCTTTTAAGAATTTCCGGCACCATCTTAACACCTGTTCCGTGCAAAGGGGTATATACAATCCCAAAATCCCGGAACTTTTTTATTGCATCCGGTGAAAGAGAGAGTGTAATAATTGCATCAAGATATTGGTTATCAATATCATCTCCCAACATAGAAATTTTTGAGTCATCTCTTTTGAACCTGACATTTGAAGGATTAGCCACTTTTGTAACCTCATTTATGATATTTGTATCATGGGGTGAAATTATCTGAGCGCCATCCTCCCAATAGACTTTATATCCGTTGTATTCTTTTGGATTATGTGATGCTGTAATCATTACTCCCGCCACGCATCCCAGGTGTCTGACGGTGAAACTAAGCTGTGGTGTGGGTCTGAGTTCTTTGTACAGGTATACCCTTATACCGTTTGAAGAAAATACATCTGCAGAGATTTCTGCAAACTCCCGGCTGAAGTTTCTGCAGTCGAAACTGATAGCGACAGAGAGATCTTTACGCTTTGGAAAAGATTTAAGAATATAGTTAGACAAACCCTGGGTAGCCATTCCTATTGTGTAACGGTTTACTCTGTTTGGACCGGCACCTATCACCCCTCTTAATCCACCTGTTCCGAATTCGAGATTCCTGTAAAAGGCATCTTCAAGTTCTTTTGGATCATAGCTGATCATTCTTTGAATCTCAGATTTTGTTTCAGAATCAAATTCGCCTTCAAGCCATTGTCTGACCCTTGTCATATAGCTCTTTTCCATAAGAGAAAGTTTTTATATAACAAATTTAACTAATTAAGCTTATAAGTCAAAAATCAGATGAAACAGAGTATATTTGCCCGGTGAATTTCAGAGAATACATACCATTTTACAAAAGAAATCTCAAGCTGGCTATACCTGTTATGCTTACACAGGCCGGTCAGATCTCGGTAAACCTTGCCGACAATATTATGGTCGGGCATTTGGGAGCAACTGAGCTTGCAGCCGTCTCATTCTCAAATTCCATCATTATACTTGGAATGGTGTTCGGGATAGGTTTCACTCAGGGAATTACACCTCACGTTGGTCAAAGTTACGGTAAAGGAGATGAACGAAAAGTATCTGAGTTACTCAAAAATTCTCTTATCCTTAACTTTGCAGTATCAATTCTGCTTACGTTGATTATGGCTTTTGCTGGTCTTTTTATGAACCGCATGGGGCAAACAGAGCAAGTAGCAGAATTGGGAAAAGATTATTACAACATAATTCTCTTTTCTATGTTTCCGGCTCTTATGTTCTTTGCTTTAAGGCAGTTCTCAGAAGGCATCGGCATTACCCGGTATGCTATGTACATAACACTGTTTGCAAACTCTCTCAATATTTTCCTGAACTGGGTTTTGATATACGGCAAGTTAGGATTCGAGCCGTTGGGAATCGAAGGAGCGGCAATTGCTACTCTTATAAGCCGTTATCTAATGTTTATCTCTTTTTTGATTTTGTTTTTCGAAAACAAAAACTACAATCTATACCTTCGTAACAAAGTGACCAAAGCTTTAAACCCGGCACATATCAGGGCTATTTTAAAAACCTCAATCCCTCTGTCTTTACAGAATCTTGTTGAGATTACCGCCTTTAGTATGAGTGCGATAATGGTAGGCTGGAATGGTGAAATTTCTCTTGCGTCTCATCAAATAGCTATGAGTATGAGCAGCTTTTCATTTATGCTGGCTCTTGGAGTCGGTGCGTCAGCAACAATCAGGGTCTCTCATCTAAATGGGCTTAAGGATTATACAGGAATGAGAAAAGCCGGTTTTGCAGCTGTGCATCTGAGTGTTATCTTAATGACTGTATGTGGATTGGCATATATTATGTTCAGGAACCAAATACCTCTGATATTCACTGAAGTACCCGAAGTGAATGAACTTGCATCAACGCTTCTTATTATTGCAGCTCTTTTTCAGGTTTTTGATGCCATACAACTTTCCAGCCTTGCATCTCTAAGGGCATTGGCAGACGTAAAAAAGCCTCTTATAATGTCAATTATCTCTTATTATTTTGTATGCCTGCCACTAGGATATTTGTTTGGTTTTGTTCTTGATTACGGAGCAGCCGGAGTATGGACAGGATTGATGCTCGGTCTTGTTTTTGCAGCAATTCTCTTTTTGAGAAGGTTTAACCTAACAAGCCAAAAAATTATTAAATGTCTGTAGGATTCGACCAGTACAAAAATCTATTATCCTTTGTTGCTGTTCATTACAACGACGATCTTCACGAGCTGTTACTCTCCTCTGCCAGATATCAGGGAGTGGATATTAAAGCTGCTGTAAATATGATTTCTGCAAGAAGGAAAATTGACATTAAAGTTCCACAATGGAAAGAGAACAACTATTTATGTTTCCCCGACCCCGTAGCGGCTGAACAATCAAGTTCAGGGGAAAGTGCAAAGTACAAAAAAAGGTTTATATCCAACTTTAGGGTTTTAGACTTGACTTGCGGTATTGGCATTGACTCAATATTCATTTCTGAAAATGCATTGGAAGTATTTTGTTACGAAAGAAATCCTCTCTTGTGTGCAGCTTTTGAACATAACATTAAGATCCTGGGAATTAAAAATATAACTGTTGTTAATCGCGAAATTGACCAGAACTGGATTGAATTATATGAAGGTCCGGCTCCCGGCTTGGTTTATCTTGATCCGGCCAGAAGGCTTGGTTCCGGAAAAAGGGTGGTTGCACTTGAAGATTATCAGCCTGATATACTTAAAATAAAACGTTCACTTCTAAGCCTTGGTAAAAAAGTACTGATAAAAATATCTCCAATGGTTGACATCTCCGCCACAATAAAGCAGTTGCCCGAAACATTACAAATACATATTATCTCCGTTGAAAACGAATGTAAAGAACTGCTCTTTCTTCTTGATTCTGATGCTGGCATATCAACACCATTAACAGACCCCGAAATCTTTATGGTTAACCTTAATAAAAAAGGAATTCAGGAGTTTGCCTGTACAATCAAATCAGAAAAAGAGAGTGACTGGAACCTGGCCGTTGAAGGACCCGGAGAATATATTTATGAACCTAATTCCAGCATTATGAAGGCAGGAGCATTCAAGAGTATCTCATCTTCATTCAATGTTAAAATGCTTGCAGCCAACACTCATCTTTACACTTCATCTGAGCTGATCGACAACTTTCCGGGGAGAATTTTCCGGCTAAAAAAGATTCACGGTTCAGGTAGAAAAGGAATAAAGGAAATCTGTTCGGGAATCAGCCAGGCCAATATCTCGGTAAGAAATTTTCCACTTTCGGCTTCGGATCTAAAGAAACTTACCGGCGTCAGGGATGGAGGAGAAATTTACCTGATTGGGTGTACATTATCTTCAGGTAAAAAAGTCATCCTCGAAGCCTCAAAGGTTCTCTAATTACCTAAAAGGTCTCCCTTTTCGTTGTACCATTTGAACTCCAGAACAGATAAATCAGATGAGGGTTCGATTCTAAGTTTGCACTTGTACTTATTCTTCCACTTCATTTTTGTGCTGATGATACCTTTAACCAGATAAGCATACAATATGGGATTGACTCTCAACTCAAGATTCTTTTGTTCTTTCTCTTTTACATAATAGGCCAGCTCTCTCTCGATTGTTTCGTCAATCAAAAGGCTTGAAGAAATTTTTCCTGTGCCTTTGCAGGTAGGACAAGATTCAGAAGTATTAATTTCAGTTGCAGGTCTTACTCTCTGTCTGGTAATCTGCATCAAACCAAATTTGGTAATGGGCAAAATGTTATGTTTTGCCCTGTCTGATTCCATCAGCTCCTGCATCCTCTTAAAAAGCTTATTCTTGTTTTCATTCGATTCCATGTCTATGAAATCCACAACAATAATCCCTCCCATATCCCTCAGTCTTAGCTGCCTTGCAATTTCTGTAGCAGCATTCATATTAACATCAAAAGTGTTCTGTTCTTGATCAGATCCGTTTTTTGCCCTAATTCCGCTGTTCACGTCAATTACGTGCAAGGCTTCTGTGTGTTCAATCACCAGATATGCACCCTGCTTTATAGGTACTACTCTTCCAAATGAGCTTCTTATCTGTTTATTGACATCGAAATGATCAAAAATTGGCTCACCGCCTTTGTACAGTTTAAGAATCTTCTCCTGTCCGGGAGAAATTAAGGAAATGTACTCTTTAGTCTCGTTGAAAACTGCTTCATCATTTACGTATATACTCGAAAAAGAGTCATTAAGTAAATCTCTGAGTATTGTTGTCGTTCTGCTGTTCTCAGTAAAAAGTAACTGTGGCGGTTTTGCCTTGGCAATCTTTTGCCAGGAGTTCTCCCATTTCATTATCAACGATTTGAGTTCTCCATCCAGTACAGCAGCCCTTTTTCCTTCTGCTACAGTTCTTATGATGACTCCATAGTTTTTGGGAAGTATGCTGTAAACCAGTCTTTCAAGTCTGCTTTTTTCCTCTCTTGAGGTAATCTTCTGTGATATGCTTACTTTATCTGCAAAAGGCAGCAAAACCATATTGCGTCCGGCAATTGAAATTTCAGATGTGAGTCTTGAACCTTTTGTAGATATTGGCTCTTTGACAATTTGTGTGATCAGGTGTTGGCCGGGTTTTAAAACATCAGAAATTTTGCCTTCTTTTTCAAGAATGTCGCCTAATTTAATTCCGGAATAAAGCGCCAAGTGATTCCTGCTTTGAGGAAGTTGTCTTGCGAAATAATCAAGCGCTTTGAAGGACAATCCCAAATCCAAATAATGGATAAAGGCGTCCTTTTCGTCTCCGATATCCACAAATGCAGCATTCAATGCCGGCATTATTCTTTTTATCTTTCCAATGTATACGTCTCCGACAGAAAATCTGCCGTTGTTCTGTTCCTTGTTGAGCTCGATAAGCCTGTGTTCATCGAGCAGGGCAATTGAAACCTCCGTAGAATTTACATCAATTATTAACTCCTTCTCCATCTACGATTCATCATATAAAGAATCTAAAGCAAATCTTTCGATTTGCTTTAGATTTTAAACTAAGTCAAGACTTAAACAGCAACTATTTCTTCTTTTTGTGTCTGTTTTTGCGCAAGCGTTTTTTACGCTTGTGAGTTGCCATTTTATGTCTTTTCCTTTTCTTTCCGCTTGGCATAACTAATTGGTTTTCTTAAAGTAATAATTACTTTACGTTGTTTTTAACTTTATTCATGAACACTTTTGCAGGTTTGAATGCAGGAATGTGGTGTGCAGGAATAACAATGGTAGTATTCTTAGAAATATTTCTTGCAGTCTTTTTTGCACGCTTTTTAACGATAAAGCTACCAAAACCACGAAGATAAACGTTCTTATTCTTCGAGAGAGAGTCCTTTACGCTATCCATGAAGCTTTCAACAACATTCTGAACAGCAATCTTTTCCATTCCGGTTGCTTTTGCAACTTCATTTACGATGTCTGCTTTTGTCATAATAATTAAATATTTAAAGGGTTAGTCTTTTTTTTAACGAACAAAAATAGTATTAAATAATTGATAAATCAAAAGATTACACCATTTTTTTTCCTAAATAAACATTTGTATTACATTTTTTGGTAATTTTTTATATATTTGATTATGAAAAAATATATGCTTCCACTTCTTGTCTCTTTTATCATTTTGCTCTGTGGAAATTTCCTGTATTCCCAAAAATATACTTGTATATCAAATATTTACCTCTCCGGCCACAGAACCACAAAGGATCATATCATTCTCCGAGAATTACCTTTTAAACAAGGAGATAGCATAGAAGTTCAAAATCTTGATAAAATTCTTACACTTGCAAAAAACAATCTGATAAATCTTTCACTTTTCAACTTTGTGTATGTTGATGCTGTTCCTAATCCGACAATAACGAAAAATACCGATATAAAGATAACAACGGAGGAACGATGGTTTGTCTGGCCACTGTTCAGCCTCGTTTTTGAAGAAAGAAATCTTAGCAGCTGGCTGAAAAAGGGCGATTTGGGAAGAATATCGGTAGAAGGAGGAATAAATGCCTACAATATCTGGGGACTCAACCACCAGATTGTTCTCAGTTACAAGTTCGGATTCAGAAGTGGCTTTAAGTTTGAATACAACAATATTGCCCTGGGACCAAAAGGCAGACACATTATTGGATTGGGGCTCTATTTTCAGAATCTTGGAACAGAGAACTACTCTACACGGGATAACAAGCCATTGTATCAGAAAACTTTTGAAAATATTTTGCAAAAAACTGAGGCAAGAATCAAGTACTCCTACAGGCCAACTCTCAGGAAAACTCACCTGATATCATTAAAGTTTGAAAAATATAAAATATCTGACACCCTCCTGTTGTACAATCCTGATTACTGGGGAAACAATGACACTGTAAGAACCGGCCTTTGGTTTGCATACAGCTACACAAACGACCAAAGGGATAATCATCAGTTTCCCCTCAAAGGATATATTTACAGCGGAGAGGCAAAAGGCTACAGATCTTTTAACTCAGGGATTAATTATGCTCTGTTTACCGGAAGAGCACAGTATTTTATCCCTCTTCACAAAAGGTGGTATGTAGCTACAGCTTTAACGGCAGGAATCTCTGCCCGGAATGTAAACGGTTATATTTTTGACAGAGCCATTGGATACGAGCACGCAACAATGAGAGGTTATGAATTTTACGTTATTGACGGGCAGCACTATATGGTTTTCAATCCAACGCTCCGCTATCAGATACTACCCACAAAAATAATCAATCTTCATTTGTTCCCCTTTATGAAGAAGTTTAATAAAATGCACCTTACAATTTATGGCAAGGCATTTTTTGATTCAGGATATACCTACAACTCGAATCCTCATCCAAGCAACACACTGGCAAACAAATATCTATATAGTGGAGGGTTTGGAATAGACCTTGTAACATACTATGATATAAACCTTTCTTTTGATTATTCGTTTAATCAGTTGGGCAAAAACGGGTTTTTCTTCTCCATAAAGAGCCTCATTTTCTGATTATCGAAACTTGGCACAGAGATTGACAATAGTTTAAATATATACATATACAACAAAAAAGTTGTGTTTAATGACAATTTGGCACAAATGAGCAATAAAATTAACGATTTTTATTTACAACATACAACCGAAGAGGTAAACATAATACCGGTAATGAATCTTGAAGGAAGCCAGGAGTTAAACGAGTCTGACTTTCCCGAGACCCTTCCGATAATTGCACTAAGGAACGCTGTTCTCTTCCCCGAAACAATAATTCCAATTACTGTGGGCAGGGAAAAATCAGTTAAACTGGTCAGAGAGGTTTATTCAAAAAACAGGATATTAGGTGCTGTTTCCCAGAAAAGCGCAAAACAGGAGAATCCGGACGCATCCGATTTGTACGACATAGGCACTCTTGCCAGGATTATCAAGATAGTTGAAATGCCTGACGGAGGCATTACAATTATTTTGCAAGGTCTCAGGAGGTTCAAGGTTTCACAGATAATATCAACAGAGCCTTACTTTCTGGCAACAGTCCAGTATCTTGAAGATGATTACGGGAAAAAGGGATTGAAAGATCTCGATGCAATAACCAGTTCTATTAAGGATACTGCTCTTCATATTATAAAATTGTCACCTCACCTTCCCCAGGAAGCTGCCTTTGCAATCCGAAACATTGAGGGTAACTCATTTCTTATCAATTTCATTGCATCCAGTATTGAGCTTGACAATCCTATGGACAAAATAGGGCTCTTAAGGGAAGGCAGAATAAGGCAAAGAGCAATGAGGCTTCTTGAGATGCTCAACAAGCAGATTGATCTCCTTAAGATTAAGGATGACATTCAACAGAAGGTGAGAACTGAGATAGATCAGCAACAGAGAGAATATTACCTCAGCAACCAGCTCAAAACAATCCAGGAAGAACTTGGGATGAACAACAATGTTCAGGAATTCAGAGAATTGAGAGAGCTTGCCGCTACAAAGAAATGGTCAGAAAGTGTTGCTGACACTTTTGAAAAAGAGTTACAGAAGCTTGAGAGAACAAATCCGAGTTCTCCTGACTATAATATTCAGTTATCCTACGTTAAATTTCTGATTGAGTTACCCTGGAATGAAACAACTCAGGACAATCTGGATTTGAAGCACGCCCAGCGAACCCTTGACAAAGACCATTACGGACTGGAAACGGTTAAGGAGAGGATAATTGAGCACCTTGCAGTTCTTAAACTTAAGGGAGATATGAAATCTCCCATACTGTGCCTTTACGGTCCTCCGGGTGTCGGTAAGACATCTCTCGGGAAGTCTGTCGCCAAAGCACTGGGAAGACAGTATTGCAGAATTTCTTTGGGGGGCCTTCACGATGAATCTGAGATAAGAGGCCACAGAAGAACATACATCGGGGCAATGCCCGGAAGAATTATAAACTCAATTAAAAAGTCAGGAAGTTCAAACCCGGTACTGGTACTTGATGAAATTGACAAAGTAAGCAATGACTTTAGGGGAGATCCTGCATCAGCCCTTCTGGAGGTTCTTGATCCGGAACAAAATACAGCTTTCCACGATAATTATCTGGATATTGATTACAATCTCTCAAATGTGTTATTTATAACAACTGCAAATAATATCAGCACAATACATCCTGCACTGAGAGACAGGATGGAAATGATTAGCCTTAGCGGATATCTGGCAGAGGAGAAAAGGGCAATTGCAAAAGATTACCTTATTCCCAAGCAGACAGATGCTCATGGGTTAAAGAAATCCCAGATGAAGCTCAATAAAGCCGGCATTGATACAATTATCAATGAATACACCAGAGAGTCCGGAGTCAGGGGCCTTGACAAACAGCTTGCCAAAGTTGCAAGGGTTACAGCCAAAAAGATAGCTCTTGAAGAAGAGATACCTTCTGTTCTTGGACCCAACGAGGTCAAGAATATTTTAGGATTACCGATTAGTCAGCATGATATACAGAAAGGGAACGAAGCTCCTGGTGTTGTTACCGGACTCGCCTGGACAGAGAACGGAGGAGAGATTCTTTTCATTGAGTGCAGTCTGAGCAAAGGAAAGGGCCTACTCACAACAACAGGGAATCTTGGTGATGTTATGAAGGAATCTGCAATAATTGCATATCAGTATCTTAAGGCAAATCCCGAAAAACTCAGGCTAAGTCCCAAAGATTTTTCTGACAAGGACATCCATATTCACGTTCCTGAAGGTGCCATACCAAAGGATGGGCCATCTGCCGGCATTACAATGGTAAGCTCAATGGCTTCTGCTTTCCTTAAGAAAAAGGCAAAGAGCGGAGTAGCTATGACAGGTGAGATAACATTAAGAGGAAGGGTTCTTCCTGTGGGTGGAATTAAGGAAAAGATTTTGGCAGCAAAGAGAGCAGGCATAGATACAATAATACTCTCAGAGGATAACAAAAAAGATATCAATGACATAAAAGAGATATATCTCAAGGGTTTATCTTTTGTATACGTAAAGAATATCTCAGAAGTGCTGGATTTCGTTTTTGATATTTGATCGGATGGAAGTAAAAATCGAAGAGAGCTGGAAACAGTTGTTAATTGATGAATTTTCCAGCGATTACTTTTTTAGGATCACTCAGTTTTTAAGAGAGGAGATTAAATCCGGAGCAACAATTTACCCCAAAGGATCACTGATATTTAACGCATTCAATACAACTCCATTTGACAAAGTCAAGGTTGTAATTCTTGGACAGGATCCATATCACGGAGAGGGACAGGCTCACGGACTGGCATTTTCTGTACCCGAAGATGTCACTCCTCCCCCATCTCTAAAAAATATATTCAGGGAAATCAGCACTGATACAGGAATACCAGTGCCATCTCACGGATCTCTCACCGGCTGGGCCCGGCAAGGTGTTTTTCTTTTGAATGCAGTTCTTACAGTGAGGGCATCTGAAGCAGCCTCGCACAGTAAAATCGGATGGACGACCTTTACTGACAGAGTTATCGAAATACTATCCCGGGAAAAAGAGAATCTTGTATTTATGCTTTGGGGCAATTATGCCAGGAGCAAAAAGAATCTGATAGATTCACAAAAACATCTTATTCTTGAGGCAGCTCACCCCTCACCTCTTGCAGGTGGTGCATTTTTTGGGTGCAGACACTTTTCCAAATGTAACAATTATCTTGTTTCAAAAGGCATAGAGCCAATTAACTGGCAATTACCTCTCTCCAAAAATTAGTGAACCTATCCTGACAATTGTGCTTCCGTTCTGAATTGCTATCTTCCAGTCAGAAGACATTCCGGATGAGATCTCCTTAAAGTGAGGCGAATTCTTAAAGATTGTGCTCTTTAAATTTTCAAAGAGACTCCTGAGCAGAGCAAACTCTACTTCTACCTGAACCATATCCTGAGTGTTTGAAGCCATCCCCATCAACCCGCAGACTCTAATGTTTTCAAGTAAGGTTATTTGTTGGGCAATCTCAGATAGTTCATCGCAGGGTATCCCCTGTTTTGTCTCTTCCCGGGCAATTCTGACCTGCAGAAGACAATCCTTGACAAGTGAAATTTGTTTTGCCTCTTTATCAATTTCCTGAGCAAGTCTAAGTGAATCAACAGAATGAATGAGAGAGACCTTTCTGATTATAGATCTTACTTTGTTTCGTTGCAAATGACCAATAAAATGCCATCTGATGTCCAGGTCAGACCGATCCATCTTTTGACTCAACTCCTGGGGTCTGTTCTCACCAAAGTCCTTGATTCCCAAATTATAAGCCTCAATGATTGACTCAAACGGCTTAAACTTTGATACTGCAACCAGTTTCACCCCGGAGGGAAGTTCTCCAAGTAACTTTGAAATGACAAAAGGATCGATCATTTTCTTTTTTTAATCTGCTCTTGTTGAGCCTTGTATGCTGCATCAAGTCTTTCCTGAAACTTAGATTTCTTCTTTGGAGTATTTGAAGCAGCTTTCTCTTTTAGTTGTGCGTACAATTTTTTCTCATCAACAAAATACTTTCTGATAACCCAGGTTTGCAGTATTGTAAAAAGATTTGAGAGCATATAGTAGTAGCTTAGACCACTGGAAAGATTATTACAGAAAACCAACAAAAATACAGGCATTAAATAGACTGTCATAAACTTCATTCCGGCCATTTGAGGCCCGGCCGACATCTGGTCTGCATTCAGTCTGGAATAGAAAAACATGGAGATTGCCATCAGAAGAGCAAAAAGGCTCACGTGATCACCATAAAGAGGAATTGTGAAAGGAAGATTCAGGACAGAATCATATGCACTAAGGTCTTCTGCCCACAGGAAGCTTTCCTGTCGCAATTCAAAAGATGCGGGGAAGAATTTGAACATTGCAAAGAGTATCGGGAACTGAAACAACATTGGCAGACAACCCCCGAACATACTTATACCCGTCTTCTTATATAGGGCCATCGTCTCCTGTTGCTTTTTCATTGCATCCTCCTGCTTTGGATACTTGGCATTAATCTTGTCAACTTCCGGCTTGAGCACCCTCATCTTTGCAGAAGAAATGTAAGACTTTAATGTCAAAGGAGATATAACAAGCTTTATTAGAATGGTGAGAAGCAGTATTATTATTCCATAATTGGAAATAACCCTGCTCAAAAGATCAAAAACAAGTATTATAACATATCTGTTTATCCATCCTATCAGCCATCCACCCAAGGGAACAATTTTTTCAAAACCCAAATCATAGGATTTGAGAGTTTTAAAGTGGTTTGGACCAAAGTAGAACTGAAAAGGCACATTGACATCATCACCTTCAGGGTATTGTGCCTGTAAAAGCGCTTGGCATTTCATAAGTGACCCGTCAGGATTCTCCTCAGGATAAACATCATATGAAACCAATCCGGAATTGAAATTGTTTTGGGCAACCAGTATCGCAGAGAAAAACTGCTGCTGAAAAGCTACCCAGTTGAGTTTTGTTCTTATATCCTTCTGAGAAGATTCTTTTCTAAGGCCAAGATTTTCAACATCTTTTGAATTCGGGTACCTGAACAAAACTGAAGAGTAGTTTTTTTCGTTGTCATAACCCTTTTCCAGTCTGGGCAGATCAAGCATCCATTCAACGTCAAACATTGTAGAGCTTCTGGATAGGAGTCTTTTCATAGCGGAGAATCTCACATTGAAATCCAGCATATAGCTCCCGGCTGGGAGCAAATAGCTGAATTCAATAAATGAAGAAGAGTCAACAGCCAGTCTGTAAACTACTGAACTGTCTGTCTTTTCAGCCAATTCAAAAGCAAAGTTTTGTGTAGATATTTCCTGACTGGTAAAGAATTTTAGATTCAGGCTTGACTTGTTTTCTCTTAGCAGATTCAGTGCAAGACTGTCAAAAGTGAAGAAATTTTTTAATAAGACGTTGCTGGGTTGAGCTCCTCTGTTGGTGAAACTAATAGAAATCCGGTCGTTCTCAAGAGTAGTGAACTCCTCTTCTTTAGAAGCTGCTGCCTGAAGCATTGAATCCTTGTAGGCAGAAGAGATCGGGGCAATTTCAGCCACAGTGGCAGCTCCGGTGTTTGTTGAGGCAACAGCGCTACTGTCCACAACCGGAACACTCTTCTCCACAACAGCAGATCTGTTGAGAGAATCGGTAATTTGTCTCTGTTGCTCTGCCTTTTCGTTGTATTGTTTTGAATTGTACCAGCTGAAAAGGATAAGAATCCCTCCAATAAGGACAAAGCCAAGTATGGAATTTTTGTTCATTATTATATCTGCCCGTTTTGACTGTCAATAAGTTTGATTTTTTCTTCAAGCTGAGACAGCTCCTCTTTTGCCATAATGATCTTCTTTTCTATGTCGGCAAGAAGAGTGTCGGCATTCTTTGATTTTGCAAAAAAGCCGATGTTGTTTTCCCAAACGGCGATGTCTGCTTCCATCTGGCGGAATCTCTGCACAAGTTTTTCTCTCTCAGCCCTGATGACCCTGTCTCCTTTCCCGGATGACTGCACTTCTTTGATATGTTTTTTATATCTGTTGATCCTGTTTTCCTGCTCAGGATTTCTGATGTCGCCAAACTTGGATTCAAGTGCGTGTCTGTATGCAGCCTGTATCCTCTCTTTGTCCTTTAGAGGTACAAATCCTACCTCAGTCCACCTACTCTGAAAATCTTTGAGAGCTTCTGTATTTTCAATGGTTTTTGGATCAAGTTTATACTCGTTAATCTCCTGGATTATCTCAAGTTTTTTTGTAAGATTCTGTTCATAATTCTCATCAACTGAACTGAAATGCTTCGATTTTTTCTCAAAAAACTCGTCGCAGGCAGCTCTGAACCTTTTCCAGATAGAGTCAGATTGTTTTCTTGCAACAGGACCAATCTCTTTCCATTTTTTCTGAAGATTGATCAATTGATCTGTTGTTCTCTTCCAGTCCTGACTATCTTTGAGAGCCTCAGCCTGTTCACAGAGAGCAATTTTCTTTTCCAGATTCTCGTGCATCACCCCTTTAAACTGGGTGTAGTGATCTCTTTTTGTATTGTAAAATATATCACAGGCAGCCCTGAAGCGGTCGTACACTCTCTGGTTCTCCTTCTTGGTGGCAAAACCTATTCCTTTCCATTCAGCCTGAAGATTTTCCACATCTTTGGTCATAACGTTCCAATCGCTTCTATCGCTTTTGGCAGATTCAATTATGGCCTCAATCTTCTCGCAAAGCTCTCTCTTCTTCTCGAAATTTTGTTTTTGTTCATCCTTTTGTCCTTCGAAGTAATCCTGTTGCTTTTTGTTGATTTTTGATGTCGCAAGCTTAAAACGCTCCCATATCTCCTCCCTCATCTCCTTACTTACCGGACCAAGCTCCCTCCACTCCTCGTGCAATTTCTGAAGTTTTTTGAATGCCTGAATAATATTTGGCTCATCTATCAACATCTCAGCCTTTTCACACAGTTCAATCTTCATTTCAAGATTTTTCTTGAGATCCAGATCCCTGAGCTCATTGTTTATCTTTACATAGTCATAAAATCTCTCAATCAGATACTGATATGTTTCCCAAATGTCCTTGTTGCGTGACTGGGGAACCGGACCCACAGACTTCCACCTGTTCTGAAGTTCTCTGAATGCAGGGAATGTCTGTTGAATGTCTTCCTGTTTTTCAAGAAGTTCCTTGAGTTCTTCAAGAATTTCGCTCTTAATTTTCAGATTTTCCTCTTTCTGTTTCTCAAGATTCTGGATAAAAGATGATCTTAATATCTTGTATCTTTGGTACAATTCCTTGAAACCCCTCTCAAGCTCTGCAAAGGGATTAACTGAAACCTGACTCTCTGCCTCTTCTTCTGTCTCTCCGCTACTGGCTGCCAATTCCTGTACAACCTGAAAACCCGCAGCAATTTTCTCCCGTTTCAATGCCTTGTAAAATGAGGCTTTTATTCCCTCAGCATACTTGTACATCTCTTGCTGGTCACCCCTGTCCAACAAATCCTGGAACAGTTGAGTGATCTCTTTAAGACTTTTGGAAGAGTGATCCGGGTACTCGGATAAATTTTCGCTTTCTGTAGTAATTTCAGGTGATTCAGATTCCCTGAACTGCTCCTCGGGAGCAGGGGTGTTAAGTTCTTGGTCCATCGTTAGCAGACAAAATAAGGTTAATATCCTGCAAATATATAAAAAAAGTTTGCCAAAGCTTTGCTTTATTTAAATTTGCATTATGATTAACATAGACATAATAACTGTACTTCCCGAATTGCTTGAAAGTCCCTTTGGACATTCAATTGTTAAAAGAGCTGTAGAAAAGGGACTTGCAAAGATTAACATCCATAATCTCAGAAAATACGGAAAAGGCTCATACAGACAGGTAGATGATTATCCTTTTGGAGGAGATGCCGGAATGGTGCTTATGATCGAACCTGTATTCAATCTGATTAACAATCTTAAGAAAAACCGCAATTACCAGGAAGTCATATACATGAGCCCTGACGGTACATTGCTCAACCAAAACATTGCCAACAGATTGTCTTGTTTAGAGAATATCATCATTCTTTGCGGACACTACAAAGGAATTGATCACAGAATTCGTGAACACCTGATAACCTGTGAGATATCTATTGGCGACTATGTCCTGAGCGGAGGAGAAATTCCTGCTGCGGTCCTTTGTGATGCTGTAATCAGGCTTATTCCGGGTGCTGTTTCTGACGAAACATCTGCCCTTAGCGACTCTTTTCAGGATAATCTGCTGGCTCCTCCTGTATACACTCGTCCGGCAAAATTCAACGACTGGGAGGTTCCGGATGTTCTTTTGTCAGGAAATCCAAAAAAAATAAAGGAGTGGCAGGATTCTAAAGCCATCGAGAGGACAAAGCTGCTAAGACCAGACCTTCTAAAGGAAAAATAAATCAAAATCCAAATTCCTGAACCTTAATCTTTTTCTGCTCCTCGACTAGTGGTTCCTGTGCTCTTAGATGAACAGGATTGCTCTGAACGATCATAGCCTTTACAGGTACAGCAGGGCAAATATATTCACAGGCACCGCATCCGATGCATATATCGCTGTTCAGCTTTGGAATATACAGGTTTGTACCGTTGTAAGGTATCATTGTTATTGCCTTTGTAGGACAGTGTTCGTCGCAGGCACCGCAATCAGTTTTATCAGTGTAAACTATACAGTTTCTCATAGAGAATTTTGCCTTACCAATCTGGCAGAGCTTTTTCTCTTCAAGAGTCATTGGTAATAGTGCGTGATTCGGGCACACCTTTGTGCAGGCATTGCAATCGTACCCACAAAAGTGATTGTTATAATTTAAAACCGGCAAAAACAATCCGTCAATACCATATTCCACAGTTGAAGGTACGATTATACCGTTTGGGCAGGCAGCAACACAAGCGTGACAAGCAGTACAATTATCTTTCAGATGTTGAATGCTAACTGCCCCGGGAGGAGCAATTGCCTCTTTCTCTGATTTTTCATTTCTAAAAGGGCTCAATCCGGCTGCCCTTGAAACCAGTGCTGTGCCGGCAAGTCCCATAGTCAGCAGTGCTTGTCTTCTTTCACCGGAAAAAGGTTTATCCGATTGTGAAGCGCTCTTTTTCCAGACAAACTGATATGTAACACTCCCTCTCTTGCAAGAAGTTGTGCAGTTAAGGCAGGCAACGCATCTTGAGTTATCAATCTCTCTTTTCTCCTTATCAATGCAATTGCTTTTGCAAACAGTTTCACATATGCCGCAATGGTTGCAATCGCTTCCCATTACAGGCCTGAATGCTGAGTACCTGGAAATTGCGCCCAATACAGTACCTACAGGACATATTGTGTTGCAGAACAACCTTCTTCTTAAGGCACTCATTACAGTTACCAGTAATAAAATAAAGGCAGAAAAGAGTAAAACCGGAATAACCAGAGATGCATATCCTCTGTAGAAAATTGCATCGGGGAAGATCGTTGAAAGCAGGTTGTGAATAAAGTTTTCTCCTCTGGAGAATATTTCGTTGGAAACTCTTCCCCAGTTGGAATAAGGATCCAGCAGTGCAAGAGGAAGTGTTATCCCTGCAGCAAGAGGAGCAAAAGCCAATAAGACAAATGAATAGCGGAGAATATTGTTTGGTTTTCTGTACTTTTCCCTTCTCTGTTTTTTGCTTTTGAAGAAATCAGCAAAGCGGGATACAATATCCTGGTATGTTCCCATCGGACAGAGCGATGAGCAGTAAACCCTGCCGAAAAGAATTGTAAGGACAAGTATTATTGCAAAAAAAACTGCTGTTCCTGTGAACAGGCCCAGCAATGCAGGCACAAACTGCAGATGAAGAACAGGAGAAAGATTAGTTTTGCTGTATGCAAAATATATAAAGTTCAGAGTAATCAGCAAAAAAAAAAGGAGAGAAAGTGCTACTCTGATCCACTTGAGTCTTTTATACATATTTAAATTTTTATCCTTTTCACAGAGAGTGAATCCAAATCTGTTGTTCCGATTTTCATTTTTTCTGCAATACCAATATGACTTACTGCGTTTAGTTCAACAGGCTTGTACTGGCTGAAGAATTTAATGGCGGCAGTGTCCGCGGCAACAATGTCGGTAGACATAAATAGTGCTTTTGCCAATTGCACATCATCCAGACTTTTGCCTTTCGGACCGTTCTGGGTTATTATTCTGTAGGCATCCACAATATTGAGAACCGGCATTTTAGAGAATGTAGAACAATCGGCAATACATTGCTGAAGATCGTTTGCGTGCCAGAATCTTCTGTCCCAGACTATTCCCATAAAGTTCTTCATAGATATTGTCATTCTTGCGCCTCCGTGATTCTTTAGAATTGGGACATTGATCCAAACGTCACAATCTAGAATTTCAGAATGGATTTTTGCCTCCTTAAGTCTTACTCCTGAAGGTATTTTAACCGTTCGGTAATACTTTTCGTCGTGAGCAAAAGCAATTCTTGCTCCTGCTGCTTTGGCAGCCTCCTCTAAACCGCTGTTCTTGTAGCAAGACTGCCAGGTATCGCAGGTGTGGTCAAACACTACTACCTCCTTAGCTCCAACTTTGAGGCAATCTTTAATTATTGCTGCAACCAGCTGGGGGTTTGTGTTTGCCGCCTCCTGGGGAGATTTGTCCCATCCAATATTAGGTTTAACAACAACTCTTTGTCCCTTCTTTACAAATCTTGAAATGCCTCCCATTGCTTCGATTGCTCTGGAATACATTTGAGCTGGCTCCCCTCCCATAACAGCCACTAGATCATTTTTCTCATCAGAGACAACCTCCATTCTGCCGCTTGAAAGCAAAGGATTGCCTTTTAATGATGCCATAGAAACCAATCCGCCGTAGAGGACACTCTTTAAAAAATTTCTTCTTTCCATATGATAACTGAAAATTCGCACAAATATACCCAAAAAGGGAAAAAAAATATATCTTTATAAAATAAATTATGGAAGGATCGTTGATTAGAAGAATATGGCTTTTCTATTACGAGGGTTTCAGGAGTATGACTCTTGGAAAAACTCTGTGGGCGATCATACTTATTAAGTTATTCATTATGTTCTTTGTACTTAAGTTGTTCTTTTTCAAGGACGCTATCAGGGAGTACGAAACCGATAACGATAAAAGCCAGCACATAATCAATGAATTGACCATTAACCGGAAGTGAACTGAACTGAACTGAACTAAACTAAACTAAACTGAACAAACCTAAACTTTACCATAATGATACTTGCATCACTGGTTGATATGTCGAGATTGCAATTTGCACTTACGGCTATGTTCCATTGGATATTTGTTCCTCTTACAATAGGTCTCGGCGTTATAATTGCCTTAATGGAGACTTACTATGTAAGGACAGGCAACGAATTCTGGAAAAGGACTACCAGATTCTGGATGAAAATTTTTGCCATTAATTTTGCAATCGGAGTCGCAACAGGAATAATCCTGGAATTTCAGTTCGGCACAAACTGGAGCAACTATGCCTGGTTTGTAGGCGACATATTTGGAGCTCCCCTTGCAATTGAAGGAATGCTTGCTTTCTTCCTTGAAAGCACTTTCTTTGCAATTATGTTCTTCGGATGGAACAAAGTAAGCAAAAATGTCCATCTGTTATCTACCTGGCTCGTATCTCTGGGAACAATTCTTTCTGCTTTCTGGATCCTTATTGCCAACGCATGGATGCAATTTCCGGTTGGAATGGAATTCAATCCTGACACCGTTAGAAATGAAATGGTGGATTTCTGGGCAGTAGTTACATCTCCGGTTGCAGTCAATAAATTCATTCACACAGCAACTAACGCCTTTGTATTGGGATCTGTTGTTGTAATCGGCATCTGTTGCTGGTATCTACTTCAGAAAAGGGAGGAGGAGTTCTCCAGGCGAAGCATCAAGATAGCTGCAGTTTTTGGTCTTATATCACTGGTTGTCCTTATCTGGACCGGAGACGGATCGGCCTACCACGTAGGCAAAAAACAACCTATGAAACTGGCTGCTATGGAGGGTCTTTATAAAAGCAAGGAGGGTACTCCCCTTGTTGCAATCGGGATTCTGAACCCAAGGAAAGATATCCGCAGGATGAAGGAGGATTCCCTCTCCTATATGCTGGAAAGCCCCTACATCTTTAACATATCCATACCTGAGGGACTCTCTCTTCTTGCAAATAGAAAAATGGGAACAATTGTCCCGGGAATTGAGGACATACTCAATGGTGGCTACACATACACCAACAGGAATGGCGAAGAGAAGATTGCTCCTCCTATAGAAGAGAGAATGCAACGTGGAAGGATAGCTGCAGAGGCTTTGGCAACATATAACAAGGCAAGAATTTCCGGAGATGAAGCAAATATGACAGAAGCAAAAAAGGTACTCGACGAAAATTTCGACCATTTTGGGTATGCCTACATAAAAGACCCTGTGGAAATAGTACCGAATGTTCCACTGGTTTTCTATTCTTTTAGGATTATGGTAATACTGGGTGGATTTTTCCTGTTGTTTTTCTCTTTGACCATTTATTTTGAGAGGAAGGCAATAATCGGGAAGCAGCGATGGTTCCAATATCTTGGAATTATTAGCATTCCACTGGTATACATATGTTCACAGTGCGGGTGGATTGTAGCTGAGGTTGGAAGACAACCCTGGACAATTCAGGACCTTTTACCTGTAAGTGCTTCTGTGTCAAGCGTATCTTCTTCTGCTGTGCTTACCACAATTATTCTTTTCTTTGCCCTTTTCACTGCTTTACTCGCAGCTGAAATTGGTATTATGATAAAGGTTATCCGCAAAGGGCCGGAAGCCTGATAAAGGTCAAATTTTTCAACTGTAAAAACTCATTAATATGCTATATTTTCTTCAACATTACTGGTGGATGGTAGTATCATTGCTCGGAGCCGGGCTGGTGTTTCTGATGTTTGTACAAGGCGGTCAGACCCTTCTGTTTCTTACTACCCGGAACAAAGAGGAAAAAACATTGTTGGTAAATACTTTCGGCCATAAATGGGAGTTAACCTTTACTACTCTTGTTACTTTCGGAGGAGCAATTTTTGCATCTTTCCCGCTATACTACTCAACAAGTTTTGGCGGAGCATACTGGCTGTGGATTGCGATTTTATTCCTGTTTGTTATTCAGGCAGTATCTTACGAATACCGTGGCAAGGCAGGCAATGTATTTGGTGCGCGTACATACGAAGGTTTTCTTTTTTTGAACGGGATGTTCGGAACAATACTGCTTGGAGTGGCAGTAGGAACTTTCTTTACCGGAGGTGAATTCATTATGAATAAAAACAGCCTGACAGAAACCTTAAGCCCTACAATCTCATACTGGGCAAATGCCACCCACGGTCTTGACACCATTGTTGTACCTTTCAATCTGGCTATGGGAATAGTTGTATTTCTTGCTGCAAGAACTCTTGGGACTATGTATGTAATTATGCAGGTTGACTCACCTGAACTTGTTTCCAGATGCAAAAAGCAGCTGAGGATAACAGCATCGGCATTTGTTGTCGGTTTTGTTCTGCTTTTGATTGCACTGTTTACAATGACAGGTTATTCTGTTACCCCTGAAACCGGAATAATTACTCCTGTAAAATATAAGTATTTTATTAATATGACTACACTTATATGGCCTCTGATAATGCTGTCAGCTGGAGTGCTGCTTGTATTGACCGGCATAATCTCATCCCTGTCAGAAAAGAGCAGGTATAGCTTTTACATGACCGGGGCCGGGGTATTTCTTGCCGTCTGGAGCCTGCTGATTTGTGCAGCATTTAACAACACGGCATTTTTTGTCTCAAAGGTAGATCCGCAGATGTCGCTGACACTCTATAACAGCTCATCAAGCACTTTCACACTTAAGGTGATGGCTTATGCCTCACTATTAATGCCCTTTGTTGCAGGATATATCGTTTATGTGTGGAGAGCACTTACAAAAACACAAATCAGTAGTGACGACATTAACAGGCCTGATGCTCACAAGTATTAGGACTTTTCAAGTGATGCTTTCAGGGTATTGATAAGCAACCCGACTCTGGTCATTGGTCCTACTCCGCCGGGAACCGGTGTAATATATGAACAAACAGGTGAAACATTTTCAAAATCCACATCTCCTACAAGTCTGAATCCGGATTTGGTTCCCGGGGCATCTACTCTTGTTATTCCCACGTCAATTACAACAGCCCCTTCCCGAACCATCTCCCTCCTGAGAAATTTTGGTTTTCCCAGTGCAGCAACAACAATATCGGCACTTTTGGTGTAGCTCTCCATATCTTTGCTTCTGCTGTGACAAACAGTCACGGTACAATCTCCAGGATAACTTTTTCTGGAGAGTAAATTTGCAAGGGGTTTCCCCACAATGTTGCTCCTGCCGATTATTACACAATGCTTTCCCGCTGTTTCAATGCCATACCTTTCCAGTAACTCCATTATGCCAAAAGGTGTTGCAGAGATGTAGGAAGGAAGTCCAAGAACCATTTTTCCTACATTCAGAGGATGAAATCCGTCAACATCTTTTTTTGGATCAATCGTTTCAATAACGACCTGCTGATCAATATGTTCAGGAAGTGGCAGCTGAACTATCAACCCGTCAATATCATAGTTGTCATTCATCTCTTTGATCCTCTCCAGCAGCTCTTTCTGGGTAGTTGATTCAGGAAGCCTCAGAACAGTTGATTTGAATCCAACCTCGAAACAATCTCTCTCTTTGCTGTCTACATAGGTTCTGGATGCTCCATCCTCACCTACAAGAATAGCTGCAAGATGAGGGGTTTTACCTCCGCTGGCAAGTGAAGCTTTTACCTGCAGGGCAATCTCTTTTTTTATCTGCTCGGCAGTTTGTTTCCCGTCTAAAATTGTCATAAGATAATTGTTAAAGATCTGATGATGAATTTGCGCTAAATGTATCTCCCTTATTGATGTCCCCGGTAATGTAGCCTAACTTGAACCATTTAACTCTCTGAGCAGAAGTTCCGTGTGTAAATGAATCAGGAACAACATAGCCCTGAGATTTTTTCTGAAGAGTATCGTCTCCGATTGCTCCGGCTGCATTCATAGCCTCTTCTATGTCTCCGTCCTCAAGAACATCCTTGAATTTTGCCACATAATGTGCCCAGACACCTGCGTAAAAATCAGCCTGCAATTCCAGCCTTACCGTTAAATCATTCATCTGACTTTCAGAGACTCTTCCTTTGTAACTGTCAACTTTTCCCAGTATTCCGGTGAGTTTTTGTACATGATGACCTACTTCATGTGCAACAATATATGCCTGAACAAAATCACCAGAAGCGCCAACCTGTTTTTGGAGTTTTTCCATAAAAGAAACATCAATGAATACCTTTTCATCTCCGGGGCAATAGAAAGGACCTACCTGGGAAGAGGCCCGGCCGCAGGCAGAGGTAACTCCGTCCCTAAAAAAAACCATAGAGGGCATTATGTATGTTTCACCCATATTTTGAAAAATACTAGTCCACACATCTTCTGTATCAGCAAGCACAACGCTCAAAAATTCAGCAGTTTCCTTCTCTTTTTCAGAAACAACTGCTGGTTGCTCGCTTCCTGTGGCCTGGGTATATTGAACAAGCTGCAAAGCCTTAGAAGGATCTCCGGTGAGCCACCATAACAAAAGAGCTCCAATTATTGCAGGTATGGATAACATCCCTGCTTTTTTCCCGCTGAATGACGAGCCTCTGTACTCGACATTACTGCTTTGTCTTCTGCCTTGCCAACGCATAGTATATAATATTTGTATGTTTTATGTTCTGAATGAATTCATAGCTCTCATCATTCCTTTACCGGCTCCCCCGGACATACTTTTCATCATCTTCCTCATATCCTCAAATTGCTTAAGCAGTCTGTTCACTTCAGGGATAGATGTCCCGCTTCCGGCGGCAACTCTCTTTCTCCGGCTTCCGTTGATCACGTGGGGATTCTCTCTTTCAAAGGGTGTCATTGACTGAATGATAGCCTCAATATTTTTGAAGGAAGTATTATCTACATCTATATCTCTTAGCGCTTTACCCATTCCAGGGATCATTGAGGCAAGCTCCTTGATGTTGCCCATTTTCTTAATCTGCTGAATTTGGGTGTAAAAATCCCACAGAGTAAACTGATCCTTTGCAATTTTTTTCTGTAATCGTCTGGCTTCCTCTTCGTTGTACTGTTCCTGCGCTTTTTCCACAAGTGACACAACATCTCCCATCCCCAGAATTCTGTCAGCTATTCTTGAGGGATAAAAAATATCCAGTGCCTCCATCTTCTCGCCTGCAGAAACAAATTTTATGGGTTTATTTACAACGGCTTTGATGGACAAAGCGGCACCTCCTCTGGTATCTCCGTCAAGTTTTGTAAGAACTACCCCGTCGAAATCCAACCGTTCGTTGAAGGTTTTTGCTGTTTCAACAGCATCCTGACCGGTCATAGAATCAACCACAAAGAGGGTTTCAGTAGGATTGACAGCCTTTTTGATTGAAGCTATCTCGGACATCATATTCTCGTCTATGGCAAGCCGACCCGCAGTATCAATTATTACAAGAGAAATACCCTCCTGACGTGCTTTAGAAATTGCATTTCTGGCTATCTGAACAGGATTAGACGAACCCTCTTCAATATATACCGGCACACCTACCTGTTCACCAAGAATCCTAAGCTGCTCAATGGCAGCAGGTCTGTATACATCGCAGGCAGCAAGCATACATCTCAATCCTCTCTTTGTTCTGCAGTGAAGTGCTAATTTCCCGGAGAATGTGGTTTTTCCGGAACCTTGCAAACCTGCCACCAGAACGACACCGGGTGTTCCCTTTATTGAAATTTCAGAGGCCTCGCTCCCCATCAATCTGGTAAGTTCATCGTGAACTATTTTGGTCATCATCTGACCAGGGCGCACCGACTTCAAAACATCCTGTCCCAGAGCTTTCTGCTTTACATCATCACAGAAATTCTTTGCAATCTTGTAGCTGACATCGGCATCCAGCAAAGCTTTACGAATCTCCTTAAGAGTCTCAGCCACATTAATTTCAGTAATGCGACCTTCACCCTTGAGTAACTTAAACGAACTCTCCAGTCTGTCTATTAAATTTTCAAACATCTCTTTCTTCTCTCTTTAAAGAACGCGAAAATAACTATTTTTTCGTGAATTCCCTTAGTATTTTGCGTCCCTCATCGTTGACAACAGCTTCGAGGTGATATCTTATAAGTTCGGAATGAAATACATAAGGATTGTTGAGAAATTTATATGAGCCGTTCCAGGAGTATATCTTTGCCATAGCAGAGGTAAAAAAAAGAGATGTAAGATCTACATTCAAATCCTTTTTGTAAAGAGACTCCCCAATTCCTCTCTCAAGATTCTCCTTTATTATCCGTGTATAAAAACTCATACGATTTGTATGATCAAGCAATTTAAGGTCAGGGAGACAGCTTGAGGTGTCCTTTAACAGTTTGGGACCAATCTCCTCCAGTGCCTTATTCATCATGCTGCTTGTAAGGAACAGAGCCTCAATTGCATTTTTTCCCTGTGATAGTGCAATATTAATTTTGAACTCAATGTCGTTTAAAACGTGCTTCATAACAGACCGCAAAAGCACATCCTTGCTTTCAAAGTTATTGTACAGCGTTTTTTTTGTAATATTCAGCTCCTTTGCAATTACATCCATTGTCAGCTGGAGGCCTCTTCTCTTAAAGAGTTTAAGGAGCTGTGCTATGTAAATATCTCTTGAACTTACTCTGCTCATAACTTATTGCTTTAATATTTATTCATCTGAATAATGGGATAATGGAAGATCCCTTTGGTTATATCTCATACTCATTACCTGACCGTAAGCACCTGCTGATCTTATTGCTATCAGATCACCCCTGTGAGTCTCATTAAGAAGAACATTTCTTGAAAAGACATCGCTGGATTCACAAATAGGACCAACTACATCGTAACGCATCATTCGTTTGTCCGATGACAGGTTTTCAATTTTGTGGCTCGCCTGATAAAGGGCAGGTCTTATCAAATCAGTCATTCCGGCATCCAGTATCACAAACTTTTTCCCTCTTCCGATTTTGACGTATAATACTCTTGACAACAGCGATCCGCATTGCGCAACAAGTGCTCTTCCCGGCTCGAAATGAACTTTCTGACCAGGATAGACCTTCAGGTTCCGGTTAATGATTCTGAAATATGTAGAGAAATCTGGTATTGGGTTTTTGTCAGGGTCTTCGTAATCAACACCCAGACCTCCTCCAAGGTTAATGTTGTTAATATCCTCTCCCCTGTTTCTGAACCATTGCTGTAATTCATTGATTCTCTGGCACAATAATTCAAAAACAGTAAGATCGGTTATCTGAGAGCCTATATGAAAATGCAGTCCGGTTAATTTTATGTTTTTGCATCTTTTTACAACACCAATAACATCTTCAAATGTCCAGGGGCTTATACCGAACTTGTTCCGGGATCTGCCAGTACTGATGTACTTGTGTGTATGAGCATCAATATCAGGGTTAATTCTAAGAGAAACAGAGGCTTTCACGCCTAAAGACGATGCCAGTGAGTTAATAACTTCAATCTCCGGAATGGACTCGCAGTTAAAACAAAAAATTCTTCCTTTTAATGCTGTGATTATCTCCTTATCAGACTTGCCGACACCGGCGAAAACTATCCTGGAAGGGTCAAAACCGCACTTGAGGGCAAGAGAGATTTCGTTTCCGCTGACACAATCCGCTCCAAAACCATAACTTTTGATTATGCCAAGCACTCTTTTGTCGGCATTTGCCTTAAGTGCATAATGGGCCTGATAGCCGTACAGTTTGATTTCAGCGGTAAACTTATGAAGTGTCTCGTTTAAAAGCTCTATGTCGTAAAAATAAAAAGGTGTTTCTGATCCGGTTATCTTTTCTGAGAGTTTTGATGCTAGCATTCTGATAGTTATTATTGTAACAAAAATAGTAAAAAAGTTGTTCTTTATTTAAAATATCTATCTTTGCCAATAAATTTTATTGAAAAATGGAACTAAACAAAAAGAATCTTTTAAGGGATACAATAAGTCATATTGACATTACAAGCATCGACACCACAAAGATAATTGACTCAATGAGAAATATGTCATTCTCATCACGCGATACTGCTTCAGCTGCGGACATTCTTCAGCTTATGATCAATGACAGGGAGTCCACAAACTGGCTCATACTTGCAGGCAGTACATCTGCCGGGGGTTGTATGCAGGTCTATGTGGATATGATTCGCTTCAAAATGATTGACGCTGTTGTTTCCACAGGTGCTTCAATAATTGATATGGATTTCTTTGAGGCTTTAGGGTATAAACATTATAAGGGTAGCCAGTTTGTCAATGATACTCATTTAAGGAGCAATTACATCGACAGAATATACGATACATATATTGACGAAGAAGAGCTTCAGGCCTGTGATTCAACTATTAAACAAATTGCTGATTCACTTGAACCAAGACCTTACTCTTCAAGAGAGTTTATTTATGAAATTGGTCGTTGGCTTACCAAAAATTCAATCAAAAAAAATTCGCTCATTCAGACAGCTTTTGAGCACAATGTACCCATCTTTGTTCCGGCCTTTAGCGACTGCAGTGCCGGTTTCGGACTAGTTATGCATCAGGTTGAAAGGATCAAGGAGGGAAAATCATATCTTACAATAGATTCAGTTGCCGATTTCCGTGAACTTACAGAGGTAAAACTCTCTGCCAAGACCAGCGGTCTTTTTATGGTCGGTGGTGGTGTCCCCAAAAATTTCGCACAGGATACAGTTGTATGTGCAGAGTGTCTGGGCTTTGATGTGCCTATGCACAAATACGCAATACAGATAACCGTTGCAGATGTAAGAGACGGTGCCTGTTCAAGCTCTACCCTCAAGGAGGCTAATTCGTGGGGTAAGGTTGACACCGTTCACGAACAGATGGTTTATGCAGAGGCTACTACTGTAGTTCCTCTTATTGTAAGCTATGCATACGGAAAGGGTGACTGGAAGAGAAGAGAATTGAAGAACCACTCTCTTTTGTTTGCCAACGGAACCAAAGGTAGCGGCATCTTGCTGAAATAATTTCCCGGCTATCCGGCGTGCTCTTTTCTCAACAGGTCGAAAACAGTCTTGACAGGATTGAAGGTAATCAGGGGAACTTCAACAAAAAGAGTGTTCCATTGACTCATGGCGCCGTTCCATAAACCGGGAAGTTCCAGCGCTTTGATCTCTTTTCCGTTGAGGCTCTTTATAGATATAAAGCCGGTTTCTGGGTCTGTATATTTATGAAGATCAAACTTTTCCCCTCTGTAATTTTTAAGATAACAGATTATGTCAACGGGATTAAAATGAGTAGAATGGCGTACAATATCCAAAATACGGGGATTGCTTGTGTCTAGTTGTACCCCCTCAAGAATCTGAGGAGAGAGAGAGCCGTCAGGATCCATTACAATGTAAGGTCCGCCTCCGGCCTCTCCTGTGTTTTTAACCATTCCGCACACTCTTATCGGACGGTTCAGTTTTTCTTTGAGGAACAATCTTACCAAAGGATCAGGAAGAGAGGGAATCGTTATGTTAAGCTCTTTACTCATAAATTCGACAACTTCCTGGTTAAGTTTGTGATCATCATCACCTTCGAGGGCCTCCAAATATTTGAATATTTTGGCTCTCAATTCAAGTAAAAGACCTAAAAGTACCTTTTTCCATCTGACTGTCTCCTGTAGATACTCTTCACGAACAACATTGTCGATATTCTTAATTATTACAATTTCATCCTCAATTTCATTCAGATTTTCAATCAGGGCACCGTGACCGGCAGGCCTGAACAGAAGTGATCCATCATCTTTGCGGAACGGTTTGTTGTTCTCATCTGCTGCAATTTTATCAGTAGAAGTTTTCTGAAGGCTGAACCTGACATCATAAACGACATCATACCTACTCTGGTATCTCTCCCTTATTCTTTTGAAAAGAGTTTCGAATTTTGTCCTGTGTTCGGGAGAGACTGTAAAGATAATTTTGGAAATTCCCTCTTTTGTTTTTGCATAGAGTGCTCCTTCTACCAATTGCTCCTCAAAAGGGGTTCTGCAGGAATCGGAATAGTTGTGAAATTTTATAAGGCCCTTGGGCAAAGCAGAATAGTTTAGCCCTTGGTCAGAGAGAAGATGTTCGGCACAGGAGATGGGATCGTTCTCGTCAAGAGTCTCAAAAGCTTTTATATCATCGTAAAAGGCAAATTTCTCAAGAGATTCCTTAAGCTTTTCAGCAGCCGGAACAGCTTCTGGATATTTCCTCTGCATTGAACTCTCAAGTTCAGAAAAAATATCTTTAAACATCCTTGTGGCAGCACCGGATGCCGGTACAAATTTAGATATCCCTCCGTTATAATTTTCAGAATTTATAATTGCCTGTTTCTGCTCAGATTCAGATACAATTTTTATTCCTTTTCCAGGAGTCGCTGCCGCTTTTACGAAGAGTGGAGGAAATCCCTTTTTAAATTTTTCAAGATCTTCATAAACAGATTCCAGGCTTTGCCCTCTGCCTACTATCTCTTCTATATCTCTTTTACCAAACATAATATTTGATTTATATCAGTCAGGGTATTGTTTTGATTCCTGCAGCAATATTCAGGTAAACTTCTTTGGGAATCTCTCTTCTGAGAATATAGTTGCTTCTTTGTTTTTCGAATGAGTCAGGATCTTCTCTCAGTTTTTTATCCTCTTTCATAACAGGAAATGACTCCTCTAAAATTACCTGCAAAGATTGATATCCCTTATAAGTCTTTGGCCGGCAGGGATACTCAGGTGGATCAATACTAAAATCCTTTAGAGCTTCAATTCCAAAGTAAGATGCAAGGGCTCTTACAGACATCACTGTTGCATTTATTTTCCCTTCAAGTGAATATCCGGCAATATGAGGTGTGGCAATATCTGTAATGGATAAAAGCTTTTTGTTAATTACCGGTTCTGAGTCCCAGACATCAAGGACAAGTTTATCGATATTTTTTCTATTACTGATAAATGAGTCTTCATCAATTACCTCACCTCTTGAAGAGTTGATAAACAGAGTCTTGCCCTTTGCCAAACCCAGAAAACGATACCCGATATAATTTTTTGTATCTGCTTGTAACGGAAGATGTACAGAAATTATATCTGATAGCTTAAACACCTCTTCTATGTCATAAAAGTTATCTGCAGTAAGCTTTGTTCTGTCAACTGGAGAAGGGCCCAAAACAGGAGGAAATTCTCCAAGAGATATTTTATTTTTAACCGGAGGATCACAACGCAGAACTCTGTACCCGAATTTTTCAAGTATATAAGCCAATCTCTCCCCTACATTTCCCGCTCCTATTATTCCGGCCGTCAATTCATTGGGAATATTTTCATCCATTGGCTTCAAAAGGTTAATCACTCCTAAAACGTATTGTACAACCCCCCAGGCATTGCAGCCCGAAGCCACAGCAATGGTGACAAAGTTCTCCCTGCAGTAATTCAGGTCAATATGATCACTTCCAATGGTAGCAGTAGCAATAAACCTTACTGAAGTTCCATCAAGCAGATTGCTGTCGCATTTCGTCCTTGTCCTGATTATTAAAGCATCGGCATTGAGAATATCTTCTTTGGCTATACTCTCACCCCTCTTGTAGATAACATCTGCATAAGGTTCCAGCACACCTTTAAGAAAAGGAATATTTTCGTCTGCGATAATTTTCATAGCTACTTCAGAACAATGTCCTTAACAATTTCAGAACCGAGTTTTTGATTTATTTCTGCAATTATCTTGTTTTTCTTCATAAAAAGATGGTTTCTGGCAACTGAAGAGGTTATAGTACAATACAATATCCCTCCTTTAAAGAATTTTCCGGAAGTCAGCTTTGAGTATCGGGTACCAAGCGTCTCATCCCAGGCTACGAAAACTCTTATTCTGGAAAGACCCTCCTCAAGTCCGTACTGCCTTACAAACAGTTCCATCAACTTGTCTATTTTTATGGAGTTTTCTCTTTTCACACCAAAACACCTTTGTCTATTTCAAATGAGAGAGAATCTCCGTCAATTGTCCTTATGACATCGGATACTCTTGTCTTGTTACTGTCTGTCAGAAATATCTGACCAAAGTTGCTTGTCGCAACAAGCTTTAGAAGAGACTCCACTCTTGTTATGTCCAGTTTGTCAAAAATATCATCCAGCAAAAGAATTGGAGCTTCACCCTTCTGTTCCTTTATAGTTGCAAAGAGTGCAAGTTTGAGAGCTATCAGAAAGCTCTTTTGCTGGCCCTGTGACCCGCCGTTTTTTATTGGATGACCATTCATAAAAAACAGAAGATCATCCCTGTGCAATCCCGATGTGGTGTAACCCAGGAGTGAATCTCTTCTGAGGCTCTTCCTGAACAGATCTTTTACGGTTGTGCCATCAAGGTCTGATTTGTACTCTATACCGATGCTCTCTCTTTCTACTGATATCAGGGAGTAATAATGTTCAACCACAGGGGTTATTGACCGGGCAAATTCTGATCTCATTCTGTGTACATACTCTCCGTCTTCTGTCATTTTTTCTGAATAGGCCCATAACAGGTCTTCGTTTAAGTCATCACCCTTAAAAAGTTTGTTCCTCTGAGCCAGCAAAAGATTGTAATTCTGCACTCTTCTGAGGTACTCGCGGTCAAGTTGGGAGAGTATTGAATTCAGATACTTTCTCCTTTCTGCTCCGCTGTCATTTATAAGTGCTGTATCTGAGGGAGAAATCATAACAACCGGAATTAAGCCGATATGATCAGACAATCTGTTGTATGTCTTTGAATTTCTCTTTATCTGTTTACCGGAAGTGATGTCAATGTTTACGCTGATTCTCTCGGTTGTGCCGTCTTCTCTTGTGTATTCTCCGATGACAGCAGCTCTTTGCTGCCCGTATTTGACAATGTATTGCTCTATCGAGGAGAAATAACTCTTTGTCATGGAAAGGAGATAAACAGCATCAAGAAGATTGGTCTTGCCTGAGCCGTTGATCCCTGAAATGCAATTCAATTTCCCTGAAAAAGTTATAGATGCTTCTGAAATATTCTTAAAATTGGAGACTGATATTTTCTTAAGATACATTATTATCAACGCTTATTTTACAAAGTTACAATTTTATCTGATTACATATTTGAGATTAGACAAATTGTTGTAATTTTGCATACTGCATAATAAATATAAAATGGCAAAGAAAACTAAACAACATCAACCAGAAGGAACAGTCGCAGAAGCGCTTAATCAGACAGAACAACTGATAGAAAAATACAAGAAACCCCTGCTCTATTCAGTTATAGCAATTGTGGTTATTGCCGGAGCATCTTTTGCATACCAGCATCTCTACCGCAAACCCAGGATCAATGAAGCGATGGCCCAGACTTTTGTAGCCGAACAATACTTCCGTACAGATTCATTTGCACTGGCTCTCAACGGGGATGGCAATGCGCTAGGTTTTAAGCAGATAATTGAAGAATACGGAGTCAACTCCGGTGAAGCCGTTAATTTTTATGCAGGTATCTGCGAACTGCAACTTGGGAATTTCGAACAGGCAATTAACTATCTTAAAAAATACAAGAGCGAAGATCTTATAATGCAGGCAAGGGCTCTTTGCAACATCGGGGATGCCTACGCCGGGCTGCAGAATAACAAGGAAGCACTTAACTACTACATCAAAGCGGCAAAACACGTGGATACTCCCTTTGCAGCTGCTTATCTTCTCAAGGCAGGGATTATGTACGAAGAACTTGGTGAGATTGACAACGCTTTAAAGGTTTACGACGAGATCAAAACAAAGTACCCGCAGACTGTGGAAGGCTACGAAATTGACAAGTACATAGCAAGGATCAAACCTTAATTTATTTTTCGGTATGGGAAGGGCGTTCGAATTCAGAAAGGAGAGAAAATTCAAGCGTTGGGGTAATATGTCCCGCGTTTTTACGAGGCTTGGAAAAGAGATAGCAATTGCCGCAAAAAGCGGCGGACCAGATCCGGACAACAATCCCAGACTAAGGGCAATTATATCCACTGCCAGATCTGAAAATATGCCCAAAGATAATATCGAAAGGGCCATAAAACGGGCTGTCGAAAAAGATCACAGTGACTATAAGGAGGTCGTTTACGAAGGTTACGGCCCTCACGGCATTGCTTTTCTGATTGAAACCGCCACCGACAACCCTACCAGAACCGTTGCCAACATCAGAAGCTATTTCAATAAAAGCAGTGGATCTCTTGGGACCCAGGGCAGTGTTGAGTTTATGTTTGACAGAAAATCAGTATTCAAAATAAGGACAGCAACAGAAGTTGATATTGAAGAACTTGAACTGGAACTTATTGATTTTGGAGCAGAAGAACTATTCCGGGAAGAAGATGAGATTGTTATCTATGGGTCTTTTGAGTCTTACGGCAATATCCAGAAATATATAGAAGAGAAAGGATACGAACTGGTTACGGGAGGATTTGAACGGATCCCAACCGTGGATTTAAAAAAACTGGAAGGTGAACACCTTGCAGAGATTGAAAAACTGATAGACAGATTCGAGAATGACGATGATGTACAGAGTGTATATCACACAATGGCAAACTGAACATAGAAATGAAACAACTTAATGGCCGGAAATCCGGCCATTTTTTTTGTTCCGGTTTGTTTAATTCATACCTTTGTTTTTTTATTGCAAAAAATTCAAATCAACACTTTTTATGAAACTGTCGCACATTGAGCACATAGGCATTGCCGTTAAATCTCTTGAGAGTGCAATACCATATTATGAAGAGGTTCTGGGGCTGAAATGCTACGCCGTAGAAGAGGTTGCAGATCAAAAAGTCAAAACTGCATTCTTTAGGATAGGAGAGACAAAAATCGAACTTCTGGAGAGTACAGACCCGGAGGGCCCTATAGGTAAATTTTTGGAAAAGAAGGGAGAAGGTGTTCATCACATTGCTTTTGCCACAAAGGACGGAGTACAGAAATCCCTTGATGAGCTTTCTGAAAAGGGTGTTCAGCTAATTGACAAAACACCCAGGAAAGGAGCAGAAGGTCTGCGCATTGCCTTCCTTCACCCAAGATCCACTGCAGGTGTTCTGACAGAGCTTTGCGAGGATCCGGAAAATAATTGTTAGTAATACGAAAATCATAAAAAATAATGAGCCAGCAACTTGAACAGGTTAAAGCGCTGATAAAACTTAGAGACAAGGCGCATCAGGGAGGCGGTCAGAAGAGGATCGACTCACAGCACCAAAAAGGGAAATTCACAGCTCGTGAAAGAATCGCTATGCTCCTTGACGAAGGCAGCTTTGAAGAGTACGATATGTTTGTGACACACCGATGCACCAATTTTGGAATGGAGAAGGAGAGAGTTCTGGGAGACGGTGTGGTGACAGGATTCGGAACCATTGACGGAAGGCTCGTTTATGTTTTTGCACAGGATTTTACAGTATTCGGCGGCTCTCTTTCCGAAAGTTTTGCCATGAAGATCTGCAAGATAATGGATCAGGCAATGAAAATGGGGGCACCTCTGATTGGAATTAACGACTCCGGAGGAGCCAGGATTCAGGAGGGGGTGAACGCACTTGCCGGCTACGCAGAGATTTTCCAGAGAAACATCCTGGCTTCTGGTGTAATACCTCAGATATCTGCGATTTTCGGACCCTGCGCAGGTGGAGCAGTATACTCTCCTGCACTTACGGACTTCATTATTATGACAAAGGGAAGCAGCTATATGTTTCTCACAGGTCCAAAAGTCGTAAAAACAGTTACAGGCGAAGATGTCACTCAGGAGCAGCTCGGCGGTGCTTCAGTTCACTCTACAAAGAGTGGTGTTGCTCACTTTGCAGTTGACACAGAAGAGGATGGGATTAAGGTTATACGCGATCTTTTGGGATATTTACCTCAAAACAATCTTGAAGAACCGCCTCTGATTGCGACTTCTGATCCTATTGACAGGCTGGAAGACTCATTGAATGAAATTGTTCCGGACAGTCCCAATAAACCTTATGATATGTACGAGGTTATTGGAGCAATTGTTGACGATGGTAAATTTCTGGAAATTCACAAAGATTACGCTACCAATATAATTGTGGGATTTGCCCGTTTCAACGGAGTTTCAGTTGGAATTGTGGCCAACCAGCCAAAGGTGCTTGCAGGTGTGCTTGACAACAACGCTTCCAGAAAAGGTGCCAGGTTTGTCAGGTTCTGTGACGCATTCAACATTCCAATCATTACACTCGTCGATGTGCCCGGCTTCCTTCCGGGAACCCAGCAGGAGTATGGCGGGATAATCCTTCACGGAGCAAAGCTTCTTTACGCATTTGGAGAGGCAACCGTTCCCAAGATTACAGTTACATTGCGCAAATCGTACGGAGGAGCATATTGTGTTATGAGCAGCAAGCATCTCAGGGGAGACATAAACTATGCCTGGCCAAGTGCAGAAATTGCAGTTATGGGCCCCTCCGGAGCAATTGAGGTTCTCTACGGCAAGGAGATGGCTGCGGCAGAAGATACTGCAGCATTTGCAGCTGATAAAGAGAGAGAATACAGAGATGCATTTGCCAATCCGTACAATGCAGCAAGATTTGGCTACATAGACGATGTTATCGAGCCCAGAAACACTCGCTTCAGGATAATCAGATCACTCCAGCAGCTCTCTACAAAAAAACTGGTTAACCCGCCCAAGAAGCACGATAATCTTCCTCTATAAATCCCTGCAGATATGAAAAGAGTAATCATCAAAGCATTAATCCTGACTGTCTTTTTCTTTGCCTGGCAAAGATCCTTTGCACAGAGCCAGGAGGATATGCGAATAAATGAGATTTTGGTCACAAATACCAATGATTTCGAGGATGACTTCGGGCATAAAAACGGATGGATAGAACTCTTCAACTCCTCGTACGGAACTGTAAACATAGGAGGATGCTATTTCACCAACGATCCGGCAAATCTTACAAAATACATAATTCCAAAGGGAGATGTACTTACTGCCATAAGACCAAGACAACACGTTCTGTTCTGGGCTGACAACCAACCTTTCAGAGGAACTTTCCACCTCAACTTCACTCTCGAAGAATCCAAAGAAATTTTGTTCGTAGCCTCTGATGGAAAAACCATTATTGACAGGATCAAAATACCTCACGAACAACTTTTAGAAAATATATCCTTCGGTAGAGTAAAGGATGGTTTTGGAAAAACTGACGGTACAGAGGGTTGGGAGATTCTCAGACAGACATCTCCCAGTACTAATAATTTTGGAGTGGATGAAATACCTAAATCTGTAATTATCAAAGAAATAGACCCATACGGAGCTGTTATGTCTATTACTTCAATGTCGGCAGTATTTGTATCTCTTATACTACTTTATATCATTTTTAAACAGATCGGCAAGTATAACATCAGAAACAGCCAGAAGAGATCTGATCAGGTGTCTGTTTTAAAAGGCAGAAAAGAGAAGGTGAGCGTTGAAGATACCTCTGCAGAAGTTTATGCTGCAATCGCAACTGCAATGCATTTATACCAGACGGATAACGAAGCACACGACATAGAGAACACCATTCTGACAATTGCCAAGGTTACCCGTAATTATTCGCCCTGGAGCTCAAAAATATACACACTTAGGGAAACACCCGTCAAAAACAGATAATCATAACAAACTATGAAAGAGTATAAGTTAAAGATAAACGGCAATGACTATTCTGTAAATATAACGGAAGTAGATGAGTCAATTGCAGAAGTAGAAGTAAACGGAATACCGTTTAAGGTTGAATTTGACAGGGCCGTAAAAAAGAGCCCAGTCATTAGCAGGCCGATCAACCCATCAATTCAAACAACTGTCTCAAAACCGACTACTACGGTTACTCCTCCTGCTGTAACCGGAAGTACAGAGATCAAATCACCTCTGCCCGGAGTAATACTTGAGGTTTCGGTCAAAGAGGGTGACAGTGTAAAAAAAGGTCAGAAATTAATGGTTTTGGAAGCAATGAAGATGGAGAATGTAATAGAATCTTCTGCAGACGGCAAAGTGACTGCCATCAAGGTGGGCAAAGGTGATTCTGTTCTGGAAGGCGCTTCTCTGATAATTATCGGTTAATATGGAAGGAAATCTTTTTCAAGTACTTGCCAGGAATCTGAGTCAGTTCTGGGAATACACAGGATTTGCCAATTTTGATGGGAACTGGGGATACTTATTGATGATTGCCATTGGTTTGGTTTTCATTTATCTGGCAATCACAAAGGAGTGGGAACCAATGCTGCTCGTGCCAATCGGATTCGGAATAATTATTGGCAACATCCCTTTCTTTTCCGGACTAAGCATCGGAGTATACGAAGAGGGATCTGTTCTGAACATACTTTATCAGGGAGTAGTCAAGGGGTGGTATCCGCCGCTTATCTTCCTTGGCATAGGAGCAATGACTGACTTCTCGGCATTGATATCTAACCCTAAACTGCTTTTAATCGGAGCAGCAGCCCAGCTCGGTATATTCGGAGCATATGCCATAGCTCTGTTGATGGGGTTTTCAGCCACAGATGCCGGTGCTATAGGTATAATCGGGGGAGCCGATGGTCCGACAGCAATTTTTCTCTCATCAAGACTGGCACCAAATCTTATGGGAGCAATTGCCGTATCTGCATATTCATATATGGCCCTGGTTCCTGTTATCCAGCCACCAATTATGAAGCTCTTTACCAATAAAAAAGAAAGACTGATAAGGATGAAACCTCCACGAGCTGTTTCTCAGACGGAGAAAATTCTTTTCCCGATAATAGGTTTTCTGCTTACTGCATTGATTGTTCCTTCTGGAATTCCATTGCTAGGAATGCTCTTCTTTGGAAATTTACTTAAAGAGAGCGGAGTTACCAGAAGATTGGCCGAGACTGCCAGAGGGCCTCTGATTGATGTGATTACAATTCTGATAGGCCTTACCGTAGGTGCTTCAACCCAGGCAGACAAATTCCTTCAAGTGACATCTGTCCTCATTTTTGTTCTAGGAGCACTATCATTTATTATTGCCACTACTGGCGGAGTACTCTTTGTCAAGTTTTTCAACCTGTTCCTGAAGGAGGGTAATAAAATCAATCCACTCATTGGCAACTCAGGAGTGTCTGCAGTACCCGACGCTGCCAGAGTTTCGAACAATGTCGGACTTCAATATGACAAGACAAATTACCTGCTGATGCACGCAATGGGCCCCAATGTCGCAGGCGTGATCGGCAGCGCAGTTGCAGCCGGAATACTTCTCGCATTCCTGGCTTAGTAATCAGGATTACAATTCCGGCAATATCACTAAGCACCTTTAGGGGTGCTTTATTTTTTGATTTTTTATTATCTTTGTAGTTCTATAATTTAGAATATAAACATCGATAGATATGCAGAATAAATTGCAGGAACTAACCGAAAAACTCTATAACGAAGGGCTCTCAAAAGGGAGACAAGAGGCAGACGAGATCGTTTCAAAAGCAGAAAAAGAGGCAGCCGCAATAATTTCCAAAGCCAGGGAGGAATCTTTGACAATTCTGGAAAATGCAGCTAAAGAGGCCAATGATTTGAAAGATAGGATTATGAACGAGATGAAAATGGCCTCCCGTCAAAGTATGACCGTCCTTAAAAAAGAGATTGAGAATCTGCTGGTTGCAAAAGCTTTGGATATCCCTGTAAAGAACTCCTCAGAGGATACCGAGCTGATAAAATCAGCAATAAAATCGATAGTTGAATCTTTTAATCCTGAAGGCAGCATATCCAAAGAACTTGATATTATACTGCCAGAAAAGCTCAGAAATGAGATGGAAGGTTTTCTTGGCAGATCGATAAGCAAAGAGCTCAAGGAGGGAATTACCCTCACATTTGACAAGAAACTTACAAACGGATTCAAGATCGGCCCTAAGGGAGAAAATTATTACATCAGTTTTACAGATCGGGATTTTACCGAGTTTTTCAGCAACTATTTAAGGCCAAAAACAAGAGAGATTCTCTTCTCAGAGTGATGATGAACAACTATTACTACATCATCGCCGGCCTTCCTGTTCTTGATCTGGATTATGAAAACAGGAACTTCAGTGTTGACTCTTTTCTGGGACATATTGTTCCGCAACTCAACAAGAAAGATAAAAGACTGATAGACTGGCTGTTGTTTGGTCTAAAAAATGAAAATCTCACACCACACTTTTACAGAACAATAAAAAATAGCAAAAGCGATTTTCTGAAAAAGTATTTCGGCTTTGATCTTGTTGTAAGGAATATACTATCAGCAGATATTGCATTCAAAACAAATCAGGACCCATACAAATTCATATTCGGTTTTGGAGATACAGAAGGATTATTTTCAAAAGGCAGATCTTCGATTGCTTCAATTGCTTCAGAATATGATTTTGGTCCAAAACTTTTAAACATTATTGAGATTTCAAATATTATGGAGAGAGAGCAGGCAATTGACCTTCTCAGATGGGATAAAGCAACTGAAATCTGCACATATAACTATTTTGACATAGATGTTATCCTTTCATTTATTTTAAAATCAAGCTTTGTACAAAGATGGGCCCGTCTGGACAGGAAATCCGGGGAGCAGATGTTCAGACAGCTTGTAGATGAAATAAAAGGGAGTGGTAAATTAAATAAAGAAGAACAACGATAATTTATGAAAACCAAAGGAAAAGTTACAGGAATCATCTCCAACCTTGTCACTATAGAAGTCGATGGTCCGGTTGCCCAGAACGAGATCTGTTACATTGATCTATCCGGCACAAAGCTAATGGCTGAGGTGATCAAAATCTCCAAAAACGAAGCTTTTGTTCAGGTTTATGAAAGTACAAGAGGACTTAAACCCGGTGATAACGCAGAGTTTGAAGGACATATGCTCGAAGTTTCATTGGGACCTGGATTGCTTTCGAGTAGTTACGACGGGCTTCAGAACAATCTTGAGACAATGGAGGGTGTTTTTCTTATTAGAGGAGAATATACTGCAGCTTTGGACAGTGAAAAGCTTTGGGAATTCACTCCTTTTGCAAAACCCGGAGACGAGGTAACAGCGGCAGACTGGCTGGGAGAGGTTACTGAAGGGTGGCTGCCTCACAAGATAATGGTTCCTTTTGCTTTCAAGGAGAGATATACTGTCAAGTCAGTAGCTTCCAGTGGCGAATACAAAATCACAGATACAATTGCTGTCATAACAGATTCTTCCGGATCTGATCTCAACATTACAATGGTTCAAAGATGGCCTGTGAAAATTGCAGTGACTGCTTTCAGGGACAAACCAAGACCATACAGGTTTATGGAAACCGGAGTACGATGCATAGACACATTTAATCCAATAGCAGAGGGAGGAACTGGTTTTATCCCGGGTCCATTCGGTTGTGGCAAAACAGTACTCCAACACGCGATTTCCAAACAGGCAGAAGCCGATGTTATTATTATGGCTGCCTGTGGAGAACGGGCAAATGAGGTCGTTGAGATTTTCACTGAGTTTCCGAAACTGATAGATGCCAGAACAGGAAGAAAGCTTATGGAGAGAACCACAATTATATGTAACACTTCCAATATGCCTGTTGCAGCACGCGAAGCTTCTGTTTACACAGCAATGACAATTGGTGAGTACTACAGGGCGATGGGTCATAAGGTGCTTTTACTGGCAGATTCAACCTCCAGATGGGCTCAGGCTCTGAGAGAAATGTCAAACAGAATGGAGGAGTTACCCGGTGCCGACGCCTTCCCGATGGATCTTCCTGCAATTATCTCCAACTTTTACTCCAGAGCCGGAATTGTAAACCTGAACAATGGCAAAACCGGTTCTGTGACATTCATCGGCACCGTATCTCCAGCCGGGGGGAACCTTAAGGAACCTGTTACCGAGTCTACAAAAAAGGCTGCAAGATGCTTTTATGCACTCTCCCAGAACAGGGCAGACAGAAAACGATACCCGGCTGTTGACCCTATAGATTCATACTCCAAATATCTTGAATACCCTGAGATTGTCGAAGACCTTACAAAAAGGGTCAATCACGACTGGGTTGAAAAAGTTTTGCACGGCAAGAATTTGGTCCTCAGAGGAAAAGAGGCCTACGAACAGATCAACATCCTCGGAGATGACGGAGTGCCAATCGAGTACCATAAAAAATTCTGGAAATCCGAACTAATCGACTTCACTATACTTCAGCAGGATGCATTTGATAAAATTGACGCATCTTCACCTATGGAACGTCAGCAGTTTATGTTCACTCTTGTTCTCGACATTTGCGACAAAGAGTTCGAATTTGAGAACTTTGAAGAGTGTGCAGATTTTTATAAAAAGTTGATTAACATCATACGACAAATGAACTATTCTGAGTTCAAGGGTGAAGACTTCAACAGATATCTCGAACAACTTAAAAATGAGACCGACAATGGCAGGTAGAGCATTTCAGAAAATATACACACAGCTTGAGGCTATTACAAAAGCTACTATATCTCTCAGAGCAAAAGGGGTTACAAACGAAGAGCTGGCAATAGTTGCAGGGCGTCTTGCCCAGGTGGTAAAAATCAAAAAGGATCTTGTTACTTTACAGGTTTTTTCAGGCACAGAAAACATTGCAACAAATGCAGAGGTGATATTCTTCGGAGAACCTCCTGTATTAAATGTAAGCGATGAACTCGCCGGAAGATTCTTTAATGCATACGGAGAACCTATTGACAACGGTCCTGCTCCCCAAGGGGAGAGAAGATTTATCGGAGGTCCATCAGTCAATCCTTTCAGAAGAATGCAACCATCAGAGCTTATACCCACCGGGATTGCCGGTATCGACCTTAACAACACCCTGGTATCCGGACAAAAAATTCCATTCTTTGCAGACCCTGACCAGCCATACAATCAAGTAATGGCACTGGTAGCTATGAGGGCCGATGTGGACAAAATTATCCTTGGAGGTATGGGTCTGACCAACGATGACTATCTCTTTTTCAAGCAGAGTTTTGAGAACGCCGGAGCTCTCAATAAAATCATCAGCTTTGTAAACACTACCGAACAGCCTCCTGTTGAGAGACTGCTTATTCCGGATATGGCTCTGGCTGCAGCTGAGTATTTTGCTGTTGACAAGAATGAAAAGGTCCTTGTGCTGCTCACCGATATGACTTTATACGCCGATGCCCTGAGCATCGTCAGTAACCGAATGGACCAGATCCCATCCAAGGACTCTATGCCAGGTTCGCTTTATTCCGATCTTGCAAAAATTTATGAAAAGGCCGTTCAGTTGCCGGATGGCGGGTCAATAACCATTATTGCCGTTACAACCTTATCAGGAGGAGATATAACTCATGCAATCCCTGACAACACCGGATACATAACCGAAGGACAGCTCTTTCTCAGAACCGACTCAGACACAGGTAAGGTTATTGTCGATCCGTTCCGCTCACTTTCAAGGCTCAAGCAACTTGTTATAGGGAATAAGACAAGAGAGGATCACAACCACGTAATGAATGCCGCAGTGAGGCTTTATGCAGATGCAGCAAATGCAAAGACCAAGCTTGAGAATGGATTTGACTTAAGCGACTATGATTTAAGATGCCTCGAGTATGCAAAAGATTATTCAGTAAGGCTTCTTTCGATAGATGTAAATATTAACACTACTGAGATGCTGGATACTGTCTGGGAGCTTTTTAGAAAGTATTTTACTGTTAATGAGCTTGGTATAAAAGAGGCGATAATGAACAAATACTGGGAAGTTTAACAAATTATGGCCATTAAGTTTCAGTTCAACAAGACTTCACTAAACGACCTTAACAAACAGCTTAAGGTTAGGGTGAACGCCTTGCCTACTCTCAAAAACAAGGAGTCAGCCCTACGTTTTGAGGTTAAAAGAGCCAAAAACAGGTCAGAAGAGTTAAAAAACAAGCTCAAAGAGACTCTCGAATTCTATGTTTATATGGCAAGACTATGGAATGAATTCAAGCCCGATCTCATTACCATTAAAAACATTGAACTGCAAACGGTTAAAGTGGCCGGGGTAAAGACTCCTTCTCTTAAAGATATTGAATATCAAATTACACCCTATAATCTCTTCTCCGCTCCATCCTGGTATGCAGACGGTATAACAATCCTCAAAGAACTCTCGCACCTTGGGATTGAATCAGAGATATACATGGAGAAAATGAGACTCCTTGATTATTCAAGAAAGAAGACCACACAAAAAGTAAATCTGTACGAAAAAGTTCAGATTCCGGGATATCACGAGGCCATTCTTAAGATAAAGCGCTTTATGGAAGACGAAGAGAATCTTTCCAAGGCATCCCAGAAAATTGTAAAGACTAGACACGAAGCAGAGGAGGAAGATTTATGATTGTTAAGATGAACAAATATACCGTAATGCTTTACCACCAGGAACTCAATGAATTTCTGGAGAAGGTTCAGAAGCTTGGTATGGTTGACATTACAAGAGTATTTAAACCTCTTGACTCCCACTCCAAAGATATGGAAGAGCTAAGAAGAAGGTATAACTCTGTATACAAAACCCTCGAAGGATATTTGAAGAAAGATGAAGCTTCAACCACTCCCCTGCCCCGGCAGGAAGTTGACGAGAAGTTGCTGGATGAAAAGTTGAAGGAGGCCGAAGTATATATCGACAGATTAACTCTTCTAAGGTCTGAACTGTTTCAGACTGAAAGGGAAATAGCAGATTTTAGTGTTTGGGGGGACTATAACAGAGAGGATATTGAGAAGATAAAAGCTCTCGGATATGATCTCCATTTTTATATTGCCAGCGATTCAAAATTCAAGGAGGAGTGGTCAGAAGAGAAGATACTTCATATTATAAACAGAAATGACGGGAAAATTTACTTTGTTATCCTCTCCCGTAAAGGTGAAGATTACAGCTTTCCATTACCGGAAAGCAAGTTTCCAAATACTCCTCTCCACACACTCAAAGAAAGGATTGAGCTTACAAACAATGAGATAAATATCCTTTCAGAAAATCTTGAAAAAATATCACCTTACAGGGATGAATTCGCCAGGAGAGCTTTCCGCATTGGTGCTGACCTTGACAGGTATCTGGCTGCTGAATCTGCTCCCAGAGAGGTAGAGGGCAAAATTGCATTGATTACAGGTTTTGCACCTATTGAAAACTCTCAACAGGTCGGGACTTTTCTCCAGGAGATGGGTGTTTATTATGTAACAGAAGATGCATCTGTCTCAGACAACCCTCCTATCAAACTCAAAAACAACTTTTTCTCCAGATTATTTGAACCTATAGGAGAGTTGTATATGCTTCCCAGGTACGGAGAGTTGGATTTAACCCCGTTCTTCGCTCCCTTCTATATGCTCTTCTTTGGTTTTTGTCTTGGAGATATGGGCTACGGCCTTACTTTGCTACTGCTGGGAGGCCTGGCAAAATTCAAACTGCCCAGGATGAAGGGCTATCTGACACTGGTTCAGTTTATGGGAGTTGGTGCAATATTTATGGCCGCATTCTCAGGAGTCTTCTACGGAACAAAGATTTACGAAGTTTTTTCATTCCCTGAACAGATTAACTCTTTCTTCTTTTCAGACATAAAGATGTTCTGGTTCGCAATAATTTTTGGACTTGTCCACATAATTTTCGCAAGACTGATTTCTGCCCTTTACGCTATGAAGACAAAAGGAATAAAATACGGTCTGAGCAATATAGGGTGGATAATTGTGATAATCTGGGCATCATTTGCCTATGCAAAAACAATGGTTGAGGGACTTACCCTTCCATTCTGGTTCAACTACATGGGTATTGCAGGCGCAGCTCTTATTCTTTTCTTTTCTGCAAATGAGGGGAATCTGATAATCAGGATATTCAAAGGAACTGCTTCATTCTATGACATCACAGGAATTTTTGGGGATATGCTTTCCTATATAAGGCTTTTTGGATTAGGAACTTCAGGCGGCATTCTTGGAATGGTCGTCAACTCTGTAGCAATGAATATGATTGATATACCTTACGTAGGATGGTTTTTTGCAGTATTGATGCTTATAATTGGCCATCTTGCAGTGCTTCTGCTCTCTTCACTAGGGGCTTTTGTACACCCAATGAGACTTACATTTGTTGAGTTCTACAAAAATGCAGGATTCAACGGAGGAGGAAGAGCTTTCAAACCTTTAACCGATATTGACGAATCAGCTAAATAAACATAACAGATAAAAAACAATTTATGGAACAAACATTACCTCAAATTTTAGCCTACTTAGGACTGGGAATAATGCTTACTCTCAGTTGCATCGGCAGTGCTATGGGAGTCTCGATGGCAGGAAATGCCACTATCGGGGCGCTTAAGAAAAATCCTGACCAGTTTGGGTCTTCGATGCTACTGACTGCTCTCCCTTCAACCCAGGGACTGTACGGTTTCGCAGGATTCTTTCTCTCACTCAATGCTCTCAATAGCCTAACTACACTGGCTCTTGGACAAGGGCTTGCTATACTTGCAGTTGGGACAGCCCTTGGATTTGTAGGACTCTTCTCTGCATACTATCAGGCAAAGGTGTGCTCAAACGGCATTGTTGAAATGAGTAACGGACAGGATGTTTTCGGCAAGACAATGATACTGGCAGTTTTTCCGGAACTCTATGCAATTCTGGCATTTGCTGCCACATTCCTCGCGTTGCCCTCATAACATCGCAAATCATATTATTGGGTATTAAGGTAAATTTATTACCTTAATACCCATATTTATTATTCTGTTAATTTTTTTATGGTATTAAAATGGCTTTAATAAAATCAATATCAGGGATAAGGGGTACTATAGGTGGAAAAGAGGGAACAGGACTGACCCCTCCGGACATTTTAAGGTATACCAGAGCGTTTGTTATGCTTTTAAGAGAAAAGGCTCCTGTCGGCAGCAAGTATAGTGTTGTTTTGGCAAGAGACGCCAGAGTATCAGGAATAATGTGCAGGGATCTGGTTGCAGGAACACTTGTATCCTGCGGTGTAGATGTTATTGATGCACAGCTTGCATCTACACCAACTGCAGAAATGGCGGTAATTTCAGAAAATGCTGATGGCGGGATAATACTTACTGCTTCTCATAATCCAGGGGAATGGAATGCTATGAAGCTCCTCAATAACAGGGGGGAGTTTATAAGCAGGGCTGAGGGTGAGTGGTTGCTGGAGAGGGCTACTGAGGACAATTTCGAGTACTCACCGGCATTTTCTCTTGGTAACATTATTACAAAAAATTATGACAGAGAGCACATAGAAGCAGTCCTTAATTATCCTATGACAGCCACAGAGTCCATTTACAGGAGCGGATTTACTGCTGTTGTTGACGGAATTAATTCCGTTGGAGGAATAATTGTCCCTCAATTACTTGAATATCTTGGAGTAACCGCTGTAAAAATTAACTGTAATCCATCAGGAATTTTTGCTCACAACCCTGAACCTCTTCCTGAACATCTGACAGAGCTATCAGCAGCAGTCCTGGAGCACAAAGCTGATATTGGAATATCTGTAGACCCTGATGTAGACAGACTTGCCTTAATCTGTGAAGATGGTACACCCTTCGGAGAGGAGTACACTCTTGTAGCTGCGGCCGAATATATGCTTTCAAAGAAGAAAGGGAACTCTGTATCTAATCTATCTTCTTCCAGAGCATTAAGGGACATTACAGTATCATACGGAGGTAATTACTTTGCCTCTGCGGTCGGAGAGGTAAACGTCGTAGATATGATGAAGAAGGTATCTGCAGTTATTGGTGGTGAAGGTAACGGTGGTGTTATAGTTCCTGATCTTCACTACGGGAGGGATGCACTGATTGGAATCGCACTTATTCTTAGCTCCCTCTCCGAAAAGAGATGCAAGGCTACCGAACTGAGAGACAGTTTTCCAGCATATCATATCTCCAAAAAGAGAGTGGACTTGTCTAACTACGGTGAAATTGAAAATATCTTTAATCTGGTCAGGGAGAAGTATAAAGATCAGATAATTACTGAGGGAGACGGATTGAAGATAGATTTCGAAACCGAAAGGAGTTGGGTTCACATCAGAAGATCCAATACTGAGCCAATTATCAGAATATACTCCGAAGCACCCGATAAGGAGGATGCTCAAAGATTGGGAGAAGAGATACAGGGATTAATCAAAGGAAGAATCAAATAAATATTTTTTGACTATGTTTTCATTCAGAACTACTCCACTGCTAGAGCAGAGTGATACAATACTGAGAAGCGGACGCCTTGGCCTACTCTGCAACCAAACAAGCTGGCATCCCGAAACCGGGGAATATCTCTTTGAAACCCTTATTAAAAAAGGGCTTTTGAAAAGAGTCTTTGTTCCCGAGCACGGACTCTTCGGAGAGTTTCAGGATCAAAAGAAGCTTGATAATACAAAAATATATAACGACATCTGCCTTGACAATTGTGAATTCGTGTCTCTTTACGGAACTTCTGAGAATTCTGTAAATGTCAGTCCCGGGAAACTTAAAGATCTGGATGCTCTGATTGTTGAACTACAGGATACCGGAGCAAGGTGTTATACATACAACTCAACTTTATTCAACCTTTTTTTGACTTTAAAAAAGCATAACATAAACCTATCGGTTTACATTATTGACAGAGTCAATCCGGCAGGTAGGCAAGTCGAAGGGACAATGCTCAAACAAGAGTATGCTTCTTTTTTAGGAATAGAAGGAATACCTCACCGTCATGGACTTACAATTGGTGAATTTGCAAATCTCATATATAACCAGATTAATGCAAAATTTCCACTTCACATCATATCGTGCCATTCAGAGGGGGTATCCAAATCTCTGCTACCCTGGAGTATTCCACCTTCACCCAACATTCCAGGGCTTTTCACCTGCTCTTTCTATCCCGGTCAGGTTCTATGGGAGGGAACAAACGTCAGCGAAGGAAGAGGAACAACAAGGCCTTTTGAACAGTTTGGTGCCCCGTTTATGTCTTCATTGATAAACTATAATGCAAAAAATGGTTATACAAACTGGAATGACCCTCTGCATCCTCTGCACGATCCGGCAGTTTTTATAAGATGGCAGAAATTTATCCCTTTATACGGAAAACATTCGGGTGAGATCTGTTTTGGTTTTCAGCTTCTTCCGGTACCAGGAATACAATATCATGCACTGGCACACAATTTGAGAATTATTCGGTTTATGGTTGAGAACTGCAGCGATTTTTCCTTTATCCGTGGCTCTTACGAAAAGGGCAACAAAAAGAGTGCAATCGAACTTCTCCTGGGAGATAAATTACTTCTTGCATATCTTGAAGGAAAAGCCGGTTGGGCTGAGGCAAGTGAGCATATGAAGGTCGAAGAACAAAAGTGGATAAGAAAAGCAAGGAAGTTTTTGCTGTACGATGACCAACTGTTCAGATGTAAATAATTTTAAAAATTATGGCTAATCCTGTTTTAAGCGAAAGTATATTCCGTAAAAATTCCGCCACACTCTCTGAAGGTCTCACAATGACTGTTCAGGGAACGGCAATGAAAGCACTTATTATGATACTTATGGTGCTCGCAGGAGCATCATATACCTGGAAAGTGGCTTATGAAAGTATAAATCCCTCATCTGTTCAACCTTGGTTGTGGGGAGGTGCTCTGGGTGGATTTGTAATAGCAATGATAATCAGTTTCAAACCAAAATTGGCACAATATCTTGCTCCGCTGTACTCAATTCTTGAGGGTTTGTTTCTTGGTGCAATTTCTGCAACCTATAGTCAGGCATTTGCAGAAAAAGCTTCCGGAATAGTTATGAATGCTACAATACTGACAATTATGACAGCAATTTCTATGCTTCTGATCTACCGGTTAAGAATAATTAAGGTTAACGGTAGCTTTATCAGGATAATTACCATAGCAACCGGAGCAATTGGGCTTTACTACCTTGTTTCAATCCTGCTTGGTTTGTTTGGTGTCAATATAACAATGCTGCACAACAGCTCACCTTTGAGCATAGGAATTAGTTTTGTTATTGTTGGCGTGGCAGCTTTCAGCCTTCTGGCAGATTTCCATTTTATTGAGAGGGCTACACTCTCTGGTGCACCAAAGTATATGGAGTGGTATAGTGCTTTCGGACTGGTTGTGACAATCATCTGGCTCTATCTTGAAATTCTGAGATTACTTGCAAAATTTGTAGGAAGCCGTGATTAATTTTGGCCGTTAACAAATATTTTGTACTTTTGCAACCCAATAAATAATTTTAAAGATGAAAAAAGGAATACATCCCGAAAACTACCATCTTGTAGCTTTCAAGGATATGTCAAATGACCATGTTTTTATTACAAGGTCGTGTGCCAATACCAGAGAAACCACTGTTCTCGAAGGAGTAGAGTATCCTCTTATCAAGGTGGAGATCTCCAACACTTCACATCCGTTCTATACCGGCAAGATGAAACTTGTGGATACAGCTGGGCGCGTTGACAAATATCTAAACAGATACAAAAAGGTTCAAAAGTAACCTATCCGGAAGGAGAAATTTACAGGCTGTCTGACCTCAGACAGCCTGTTTGCATTGAAAAGGAGACAAAAATATCCATATCGATGAAAAACACTGAGCGGGACATTTTAATCAAAGAACTCGCAGAAAAATATAACAATCCTGCATACTTCATCAACGATCCCGTAATTTTCCCGAAGCACTTTATGCAGTTATTCCTTAAGAGTAAAGCCAGTTTACCCGATATAGAAATTGCCGGAATAATTGCTTCACATCTTGCCTGGGGAAGAAGAGAGATGATTGTAAGGGACTGCAACAGAGCTATGGAAGTAATGAGCTGGAAACCTTTTGATTATGTTATGAGTGGATGTTATAAAGAGTGTAATGAAAGTCTCCACAGAACAATCAAATGGAGTGACTTTGCAAGAATCTGTTCCAATTTAAGGAGTTACTACACTCTTAATGACACTCTTGAAAAAGCTAACGCAGAAACTATACGGGCAGAGATATTTGGTCAGAAACCAGATCACCGGGCTGCCAACAAAAAGATTCATATGTTCTTCAGATGGATGGTAAGAAACGACGGGATTGTTGATCTCGGCGTCTGGAAAAAGAAAGATCCGTCTGAATTGATTATTCCTCTTGATGTTCACGTTCACAGAAGTGCTCTTAAACTGGGAATTACAAAAAGAAAAAGCGCAGATTTTGCTACCGCTCTCGAGATAACGAAATACCTCCGCAAATTATTTCCGGAGGACCCATGCAAAGGAGATTTTGCACTCTTTGCCCACGCTGTTTCAAATGTAAAAATTATTCGCTAATTTTGAAGGAAATGAAAAAACTCTTTGTTATTTCAGGATGCAACGGAGCGGGCAAAACGACTGCTTCATATACAATTTTACCTGAAATGCTGCAATGCAAAGAGTATGTCAATGCAGATGAAATAGCAAGGGGAATTTCTCCCTTTAAACCAGAAACAGTTGCCATTCAGGCAGGAAAGATTATGCTTCAACGCATTAAGGAGTTGATTGCCAACGGCACAGATTTTGCACTTGAAACTACATTAGCTACCAGATCGCACGCCAAAATGATTAGATATGCGCAGGATAACGGCTATGTGGTAACTTTGGTGTTTTTTTGGCTTAATATGCTAGGACTCGCAATTGAAAGGGTAAAGATGAGAGTTGCAACAGGTGGCCACAATATTGAAGAAGATGTAATTAAAAGAAGATACAACACAGGAATAAAAAACTTATTTTCACTTTATGTTCCGCTATGCGAATATTGGATGATTATAAACAACTCCACAATACCTCCTGAACTTATAGCCGAAGGAGGGAAAAAAACTGAAACCAAAATTTACAATAAACCAACCTACAACAAATTAATTAATTATGAGTGATATTGAGACAAAAGAACTGAGAGATAATATTCTCACTGGTTTAGACATCTCCTTTCAACGACTTATCCAGGAAAAGAAAAAATCCAATGCAGAACTTGCCTTTTCCAACAAGGGAAAAGTTGTGAAAGTTAAAGCTAAAGAGCTATAAATTACATCACCACAAAAATGAACAAAAGATGTTTGGGAATGCTGCTGAGTTTAGTTTTCAGCAGCATTGCTTTTTCCCAGGGAGGTTCCGGAATTATCAGACTAAAATCTAAAGATCTGGACAATTTTGCTTACAAAATTTTGCTTACATAATAGTGTCTGAATATTGTTCGTCACTCAATTTTTGTTAAATTTGCAGACCATTTGCGGTAGTAGCTCAGTTGGTAGAGCATCAGCTTCCCAAGCTGAGGGTCGCGAGTTCGAACCTCGTTTACCGCTCCAAAAAAGAATATGAAAAAACCTTCTCTGGTACTTTCTCTTCTGCCGATAATAATTCTGGTTGCAATGATATCATTGGGAGTCAGGATATTTGGAGAAGAAATATCTGCTGGCACATCACAAATTTCTCTTCTGCTGGCAACAGTGATTACAGCAATTATTTCGATTGTAGTTCTAAAGGTTCCATGGAGCAGGATAGAGAAGGGGATGATGAATCACCTTTCAAAAACCGGATCGGCAATTTTCATTCTTCTGATGATAGGAGCTCTTACAGGCTCCTGGATGATAAGCGGAATTGTTCCTGCTATGATTTTCTATGGTCTTAAGCTAATTCATCCATCTGTTTTTCTTGCCGTCACATTTATTCTTACGTCAATTGTATCGCTTATGGCCGGTAGTTCCTGGACAACTGTAGGTACAATCGGGGTAGCAATGCTCTCCGCAGGACAGATACTCGGGATCCCTTCCCCCTGGCTTGCAGGGGCAATAATATCAGGAGCTTACTTTGGTGATAAGCTCTCACCTCTCTCAGATACTACCAATCTGGCTTCGGCTGTTGCCGGAGTTGATCTTTACACCCATATAAGGTATATGCTCATAACAGTTACTCCGGCTTTTCTGCTTTCACTCGTAATTTACACAGTTGCCGGCTTTCTTATGCCTGTCTCCAGTAGCCTTAGTGTTCAGGCAAACTTGACTTCAATATCGACAACATTCAACATCTCCCCCTTACTCTTACTGGTTCCTGTTTTCACGATCATACTGATAGTAAGAAAGGTTTCTCCTTTTATTACGCTTTTTCTCTCTGCAATTGCAGGTGCTGTTGTGGCTTGCCTTCTTCAGCCCGATCTTTGCAGACAAATAGCCGGGAATGGTCTTGAAGGAGGTGTTATGTATCTGGTTGCCTCATTAAAAATGTTGTACGGCAGCGTTTCGATTGAAACCTCAGATGCTATGCTTAACTCTCTTGCTGCAACAAAAGGTATGGCCGGAATGTTAAATACAGTATGGCTGATTTTGTGTGTTGTCACATTTGGCGGAGCTATGGAGGCCAGCGGAATGATTCAGGTTATTACCGAAAGAATGGTTAGAATGGTAAAAAGCACTTTTTCCCTCGTTGGTTCAACTGTTGCAACCACACTTTTCTGCAATATTACCCTGTCTGATCAATATATGGCAATACTGCTTCCCGGAAAAATGTTCTCTGAAACGTATAAAAAAATGGGATATGAGCCGCGACTTTTAAGCAGAACACTGGAGGATGCCGGAACTGTTACATCGGTACTGGTTCCGTGGAACACCTGCGGAGTGGCTCAGTCAGGAGTGCTCGGAATAGCTACACTGGTTTATCTGCCTTACTGTTTCTTTAATCTTTTGACTCCACTTATGACTCTACTTGTAGCAGCAATAGGTTATAAAATAATCAGAAAATTCTAGCACAATTTTTGCATAAAGAAAAATTTCCAAAAAAAAAATTATATCACACATTAATAAAAAAACAATGAAAATCGGAACAAACAAGGTAGTATCCCTCTCTTATACACTTACCGTAGATGGTACCGTAATGGAAACAGTTACTGCAGACAAGCCAATGGAATTCATGTTCGGCACAGGTTATCTGCTCCCGAAATTTGAAGATAATGTAGCAGGAAAGGCTATCGGCGACACATTTGAATTTGTGCTGAATCCCACTGAGGGCTACGGTGAAGTCAACCCTGACGCAATTGTAGATCTTCCAAAAGATCTGTTTATGGTAGACGGCAAAATCGAAGATGGTCTTCTTACCCTGGGCAATGTACTGCCAATGCAGGATTCAGAAGGTAACAGATTGCAGGGAACAATAGAAGAGGTTAAGGAAGATGTTGTTGTAATGAACTTCAATCATCCGCTTGCCGGTTCTGAGTTGCACTTTTCAGGAAGCGTTGTTGCAATAAGAGAAGCCTCCACCTCTGAGATATCAAACGGGTTATATGGTGAGAAATCTTCGTGCAGTACAGGGAGTTGCTCTGGCTGTAGCGGTTGCAACTAATTAACCGGAAAAGATCAGAAATTGTCCAGAACCCTTGACAGGGGTACGGCATCCAATGAGGAGACGTGCCCCTCTTTAAATTTATAATAGCCTGTAATAGCTATCATTGCAGCATTGTCCGTTGTGAACCTAAGTTGAGGGAGATAACACTTCCAACCTCTTCTGTTCCCTTCATAAAGAATTCTATCCCTGAGTGCAGAATTTGCAGAAACGCCTCCTGCCAATGCAATCTCAGTTATCCCGGTATTGCTGACGGCGATAATGAGTTTTTCCATCAGAATGTCGATTAGTGTTTCCTGAAAGGATGCACATATATCATTTATGTTTTTCTCAATAAAAGCAGGATTCTCTTTTACACTGTCTCTGAGAAAATATAGCAGAGAGGTTTTGACTCCGCTAAAGCTATAGTCAAGATTTTTTATCCTTGGTTTAGCATAGACAAAGGCTTTCTTATCGCCGGTTTTGGCCAGACGGTCAATTACAGGCCCCCCGGGATATCCCAGACCAAGAAGTTTAGCGCATTTGTCAAAGGCTTCTCCAACAGCATCGTCTATTGTCTGACCAATTACTGAGAATTTCAGATGACTTTCCATTCTGACAATCTGTGTATGTCCACCCGATACAAGCAGGGTAAGAAACGGGAATGAGGGAGAATCGTTCATCTGAGCAGGATCTTTAATAAAATGTGAAAGGAGATGGCCGTGCAGATGGTTTACATCTACAAGTGGTTTCCCAAGTGAAATTGCCAGACCTTTTGCAAATGATACGCCAACTAAAAGAGAACCCAGCAAACCAGGCCCCCTTGTGTATGCAATTGCATCTATCTCGCCTGGGGATATTGCTGCCTGGTCCAATGCTTTGTCAACAACAGGCACGATATTTTGCTGATGTGCTCTGGATGCCAGTTCAGGTATCACACCTCCGTATCTGGCGTGAACATCCTGACCTGCCATTACGTTTGAGAGCAGTAGATTGTCCCTGATTACGGCAGCTGATGTGTCATCACAGGAGGATTCTATTCCGAGTATTGTTATCATATTTTTTTTCTTGTGCAAAAATGGCTCTTTTTTAACAAACTGCTATATTAATTTGATTAAATTTGTAGATTAAAATTGTTACTAATTAAAATTATAAAAAAAATATTGACAGGAGTAGCTGCAGTTATCGGGATAACAGCAGCAGCTATGGTTATATCGTTGCAAAGCCCGTCGCTTCAAAACAAAATTGTATCCTCTGCCCTCAAGTCTTTCACCAAAGATTTCGACGGAAATGTCTCGATTGGTAAGGTCTATTATATTTTTTTTAATGATCTTATTATTAATGATCTGAATGCAGTTACAAGCAGCGGGGATACAGTTGTCAGCTTTGAAAAACTTTCGGTTAGTTTTTCTGCAAAAAATCTTCTTGCCGGCAGGTTTAGATTCAGAAGCATTTATCTTTCGGGAGGCAAGTTCAAACTGATTGTTTATCCAGACTCTACTACATCCATTTCAAAATTGTTTGGTAATTTTCAAGGCAAAGAGAAAAAATTACCTACCAAACTTATCCCGGATATCCGGATCAGGAATCTCAAGATGGAAAAGATAGATTTTTCCTATATTAATCTTTTAAATAAAGCTCAAAACAAACAGGGGGCAATTAACTTTTCTGATATCTCGCTCAAAGATCTCAGATTTGTAGCCTCTGGAATAAGAAGAGAGGGAGAGGATATTACAGCAGATCTTAAGGAATTCTCTTTCTCCGAAAAAAGCGGATTTAGACTTACAAGAATAAATTCCTCCGTCAGGTTCGGAAGTAAAGGACTCATGTTCAACAATCTTTCTCTTGCAGACCATGAATCAGAGATATCTGCAGAAGAGCTCTCTTTTGAATATTCTTCTCTTTTTTCTTTCGGCCGTTTTACCGATAGTGTAAGGATTAAAGCCATTCTAAACAACTCTTTTATAAGTCTTAAGACTATCGGTTATTTTGCACCCTCTCTTCAGAATAACAATCTGAAATTCTACGCAAAAGGATTAGCTACAGGCACTGTTAACAACTTTAGAACAGAAAATCTTTATGTCACTTCCGAGAGCGGAGTAACATCAGCCACAATCAATGCCAGAATTTCCGGACTCCCCAGAATTGAAGAGACTATGGCGTTTGTTGACATTGACAATCTCTCCACCACAACACCTGACTTAGACAGGATAATCAGATCCATAAATCCTAAAAGTCAAAGCACTATGCTGGCAAAGCTCTCTCCTTTTGTTAAATACAACTTCTCCGGAAGACTGGCCGGGCTTCTGACCGATTTTGTTGCCAATGGCAATCTTACATCAAATATTGGCAATATTTATATGGATGTCCTGCTCAAAGAGAGTGCCACAGGAAAAGGGCTGGAAATGGAGGGAAAGCTTACAACAGATAACTTTAATCTGGGTGAATTGCTCCGAAATAAAATGCTGGGAGAGATTACCTTGAGTAGTCACATGTCTGCCCTTCTAAGGGATCCGAGTGCCGGAGGAAGCGGTTTTTATATCGACAGCATTTCCATTAAAAAGCTGGAATTCAATAATTATGCATTCAGCAATATATACTCGGTTGGAAGTTATGTAAAGAACAGGTTTGACGGAAGAATTATCAGCCACGATCCAAATCTCGACTTTATTTTTCAGGGGGTAATTGACCACTCATCAAAAGAAGATTCATACTATGACTTTTATGCTGATGTGGTTCTTGCAAACCTCTCTGCAATAAATCTTGACACTAGAGACAGTCTGTCGGTTGCCAGCTTCAGAACCCTGGCCAACTTTACAAGAAAACCATCCGGAGACATATTAGGCAACATTAGTGTTAAATCTCTTGAATATCAAAACAGAAACGGGAACTTCGAAATCGGTGACATTTCTGTACAGTCTTATTCGGGACACAATAACTACGTCATTACTCTGAACTCCCCATTTGCAGATGCCAGATACACCGGAAGCGATTTTCTGACTACATTCTTCGACAAAATCATCAGTGTCACGGGCGAGAGACATATTCCTTCACTGATAAGGCCAAAAGTGAGAGAAAAAAGTCCTCAGGAGGAGCATTATAATCTGGAACTCATTTTTCACGACACAAGGGCTATTGCCCAGATGGTACTTCCCGGTCTTGTAATTGCCGATAAAAGTTCATTTAAGGCAACTTTGGACAAAGATGACAGTCTAAGTTTGTCATATACTTCTGCTGAGTCAGGTTACGAGGATAATCTGGTTAAAGATATTAAGATCCGGATTGCTTCTGACTCAAAAGAGATTAAAGGGACAATAGAGAATTCTCATCTGCTTGTTTCAGGAATTGAGGCGAATTCGGGCAATTTCCAGATTAGCTCTTCTGACGACATTATTTATTTGAGAGGTAGTGTATTAAATGGCAAAAACGCTTTGAATACCTTCAATATTTCATCAGATATAAAAGTCTCGCTTACAGGGAATGACAATAAAAGAAGATTTGATATACTTATTAACCCTGTTGAATCTCAAATCAATAACCAGTTATGGAAACTTGCTGATTCAAGAATAACTATACAGGACAGTACATACACTTTTGAGGGTTTTTCAGTAAGCAATCAGGAGCAGCATCTAAAGGTAGACGGCATAATATCTCCGGATCCAAAAGATTTACTGAATATACAGGTTGAGAAGTTTGACCTCTCCCCTTTCAATATTTTTCTCGCTCTTCCATTCCCGATTGATGGAAACATTTCCGGTAAAGCATCTGTGAGTGAACTTTTCGGAGACTTCAAACTGCTCATGGATCTTGAAGCCAAAAACATGTCCATTTCCTCGGAAGAGTTTGGAAATCTATATATTCAGAGCAGATGGAACGGTGTGGGAAAAAATTTCGAAATAGCTCTCAAAAATAAATTAGGGAGTAAGCTGCCTATGGTAGTTGATGGAAAATTCTGGCCTGGAGAAAAAAAACTGGATATCTCCGCAAAAATGGACAGCCTGAAAACACACTATTTCGAACCAATATTTACAGGTATTCTCTCCGGATTAAGCGGTTCTCTATCAGGAGATTTCCATCTTTTTGGATCATTAAACGCATTATCGCTTCACAGCGAAAACGCAGTTGCCAATCAATTTGGATTTTTAGTAGACTTCACCAATGTCAAGTATGAAGTAAACGGTCCTGTTCTGTTAACGGACAACGGTATAACTGTAAACAACGCAACAATCACCGATCGGTTCGGGAACAGAGGCAGAGTTAACGGCGGCCTCAATTATAAACACTTTAGAAATATCGGACTAAATTTAAATATTACTGTTCGAAATATGGAGTGCCTTAATACTTTACAGGCAGACAACAGTGCTTTTTACGGTACTGCCTTCGGTTCGGGCAGGGTTTCAATATCAGGGCCCTTTAACAAGGTTCTTCTTGATATCTCTATGACAACCAATAAAAACACTGAGGTTCATATTCCTCTTGAATCCACATCAGAAGCTGCAAACTCTGACCTGCTCCGTTTTGTCTCCTTTAGTCAGGAGGACAATAAGAAAAAGACGGGAAATGCTACCGAAACCAGTGAGTCCGGAAAAAACACATCATCCTCTGACCTGATTGTAAGGTTTAAAGGAAACATTACACCTGACGCCGCGCTTATGATTGAGATTGACAAATCTGTGGGAGATGTGATTACAGGATATGGGACAGGTCTGATAAACATTGACGTTCAACCCTCAAGAGATCTTTTCAATATTCAGGGTGATTATATTATTGAAAGCGGTTCTTACAAATTTGTGCTCCAGGGGCTCTTCAACAGGGACTTTACAATTCAGGAGGGGGGTAACATTGGGTTTAACGGAGATATAATGAAGACCAATCTGAACATTACAGCTAACTACAGGACAAAAGCCTCGATAAACACACTTATATCAGATACAACTTCTGTAAGCAGCAGAAGAAATGTGGATTGCCTTATTAAGCTAACAGGTCCTCTGCTCAACCCCAAAATAGGTTTTGACATACAGATTCCGGATCTTGATCCCTTGACAAAATCAAGGGTAGATGCTGCACTCAACACCGAGGACAAAATAGTTAAGCAGGTAATGTCCCTACTTGTTTCAGGAAGCTTTATACCCGATATCCAGTCAAGTATCGTAAATAACTCTACTATACTATACTCAAATGCAACAGAGATTCTTTCTAACCAGATAAACAACATTTTCAAACAGTTGGATATTCCTTTGGATTTGAGCTTCAATTATCAGCCCGGGCAGAACGGAAGAGATTTATTTGATGCCGCTGTGTCAGCCCAGTTGTTTGACAACCGAGTTATCGTTAACGGAAACATCGGCAACTCCCGGTATATGAACAGAGGCAGCAACGTTGTTGGTGATCTGGAGGTTGAGATAAAACTGGACGAAGAGGGACGGTTCAGGGCAAAAGCCTTCTCTCATTCAGCCGACCAATACACCAACTATCTGGACAACAGCCAGAGAAACGGAATAGGTATTGTTTATCAGGAGGAGTTCAGCACTTTCAGCGAGTTGATAAACTCCCTTTTTCTGAGCAGGAGTAAAAGAGATCAAATTTCCACGGAGAGAGAAAACAGAATAAGAGGCCGAATGGAAGTTAAACCCAGACAGGAACAGATAATTAAAGAGTAACTTCTACTATTCTCCCTATCAGTTCAGGGTCATACTTCATTTGAACTTTGATATAATTGGATGTGTATCCAAACATCATTCCTCCTTTTAGAGAACTTTCAAACAAAACCTTTTCCCTCCTCCCGTTGTTGAGTATCAGAAAATCTCTGTAAATAATCTCATTCATCGCCATAAGCCTTTTTACACGCTCTCTCTTAACGTTCTCTCCTACCTGACCGGAGTAGCCTGATGCCGGAGTATTCTCTCTTTTTGAGTATGGGAATATGTGAATAAAGGATGGTTTTATCTCTTCAATAAAATCGCAGCTTTGGCGGAACTCCTCCTCCCTTTCTCCGGGAAATCCGGTTATAAAATCGATCCCAATAAAAGCGAATGGCATCAGATCCCTTATCTCTCTTATCTTTTCCCTGAACAAAGATGTGTTGTACCTTCTTTTCATAGCAGCCAGAATTTTATCTGAACCTGACTGTAAGGGTATGTGGAAATGGGGAAGAAATTTTTTGCCTGAAGCAATATGAGTCAGAATCTCACTTGTTATAAGATTGGGTTCTATTGAAGATATTCTGTATCGTTCAATCCCTTCAACCGCTTCTAAAGCCTTTATAAGATCGATAAACTTCTCAGAGGTGCTCTTTCCAAAATCTCCGGTATTTACTCCGGTAAGAACCACCTCTTTAATCCCTCGTTCTGCAATCTGTTTTGCCTCGCTGACAAGAAGAGAAATGGAGATGTTTCTGCTCTGACCACGTGCAAGAGGAATTGTACAGTAAGAGCAGTGATAATCACATCCGTCCTGTACTTTTAAAAAAGATCTGGTGCGCTCTTCTGAAGAGTAAGCCGGGAAAATCGACTGTAAAGTTGAAATGTCACAAGGAAAAGCTACAGAAGATCGTTGAGAGTCAACTCCCTTTTTTAATAGATTTTCCAGCTCTGAAACTTTCATAAACAGATTGTGCTTATGTTCTGCGCCCAATACAATATCGACCCCTTCTATATTAAGAATCTCGTCTGGTTTTAGTTGTGCATAGCACCCTGTAACTGCGACAATAGCATCCTTGTTTATTGTATGGAGCCTTCTGATCAGATTCCGGCTTTTCTTGTCTGCGTGCTCTGTAACCGAACAGGTGTTGATTACATAGATATCAGCTTTTGAAGAAGGAGAAACCCTTTGATACCCGTTAGCCTCAAACTCACGGCATAGTTGCGAACTTTCCGAAAAATTCAGTTTGCATCCAAGGGTAACAAAAGCCACCTTTCCTTTTACTTTTGTCTCTTTTCCCATTTTATAAATTCATCACCACTCTGGCGCACTCTACTTTTCCACCTACCGGAGGGTTAAGTTTTGAAATAGATATAGCAGCATTGGTAATATGTGGATATCTGCTTCTAAAATTTTCCAGTATTCTGTATGCTACATTCTCAAGTAGTTTTGAGGGAACTGCCATCTCTTTACTTATCAGGTCGTAGACTTCCTGATAATTCAGTGCATCCTTAAGATCATCAGATTTTCCGGGAGAAATTATATCCGCCTCAGCTGAAAAACTCACAAGATATTTATTGCCAATTATCTGTTCCTCTTCAAAGTGGCCGTGATAGGACCAAAACTCCATATTCAGAAGTTCCACCCGGTTTTTATGTGTATTGAGTACATTCATAAGATGAAAATACAAGGTTTTTTGTTAAGGTCAGGAATTTCTTTTCTCCATCTCTCAATGGTCATAGTACGGATGAATTCATCAGGACTTGTAATGCTGGCAGCAATGCAAAGCAGTTTATCCTTTGAACATACCTGAAGTATGTCGGCCAAAAGAGAGTTGTTCCTGTATGGTGTCTCGATTATGATTTGGGATTGACCACTCCGGCAGGAGATTTTTTCAAGTTGTCTTATTTTTTCTCGTCTCGACTCACTTTTTACAGGAATATAACCATTAAAGGCAAATGACTGCCCGTTCATACCGGAAGCCATCAGAGCCAGCATCAAAGATGAAGGTCCGGAGAGTGGACTGACTCTGATGTCGTGATTATGAGCTTGTTCAACAAGCCTGGAGCCTGGATCGGCAACCGCCGGCAAGCCTGCTTCTGAAACCAGCCCAATATCCTCACCTGCCAGTAGAATATTGACATAATCCATTATCTGAGAGCAAGGAGTGTGTTCGTTGAGAGTGTAAAAAGAGATTGAATCTATCGATTCCTTCAAACCCGCTTTTGAAAGATACCTCCTTACAGTTCTAACCTCCTCAACCACTAAGTGTTTTAGAGTTGATAGTTTTTGTATGACCCCGACCGGAATCACATCATTGATTGCGGAGTCACCAATTGGAGAAGGTATTAAATAGAGAGTTCCTTTCATAAAATTTTCCCAAAGGTAGAAATTTTTCCTATCTTTATGGTGTGGACACTGCTTCTGAGACAAGGCTTACTTTTCTGGGAACAGGAACATCGCAAGGTGTTCCAATGATTGGATGCCATTGTGATGTATGCTCTTCTGAAGACCCCAGGGACAAAAGATTAAGATCCTCTGTGCTTATTGAGCACAATGGTCTTTCTATAGTAATTGATGCCGGACCTGACTTTCGGCAACAGTTGCTCCGTGAAGGAATAGATAATCTCGATGCTATTCTCCTCACTCACGAACACAAGGATCACACCGGAGGGCTGGACGATGTCAGGGCGTTCAACTATTTTACGGGCAAACCTTTTCCTATTTATTGCGAAGAGAGGGTAAAAAAAGCACTGGCAAGCGAATATGCCTATGCATTTAGTGATTACAGGTACCCCGGAATACCGGAATATGAAATAATTACGATTTCAGAAAACCCATTCCGGATATCTTGCGATGGTTCAACGATTAATGTCACACCAATCAGAGTATATCATCACACACTGCCCGTACTGGGTTTCAGAATAGGTAAACTGGCATACATTACAGATGCCGGCAGAATTGAAAGAGATGAGATCCTTAAACTCAAGGATCTTGATATTTTAATATTAAACACTGTGAGGAGAGAGCCGCACATTTCGCATTTCAGTCTGAGAGAGGCAATAGAAGTTGCACGGGAAACCGGAGCAAAAAAGTGTTATCTGACACACCTTTCTCATCAGATTGGAAAACATTGTGAACTTTCGGCAGAACTCCCGGATGGTATTGAAGCAGCCAGTGATGGCCTGAAACTCGCTCTTTAATACCTTTATTAACAACATATTAATTATGAAAGATAATACTTTTAAAAGGTGGGAGAAAGTTATGCCTGCACTTGTAACGGCAGCCAGACAGAGTCCGGACGAGGAGCACTTTCTGGAATACATAAAGGATCAGGCAACAGAGATATTAGGCAAATGTAGTCAGGAGAGTTCAAGGCAGAGTGCACAATCTGTCCTTGATATGCTCTCCTACGAAAAGAAATCTGTTTTTGAACTATCAAAAAGCAAAAAAATCTATATCGAAACTTTTACTCTGTTGTGGGAGTATCTGAAAGGCACACTTCCTTATGAAGAGGCAAGTGACCTTATCGAAGATCTTTTCCATATATTGTCAATTATGTACGGCTGCAGACAAAGCTGTAAATACACCATTGGAACACTTCACAGGCATATGAAGAGGTGGCCGTCAGGACTGGACAGGGAGATAAGGGACAGAAGGGAGGAGAATAAGAAAAGGGTAATTGAATTATTGATAGACAAAATTGACAAAAAGTTCTCTCCGGGTTCAAGATACTTTTATCCCGATGGCTACACAAGGGAAGAGAAAAGAGAGCTGACAAACCATTGGTGGAACGACTTCAGGTTTCATCTGATTATGGCAATAAAATCTCCATCTGAACTGAACCTTTTTCTGTGTGAATCTCTTTCCACAAAAAGTATGAGAATTCTGAACAAAGCCAGAAACAAAGGAATACCATTTTTTGTCACTCCTTATTATATTTCCCTGCTAAACACAGATCAAAAAGGGTTTGACGATATTGCCATAAGAAGTTATGTTCTGTATTCTGAATCTCTTGTAGAGACATATGGAAACATAAGGGCCTGGGAGAAAGAGGATATTGTAGAAGAGGGTGTTCCAAATGCCGCCGGATGGCTTCTCCCGGGAGGTCAAAACATTCACCGCAGATATCCAGAAGTAGCAATTATGATTCCGGACACAAGAGGTAGAAGTTGCGGGGGGCTCTGTGCATCTTGTCAAAGAATGTACGATTTTCAGAGTGAGAGACTTAATTTTGACCTTGACTCTCTTAAGCCCAAAGAGAGCTGGGACGCAAAGCTCCCCAAGCTTATGGAGTACTTTGAAAAAGATTCCCAGATAAGGGATATTCTGATTACAGGCGGAGATGCCCTTATGACAAGGAACAAACCTCTCTCTAAGATTCTGGATGCCGTTGCCGAGATGGCAGTCCGGAAAAGAGAATCCAACAAAAAAAGAGCTCCCGGAGAAAAATATGCAGAGATTCAGAGAGTACGACTTGGCTCAAGGCTACCTGCATATTTACCTTTCAGGATAGAAGACGAACTTATCGAGATCCTTTCAACTTTTAGAGAAAAAGGTCTCAGGGCAGGAATAAAGCAATTCGTAATACAAACCCATTTCCAATCACCTCTGGAGTTAACTCCTGAGGCAAAAAAAGCTATCAAAATGCTGCTTTCAGCTGGATGGAGAATAACCAATCAGCTGGTATTCAATGTTGCCGCTTCAAGGAGAGGTCATACGGCCAGATTAAGACAGGTTCTAAATTCACTGGGAGTCGTTACATATTACACATTTTCTGTGAAGGGATTTAAAGAAAACCACTCTTTGTTCGCACCCGCTTCAAGGTCAATGCAAGAGAAAATAGAAGAGAAGAGTCTCTCCAGACTTAACGACGGACAAAAGAGACACTTCTTCGAAATTATCAACACTGGAGAGGATATCTATTACAAAATCAAGCATTTTATGAAAGAAAACGAGTTGCTGTTTCTTCCAACAGACAGAAATGTGCTTAATCTTCCTGCTATAGGCAAAAGTATGACATTTAATCTTGCAGGCATTACCGGAAAAGGGGAAAGGATCCTACGGTTCGACCACGACAAGACCAGGATTCACAGCCCGGTGATTGACAATATGGGCGAGGTTTTTATAATTGAAAACAGGTCTGTTGCATCTTATCTGAGAGAGCTTGAAGGTATGGGAGAAAAGATATCGGATTATAGTTCAATCTGGGGATATACTTCAGGAGAGACTGAACCACAGAATGAAATATTTGATTATCCTCCCTTTGATGAGTTGGTTACGAAAGAGATGACAAACATTCAATTTTGAAGTAAAAAGAGTATTCTGCAATAAAATATATTTGTATATTTGCAACTTGAATCGGGGCGTGGCGCAGTTGGCTAGCGCACTTGCATGGGGTGCAAGGGGTCGAATGTTCGAGTCATTTCGCCCCGACTAAATAAAGATTGGTTATCTGAAATCACTTTCAGATAATCAATGTCATTTATATTTACTTCGGTTATGCGCTTATTACTCCTGATCCTATCAACTCATCGCCTGAGTACCAAGCAGCGAACTGTCCGGGAGTAACTCCTCTCTGAGGCTGAAAAAAGACTATGTAAAGGCCCTCCTGATGCATTACCAGCATTGCTCTTTGCAATGGCTGACGGTATCTTATCCTTACCATAAACTCACCTTTAAAACCGGGTTCCATTTTAAGGTCAGTTCTTATCTGATGAATCTCTTCGCGGTTTATGAAAAGAGCTTTGCGATAGAGACCTGGATGTTCCTGCCCCTCACCCACATATATCGTATTGCTCAGAGGATCTGTGGATATAATATACAGGGGCTGGGTGTGACCTCCAATATTAAGGCCTTTTCTCTGACCAATGGTATAGAAATGTGCACCGTTGTGTTTCCCGGCAATCACTCCCCACTCGGGGGAGTAGGTACAGGGGCGGGAAATTACCCTAAGATACTCATTATCTTCATTCCGGAAACCAGAGTAAAGTGTTTTGGAGTGTTCACTGTCATTATAAAATGCAGAGTCAATTTTTATCACTGTCCCATTTTTTGTCTCTAGTTTCTGCTGCAGGAAAACCGGCAAATCGACCTTACCCACAAAACATATACCCTGAGAATCCTTTTTGTCTGCAGAGGGTAAACCTGCCTGGGAAGCAAGAGCCCTAACCTCTCTTTTATGAAGCTCCCCTATCGGAAAAATCGCTTTTGAAAGTTGTTGCTGAGTAAGCTGACAAAGGAAATAACTCTGATCTTTGTTCGGATCCCTGCCCGCAAGCAGTCTTAAAACTTCCCTGTTATCCTCATCTTTAAAACTCTCTTTTCTGCAATAATGTCCGGTTGCCACATAATCTGCACCCTGCTCCAGTGCTTTTGTCAGGAATGCATCAAACTTGATTTCTCTGTTGCACATAACATCAGGATTTGGAGTCCTGCCCAGGCTGTACTCTCTGAACATATATTCTACCACCCTCTCTCTGTATGAATCAGACAGATCTGTAAATATCAAGGGGATATCCAGTTTTTTAGCAACCATCTTTGCAACGGAATAATCCTCCTCCCAAGAACAATCTCCGTGCAAGGTTCCGGTTGTATCGTTCCAGTTTTGCATAAACATCGCAACCAAATCGTGCCCTTCTTTTTTTAGCAGAAGTGCGGCGACACTGGAATCAACTCCACCGGAAAGGCCAACTGCAATCTTCATATTTAAATAAAAAAGGGGCAAGCTGATTATATCGCACCGCTACAACCACCTGCCCTTGCTTCCTTCCAGACCTGGGGGAGTTCAGTGGGAGCTGGTCGTATAAGACTTACCCCGCACAAAGGTAATACTTTTTTTTATACTTCCTTTTTAAATACTACTTGTCACTCTCAGGAAGATTATTAAAAGGAAAGGGAAGTATATGCTCCACCCCCTCCATAACCCTGGTCACTCTGGCCCCCCCCATAATAATCTTAATGGGTTTTGATGCTCTCGCCTCAGACTCAGCCATTACCTGCCTGCAAGCTCCGCAAGGCATTGTTGGCACTTCACAGGGCAAACCATTAACAGACGCTGTGACGGCCAGAGAATTAATAGCTGATTCTGGATATCTTGCGTGAGCGTAAAAAATTGCCACCCTCTCTGCACATAGGCCAGATGGATAAGCTGCATTTTCCTGATTACTGGCAGATATCACCTCTCCGTTATCGAGTCTGACTGCTGCTCCTACATTGAAACCAGAGTATGGAGAATAGGCACTTTTTGAGGCTTCTGAAGCCATTTTAAGCAGAAGTGCATCATCTTCCGGGAGAGCTTCATCTGAATAATATTCTGTATACTCAATATTTAATTTTTTTTTCTTCATCCTTTGCAATTGAGATAAGTGCAAAATTACTAATTTTGTATGATTTAGAAACATATTTAATGTTACTTCCCATCAGACTATCCATTCATCTGTTACTGACAGGAACACTCTTTCTTTGTTCTACACTCTCTTTTTCTCAGTCAGATAAGAGAAAAGAGTACATCCAGAAGCATAAAGAGATGGCTGTTAGTCAAATGAAAAAATACAGAATACCTGCAAGCATTATTCTGGCACAAGGTTGCCTGGAATCCTTCGACGGGAGTTCAAGACTCGCCAGAGAGGCAAATAATCACTTTGGGATAAAATGCCACGACTGGTCAGGAGAAAAAATATTGCACGATGACAACGAGCGAAACGAATGTTTCAGAAAATATCCCAGTGTACTTTCCTCTTATGAAGATCATTCCAGATTTTTAAGAGAACGCAGCCGTTATGGATTTTTGTTCAGCCTTCCGTTGAATGATTACAAAGGCTGGGCAGAAGGGCTTCAGAGAGCAGGATACGCTACCAATCCCTCTTACTCCAGACAACTCATAAAAATCATTGAAGATTATGAGCTTTCAAAGATTGATCTCCTTTATGATTCTGTCCAATACAAAGAACCTGACCAATACAAAGAACCTGTTCAACCCTCTGTTAAAACGACAGATTCAGAAGAACTTCCATATAAAATTATTGCCGGAAGGGTAACCCTTAGTATCAACGGCATTGCCTGCATTATTGCAATGGCTGGTGAAAGCTTCGGAGAGATAGCAAAAGAATTTTCTCTTTTCAAAAAAGAACTATTAAATTTCAACGACTTAAAAGAAGAAACTCCAATTCAGGAAGGAACACTGATATATCTGCAGAAAAAAAACCGTATCCACAAAGGACCCGAAAGAGAGCATCAGGCCGCGGAGGGTGATACAATGAGGGAGATATCTCAGAAATACTGCATCAGACTTAAACATCTTATAAAGCTTAACCCTAAGTTCTCAGAAAAAGAGCCTGAGACCGGCGCCATCATAAAACTCAAATGATGAAGAAGAAAAGTTCCAATTCCAGGAAATTCCTCCTGATAATTTTCTCATTTTTAGCTGCATCTGCATTACTCCTTGCATTTAGATACTACACTCTCTTTTTCGCTCCAAATACAACTGACGGAGAGTCATTTGTACATATTCCAAGAGGTACCTCCCTGGAGGGACTGATCGACTCTCTTGAAAACTCATACAGAATCAGAAGTATCCCAAACTTTGAAAAGGTTGCAAAAAAAGAGGGCTTGTCTGAAAACATTAAACCAGGGCGCTACCTTATAAAGCCAGATATGAACAACCGTTCTCTCGTGAGGATGATAAGATTTGGATGGCAGGAACCACTTAATCTTACAATATCAGGCAATATCAGAACACCTCAGAAATTATCTTCCCTGCTCTCAAAAAAATTCGAGTTCGATTCAGTCTCCTTTATTGCAATGCTGGACCAGAAAGAATTTCTGGATAGTCTGGGATTAAAGAGGGAAACCTTTATATCAGTCTTTCTACCAAACACTTATCAGGTCTATTGGACGGTCACTCCCAGAGAGCTGATTTTGAGGATGAAAAAAGAGTTCGACAAATTCTGGAACTCAGACAGAATTGAAAAGGCCAGAAAAATTGGCCTCTCTGCCATGGAAGTCATTACGCTGGCTTCGATAGTTTCCCAAGAGAGTAACGTAGCATCTGAGCAACCTGTAATTGCCGGAGTATATCTTAACAGACTCAGAATTGGTATGCCTCTTCAGGCAGATCCGACAGTTAAGTTTGCAACAGGTGATGACTCCCTTAAAAGGATACTCAACAAACATCTTGAGACAGATTCACCCTACAACACTTATCTGTACAAAGGCCTTCCTCCTGGACCAATTGTAATCCCGCCACTGAAAACGATTGATGCCGTACTCAATTATCAACAGCACAAATATCTCTATTTTTGTGCAAAACCAACTTTTGACGGAACTCACAATTTTGCAGTCACTCTTTCTGAGCACAACAGGAATGCAGCTGCCTACCAAAGATCCCTTAAAGTGTACCTGAAGAGATAAACTCAAGAGCTTTGGCAAATGCCTGATCTCCTTCTGAGTTAATCACTTTGTAATAACCCGTCATTCCAAACAGAGCCCTGGAAATCAAAGCCTTAATATTGACAGCTATCTGATCTTCGCTTTTTGCAGCCCCCTGAGAGTCATAGGGAACTCCCTTTTCCGCAGCATAATCGTAAAGATTTTTTAACATCTTTTCCTCAACCACAAAATATTGAGAGAAAGTATCAAAATCGGGATATTTGCTACTGAGTTTGGCCCGGTTCAGATCAGAATATGAGTTAATATAGTCTAAAAGAATGTTGCGTCTGATGAGAACAGAGAGATAATCAGAATAATATGTTGTATCAGCAGGGACAAAAATATCCGGCATTATTCCTCCGCCACCATAGACATTCCTGTTCTTCAGCAAAGTTTTGTACTTGAGGGAATCTGGCAGTAATATGCTGTCTTTACTAAAATACTCACCCCTTTGATATCGCTCAAAGTGATCAAGATAGTAATCCTTTGAGTTTCCCTTTTCGTAGGGCATCTGAATCACTCTTCCGGATGGTGTATGGTATCTGGCAACTGTCAGCCTGAGCTGAGATCCGTCATTCAGAGGCAGCATCTGCTGAACAAGCCCCTTTCCAAAAGAGCGGCGCCCGATTATTGCTCCTCTGTCCCAATCCTGTATGGCACCGGCAACAATTTCACTACCGGATGCAGATCCTTCATCTATAAGAATTGCAAGTGGTTCTGTCTTATAAAATCCTGTTCCGTTTGCTCTCTCAATCATCTTGGGAACTCTCATTCCCTCAGTGTATACTATGGTCTGATCCCTTTCAAGGAAAAAATTGGCAATCTCCAGAGCTGTGCCCAGATAGCCTCCTGTATTTCCTCTAAGATCCAGTATTACTCCATTTATCTTTTTAATATTCAATCCGATTAAAGCATCAATAATCTCTCTGGAAGAGGTTGCTGCAAATCTGCTTAATTTGAGATATACAATTCCCGGACTAACTTCATAACCGGCATCCAGACTGTTAATCGGAATCTTGTCGCGTATTATTTCAAAAGACAGTACATCTTTCTCCCCTTTTCTTATGACATCAAGCTTTACCCTTGTTCCCTTCGGACCTCTCAGATATTTCTGTACATCAAGATTGGTAAGACCTTTTGAAGCAATGCCCTCCCCATCCACAGCAATTATCTTGTCTCCTGCCCTTATACCTGCACTCTCGCAAGGTCCTCCGGCAATCGGAGCTGATACAGTCAGAGTGTCTCTGATAATAGCATACTCAATCCCTACTCCTTCGAAGTTCCCCTCCAGTGGCTCATTCATAGCTTTTACATCCTTTGCAGTCACATACGAGGAGTGTGGGTCGAGCTCTCCCAGAATGCTGGTAATTGCAATATCGACCAGCCTATTGTTGTCCAGAGAATCCAGATAGTAGTTATTTAGAAAAAAAAGAGTCTGGCCCAGCTTGTTTATCTGCCTTTCAGTAACTTCTCTGTTTTGAGCAGCAGACGTCAATGCAATTAAAGCAGCAGCAACAACTAGAAATATTTTTTTTAAAAATCTCATCTTTTATTATTTATTATTTATCACTCTCAGGAAGTATATCAAAAGGTGTGCCCTCGTAAGCGATATATGACTCTTTAAAAATTTCTCCGGCCTCATCCAGCAAAACTCCGGGGTCTTTATACCTGGATGAAAAATGCCCTAACAGAAGCTTTTCCACACCTGCCTTTTTTGCTGCTACCGCAGCATCCGATGCTGTGGAATGCATTGTTGAGTGGGCTGTTGCTGTCATATCACTGCCGAAGGTTGACTCGTGGTATATCATATTGCAACCAACAATGTATTTTGTTAGTTCCGGGAAGGGTGCAGTATCGCTACAATATGCAAAAGATCTCGCTTTAAAGGGCATATATGCAAACTTTTCATTTTTAAGTATATCCCCATTTTCCCTGACAACATCCTCTCCGGTTTTAAGAGTCGCTATCTCTTTAATTGATAAATTGTACTCATCAATAAATTCCTTGTGGACATTCCTAAGAGGTCTCTTTTCGTCGAATCTGAAACCATAACAATCTATCCGGTGGTTCAAGGGGAAAGAAGATACTTTTAACTTTCTGTCTTCCAAAATTGTGTGCATTCCACCCGGCATAAGCACTCTGTGCTCGATCTCATATTTGAACATCTCACCAAAATGCTTTAAAAATGAACTCAGAACATCGGAAAACTCTTCGGGGGCAAAAATAGTCAGCTTTGAGTTTCGTCCCATCATTGACATTGTCGAGAGTAGTCCGAATATCCCAAAGATATGATCCCCGTGAAGATGTGATAAAAAAATGTTCTGGATTTTCAGGAAGGAAAAGCCCCATTTTCTGAGTAGCATCTGACATCCTTCACCACAATCAATTAAGAACAAGCGCTCATGAACATTCAGGACATGAGCGCTTGGAAACCTATCTGAAGTAGGTAGTGCTGAGGCACAACCCAGTGATGTAAAGGAAAATTTCATCTATTTATTAGCCTGATCTTTGCTCTCCATCTCGCTCTTGAGAGCTGCCAGTTCGCTGATATCGCCAAGTGTTGTTTTTTCAAGATTTGCCTTAAGCTTCTTTACCGCTTTCTGTGTTGAATCTGATTCACTTTCTCTCTCTTTTACATCCTCTTTTTTGTTCTCTTCAAAGATTCTTGTATGTGAAAGAACGATTCTCTTTGTGGTCTTGTTAAATTCAAGCACCTTGAAATCCAGCTTCTCTTCAAGCTTTGCAGTTGTTCCGTCCTCCTTTACAATGTTTCTCTGGCTTACATAACCTTCAACTCCGTATGGCAGGGAAACTGTAGCGCCTTTATCCACAAAAGCGGTAATTGTACCTTCGTGAACAGAACCCTGTGTGAATACAGATTCAAAAACATCCCACGGATTCTCTTCCAGCTGCTTGTGACCAAGGCTGAGACGGCGGTTTTCCTGATCTACTTCCAGAACAATAACCTCGAGCTGATCTCCTACCGAAGTGAACTCAGAAGGATGTTTAACCTTCTTTGTCCAGGAAAGATCACTAATATGTACCAGACCGTCAACACCCTCCTCAAGTTCAACGAAAACTCCGAAATTTGTAAAGTTTCTTACAGTTGCAGTACATTTTGTCCCTACTGCATATTTTTCTGCAATTGTAGCCCAAGGATCTGATTTAAGTTGTTTGATTCCCAGGGACATCTTTCTCTCATCCCTGTCAAGTGTGAGAATAACAGCCTCAACCTCATCTCCAACCTTAAGGAAGTCCTGTGCGCTGCGAAGATGCAGTGACCATGACATTTCGGATACGTGAATAAGACCTTCTACTCCAGGCTGTATCTCTATAAAAGCGCCGTAATCTGCAATCACTACCACTTTTCCTTTAACCTTGTCACCTACCTGCAGATTCTGATCCAGAGCATCCCAGGGGTGAGCATTCAGTTGCTTAAGACCAAGAGCGATTCTCTTTTTTGTGTCATCAAAGTCCAGAATAACCACATTGATCTTCTGATCCAGTTGCACAACCTCCTCAGGATGATTAATTCTGCCCCATGAGAGGTCGGTTATATGGATCAGTCCGTCAACACCACCCAAATCAATGAACACTCCGTAAGAGGTAATGTTCTTTACAATTCCCTCAAGGATTTGTCCCTTCTCAAGTTTGCCAATGATGTCGGCTTTCTGTGCTTCAAGCTCAGCTTCTATAAGTGCTTTGTGAGAAACGACCACATTGCGGAACTCGTGGTTGATCTTTACAATCTTGAATTCCATTGTTTTATTCACAAAAATATCGTAATCCCTTATTGGTTTTACATCAATTTGTGATCCGGGGAGGAATGCCTCAATTCCGAATACATCCACAATCATACCGCCTTTGGTACGGCACTTGATGTAACCTTTCACAATCTCATCCTTGTCGTAAGCTTCATTCACCCTGTCCCATGAACGGAGAGAACGAGCCTTTTTATGTGAAAGCAAAAGCTGTCCCTTTTTGTCTTCTGCATTTTCGACATATACTTCAACTTTGTCGCCAACAGTAAGTTCCGGGTTGTACCTGAACTCGTTGATACTTATTACGCCTTCGCTTTTGTAACCAATGTTGACAATAACTTCTCTTTTGTTGAGGGCAACAACAGTTCCCTCTACAACTTCGTTCTCTATAACCTTAGACAATGTCTGGCTGTAGAGATCTTCGATCACCGATTTGTCGGTGTCGTAAACTGCCTCTTTTTCGTAAGCATCCCAGTCAAATTTATCAACTGAAACAGATGCGTTGCTTTTGCGTTTTGGACTTGGTTCTGCAACCGGAGCAGCCTCATCTTCTATGAAGGCTTCCAGTTTTTCTTCGCTCTTTTTAACGATTTCAATGTTATCGTCATTTTCGAGAACTTCGTTAAGATCTTTTGTCATTTAAGTAAATAATTAAACTTTAAGTAGTTAGACTTTATTTGTAGAAAAAATTCAGGGCTCAAAGATATATAAAATTTACAACACCACAAAAAATTGAGAGATAGAGAGATCTGTATTATCTTTGCCGAAATAAATTTAAAAACACAAAAATGCAAAAAAGCGAACTGAGATCTTTTCCTAAGAATTTCTGGACTGTAATTACTATGGAGTTTCTTGAAAGAGGCTCATATTACGGGGTAATGTCTATTTTATCTGTCTATCTGATTCTTGCACCAGACGCGGGTGGACTTGGCTTTAGCAAAGAGCAGGCCGGCGCTGTGCTGGGTATAATCCCTCCGATGCTTTACTTCCTTCCGATCATTTCCGGAGCAATATCTGACCGTTACGGATACAGGAATGTTCTCTTCTTTGCATTTATATGTATGATACTGGGCTATACTCTTACCGGCGTCTCTTCATCCTATGTAACAGTTTTTGCCTCGCTGATAATTATGGCTTTCGGTGCAGGATTTTTCAAACCTGTGATTTCTGGAACCATTGCAAGGAGCACCAACGAAAGCAACTCTTCACTGGGATTCGGTATTTTTTACTGGTCAATAAATCTTGGAGCATTTCTGTTTCCACTCATCCTAGTTCCCACACTCAAGGCAATATCCTATAGCTATATCTTTTACATGGCAGGAACTATCGGATTTCTCCTCCTTCTAATAAACCTCTTTATCTACAAGGAGCCTGTAAGACAAAACAGCGGAAAGAATCTTCCGCAGGTCTTCAAGGAGATGCTTCTAGTTCTCAAAGACTGGAGGTTCATTCTAATGATATTCATCTATTCAGGATTCTGGATTCTGTACTTTCAGATGTTTGGAACTGCCCTGTGGTATGTAAGAGATTATGTTGACATGACTCCTCTCAACCAGGCTGTTAACTCCTTTCTGTCACTGTTTGTGAGCAATCCTTCCTGGAAGTTTGATGTTGAACACGTCACTGTAATCAATGCGGGAGTTATAATTTTACTTCAGTTGCTTGTCTCCAATATTGTGAAAAAATGGGCAGCTTTACCAACTATGATTACAGGAATTGCTCTTGGTACTCTCGGTATGGGAATACTTTCGATCTCTGTTTCACCCTGGATTTTCATTATCGGAATAATGGTTTTCACTCTTGGAGAGATGACAACTCACCCGAAATTCATATCTTACATAGGGTTGATCGCACCGGCCGACAAAAAGGCTCTGTATCTCGGATACTCTTTTCTGTACGGTGTAATTGGCAGCAGCATCGGCGGATTTCTTGGTTCCAGACTTTATGTGAAATACGTTGACAATCTCGGCCAGCCATCGACACTTTGGACGATATTCACATTTATTGGGATCTTCAGTATTATTTCGCTGATATTATACAACAGATTCGTAGCAAAGAAGAGTGTCAGTTGAGCATCTTTTTTCTTCTGAAAAAGACAGAAACAATAAGTACTGCAATCACCATTATAAGAGAGATAATCCAGAAATCGATTTTTCCTCCTGCCATCGGTAACTCCACATTCATTCCAAAGATACTGGCAATGAGTGTTGGAGGCAGAAAGAGAAGAGACACAAAGGTGAAGATCTTCATTATTCTGTTCTGTTCCAGATTAATAAGACCTAAAACAGTATTCTGAAGATATTCAAGTCTTTCAAAGCTGAAGTTTGTATGATTGATAAGTGAATTAATGTCTTTTATAAGTACATTCAATTTTGTAAAGACGTCACGGGGAAACTTGTCGCTTTTTAGAATTCCGGATATCATTCTTTGCTTGTCCACAATGTTTTCCCTGACAAGCATAGTGTTCTCCTGAAGTTGATTAATGTCAAGGAGCAACTCCTCACCCATCGTTCCTCCAAGGCTTACCTTTTTACTGTACTGGGCTATCTCCTTTGACATTAGCTCAATCATATCAGCGTCCAGGTCAACCCTGTTTTCAAGAATTCCTACCAGTATGTGATATCCTGTTGGCATACTTCTGTAGTTTGCAACCAGTTTTCGCTGAATATCGGTGAAGCTTCTCAAGGGGACGTGCCTGATAGTGACAATTATGCCCTCGCAGATAATGAATGAAACAGCTTCCATTGAGTAATTCTCAGGTGCCGGAATCAAAAAATTTGTATTTGCAAAAATTGTGGTATCAGTTTCGGAATATCTGGATGAACTTTCTATCTCTTCTGCCTGTGCCCGGCTCTGGAGGTTGGTATTGAGGAATGTTTCGATTGCCCTTTTCTCCTCCCCGGAGGGTGAAAAGAGATCTATCCACAGGACATCGTCATAACCTAACAGGTCTAGTGCACCTATATCATTGGTTGTTAGTGTCTGTCCTTTCTGTTTGTAGAATATTTCGAGCATAATGTAGTCCTTTAATGGTTTATCAACAAATTCCTTGCTTTTCAGCAGGTGATTAGCCGAACCATCGGACTTTGGACATATGCTCTGCCATTGCCAGTCTCCAGAATTCAGTAAGACCGGCTTTCTTTTTATCTGTCAGTTTATAAGATACATTTTCTCTGAGATACCTTATTGCATAATTTTTCTCAAAACCTCTTGAGTCTCTTTCAACTGCCCTTTCGATATTCCTGACCCCAAATGCCAAGGCATCGCAAAATGCATTTACAAAATCTCTGTCAAGCTCCCGGTTGGCTGTCCAGCAGGCAAAAACGAAAGGAAGGCTGCTGAACTCTATCCACTCCTGAGCAAGGTCGTAAACAAACTTAAATCTGGCTGAATGTCTGAGAGCTTTGTCACCTATAAGAAGATAAGCTTCTGAAGTGTCCAGTGTGTCTTCCGCAATCACTTCAGTAACAAAGAGGGGTACGATGTTCCAGTAACGCGAGGCAAGAATGCGAACGAGCAATGCTGAGGTTGCAGACTCCGAATCAAGAGTTACGCTCTTTATCTCCGAAAGTGGCTTTCCGGAGCATAGCATCACTGATGCAACTTTCTCCTCAGCTCCAATGCACCATTGAGGAAGTATCAGATTGTTTTTGATAAAGGGAATTGTAGCAACAGGAACTATTCCGATGTCCACTGTGCCCTCAGATAATTTCTTTGCAGATTGGGCAGGTGTGTGGAACTGTAGTTCAATATCTTTCCTGATGGAATGATTTTCAAGACCATACACAAACGGTAGGGTGTTCAGGTAAGATATGGCTGATACAGTGATCACATTGGTCTATTTTGCTGCTTGTTAAAACTTCGCAAAGTTAAGATAAATATTCCAAATGCTCAATCAATATTTTCATTCCGATTACAATAAGAATTATTCCTCCTGCCATCTCAGCCCTCTTTCCCAAACCGGGGGCTATCCTCCGGCCCCACCTTATGCCGACTGCCGAAGAAAGAGTTGTGAAGATAAATGTTGTAAGAAACAGAACAGAAATTTTTTGTGTGGAGATGTCAAGCATTGCTGCTGAAATTCCAACTGCCACAGCATCAATACTGGTAGCAACGGCAACTGTAAAAAGAACTGTGAGCCGTCTTAAATCGGTACATTTTTCGTTCTCTTTTACCCTCAATGATTCAACAACCATTTTAATACCAATGTATGATAGCATTCCGAATGCTATCCAGTGATCCACCTTTTGAAGCAAGCTTTGCAAAGAGAGCCCGGTGGCCCAGCCTGTAAGTGCAAACAATGCCTGAACAGTTCCAAGTATAAATATTATCCTGAAAAAAACAGATCTCTTTACAGGAGGCATACATATACCAGAAGAGAGAGATACAGCAAAGGTATCGAAACATAGACCTGCAGAAATTAATATTATCTCTGTCAGGGATATCATCTGGCTCCTTTTTTATCTCTCAGGAGGTACATCCCAAAAAATGTAAACAATCCGTTAACAATCAAAATTGTAAAACCAAAACCGAATCCTAGAAGCTCTTTTGACGATGTGTCCAGCAAGTAGCATAGCAGAGGAGAACCTATTGCCACCCAAGGTATAAATCTGTCCTTAACCTGATATTTTGTTAAAAGCCCAAAAAAGAAAAAGCCGAGAAGAGGGCCATAGGTATAGGCAGCGAGCAGATAGACGAGATCAATCACTGTTTGCTTGTTAATAGCGTGGAGTATCAGTATAATAAAGAAAAATATGAGAGCAAAGGATGCGTGGGCTGTCTGCCTTATGCCTCTTTTTTTTCTCTCAGAAAGGTCTGTCCTTTTGTTGAATCCAACAAAGTCAATGCAGAAAGAGGTTGTAAGAGAAGTCAATGCACCTCCTGCGCTGGGATAAGAAGCTGATATCAGACCGATTATAAAAAAAAGACCAACTCCAAGCCCCAGATACTGGCTGGCAATTACCGGGAACAGCTTATCTGTCTGTGCCTTGGTAAAGATTCCGGCGGCATCTGCAAGACCTATCTGGTGCATTCCACCAAGTTTTGAACTTACATATATTGCCAGCAGGGCACCCATAAACAGAAAGAAATAATTGACCAGTACAATTGTAAGACTTGTAGTGTAAACATTTTTCTTTGCCTCTTTTATGTTTTTGCAGGAGAGATTCTTCTGCATCATCTCCTGATCAAGGCCGGTCATAACAATTGTAATAAAAATCCCGCTGATGAATTGTTTAATGGCATTGGTTCCGTGGCTCCATTCCCAGTCAAACCAGTTTGAATAGTCAGATGATGTAACTCCCGATATCAGTTCTCCAAGGCTCCAATCCATCTCTTTTGCCACCGAATAAATTGTGAGAAAGACTGCAAGGAGCATAAATGTGGTCTGCAGTACATCTGTCCATATTATAGTCTTTACTCCTCCCCTGAAGGTGTAGAGAAAAATAAGCAGCATAAAGATAAACGCAACAACCCAGAAAGGCACAGAGTCTTGTGGAAGAAATGTATGCAATACCAGAACAACTACAAAGATTCTTACTGCGGCTCCAAGCACTCTTGAAACCATAAATACGGATGCTCCGGTTTTGTATGTAAAGAACCCGAACCTCTTTTCCAGATATGTGTAAATTGAGGTGAGGTTCATTTTGTAATACAAGGGGATAAGTATGTTGGCTATTACTGCGTAACCAACCACAAATCCCAGAACCAAGGGCATATAAAAGAAGTTTTGATTAAGGACGTTGCCGGGTACAGAGATAAAAGTCACACCCGAAATTGATGTGCCGACCATTCCGTAAGCAACTATAAACCAAGGCGATTTTTTGTTTCCAATGAAAAAAGAACCTGCATCTGCTTTTCTTGAAGTCAGCCAGGACACCAAAAAGAGCAGGATTGTGTAGATTGTGAAGGCTGTCAACAGCCACGATACCGGAAACTGATGCATATCGGTTAAGTTTATTTGTTCATTGGATCAAATGGTTGCCTGTTTTGTATTGATCTGCCAAGTGTAACCTCGTCGGTATATTCCAATTCATCTCCAAAACCAATCCCCCTGGCAATAGTGCTTATGCGTACATTACTGTTTTTAAGTATCTTGTAAAGATAATATGCAGTTGTCTCTCCCTCCATAGTTGTGCTCAAGGCCATAAAAACCTCTTCTACTCCTTCGCTCTCGACTCTCTCCTTTAGTCTGGAGATTGAGAGGTCCGAAGGCCCGATTCCATCCATTGGGGAGATAATCCCTCCGAGAACGTGATACAATCCGTTGTACTGCATTGTGTTTTCAATGGACAGTACATCTCTGATACTTTCAACTACACAAATACAGCTGTGATCTCTTCTGGAATCAGTACAAATCTGGCAAACTTCTGTATCTGAGATCATATTGCAAACTTTGCAATAATTTGTATCTCTTTTAAGTCTTATTATTGAATTTGAAAATCTCTCAACATTCTCTTCCGGCTGCTTAAGCAGATGAAGAGCAAAGCGAAGAGCACTCCGTGCCCCCACTCCTGGTAAAGATGAGAGTTCCTCCACAGTGTTTTTGAGTAATTGTGACGGCCAGCGTTCTTTATACATCATAGCAAATCTTTCCGGTTGCTGAAATAAAAATCTACGGCCTTTCTCACAGATTTGTGTAATAGAAGAAGGGATTTTGCAAACTCGTAATCCTGAGTGCCGGTTTCTTCCATTATCATTTTTGTTCCTCTGTCAACAAGCTTTGCGTTGGTAAGCTGCATATCCACCATTTTGTTACCCCTGACATGACCTAGCTTTATCATAGTCGCTGTAGAAATCATATTTAGAACAAGCTTCTGGGCTGTTCCGGACTTCATCCTTGTGCTGCCGGTAAGAAATTCGGGACCTACAACCACGACTATTGGAATATCTGCCTCTTCTGTCACAAGCGAGTCCGGATTACAGGTTATGCAGGCAGTGAGAATACCTCTCTTTCTGGCCTCCTTTAAAGCTCCGGTGACATATGGAGTAGTTCCTGAAGCAGCTATTCCGACAACGACATCGTGCTGATCAACTCCATATTGAAGCATATCCATCCATCCGCCCTCTTCGTTGTCCTCTGCAGCTTCAACCGCTCTTCTGATCGCTTTGTCTCCCCCTGCAATAAGGCCAATGAACAGATCATAAGGGGCTCCGAATGTCGGTGGTATTTCAGATGCATCCAAAATCCCGATTCTTCCGCTAGTACCTGCTCCCAGATAAAAAACCCTTCCCCCCTCCTCTATTCTTGGAACTATTTCAGAAACCAGCCTTTCTATCACAGGGATACATTTTTCCACAGACAACGGAACAGTTTTGTCCTCATTATTGATATTAATAAGCAACTGATTTACAGGCATATTTTCAAGATCCTTGTAATTTGAAGCTTGCTCTGTGATTTTCATTTTTCTTTGTTTTATGATCTGTGGAACTTAACAAGACCGTCAATGGGAGATTTAAGGACAGTCCCAATTTTCACTCCATAACCTGCAGCAACATCTGTAATTATTTCCCTGTAGTAAAATGCCACCGATCCGACCATATTCAATGGGAATTGTCTGAAATCGTATTTGAGGATATTTCTGGTAATGAACTCTCCGAAGCTGTTTCTGAGCAAGCTGTTAACATAAGGATGTGTTATGTTCCCGTACAAAAAAAGAGAAAATGTAGAAAGGAACCTGTTTGGGAAGGGCTGACGGTAAACTCTTTCAATCACCGAATTGTAGTCAAGCTGATATTTTTCGGCAAACATGAAGTTCAAATCCTCAGGAATCTCTCTTTTGAGAAAATCAGAAATGAACTTTTTACCAAGAACAGCACCGCTGCCCTCGTCTCCCAGAATAAATCCGCATGCCGGAACATTGTCTGCAATTTTTTCGCCGTCATAAAAACAAGAGTTGGAGCCTGTTCCCAGAATTGCCGCAATGCCTGGTTTTCTGCCACATAAAGCCCTGGCTGCAGCCAGAAGATCTGTATATGCAAAGGCTGAAGATTTTGGAAATATTTTTTTAAAACAGTTTTTTAGCAGCTCTCCTTTGTCTCCGGAGACACCGGCACCGTAAAAATGGACCTCGTCAATTTTTTCTGTTATCACTGTTTTCAGACTTGTTTCAAGCTCCTTACAAATCTGTTCTTCACTCTGAAAAAAGGGATTAATCCCGGCTGTGGTAATCTCAAACAAAGAGCCGTTGTCACCGAGTATTCTCCAGTCGACTTTTGTGGACCCGCTATCAGCAATTAACCTCATAATTTTTTATTACAAGTATGTTAGGGCAAAGTTAGAAAATTTGGAAAGTTATACAACAATAGGGTCAAATTTCCTCCAGTGCCTGTATCCCGCAACTGCAGCAGCAATGTAAATTGCGTAAAGAACCGATGTAGGATACAAACCCTGACTGATATAGATATATAGTGATATTCCGTTTACTGCTATCCATAAAAGCCAGTTTTCACGATATCTTCTGGCTACCCAGTATGTGGCCACAATGCTTAGTACAGTTGCCATTGCATCAGGAACAGGCATCGGATCTTTACCGGAGGATTTAAGAATCAGAAAAAGCACAACAAAGGAAGTGACCGAGAAGATAAAAGAGAAAAACAAGATGTCGCCTTTCATCTTTCGCACACTGTTGCTGCTCTTTTTTTCTGCTACTGTCCTTCTATTCTCTCTCCCCCAACTTATCCATCCATATATGCTCATTACCAGAAAGTAAACCTGAAGAAGAGTTGCGCCGTACAACCCCTTGGCACCAAATATCAGAATGTAAACAAAAGCAGAGACTGCCCCCACTACCCACATAAATCTTTTCTGGATAATTTCCAGATAGACATACAGCAGACCGGTCATTGCCCCCAGCAACTCTATAAGAATATTGATGTCAGTTGTCATACCTGTCAGAAACTTAAGCTCAATTTAAGTGTGTAGTTTCTTTCTGCCTGTGGATAAAGCCCCTCTTCTATATAGAGAGGAGATCCATCGGCAAAGCCTGCTGTATATATCCAGGCATTTGAGAAATACTTGCGGTTTAGAAGATTGTCGATGTAAATCAAAACTCCGAGAGTGCCGGTACCTTTGATTTTAAATTCTCTTGAGAGGTTTAATCCGGCTAAAAAATATGAGGGTATTGATCTGGAATCATCTGAAGTGTTGTCATAATACTGCTTTCCCACATACTTACCGTTTACCGAGAATATTAACTTCCAGGGTATGTCAATTGTTCCTCGGATCATTCCTATTACACCGGGAGAAAAGGCAATATCTGTCTTTTCATAACTTGTACTTTTTTGGGGAAGAGGATTCCACTCCATAGGATTGTCATATTGATCTGTCCAGGATGTGTATCCAATTATCTTATTGGAACTTAAAGTTAAATTTGCATCAAGGACCAGCGATTTAACCGGGTTCCAGGAAGCGGAGAATTCAACACCCCTTCTAAAGGAATGATCTACATTCTCCTTGATAACATATCCTGTTTCAGAAAGTTTGCCTGTAGGAACAAGCTGATTTTTGTACTCCATAAAGTAGACCCCTGCTTCAAAAGTAATCTCCTTGCCCGAAAACCTGTAGCCGGATTCAATGTCCAGGAGTTTTTCCGACTTAAGTTCATCTGCCTTTTGGGCCTTGACAGACTCTTTAATATCTGAACGTCCGGGCTCACGTTGCCCCACCGAAAATGAAGTATAGAATGTTGAAGGGCCTGATTTGTTGACCGAAAACCCGATTTTTGGATTTATAAAGTTGTAGTCCTGATTGAAGTTCAAAGATGCAAAATCCTTATCCTCACCTTTCATTCTGTAGCTTACACGTCGAAACTGAATGTCTGCATAGGTGTATATACCATTCCATAGCTCATATTCTCCCCTCACAAAAAGCGAAAGGTCGCTTTTGTATCCATTGTTCATATACCACTGATAATCGCCGGGAATGTTGTTGTTGTACATTGACCATATAACATTTCCAAAATGGTCACCGTCGTATACTGAGTAAGAGAATCCTCCCTTTAAATCCAGTCTCACAGTTTTAAATTGAAGATTTGTATTGAACGCCCAGAAATTGTTGTCCATATTTTGTCTGATGACAAAATCAGATTTGCTGTGGGTTGATCCTTCTACAATCTGGTTTTCCAATCCGTAAGAAGAGAATTTTTTGTCGTTTTTGTAATTTTCGTAATATCCGTCACCCTTTGTATAGTGGAGTGTAGCACTCCATTTGAGCATTTCCGTTAAAACACTGGTGTAAATCAATTGAATATGGTGTTGAGTGTAATTGTCTGTTTCTTTGTCGTAAAACCTTCCGTTTCCGGCCTGATCATACCAGACTCCTGCAGGGTTGTACCTCCGGTCACTCTCCATCTGCTCTCGGGATATCCCCATCCAGGTAATTCCGGATATCTGGTCTCCCATAATATAGTTTAGTCGCAGTGACATTTTCTCCCTTATCAGTCCACCTGTCACAAACAGAGATGAGAGTTTTGTGTTTGCTCTGTCAATATAACCATCTCCCTGGTTTCTGGAATATCTGACGTCGAACGTAAGCCCTTTGTCCAGAATGCCTGTCCCTGCACCGAATGTAGTCATATAACTGTTGTAGCTGGCCAAACCCAGATCAGCACCTGCATAAGCTTCTGATGAAGAGAGGAGGGTTTTCATGTTCAAGCTGGCACCAAATGCACCCGGACCGTTAGTAGAGGTCCCTACTCCTCTCTGAATCTGAACATCTTCCAGAATTGATGTGAAAGAAGGAATGTTTACCCAGAAAAGTTCCTGTGATTCAGAATCGTTTAGTGCAATTCCGTTTAAAGTTACATTAATTCTGGAGCCTTCGCTTCCTCTTATCCTTAGAGATGAGTATCCAAGACCATTTCCTCCCTCAGTTGAGAATACTACAGATGGTAACAGACCTAGTGCCATCGGGACTGAATTAACAGGAGAAGACTTTCTTATCTGATCGTAGCTAAGTTCCGAATGGCTCACAGGTGTGTTCCTGCCGGCCCTGTATGCCTCAACTACGATGCTGTCAAGTTTTTCACTGCGCTCTTTTACTTCTTGGGCGGACAGAGATGAAAGCACAGAAAATAATAAAACAAAAATCCCACCAAACGCTGCAATCTTTTTCATTTTGAAAATCTTTTTTTTTTGCAGGGGGTGGAAAACAGGTTGTCAGGCTTTCCCTTCGCTGGCATTATCCAGATCAGGTGAAAGGGGTATGATCTCAGCCGTTTAAGGCACCCCCAAGCATATTATTTTAATAATCTACTGTGCAAAGATAGATAAAAAATTTAAATTATGCTTTTTTGCTAACTTTGCGCCCGGTGGGCCGCCTCATCGCCTCCTGAAATTCAGGGGGAGGAAAGTCCGGACAGGAAAGAGCAAGATTCTGTGGAGACACAGCCGGGGGTAACCTCGGGCAAACCGTAACAGAAAATAACCGCCTGCTACAGGTAAGGGTGAAAATGTGGGGTAAAAGCCCACAACGGTATGCGGTGACGTGTGCCGTGTACGGCCAATCTCCTGCAAGGCCATGTATACCAGCCGAAAGCTGCTCGTTCTATGCTGGGGGGTAGGCTGCATCAGATAAATGATGAGGACTCTTTTGAGTACAGAATCCGGCTTATAGGCCCACCATTTTTTAATTAATCCCCAATATTTTTTTCAGAATAGTTTTGGATGGTCTTCTTCAAATTGTCTGAGAATTGAAGAAATGATTGCCTCCCTAAAGAATTTTGACTCGGAGGTAATTCTGTATCTTTTACAGTAGAGTTCAACAGCCTCAAGCTCTTTATCGTTAAAGAGAATTGTCTTGCGATGCCTTCTTACAAGCTTTCCCTTTTCTTTCAAGTTATTTAATTAAATAGTTTCTGTAACTCTCAATCGTATTGAGGGAATACCTCTTACTGGCAAAGTCCAGCCAGTCGACAGCCAATTTTTTGTTGCCTGAAACTTCGCAGACAAGAGCCATATTAAAAGCAGCACAGGCAGATGTGAGCGGATCTTTTGAGGAAGTTTTTTCAAGCCATATTCTGGCGGCATCACTCCATCTGAAACTGTTTGCAAACTGAAGAGCATTCTTCCAGTCATTGTCGTTGAAATAATATAAATATCTCTCTACAGGAATCCATTTGTCAAAGAATCTCTCTCCCAGAGATTCAGCGATTTCTCCGGCAGATTCTATAAGATACTGGTAAAAGAGCGTAGAGAGCCGGGAGCGTCTCAGATCGCTTCTGGATACTAAGTCCATAATGACCAGAGAATCCTTTGAAATGAAAGAAGCAAGAATATCTGCTGTTATACCATCATATACAGACACTTCTGATAGAATTGGCATAATTGCCAAATAGGAGCCTGATCTGCTTTCAGCTCTTTTATCTTCAATGACAAAAGGTTCGTTTGCCCACACCCCTTTGAGAATAAAAAGAATGTCGGCATCAGCCTTAAGTGCCAGTTGACGTATGTATTCGGCATCGTAATCGAGAGTGTCCCCGGGATGATGGTTAAAGACAGAAACCGATCCTTCAGGTAGTATGAGTTTCTGTTCCAAGTACTCAGAAAGGGCCTTTGAAATCTGGACATTCACTGTGGAGTCCTCGCCGTGTCTGATAGTTGAAAACACCGCAAGAGAACGGTCATCAGTTTCAACATAATATTCAGAAGGCTGGCGCACCTCCATTCTTATAGTGCTGAGAGAGGCTCCGCAGGAAGAAAGCAGTAATCCTGACAGGATCACTGTCAAAAACCAAAACAACCGGCCTTTCCTGATATTCATAATTTTATACTCTTCAAAATTGTTTACATCTTCATTCCACCGCAAACCGAAATTACCTGACCGGTAACATAGGATGACAGATCAGAAGCCAGGAACAAACATACATTTGCAATATCCTCGGGCAGACCACCTCTTTTGAGAGGAATTTTCTGTGCCCAATCATTTCTGACCTCTTCAGGCAATTTTTCTGTCATTTCGGTTAAGATAAATCCCGGAGCAACAGCATTTGCTCTGATTCCCCGTGAACCCAACTCCTGTGCAATTGATTTTGCCAATCCTATCAATCCGGCTTTGGAGGCTGAATAGTTTGATTGGCCTGCGTTTCCGGATACTCCCACAACAGAGCTCATATTGATTATACTGCCGGATTTCTGCCTTATCATTAAAGGGGTGATTGCGTGAATAAAATTAAATGCAGATTTGAGATTTACAGTTAACACACTGTCCCACTGTTGCTCGCTCATTCTCATCATTAGGCCATCCCTTGTTATTCCGGCATTGTTTACAAGAATATCAATGCGGCCGAACTCTTTTATTCCTTCATCAACGACTCTGTGAGCTTCGTTGAAATCAGCTGCGTTTGAGGCAATTGCAAGCACCTTTACCCCTTTGGAAAGTATTTCGTTTTTGGTTGCCAGAGCATTTTCGTCAATATTGAGATCTGTAAATATAATGTTTGCCCCTTCAGATGCAAACTTAAGTGCAATTGCCTTGCCTATTCCTCTTGCTGCACCTGTCACCAAAGCGGTTTTTCCTTCTAATAACTTCATTTCATTAAATTTAATTAATACAATATTTTTGAGTAGAGATCATATTCGTCCGCATCCTTAACCTCTACAGTGACAAATTTACCAATTAATTTATTAATATCACCATTTTCGCCACAACCTCTCACTATCACCTCCCCGTCAACCTCCGGAGCCTCTTTTGAAGTCCGGCCGACAGGCAGTCCTTCCTCCACCCTGTCTATCAGCACCCTCTCTGAGCCACCAATTCTTGTTCTGTTATATTCAAGTGATATAGCAGACTGCAGCTCCATCAGGCGCCCAAATCGTTCGCTCTTCTCTGCGTTGCTGATTCTATCCCTGAGGTTTGAAGCCCCCCAGGTACCCTCTTCCTGAGAATATTCAAATGCTCCTAATCTTTCAAAACGTGCATCTTCTACAAACTTAAGCAACTCTTCAAATTCCCTCTTGCCCTCTCCGGGATGCCCAACCATCATTGTGGTTCTGAGAACAATTCCGGGAACCTTCTCTCTGAATCTCTGCACAAGTGACCTTATAGTTTTGGAATCCACTCCTCTTCTCATAGCTGTGAGCACTTTATCGGAGATATGCTGAAGAGGAATATCAAGATATTTACAAACTTTAGGATTTTCTGACATTACTTTAAGCAGATCTTCGGGAAAACCTGCCGGATAAGCGTAAAGCATTCTTATCCATTCGATTGATTTTATCCGGGAAAGCTTCTCAACGAGCGATGCAATTTTTCTTTCTCCTTTTGTGTCGATTCCGTAATATGTTGTATCCTGCGCCACAATTACCAACTCCTTTACCCCATGATCTGCAAGCAGTTTAGCTTCTCGAATAAGCTGATCTTCAAGAACAGAAATGTGGCCTCCTCTTATCAGCGGTATTGAACAGTATGAGCAACTTCTGTCACACCCCTCTGAAATTTTAAGGAATGCATAATGTGAAGGAGTGGAAAGAATTCTTTCGTGAGAGAAATTGTTATCCCATATCCCCCCCAAAGCTGACAAAATTGCTTCCCGGTCAAACACACCAAAGAAATGGTCTACCTCCGGGATTAATTCTTTCAGCTCTAAAGGATAACGTTGAGAAAGACATCCAAAAACAAAAACTTGCCCAATATCTCCTCTTTTTTTATCCTCTACGGCAGAGAGAATTACATCTATGGACTCCTTTTTTGCATCGTGAATGAATCCGCATGTATTAACAAGCAGAAGATCAGCCCCCTTTGCATAAGAACTCTCTTCGATTACCTCAACATCAAATCCGTTTCTTGCAATCTGTCTCAAGAGATGCTCTGAATCTACCCTGTTCTTGGAACACCCGAGTGTAATCAGCTTAATCTTCTTCAAAGTCAATGGAAGCATACTCCTTAAGAAGATTATACCATTCTGCAACTTTTTTCATATGAGAAACATAGAAGCGATCCCTGTCATAGTCCGGAAGAACATTTGCAAAAAACTCCTTTAAGCTTTCCGGAGAGGATCCTGGAGCGGGGGCAACACCATCACCAATTTTCTCTTTAATACCAAGAAAAACATCCTTTAGGGGAAGCTCTTTATCAGAAGTGTAGATAGATATGTCGGAAAGTACGGTTACTCTTGAAGTAATTCCGAAAATGGATCTTTTTTTGTCTGCCAGGGATTCAGCAATCACACCTGCTTTTGCCTGTGAAATGAACCTGTAGAGTCCTTTCTGTCCTGCAACGGACAATATTTTTTTTAAATCTGTTTTCATAAATGTCTTTAAACTATTCCTCTCTCTTTTTTAATTTTTTCGTATGCCTCTGAAATGCTCTTGAACCTCTCTTCAGCTGCTTTCTGAACGTCAGGTCCAAGATTTGAGACTTTATCGGGATGGTTTGATGCAGCCATTTTTCTGTATGCCTTTTTGACCTCCGCATCGGATGCTCCCGGATCAACTTCCAGTACCTTGTATGCGGCATCAATACCTTTGCCAAACATAGCAAATATTGATTCTGAGTCTCTTGACTCTATCCCGGCTGCTGCTGCAATTCTTCTAAGTATATCCTGCTCATGAGCAGATGCTTTGCCATCTGCCAGAGCAATTCCTGCAAGATAATGAAGAAGCTGGATTCTGCCGTCATAATTCATATGACTTCTAATCTGGCTGCACACCGAGACCACATCTACCTCTTTTTTTAGAAGGTCCCTGAGCAGAATCGAAGCCTCTTTGGCCGCATCTGGGCCGAAATTCAAATTTATAAACCTTTTAACATACTCCAGCTCAGATTTCATCACCCGCCCGTCTGCCTTCATAACTGCTGAAGAAAGTACAAGAAGAGAAACCAGAAAACTGTTTCTCTCTTCCTGAGGAGTATAAGTTAAACCACTGCTTCCTGTATCACCTCTCTCCAGAAGAGAGCCTATAGCAAATCCGATTATACCGCCGATTGGGCCACCCAAGGCCCATCCCACGGCTCCGGTTATCCATTTTCCAATACTCATTTCTATTTGATATACAGCCTTCTGGCCACTTCAATAATATTCAGTATCTGAGGTAGTACAGCCCTCTTTCCGTCTGCAAAGATAATGAAATCGGCCATTCCAAGTCTTTTTTCGTCACTCCACTGCTTGCTTATCCTCTGCCTCACCTGATACTCTTCTACTTTATCCCTCTTTATCACCCTCTTTATTCGCACCTCCTCCGGAGCAGTCAAAACAATTACTTTGTCAGCAATATGATGGAACAAAGGTGTTTCAAGAAAAATTGCTGATTCGTAAATAATCATATCCTTTCCCTCTTTTTCTCTTTCATCTCTCCATTGATAAAAATCCTCCAAAAGCCTTGGGTGAACAATGGCATTCACCTTTTTCAGCAACTTTTTGTCTGAAAAAATTTTTGTTGCCATTACTCTTTTTTGCAATACCCCGTCAACCACAATATCATCACCAAGAAGGTCACAAAGTCTCCATATAAGACTTTTGTCAATGTCATAAAGCTGCTTTGCTTTTTCGTCTGCGACATAAGCCGGAATACCCAAAGCTGAAAAAATCCTAACAGTGTATGATTTCCCCGACCCTATTCCTCCTGTGCAGGCAAAGCAAAACATAACAGTAATTCAGTTAAATACAAATAAGAGTGAGTCCACTGCAATAGTTTCAATCTCAATGGTCTCTCCAATAGCTTCGCGGATATTTTCCCTGGAAACGGAAGTACTTAGAGAATAGTAACCGGTTTTACCGGGAACTTTTTTAAGATGCCTGTATTCAGTTCGCATGTAAAGCGATGGTAAGTCCCCGGAAAATTTGTTCTTTAAAAGGTAGAATCCTCCGGCTCTTATTTTGAGTGTTAAGGGATTTTCGGATATTGCCTCAGCGTCCTTTCCCTTTATCTGTGTCTTAAGGTGCACCCGAAAATTCTGATATGTGCTGAACTCTCCGGAAAGTTTGTGTACAGACCAGATGACAAATGCCAGAAAGAGGCAGAACAGGAAAAGCAAAGCCCGTCTGCCTCTTTCATATGACAATGTTATCTTCCCAAGTTTAAACATTTGGCCAGACTATCTTGTCCCTGCCTGTATATCAGAACTGTCCTTTACTATTGAAGATTTGTCAACTCTCAGTTTCACGTTGCTGTCAACTTCAATCAGAACATACGATTCCTTTACCTCAGAAATAACACCGTATATTCCACCCGCAGTAATCACTTTGTCACCTTTCTGAAGAGAGCTTCTGAATCTGGCAAGCTCCTTCTGCTTCTTCTGCTGAGGGCGAATCATAAAAAAGTACATAACGACAAATATCAGCCCCATCATTATGAGGAAACTATAGCTGCCACCTGTGGCGCCAGTTTGTGCTTGAAGAAATACAAGGAAATTCATACTTTACTATTTTTTATATGTTACAAAATTAACTATTCTATTGAGCCCACCAAACCTCTTCCTGTTTTTTCAATTTTCCCCTCTCTCTGCATATCAAGCAGAAGCTTGTCAAGTATTCCGTTTACAAAAAGTCTGCTGTTGGGAGTGCTGTAGTATTTTGCCAGCTCCACATATTCGTTTATTGTAACCTTCAAAGGTATGTTGGGAAAAGAGACAGCCTCTGCTATACCCATAACAATCAGAGATGTATCAGTCGCAGCAAGTCTTTCCGGTTCCCAGTTGAGAATATAGGAAGACATCATTTCTACATATTCATCATAATTGAGCATCGATTTTGACAACAGTTTAAGTGCAAACTCCTTGTCATCATCCTTCATAAATACATTAGGATTGTTCAATACTCCTTTCTCTCTCAGGGAGGATATATTTTTAATAATAACATTGATGGTATAGGACATATCGTCTGCCCACCACAAACTTTCATCTTCCAGAAGTGACCACAGTTCTTCGTTGTCTTCCAGCTCCTCCTGGAAAAAAGTCACAATAAGGTTCATATCATCGGCAAAAGTGCATTCTGAAGCTGACATATAAGAGTTGTAGTAGTCCTTTGAAATCATAGATTTGAGCAACTGTTTGACTATAGATTCATTCCCGGTCCAGTTGAGCGATCTTGAAGCTGTGTATTTTGCCAGAATTTTATCATTTTCCAAAGCAGATATAACTCTGTTTTCCACAAATCTCCTGTTGGGATTTCTCTCCTCAGGTTTGGGATGAAACTTTTTTAGGCCAGCCTCAATCTTTGCCTCTGCAATTTTTTTGAGTACAACCGGCAAATAGAGCAGGTAGTAATAGAGTTCAAGTGTCTTTTCACAACTGTGCAATAACTCCTTTTCTGCCAGCAACAGCGAATCGGAACCAGAACTCATACGACTGAAGAGTACCTTAAAAACCTTTATGCGGATTAATCTTCTGCTAATCATAAAAATATTTTCATATATTTTGCAAAGATAGATTTTTGCGCTTAAAAAATAATTTTATCTTTGTCTAAGTAATTTTAATTTTTTTATAATGTACTCAGAGGATTTTGATAATGTGGAAGCTCAAGAGCGCAATGGGGATGATGTCTATTCAAAACCGGTAAGAGCAGGTAAAAGAACTTATTTCTTTGATGTTAAGGCCACTAAGAACAATGACTATTACTTGACGATTACTGAGAGCAAGCGTCGTATTGAGAGGGATGGAAGGTTTGTATATGACAAACACAAAATTTTTCTGTACAAAGAGGATTTTGACAAATTTGCCCAAGGTTTGGAGGAAATTATCCGTTACATAAGGGAGAAAGCTCCACAAATTACTGTTGCCGAGAGTGATGAAACATCTCCGGCACCTTTTTCAGATGTTAAATTTGAAGAGTTGTAGTATTCATAATAATATTTGCTGCTCACGGTGTCAGCTCGAAAAATCCTTATTGAAAAGAATACCTCTTACAGAAGCCTAAAATTTTTGAGGTACCCAGCAGAATCGAACTGCTGTACGCGGTTTTGCAGACCGCTGCCTAACCACTCGGCCAGGGTACCAGGTTTGGGAGGGCAAAGATATAACATTTTTTTTATCCGGCAAATCACTGATATATAGGAACAGGGACATAATAAAGTTTCCCAAATTAAGAGGTACTAAGCAATCGCATGATTATAAGAGTGATAAATATGCACAAACTATACTTTCCTTCTTAATTTACACTACAACATAACGTATAGTTCTTACAGCTTATATTTGAGTTTTAAAGTAAGCGAGTTTTGAGTCAACCGACTTCAGGACGAGACATGTGGCACTTCCCGGGTGAAGCATCGAACCATTTATGTGGGTAACTTTAAGCTCTGTTTAATGCGGCAGTTACCAAGAATTATCCCCCCGGTAATCAGCAGCAAGCCGACAACTGTTATATAGCTGATATTCTCTCCAAGTACAAAGTGTATCAGCAGCAGGGACAATAAAGGGGAGAGATAGGTGATCTGAGTAAGTATAACCCTGTTTGTGGCAATTTGAAGTGCGCTAAGCCAAAGAATAAAAGTAAAACCCATTTCAAAAGCTCCCGAATAGACAGCAGCCAGTAAGCCTCTTGCTGAGGGCCATTCCATGGGAATGAACAAAGAAAGTATAATCAGATACGCAGAGCCGAACAGAAAATTGAAAAAAAGTTCTGCAACCGGCTCGTTTTTGTTTTTCATCTTTAATATCCAGAACGAAGCCCATATAAATGCGCTGCCAAGCACAAGCAGGATCCCTGCAGCAGATAGTTCTCCCTGAGGTGATGCACCGCTGTTGAAAGAGAGAAGTATCACACCTGAAAAACTGATAAGTACTCCTGTTATTTGTATTATTTTCAGCCTCTGCTTAAGCAAGACAGCCATCATCAGAATAAGTACAACCTGCCAGGTATAGTTTAGGGGTTGTGCTATCTGCGCGGGAAGAAGAGAGTATGCCTTGAACAGAACCAAATAGTAAAGAAAAGGGTTGAGAATGCTCTGCAAGGCAAGTTTTTTAATTTCACGGGGACTTGAAAAGAGAGATCGTATTACAGAGAGTTTTCCGGTGGAGAGTGCAAAAATTGAAGTGATTACCAGAGCAGTGAGAGAGGCAATGAGCAGTAGTTGAATGTAGCCCATCTCACTGAGTGCTATCTTAAAAGAGGTTGCTACCGTGGACCAGAACAGTACCACGCAAAACCCCATCAGCATTGCTTTGGTCTGCAGTTTCATTTGTTTTGTACGGCTCTGAAAATGTGATCTGCTCTCTGGAGAATTTTTGAGCGCAGCATTTGATTGATATCGCCACTGTTATCCAGATATTTTTGTACCTTCTGGAGAGCTTCCTCTGAGTTATGCCCGGAGAGAAGCGCCCCCAACCAATCAGAGGGGAAAAAAATATCCCCTGTTCTTTGAATCTCAGGCAGAAGTTCCAGTGCAGGAAGAATATATTTTACAGAGGAGTCTCTCCTTGTGTAATGGCACAGGTAAGACAAAGAAGAGGTGACCCAGGGTTCAATACTCCTGTTGGCAGGATCTGCCAGAGAAGTGAATACTGAATCACGCACACTTAGCTCTCTTGAAAGAGAAGGAAGAATGTATCTGAATTCTTTTAATCTGTCCGGGTTGCTTATCCTTGAAATCTGAATCTTTTCTATCTCTTTGAATTTCTCCGGTTTTCTAAGCATAAGTTCATAGGCAAGCCTTACAACTTCCCTTTCTCCAAGACTCACAGGTTTGAAAGAGTCAGGATTTTCCCAGATTTTCCAAAGATTATTGACAGCCTCAGGAGAGTTGGCAATGGTCATATAAGATTTGATAGCTGTTGATCTCTTTCCCGGGAGGATGTCGTTTTGGACAATGCTCCACAGACAGTTTTCAACTTCTTGCTGTTTCAGAACAGGCAAAGCGAAAATTATATATGCAGAGGTCAGATAACTGACTCCTCTTCCAAAAAGCAGGATGTTTGTCTCATTTCCAAGATAAGTAATAAGGAAATCAGTAAATTTTTCCGGAGTAATCCTGCCTCTGAGCAAATTTTCGTTAAGAGTTATTAAAAGCGATAATCTGGCGACATCATCTGAAAGCAGAGGCAACAAAGTTGATTTCCCGTTTTTAAAGCTTGTGAAACCTTTAATGATAAAATCTGATGAGATTGAATCAAGCATGAAAGAACCATAGCCCATTCCGTCTGTATTTGGAATAATGGCAGAATCAACTACTTTGTAATCAAGTTGCTCTTTCCACACTCTGCCCTTACCAAAGGGATCTCTCTGAGTTGTAGTCACCTTCCCCTGATTTAACTCTGCGAAATACTCAGGCATACCCGGTTCCTTTATCCAGACATGGCTCCAGGATTCAAGATCCTCTTCTGTAAGTGAATCTAAGATTTCAATCAGATCATCCCAGGTGGCATTTGAGTATGCATAACGTCTGAGATACTCCCTTACCCCCTTCCGGAATAATTCCTCCCCTGTTTTTCTCACCAGCATATCCATCACCACAGGAGCTTTGTTGTAAATTATGTTGCAGTAAACCAAACCTGCATTCTTAAGATTATCAAGCTTTTGCTGAATCGGAACAGCACCCTGAGTTCTATCCTCAGAGTAAGCTGCAGGAATGTAGCTGTTTACAAAACTGAACCTATGATTAATTTCAGGATAAAGAGGAGAAACGATCTTATTTGCAAACCAGTTTGCAAATACCTCTTTGGTCCAGACATCATCGAACCACTTCATTGTCACATAATCTCCAAACCACATATGGGCTGTCTCGTGCGCAATCAGTTTAGTCCTTGCCATTTTCTCAGCAATAGTTGCACTCTGCTCAAGAAACATTACCCTGTCGGCATAAAGAGTGGCTCCGGTATGCTCCATCCCTCCGTACTGGAAACCCGGGATAATAGCAATATCATATTTCGAAAATGGATAAGGTATAGAAGTGTAATCTTCCAGCCATTCCAGACAATAAAAAATTTCATCAGCAATCTCTTTGCACTGTGAAATTTTCGAAAGATCTGTCTCTCTGTGGTATATGTGAATATCCCTACCTTTACTTGAAAACTTCTCCCTGAACATTTTGCCGGCAACAAATGAAAAGAGGTATGTAGGTACGGGCTCGGTCTTTTCAAACTCAAAATTTACAGAGGCCACTGCGTAGTCAGAATCGTTCCTTAAAGTGTCGCGTAATTTCTGCTTCCCGTTGGCTACAGCTTCCCATCCCGGGGGAACTTTGAGTGAAAGGTGATAAATGCCTTTAAGGTCAGGCTGGTCAAAACAGGGAAAAAGAGTTCTGGCCCTGTCCGGCACAAGCAGGGTATAGATAAGATCTTCTCTTCTGTTTAGGGATTGATCCCCTGCGACAAATTCAATCCCTACACTGTTCCTTCCCTTGATAACATCTCCATTTTCTATGACCAAATGATCATTTTCAAAATGATACTTTGGCTCTTTTCCGTTTAGGGTAACACTTTTGATTGCATTCTCACCCGGAGTGAAATCCAGAATTACCCGACCAGTACTTTTCATTTCAAAATCAATGATAAGAGAGCCGTTTACAACAGACTCAATTTCAGAAGGAATCTCCAGTTTAAGAGTGTATTCCGGATTGTTAACCATACTTTTCCTGTAGAGAGCAAGCTCTTTGCTTACACCCTCCTCAGTATGTTTTGAAATCCCTGTAGAACACTGTACAAGGAGAAGAGAGCCCAAAAGAGCGATCAGGAGTGATAAATTATTTCTCATCGATTGATATTTTTGATGCCAGTAGTTCAAGATAATGTTTATCGACCTGGTCAAAAGTGGATGTTGTGATACTGTCTATATCCAGTATTGCTGCCACCTTATTACCTCTTAACACAGGAACCACAATCTCAGATCTGGAGAGTGAACTGCAGGCAATATGTCCGGGGAAAAGCTCTACATCCGGAACAATAATTGTTTTTTGCTCCTTCCAGCTTGTACCGCATACCCCCTTCCCGAAACCAATTCTGGTACATGCGACAGGTCCCTGAAATGGTCCTAGGACCAACGATTTTCCAAAAGGCGAATCATCATCTTTAACGAGGTAAAATCCCACCCATAAAAAGTTAAACACCTCTTTTAATACAGCGGTAATATTGGCAAGATTGGCACAGGTGTCTTTCTCCTGATCTATAAGAGCAAAAATCTGCGGGATAATAGATTCATAAACACTTTTCTTATCTCCTTTTACTATCTCTAAACTTTCCATTATCTTTTCCTGAAATTAATTCTTTTTTACTCTACATAAAGTAGAAGGCCTTTAAGGTAATCACCCTCGGGATGAAATATATTTACGGGATGATCAGCAGGCTGAGTCAATCTGGAGAGAATTCTAACTTTCCTTTTGGCCTGAGCTGCAGCTGAGAAGATCGCAAGAGAAAATGCCTCTCTGTCAATCGCCTGCGAACAGCTGAATGTAAATATGAGGCCTCCGGCCGATATTTTCTCAATCACTGCTGCGTTGAGTCTCTGATATCCTCTGAGAGCATTTGAAACTGAATCTCTATGTTTTGCAAAGGCAGGCGGATCTACAATAATAAGATCATATTGTCCATCTTTACAATCTTTAAGGAATGAATTTACATCTGTACAGAAAAAGTTGTGTGTTGAGTCGTATGGTATTAATCCTGACTTACGGTTGATATCAATGTTTTTTTCAATCAACTCCTTAACTATTCTGGAGCTGTCTACTGAGTCTGCTGAGACAGCCCCTCCGGCAAGGGCATATACAGAGAATCCTCCGGTGTAAGAGAAGAGATTCAGCACTCTCCTTCCACGAGATAAACTCTCCACCAACGCTCTGTTATCTCTTTGATCCAGAAAGAAACCGGTCTTTTGTCCGTTAACCCAGTCTACAAGAAACTCTTTCCCGTTTTCAAACACCGCAACTGGCGACTCTGAATTACCTTCAATGTAGCCATCAGGAAAAGAGACGATATCTTTGACAGAAATTGTGGAGGAACTTTTGTTGTAAACAGCCTTAAGTTTTTCACCGAAGACTTCTTTCAATGCCATCTTTATTTCGCCAATGGCTTTGTACATCCCAAATGAGTGTGCTTGCACAACAAAGGTATCATTGTATACATCAATAATCAATCCGGGAAGGTTATCTCCCTCTCCGTGAACCAGCCTGTATGCAGATGTGTTTCCCCCCGGGGCAATCCCTGTCACCATCCTCAAATTAAGAGCCTTATGAATTCTTTCAGTAAAAAACCTGACATCAATCTCTCCCTCTTCAAAGAGCAGCATTCTCACTGCAATTGAGCCGTTGTTCCAATGACCGCTGCCAAGAAACTCTCCTTCATGGGAAAATACCCTGACAATATCTCCCTCCTGAGGAACAGCAGAGGTTTTATCAATAGCACCTGAAAAGATCCAGGGGTGGAATCTTTTTACCGACTCATCTCTTCTCTTTTTAAGTATAATATTAATCATTACTTTTCGGTTTGCAGCTGCTCCTTTGGAGTACTCAACAGCCTCAGATACATTCTCTGGCAGGCCCAGGCATCAATTGCAGCATACTGCATCTGGGCATCAGTAAGATAATCCGCCTCCCAGTTTGAAAGCTGCTGTGATTTTGATATTCTTACACCAAGTATAATTGCAGCCATCTTTCTCACACTCTTATCCTTAATGCCCCAGTTAACAGCAATTGACTGCAGATCGACAAAACCTCTGGGTACAAATTTTTGATATTGCTGAAGACCTTTAATATCGTCGTGTACAGCTGCTCCAACTTTTAATATTTTTTTTGAAGAGAGCAACGAGCATAACTGACTTGTTAATCCTAAAGGTAAAAGCCTGAATATATATGCCTTATCTTTTCCGGACAACTGAAGTATTGCAACATAGTTCCTTCTGGAATTTGCCTGAAAAACAGGCTTAGTCTCAGTGTCAAATCCCAATATTCTTTGTTTTGACAAATAATCAATGGCATCTAAGTAATCCTGGTTCTCGCTCTCTATTACATTTATCTCTCCTCTGAACTGTGCCGGTGGCAACTTCTCGATCTCTGCAGACGAAATGGTTTCTGTATAAGGCATTCTGTGACTATTCAAAATTATTACTTATGAGACTGAAGGAGAGTGGAACTCTTTCCTGTATTCTCAATAAATTCTGGCTGTTTATGTTATTTTTTGAAAAGAGGGTCCATCTGGTGTCTGAGAGCTCGCTTCCGGTTATCCTTCCATATTTGTATGAAAAGAGGAAATTGCCCTGGTCGTCAAGATTCTCTTTGGGCACATCGGGTGAAGGTACAGATATGTATGCCTTGACAGAGCAATCTGTCTTTCTGCCGGCAAGCAGTTTTTCATCCCTTAGAATTGTATAGGTCTCTTTTGCGGTATATTGTGACGGATCAATGAAATCAAAACTTTCTGCAAAAATTTCACTGTATATTGGCTTATCATTTAATTTGTAATCAATAAGTTCGTTAACTACCTTCCTGAGAGTGTCTATCAGGTATGGGTAATGAGTGCAGCCTAGTATGATGTTATCCAGTTTTTTACCGGGATATTTTTGCCTGTGATCCTCTATAAGCGACACAAGGTGAAAACGAGCATAGTTGCCGGGAGAATTCAGCTGAAGAGACTCAAAAGATTCTCCTCCTTTAACATACAACATATCGTTCCCTGAAAAAGAAAAATTGTAGCGGTCCAGCAAATCAGACCTTATGTCAGTTGAGTCTGTTCCCAGAGAGGGGCCCTTGTACTGATCCCTTATACCGGCAGCATTTTTATCAATAAAACTTATATCAGAATCCACTGCCTCTGCAAAACCTGCACCTGCCCTGACTGTAATTCCGGGAGCCTCATTAAAACCCCTCAAAAGTGCCATCTCACGAATAGTTCGCTGATAGCTTCCGGAAGAGATTGTCCCCACAGTAGCCAAAACTCCTATATAGACACCATCGGTGTGTTCCAGATTGTCCAATGCCGCTTTTGCACCGGCATTCACAACTCCTACCACCTTAACCCCGGTTTTTGATCTGTCCAAAAGTGATCGAATATCATCATAACCAAAAGATGTAGCAGTATTGCAGGCAATAACAATAATTCTGGAGCGATTCTCGCCTTTTGTAAGGAAGAGTGCGTCCTTGATTATCAACTCTCTCAGATAATCTCTCTTACCTTGAGAATCGTAAATCCCGTATGGCATATTTGCCTGATCGGCCAGATAGATAAAGTTCTCGCCCCTGAAATCAGGAATTCCATCGCTCATCTCCTCACCGGTAACATTGTCAAACAGGTCCATTGAAAGAAATGATTCCATTACTGTAAGTCCGCCAGTTCCGGAATCGAAAATTCCTATTGGAAGAGATGTTCTTGAAGCTGGATAGCTTTTAAAATCGGCGTACCAGTTAGAATTTTTATCTTTTATTGCCTTTTCTGCAATCTCCAATGAATAATCAACACTCTTATTTTTACAGCTTAAGCTTATAAAGGCAAATAAAAAAAATAAAATTAAAACCGGATTATTTTTCATATAAAAAGTCTCCGTATTGAGTTATAAGTCTGACACTTGTCTTTTTTGAAGCCTCTACCCTCCCGATTATCCTGGCCTCAATACCATAAGAATCTGAAATCTCGCAAACATCTGAAGCAACCACTTCATTAAGATATAACTCCATCCTGTGACCCATGTTGTACACTTTGTACATCTGTTTTATGTTGTTCCTCGAGGAGTCCATTAGGGCCTCAAACAGAGGTGGAACTGGAAACAAATTGTTCTTGACCACACAAACCCCTTCAACAAAGTTAAGAATTTTAGTTTGTCCTCCTCCAGAACAGTGAATTATTCCATTTACATTTTTACGATGCTTTGAGAGGACCTCTTTTATTACAGGAGCATAACTTCTTGTCGGGGAAAGAAGTAATTTCCCATATGATATTCCGGTCTTGGGCTCAATCTCTTCGGGCATTTTAGACCCAGTATATGACAGTTCCTTTGGGATCTGATTATTGTAACTTTCAGGATACCTGTTACCAATAACACTTGAAAAAAGATCGTGTCTGGCAGCTGTGAGACCGTTACTGCCAATTCCCCCGTTATACTCGTCCTCGTAGATAGCTTTTCCATAAGAGCTTAGTCCGACGATAACATCTCCGGGTGATATTCTGGAATTGTCAATCACGTCATCTCTTTTCATCCTTGCACAAACAGTGCTGTCCACTATTATTGTGCTTACAAGATCACCAACATCGGCTGTTTCTCCCCCTGTAAGTGTAATGTTGATTCCGTAGCGGCGCATTTTATCTGTAAACAATTGATTCCCGAGAATGATCTCAGAAATAACCTCTCCGGGTATCCTGTGCTTGTTTCTACCAATTGTAGAAGATAACAAAATGTTGTCACAGGCACCCACACATATCAGATCGTCTGTGTTCATAACGATAGCATCCTGGGCAATACCTCTCCAGACGCTCAGATCAGAAGTCTCTCTCCAATAAACGTAGGCAAGAGAAGACTTTGTTCCGGCTCCGTCGGCGTGCATCACAAGACAATAATCTGGATCGTTGCTTAGATAATCAGGAACAATTTTACAAAATGCCTTGGGATACAATCCTTTGTCAAGCAGGTCCACAGCTTTGTGCACATCTTCCTTTGAGGAGGATACCCCTCTTAATAAATAGCTGTCCTGATCAGAATTGACAATATCCATATATCGTATAGTTTTTTATATTTATCTCCAGAAAAGAAGCTCCCTGTATTTTGGAAGTGGCCATAATTCATCGTCTACAAGCATCTCCAGCTTGTCTGTCACAGACCTGATCTTGAACATAAAAGGAAGAACAGTATCGGAATATGCAATTGCCTTCTCGGCTGAATCTTCTATTTGGTTTGCACTTTTTCTTGCTCCTGTGATAGCGTGGAAATCTTCTCTGAGTTGCTGGATGTAACCAGAAATTTTCTTGATTGTCGCCAGTTGTCTTTCTGACATTGTCTTATACTCCTCAAGGCCGAATAGTTCCCTTATTCCAAGGACATTGTCAATTAATGAATTCTGAAACTTAATTGCAGTTGGAATTATGTGGTTAACTGTCAGATCACCCAGGACCCTTGCCTCAATCTGCAGTTTTTTAACAAACAGCTCATTCATAACTTCGTACCTGGCTTCTGTTTCTCTTTCCGATAAAACTCCTGTTTCGGTCATCAGTGCCAATGTCTTTGGATCCATAAAAATTCTGCAAGCTCTGGGAACATCTGTAATCCCCTTGAGACCTCTTGCTCTGGCTTCATCAAGCCACTCCTTGCTGTAACCGTTCCCTTCAAACCTTATCTTCTTGGATTCTATCACAAATTCTCTGATAACCTGCACAACTGCATCATCTTTTGCAACCCCTCCCTGAATAATCTCCTCGCAACGGTTTTTAAATCTTGTAATTTGCTGGGAAACTGCAGCATTAAGGATAAACAAAGCGGATGCAACATTCATAGAGGAACCCACAGCCCTGAATTCAAACCTGTTACCAGTAAACGCAAAAGGTGATGTCCTATTTCTGTCAGTATTGTCAGGTAAAATTTCAGGTATCTTGTTTACAATATCTAGTTTGTGTTTATGCACATCATCAGGATTATCCACATCCATTGACATATTCTCGATTGAGTCCAGAACAGATGATAAAAGACGCCCCACAAACACCGACATTATTGCAGGAGGAGCTTCGTTGCCTCCGAGCCTGTGAGAGTTGTTAAGGGAAGCTACAGATGACATCAGAAGCTGATGATGTTCATATACTGCTCTTATAACAGACACAAAAAAGGAGAGAAAGCGTATGTTTGTTCGTGGAGTGTTACCGGGAGAGAGAAGATTTACTCCTGTATTGGTAAACAATGACCAGTTACAGTGTTTACCAGATCCGTTGACACCTGCAAATGGCTTCTCGTGGAATATAACTTTGAGCTTATGCCGTTTTGCAATCTTTCTCATCAGAATCATCATCATCAGGTTGTGGTCCACCGACAGATTGGCCTCAGCAAAATATGGGGCAAATTCAAACTGATTGGGAGCTACCTCGTTGTGTCTTGTTTTGAGAACAACTCCCAATTTGTAGGCTTCTGTTTCGAAATCCTTCATAAAGCACATTACCCTCTGAGGTATCGCCCCAAAATAGTGGTCTTCCAGCTGCTGGTCCTTTGCAGAGGTGTGTCCCAGCAATGTTCTGCCGCAAAGCATAAGATCTGGTCTTGCCCTATACAGTGCTTCATCAACAACAAAGTACTCCTGCTCAATTCCCAACATTACGTTTACCCTTTTTACATCGTTGTCAAAGAGAGCGCACAGATCGCTGGCAGCTTTATCGAGACTCTGGAGAGACTTAAGGTGAGGCGTTTTGTGATCCAGAGATTCTCCGGTGTATGCCACAAATACAGTAGGGATGCAAAGTGTCTGGTCAATTATAAATGCAGGAGATGTGGGATCCCAGGCAGTGTATCCTCTGGCTTCAAAAGTGTTCCTCAGCCCTCCGTTGGGAAAGCTGGAGGCATCAGGTTCCTGCTGTACAAGAGCTTCACCTCTGAAATTTTCAAATACCGCACCGTTTATTGAGGGGTCAACAAAAGCTTCGTGTTTTTCTGCAGTTGCATCGGTAAGGGGATGAAACCAGTGAGTGTAATGAGTTGCACCTCTCTCAACGGCCCAGGATTTCATTCCTGATGCAATCTGATTGGCAATGGCCCTGTCGATTTTCTCTCCGTGATCGATAGCTCTGCTGACTGCAACGAATGCTTCTGAAGAAAGATATCTCCTCATTTTTTCCATATCAAAAACATTCTGACCGAAATATTCTGAAACTGGTCTGTTTTCAACAAAAAATCTATCGGCTCTGTGATTTGCAAACTCATCTAGAGCTCTGTTTCTAAAGCTGCTCATATTTATAAAAGGATTAATCAGGCAAATTTACTATTTTTGCATACACTTCAAACATCTCTCAATGAAAAAATCTTTGTTTCTCCTCTCATTTCTGACAATATCTGCCTTCACTTTTATGCTTAACGCACAAGGTCAGCACGTCAGGAAGCAAATTGAACTACTTAAATGCGACACCCTTTTCACTAACTCCGTAACCGGAATTATGGTGATGGATTCAAAGGGTAATACTGTTGCATCCTGGAATCCGGATCTTCCTCTTTTAACAGCATCAACAATGAAAACAATTTCTACAGGGTTGATTTTAAAGGCGCTAGGACCTGATTATCAATTTTCCACAAAAATCGCACACGACGGGATTATAAAAAACGGAGTACTCTACGGTAACCTTTACATTGTTGGGGGAGCAGACCCTACTTTGGGATCACGCGACACTGTCGCTATTGATATTGAGAAAATTTTTGAGCAGTGGTATGACTTTATCGCCTCTGCAGGCATAGAACGGATTAATGGATCAATTGTGGCTGATGACAGGTTCTTTACCGATGAAGACATCCACCCGAGCTGGAGCTGGTCAAATATTGGCCCCTCATTCGGAAGCGGTGCCTCAGGTCTATCTTTCTGCGAAAACAGCCAGTATATAAAGTTTGTTCCCGGGAGAAACGAAGGAGATGACGTGATAATCGAAAGTGTATATCCTGAAGTACCGGGGATGATTTTTGTCAACAGGCTGACAACCTCATCTTCATCCGGCAACGAAAGAGTATCCTACTATGTTTCTGAACTGGATAAAAAGGGAGAATTCAGGGGATCAATCCCTGCAGGAAAGGATTCGTTGGTAATTCAGATATCCAATAAATTCGGGCCCCTTGCCTGTGCTTTTGAATTTAAAAAATTCCTTACACAAAAAGGGACTAAAGTCAGCAGAGAAATTCTATATGCATCTGATCTGGAAAACGCTCCAAATCAGGAAAGTCTTGCAATTTTAGGAGAGAGCCTATCTCCTCCGCTTTTCTCAATAATCAATGTAACCAACAGAATAAGCAACAATTTCTATGCTGAGACTTTTTTCAAAATGCTAGGTAAGATTTACACCTCAGTGGGTTCATATGACTCGTCAAGAGTAGCTGCATTAAGACTGATGCAAGACATAGGACTGAAAACCAGAGGATACAGACAAGATGACGGCAGTGGTTTGTCCCGCCAGAATTATGTTTCGGCCCGTTTCTTCTGTAAATTCTTTTCCAAAATGAAAGAATTTGATATCTTTGACGAATATTTTGTAAGCTTTCCGCAACCCGGAGGTCCCGGAACACTTAAAGGGGTACTTGGCAACGCTGATCCCCTGAAAAAATCCAGGATTCACGCTAAAAGCGGCTCGCTGTCAGGAGTTCGGTGTTATGCAGGATATGTAGAGAGAGAGCAGGGTGAGATCTGGACATTTGCGATACTTACAAATAACTATTCCGAAAAAACTTCTACTATGCAGCCCGGTATTGAAGCTTTTCTGGAATCAATGATAAAATAAAATGATTAAGAAAGAATTAAAATAACCATTATAAAAAAATTCAGGTAATGTTAACACTATCCAACAAAGCAAACAAAATGCCTGCGTCTCCCATAAGGAAGCTGGTACCGTTTGCAGAGGCTGCAAAAAAAAGAGGAGTTAAGGTATATCATCTTAACATAGGGCAACCGGACATAGCCTCACCGAAAGAGGCTCTTGACGCAGTTAAGAACAATAATCTCGAGCTTGTTTCATATCCACACTCTGCAGGAATAGAGAGCTACAGAAAAGGGCTTGCCAAATACTACCAGAAAATTGGCATAGACGTAACTGCCGACGAGATCAATATAACCACCGGAGGCAGCGAAGCACTTCAAATCGCTCTTGCAGTAACCTGCAATCCCGGAGACGAAGTTATTGTAATTGAACCCTTCTATACTAACTACAATGCTATTGCTCTTCAGAACGATGTTATCCTTAAACCAATAGCTACTACTATCGAGAGTGGTTTTGCACTTCCGGAAATCAGTGAATTCGAAAAGAACATCACACCTAAGACCAAAGGTATCATCATTTGCAATCCCGGCAATCCGACAGGCACTCTTTATTCAAAGGAATCCATCTTAAAGTTAGGCGAGATTGCAAAAAAACACCAGCTATTTATATTTTCAGACGAAGTTTACAGGGAATTCTGCTACACCGACGAGCCACACTTTTCAACAATGCACCTCAAAGGACTGGAAGAAAACGTAATACTCATTGACTCTGTGTCAAAAAGATACAGTCTTTGTGGGGTAAGAATAGGTGCAATTGTTTCCAAGAATAAGGAAATTATGAAAGGTGTTCTGAAATTTGCTCAGGCCAGACTATGCTCCCCTGCATACGGACAAATTGCAGCCGAAGGTGCTCTTGCTACACCGCAGGAATACTTTGACGGAGTAAAACAAGAGTATATAACAAGAAGGGATGTGATGATTGAAGCTCTTAACAAAATCGAGGGCGTTTTTTCTCCGATGCCAATGGGAGCCTTTTATACCATCGCACGACTGCCTGTTGACGACAGCGACAAGTTTGCACAATGGCTGCTGGAAGATTTCCAGTACGAAAACCAGACTGTGATGGTTGCTCCTGCAGCAGGTTTCTACGCAACTCCCGGAAAGGGATTCAACGAAGTAAGGATCGCATATGTACTTAAAGTTGAAGATCTGAAATCTGCAATGAAGTGTCTGGAAGTTGCTCTTAAACAATACCCCGGAAGAACCATTTAACATTTATAGAATCCTTGATATTTTTACAACTGTAAGTAATATCAGGACAATCAGTAAAGCTGCCCGCCCCCCTGAAGAAGAGTTGTCCGAGTCTGAGTATTCGGCAGCTATAAAGGAGGCAGGTATTGCTGTTATTGGAGTAATGTCTCTCTCCCCTGAATGATAAAACAGGGTAATGAGAGCTGTAAATGCCATCAATGCAATTATTCTTGAGAAAGACTTTGATTTAATTATTTTGTATCTGTTTATCTTTTTAAAAATAATGTATATAGCAAAGAACAGATAGGTTGTCAGCGCAACTGAGTAAAGAGCTTCAGGAACGCTGCCACTGAAAGGAAATGTAAGTCTTGCAGTGCCCAGTTCAGAGATATATTCTTCCAGTACAGATATCTCACCTCCTGACATATAAATTATTGAAAGTGTAATTACAAAAGGCAGAATTAAACCTGAAAGGGCAATTGCTATATTTCTTGCACCAGCTAACGAAGATCTCAGGGAGAATATGAGGACAAGAGGAACAAGAAACAGAAGCAGCGGTTCAAAAATTGCAGAAAGCGAGATGAGAAAATTTGACATAAAAAGCTCGCTGTCGTTTTTGTCCCTGCTAAATGAAAAAGCTAAAGAACCTGTCACCAGTAAAGCGGCAACAGATATCCCGGACGTTGAGAAGTAGCCTCCAAAATATGATGTAAAAAGGAGATATAAAACAGGCACCGTCAATCCGTTTCTTCCGGCAGAGGCTCTGAGCTCATTAAAGCGGTAAAGCACTATCAATGTAAGAATTATAGATGCTATGGATATCAGAATATGCTGATAGATCTCAAGCTCTAAGGGAATTGCGAGAATATTCAAAGAGTAAAGATTGACTAAAGAACCATCTTTAAAAAGATCCACAAACAGGGTTGTTGCAAATAGTGCCCCCAGAAAAAGAGGGGAAACAGCAAAATGATATTTTGTCCCTGTGGACATAATTAAATATTTTCTAAAAGATCGATTCCCAAATCCTTTCTAAAGTATATATCTTTGAAGTGTATCATTTCCATTGATTTGTATAGTTTTTCCCTGGTGTTTGCCACTCCATCGCCAAGAACAGTAACAGCAAGCACTCTTCCACCCGCAGTAACAACTCCTTCTGAGGATAGCTTTGTCCCTGAGTGGAATAACAAAGCATTCCCAACATTCTCAAGGCCATCAATTCTGTAGCCTTTTGCATAATCACCCGGATACCCTCCCGAAACAGCAATACCGGTCATAGAGGTCTCCTCCGATATTACAACTTTCTCCCCGGCAAGCTCACCTTTTGCAGCTGCTAAAAGATGTCCTAACAAATCGCTTTTTATCCGTGGCAGAACAGCTTCAGTTTCAGGATCACCCATTCTTACATTATACTCAATTACGAACGGTTCTCCTTTACAATTGATCAACCCGAAAAAAATGAATCCCTTGTAAGGTATCTTCTCAGATTTCAGACCGTTTATTGTAGGCATAATTATCTTTTTTTCAACCTTTTCCATAAATTTTTGGTCTGCAAAAAACACCGGACTTACTGCTCCCATCCCTCCTGTGTTCGGGCCGCTATCACCATCCCCTACTCTTTTGTAGTCCTTTGCTTCAGGCAGAAGGATGTAATTTTCTCCATCTGTCAGGATAAACACCGACAGCTCAAGACCAGAAAGGAACTCCTCAATAACAACCCTTTCGGATGCCTTCCCGAATTTCCCGTCAAGCATCACTTTCACCTCATCTACAGCTTCCTGTTCAGAATTCAGTATTATTACCCCCTTGCCTGCAGCAAGACCATCAGCCTTTAAAACATACGGAGGAGTAAGAGTTTTTATATAGCTCACAGCTTCTTCTGTCTGATCAGATTTAAAAGATTTGAATGGTGCAGTCGGAATTTTATGTCTTGCCATAAACTCCTTAGCCCACTCCTTGCTCCCTTCCAAAAGTGCCCCTCTTTTGCAGGGGCCAATAAACATTATTCGGGAAAGAGTGGGATGCTCTCCGAAAAAATCCCTTATTCCCCTTACCAGTGGCTCTTCAGGACCTGTTACAATAATATCTGCAGAAACCTCTTGTGCAATTGCAGCAATTTTAGCAAAATCATTAATATCTGCATCAATATTTTGTGCAATTTCAGCGGTTCCGGGATTACCGGGAACACAATAAAGATTTTGAAGCTTAGGACTTTGAGAAATACTCCAGGCAAAAGCAGATTCTCTGCCACCGGAACCGAGTATTATAACATTATACAGTTTTTTCATATTTTTAATAAGATGGCAAGGTTGACAAAAATAGCAATAAATAAGTTAACTTTGTATTTTTAATCCTCTCTTATGCCAAGGAAATCACTACTGCTGCTCACTCTACTGCTGATCCTGTTCTCCTGCTCAGACAGAGGGATCATAAAAAAAGAAGAATTACCGCCTCTGATTGCAGATCTATTTATAGCTGACAAAGCTCTCTCAATGGATTTCCAAAGGATGCAGAGTGCCGATACAATGGCGATTTATGAACCGGTACTTAAGAAATACGGCTATACAACAGAAGAATTTCTTGCGACCATAGATCATTATCTTCCCCGTCCTGCAAAGCTTAAAGGATTTTTCACCAAGGCAATGGAGATACTCGAAAAAAGAAAAGCCCTGGCAGAAGAACAGATTATTGAAGCAGAAATTAAAAGTTTTGTACTGAAAGATGTCTTACTTTCTATCAGGGAGAGAGATTCTCTCAAGAAGACTGATTTGCATATAAGAGCATTAAGATGGATCATTGCTCCTGACTCTTTTCCAAAAAGTCCATTTTTTCTTCCCGACTCGCTCTATGAAAGGGTTGAATATCCTGGAATGGCTATTTGGTGGAAGAATAACACCCAAATTGAAAACAGCCCGTTTTACAAATATGAGAAAGATAGCCGCACAATATCTCTTTCCCCTCGACAGGCCACCGATAAGGATGGGCTATCTCTGCCTGAACACTGAAAATATTGTGGTGGAGATAGGGTCACTTAAAGAGGAGACCGAAAGCACAGAATTCTACGATGGGATTCTCTGTCCGGGTTTTGTTAATTCACACTGTCATATCGAGCTATCGCACCTCAAAGGAAAACTGAGTCAAAATACCGGAATGGCAGGTTTTATCCGTCAGATTAACCAGCTAAGAGATAGGACAGAGAAGAATGAAAGAGTCAGCTGTATTCAAAAGGAGATGGATCAGCTTTATTGCAGCGGGGTTTCTGCAATGGCAGACATCAGCAACTGTGATGAGAGTTTTGATATAAAGGCCTCCTCTTTGATGTACACACGTACTTTTCTGGAAGTTTTCGGTTCAGAACCTGAGGATTCTCCATTGATTACTGAAAAGGTTAAAAAACTCAACCTTGCATCTAAACAATGGAGAATTGATGGAGGACCTTCTCCACACTCCTGTTACACAATGAGCCCGAGGCTGCTGAATGCAACTATAGAAGAGGCTCTTAAAGAGGGATGGCTCTCAAATCATAATCAGGAGAGCTGGGAGGAAGAGGAGCTCATCAGGTTCGGAAGAGGGCCTCTGGCCGATGAATTCCGTGGCAGAGGATTAAGCAACCCTCCTATCAACTCCAAAGGAGCTCTGCAATACTTTCTTGGGTTTATCAGGGCTATAAGTGAGAAGGAAGAGAAAAAACCTGACGCAAGTATATTACTGGTTCACAACACATTTACTGACGCCGAAAGTATCGACAGGGCTTCAGAACTAATAGAAAACCTTTACTGGGCAATCTGTCCACTCTCAAATCTGTTTATTCACTCTGCTCTTCCCCCTGTTGAGCTACTCAGAAGGAAAGGTGCTGTCATAACTCTGGGAACCGACAGTCTGTCAAGCAACACGACCTTGTCAATAATTGAAGAGATTAAAACCTTGCAAAGATACTTTCCCTGGATTACTCTGGAAGAAATGCTTTCGTGGGCATCACGTAACGGTGCCAATTTCCTTAAAAAGGAGAGTGAATTAGGGAGCTTTACACCAGGGAAAAACCCGGGTGTGGTCTATATTGATAATATTGATTACAATAATATGAAACTTACTAAAGACAGCCACTCTGTAAGAGTAGCTTAAATATCATTGAGTTATGGGAACAATTCTTTTTAGCGATATAGTTTTCGGCCCAATAAAAAGCAGACGTCTAGGTTCTTCGCTGGGTGTCAACCTGCTCCCAAGACACGGGAAATGGTGCAATTTCGACTGCCTGTACTGTGAGTGCGGTTTTAACAAAGACGGAAAGCAGGATAAAGAGATTCCGGGCAAAGAAATGGTTTTGAATGCTCTTAGGGAAAAAATTGCAGAACTTGTAAAAGACAATACTGCTGTTGACTCCATAACATTTTCCGGGAACGGAGAACCGACAATGCATCCGGATTTTCCGGAAATACTGGAAGGAACTCTTTTGCTTAGAAATAACCTTATACCTTCTGCAAAAGTCTCGGTTCTGACCAACGGCAGCATACTGGGAAATGAAGCAGTTGCAAATGCACTTCTAAAAGCAGATAATCCTATTATAAAAATTGATTCTGCAAATGAAGAGACGATCTCTCTTTTAAACAGACCCAACTTTAAATATTCTCTCTCTGAGACAGTTGATTTGTTAAAAAAATTCCGCCACAGATTTGTGCTCCAGACAATGTTTCTGCGGGGAGAGTTCCAAGGGAAGAAGATTGACAATACCACAGAAACTGAGGTTGCTCTTTGGCAAAGACTGGTGTTGCAGATCCATCCCAGAGAAATTATGATCTACACAATTGACCGAGAAACTCCTGCCAGCAACCTTGAAAAGATTACAGTGGACGAGATGAAGAAAATTTCAGCACCACTATTAGCAACCGGATACAAAATAACAATCAGCGGATAAGGAGATGAGGCTACTGATTCAAAGAGTAACAAATGCCTCTGTAGAGGTTGAGAACTCAGTAACGGGAGAAATTTGCAATGGCTTGCTGATATTTGCCGGTTTTGAAGATTCCGACGATGAAAGCGATCTCGAGTATGCAGCAAGAAAGGTCGTAAACCTTAGAATTTTCGATGATGTAAAAGGTGTCATGAACCAATCTTTGATTGATATCCGGGGAGATATACTACTTGTAAGTCAGTTCACCCTGCACGCACAGACCAGAAAGGGAAACCGTCCGTCTTACATTAGGGCTGCAAGGCCTGAATTGGCATTTTCACTCTACGAGAATTTTAAAAAGATCCTGACCTCCTGTTTAGGAAAGGGGATAGCCAGCGGTATTTTTGGCGCAATGATGAAGGTCAGCCTTACAAACGACGGTCCGGTAACAATATGGATAGATACCAGGGAGGACCGCAAAAACAAGATTAATTAACATATAATCATAATATTATGGACTCATTCATTAACGAAATAGAAACTATCAGGGGTTCTCTTGAACAGTACAGAAAAGAAAAAATATTTAAAGATCTTATCTCATTCATTGATTTGACCACCCTGAATCCGACTGATACAAACACATCGGTAAAGGCTATGACTGAAAAGGTCAATAACTTTAAAATCCATTATCCAAAATTCCACAATGTTGCCTCAATATGTACCTATCCCAACTTCTCCTCACTGATTAAGAATGTTCTTAAAGCGCCGGGGGTAAGGATAACTGCAGTCGGAGGATGTTTTCCTGCTTCTCAGAGTTTTGATGAAATAAAGGCTGCTGAATGCAGGATGGCTGTTGAAAAAGGTGCTGATGAAATTGACATTGTACTTCCCCTTAACAAGTTTCTGGATAACAGGTACGAAGATGTACACAATGAACTTTCACTTCTGAGAGAGGCAACTAAAGGAGCCACTCTCAAAATCATTCTCGAAACAGGTGCCCTCAAAGATCCCGAAATCATTAAAAAAGCCTGCGACATTGCTATGGAATGCGGTGCTGATTTTTTAAAGACCTCCACCGGAAAGCTTGAACCTGCAGCTACACCTGAGGCCGCATATATAATGTGCAGCAGAATACTTGAAAAATACAGAAAAGATGGGACAATGACAGGATTAAAACCTGCCGGAGGAATTGCTACAATTGACGACGCACTTATATACTATGCAATTGTGGATAAAGTGCTTGGCAAAAAGTGGCTTACTCCTCAACATTTCAGGATTGGTGCAAGCCGGCTCGCGAACAAACTGCTCTCACAGCTTACCGGTTTTGAAGTAACTTATTTTTAGCTCCGATTGAGGTACAATATTTGTTAATAAAATTTCGAAAAATATCTAAGTATGAAAAAAATCATCTGTCTGACAGTAATTCTTTATTTTTTCACAAGTGGGTTTTCGCAGAGTTACCAGAGGGCTGCCGGTATAAGGATAGGATCAAGCATAGGTGTAAGCTACAAACAATTCACCACAGAAAGCAGAGCCTATGAAGGAATTGCAGACATCGACATTATTGGCCGGAATGTAGCAAAATTCAAAGCTACCTTCAATTATCTATTTCATTACAACCTTCAACCTGAGGGTTTAGCCATTTATGGTGGCCCCGGAGTTTCAGCCGGAATCTATATTTCCGGTGATTTCAGGGATAAATTGAGCACTTCTATTGGTCTGGTAGGCGGAATAGAGTATAAATTTCCGGAAGCACCTGTTGTGCTGGCTTTTGACTGGGATCCAAAATTTCAGATGATTACCAATGCAGGATTAATGCCTGCCAGCTTCGGACTAACTCTCAGATACAGCTTTTAACAATTTAACAATCGATATTAAAAACAACCATTATGAAAAAATTTATTCAGGATAACAGCAAACGCTATTTGTCGGAATTATTTGAACTTCTGCAGATTCCGTCCATAAGCTCAATGGCTGAACATAAACCGGATATGCAAAAGGCTGCAGAAAAATATGTACAGTTCCTTATGGAGGCTGGAGCAGACTACGCGGAGATATATCCGACAGAAGGACATCCTGTGGTTTTTGCCCAAAAGGTAGTAGATCCCAGGGCAAAGACAGTTTTGGTATATGCCCATTACGATGTACAGCCTGCAGACCCGATTGAACTGTGGAAAACTCCTCCTTTTAAACCACAGGTAAGGGACGGGGCAATTTATGCCAGAGGTGCAAATGACGACAAAGGCCAGGGTTTTATGCATATAAAGGCCTTTGAATACCTTGTAAAGACCAATCAGTTAAAATGCAATGTTAAATTCATAATTGACGGAGAGGAGGAAATTGGATCCCCCAGTCTTGGTAAATGGGCAAAAGAGAACAAAAAAATGCTTTCCTGTGATGATATTCTGGTTTCCGATACAACAATGATTGATGAGAAGGTCCCATCTTTGAATGTCGGGATGAGAGGACTTGCATATATGGAGGTTGAGGTTACCGGCCCTAATAAGGATCTGCATTCCGGACACTATGGCGGAGCAGTCGCAAATCCGATAAATGTTCTTTGCTCTATGATTGACAAATTGATAGACAAAGACGGAAGGATAACCATCAAAGGCTTCTATGACGATGTTGTTGAGTTGTCAAAAAAAGAGAGGGCAATGCTTGCCAAAGCTCCGTTTAACGAAAAGGAGTATATGGAGTTCATTGATGTTGACGGACTTACAGGAGAGAAGGGTTTCTCTACAATGGAGAGAACAGGTATTCGCCCTTGTCTGGATGTAAACGGAATCTGGGGAGGCTATATAGGTGAAGGAGCTAAAACCGTACTTCCATCAAAAGCCTATGCAAAAATATCTATGAGACTTGTCCCGGATCAGGACCACAAAAAAATCGCAAAACTCTTTGAAAAACATTTCTTAAAGCTGGCGCCCAAAGGGGTCAAGGTTAAGGTGAAATCTCATCACGGGGGACAAGGATTTCTTTGCCCGATATCGTCAGATGTGTACAAATCGGCATCCCGGGCAATTACACAGGTTTACGGAATTGAACCGGTACCCAACAGAGGCGGAGGGAGCATTCCTGTTCTGGCCGATCTTCAGCAGATACTCAAAGCCAATCCTCTGTTGATGGGGTTTGGGCTCGAAAGAGATGTAATACACTCGCCCAACGAGAGTTATCTTCTAAGTCAGTTTTACAAAGGGATTGAATCTATTGCTCTTTTCTACCTGATTTATACAGAGAAATAGCCTTAACTGCTGCTCTTTCTCCCTCTTTGATTATCTCCTCGGCTTTGTAGAAATCATAAGTACTAAAGGACTCTTTTGATATCTGAATTAACATGTCTGGAGGGTATCGTTCCAACATCAGGTCCGATATCCTCCTCATCATAATTCCAATGCTCCGGTTTGACAAATTGAACAAACCTATTCCCTTACTGCTTTTTTTACTTTCATTTACCAGCAGATGGTTGAATTTCTTCTGGATCTTATCAATTCTGGCCCGGTATTTTGCAAGTCTGACATCGACAATCTTATCCTCGTGGCCTTCATAAGGGATGTTTGCCCCGACATCAACCACAACCAGAATATCTCCATCTCTTCTGGCAACCCTGTTGACCGGTATCTGATTCACAAGCCCCCCGTCAACATAGTAATTACCATCAGTGAAAAATGGTTGAAAAACTGTAGGAATTGATATTGAAGCTCTTATTGCATCATAAAGATCCCCTGACGAAAATACCCTCTCTCTCTTGTTGAGAATATCTGTAGCAACCGCACAAAAGGGAATCGGAAGATCATCTATCTTTCTGTCAGGAATTATCTCTCTCATCCTGTCAATTATTTTTTTCCCTTTTACGAAACCACTGCTGCTTATTGTGATATCTGTCAGTTTAAGGATCTCCATTCTGTCAAGAGAAGAAACCCATTTGCTGAAGGTTTCAAGTCCTCCTGCTGCATAAATCCCTCCTATTAAGGCTCCAAAAGAAGTTCCTGCTACTGATGTAATCCTAAAGCCGGACTCATCAAGTTTTCTTATGGCTCCGATATGGGCGCATCCTCTGGCTCCTCCTCCGGAGAGAACAAGGGCTACATTAACAGGCTCCATTGCTTTAAAATTTAATTACAAATATATGTTTAATTATCAGATGTAATCAGACAATCTATCTGAGAGCCGATTCCAGAGTTATAGAGGCATCTGTTCCTTTATCCCTGTACTTGATTATCACTGGACAATATATCTGAACACCCTCACTCCTTCCCCACTGGCTTGAAAGCGGCCTGCTTCCGGATATTACGACAGCTGCTTCCGGAATTGTCAATCCACCATTCTCTTTTCTGATAAATTGTCCGGTTGTATTATCGAATACCGGTGTAGACCCATTGAGAATCACGCCTGTCGCAATCACCGCCCTCTGCTTTATCAGACAACCTTCATATATACCGCAGTTTCCACCAATAAAAACGTTGTCCTCCACAATCACAGGCAATGCCCCTGCAGGTTCGAGAACTCCTCCTATCTGTGTGCCTGCAGAAATATGAACATTTTTACCTATTTGAGCACATGAACCAATAAGAACGTGTGAATCAACCATACAACCAGAATCCAGATACACACCTGTATTTATATAAGAAGGAGGCATAATCACCGTGCCTTCTGCTATATACGAACCTGACCTTATTGAAGATCCCCCCGGTACAAGACGGATTTTATCAGTCAGGTCAATAGTTTTAACCGGAAATGTATCCTTGTCAAAAAAGTCCCAGGCTTCTGATTGTGTCTTTTCAATTTGCCCGTATTTAAATCCCCAGAGAATAACCGACTTAATCCATCCGTTTGTGATCCACTTCCCTGAAATGTTTTCTGCAACTCTCAGCTCTCCTTTGTCCAGAAGATCGCGTACCTTGTAAAACAGCTCTTTTTCCCCTTCTTCGGTGGGATTCAGAATCAGCTCATTATATTGTTGTATCAAATTTTCCATCATTTTACAAAGTTTTCAGGTCATCAATTGTTTTCTTCATAATATCGATAGTCTGCGGCAGGGCACTTGTCAATGGTAATCTCAATATATTGGAAATTAGCCCAAGAGAAAAAAGAGCCCCCTTTACAGGAATTGGATTACTCTCTGTAAAACAGTTTTTGAAGAGGGGCATAAGATTGTCGTTGAGCATTTTTGCCTCTTGAAGCCTACCGGATTTCAGTAGTTTTGTCAGCCTCACTACCAACTCAGGCATAACATTGGAAGCTACGCTGATTACACCGCTCCCACCGGCAGACATAATTTCAAGTGTATTGTCATCGTTTCCGGAAAGAACTCTGAATCCTGCGGGAGCGTTACGGATGATTTCCATAGCCTGATCCATGTTTCCGGAGGCTTCCTTTACGGCAATAATATTTGTTACTGAAGAAAGGCGGATTGTGGTTTCGGCTGTCATATTCACTCCTGTACGACCCGGTACATTATAGAGTATCACAGGCTTGTCAGTACCGGAGGCAACCGTTTTGAAATGGTCGTATATACCTTGCTGGGTGGGTTTGTTGTAGTAAGGGACAACCACAAGAAAGGCATCTGCACCGTATCTGTCAAGAAGTTCAATGTTTTTTAATACTGTTTTTGTACAGTTAGAACCGGCTCCTGCCACTACCGGTATCTTTCCCTCTGTTACCTCTTTGACAATTGTCAGTATTTTCGTCTTCTCTTCATCTTCAAGACAGGGAGTTTCACCTGTTGTTCCAAGCGGAACCAAAAAGTTAATTCCTCCATCCAACTGTCTTTTAATAAGTTTTCTCAATGCGTTGAAATCCACTTCCCCTGATGTAGTAAATGGAGTTATAAGTGCTGTTCCGCAGCCTTCTATCTTTAACATATCCCAATTATTTTATTAAAGTTATTTTCAATTAATTCCCTGAATTCATATACTCCGCTTTGCTCAAGGCTCCACTCGGCGGCAAGAATTGCCCCCCTTGCAAAAACCTTTCTTGAAAAAGCCTCATGAACCAGCTTAAGCCTATCATCCACAGACTCATATCCTACCTGATGAATTCCCGGTATTGAGCCAGATCTTACCGATGCAACTTCAGGAATATTGTTGTAGTTTTTCCCGAGAATATCCACTATTGTTCTGGCAGTACCCGAAGGAGAGTCCAGTTTTTTGGCGTGATGCATTTCCAAAATATATGGGTGGTATTTTCCCAGTGCAGAGGTTAGTTTTGATGCAATCTCATTCAATTTGAAGAAGATGTTTACTCCTATGGAGAAATTTGAGGCATAAATCATTGGAGTTTTATTTTTTACAAAACACTCAATTATCTCATTCTTTTTGCTGCTCCATCCGGTAGTTCCTATTACTGCAGAGAAAAAATTTTCTGCAATAAAAGTGTAGTTTAATAAAAAGGCATCGGGCTCGGTAAAATCTATACACACAGATTTTGAGGCAATTGCCGGATCAACTGATCGAATATCCTCGGTGCAAAGTAACGGAACAATACCCGTTTCCCTGAGAAGATCCTCTATCTGATGACCCATCTTTCCATACCCTGAAATTACAATGTTCATAATATTAATTATATTCAGTTATTTATAAAAAGTTCGTTGTGCATCTTTTCAAGCGCCTGATTAAGGTCTTTTCTGTTGAGGACAAAACTCAGATTTATCTCAGAGGCTCCCTGCGAAATCATATATATTTTGTATTCAGCCAGTGCCCCGAAAATCCGGGCACAGGTACCTCTTGTATTTTTTAAACCCTTTCCGACAACCGATATCTGAGAGAGATCATCTCTGACTGTAACAGAAGAGAACTCAGATAATTCACTTATAACTCCCTCAAGTTTTGTACCGTGTTCAACTGTCAGAGATACATTCACTTCTGATGTGCTTATCAGGTCCACCGATATTTTGTATTTATCGAACAATTCGAAAACCCGTCTGAGAAAACCCACGGCATTCAGCATCCTTGCAGAAAAGATGTTAATTACAGTAATACTCTCCTTAAAAGTTATCGCTCTCACACCAGATCCGTTAACCCTCTCTTTGGGAAGAATCACAGTTCCGGGACATTCCACTATCCTTGAGTTCAGCACTCTTACCGGGATTCCCGATTCGATTGCCGGAAGTATTGTCGAAGGATGAAGCACCTTTGCCCCAAAGAAGGCCATCTCTGCGGCCTCTTCAAAAGAGAGTTCTGATATGCTCCTTGTTCCTTTTACGTAACGGGGATCTGCTGTATGAACCCCATCCACATCTGTCCATATCTCTATCTCCTTGGCATTTAATGCCATTCCCAGAAGAGATGCTGTATAGTCTGAGCCTCCTCTTCCAAGTACAGTGCCTATCCCTTCTGAAGAGGAGCTGATGAAGCCCTGTGTGATAAAAAGATCATAATCTCCTTCTGATGATGTAATTTTTTCTGCTGATCTTTTCTTAATCTTTTCAATATCAGGTTCTCCTTTTAAATAATTGTTGTCTGTAATTATTAATTCTCTTGCGTCAAGGTATTTGCATAAAAAACCACTCTCCTTAAGGAGATAAAAGATCACGGTAGAAGAGAGAAGTTCTCCAAAGGATACAATCCTTGCAAGAGATCTTTCAGAGAGCTCTGTAAGTATAGATACGACCGAAACCATCTCCTTCAACTGATTAAAGAGTGTGAGGATTTCATCTTCACACTCTTTCCTCAAAACACTCTCTTTTGGAATTAACTCCTCTACAATGGACAAGTGCCTCCCGATCATTTCATCAAGGATATTGATCTGTCCAAGGGATTCTCCGGAAGAGGCAAGAGAGGCAATCCTGTAAAGTTCAGATGTTACACCTGATAAAGCAGAAACAACAACAACAGGTTTATTATTTATCCTGCTTCTCACTATCCCAAGTAGTCTTCTCATTGCGGCAGCATCCTCCACAGATGTGCCTCCAAATTTCATAACTAACACACTATTCTTTTTTTAAGTTTTAAATACAATGTTTTAAGATCTTTTACAGCTTTATCTATCTCTTTGATTGTTAACCTTTCACTTTCTGTATGGGCATTGAAAATTGAGCCCGGGCCATATAGCAGCTTTGAGGGAACATTTGTAAACAACGGAGCATCTGAACCAAATGAAACAATTCCTTGATTAAATCCCTCCTCTGTGTGGAACATTATCGGTTCACTTTTACTGATTGGTAAAAGGACAGTATCTTTTGCAGAAAGTTCCTGCAATAATGAATCAACTGCCTTTTCAGAAGCAAAAGTGGTTCTTACATACAAGCTGAACTCCACCAGGGAGGGAACAATATTAAATGCATTTTGTGAACTCAGCATCCCGATGTTCCAGCTGGTATCACCCAGTATGTTGTCAAAGGGGAACTTAAGGTTGCAGAGCTTATGGTAAAAGTCATCAAATTTCTTTATTGCGTCATCTCCATTTAATGGGTATCCGGAATGGGTACCTTTACCCTCAATCTTAACCTTGTAAAGAGCTGTACCCTTTGCAGCAGAAATAAGTAAGTTTTCAGTAGGCTCTCCAACAATAATATACTCGCAATCATTAATCATCGGATTTGCCTGTCTGGCACCGATTGAACCCGTTTCTTCCCCTGAAACCCATAAAATTCCGAAATTACTATACCCTTCTTTCTCTAGCTCCAGAGAGAGGGCATACTGAGAAACAATTTGCCCTTTTGCATCGCATGACCCTCTCCCCCAAACAGTTGCATCATCAATTAAATTATTTTTGCTATTATATGATACTGTCGGTGGAATGTATGGTGGTACAGTATCCATATGAGTGCAAAATATTATCTTAGGATCACCCCATTTAAAAAACAAATTCTCAGAACCATCTCCAACCTGCTGAATATCAAGTTTTGCATTTTTGTAGCAAACTGTATGCCTGATATATTCAGACAGTCTGGCCTCTCTGCCAGAGGTTGACTCGATACTCATCAGACCGAGATAAAAATCAAAAATTTCTTTTTTCATACATGTATGTTAAAAAAAAAGCATGAATCTATGGAGATCCATGCTTTTTACACAAAAAATCCCCATTCAAAGTTTTGGTTTCTTTGAACTGAATAAATATTTCTTTATTGATTTGTTCATACTTTTTTATCGATATCCGGGGACGAAATTAATCAGAAAAAATAAAATACAAAATTTTTTTTAAATTTTTATCGTTCCGGTAAATTTTTCGACCATCTTTTTTGCATAAGGTAACTTTATGGTAAGCCGCTTTCTTTCACCTGAAGGAGCTTCGTACATAGCATCTACCATTATTGCCTCACAGATTGACCTCAAGCCTCTTGCACCCAGTTTGTATTCTATTGAAGTGTCTACTATATAGTCAAGCACTTCATCATCGATTTTGAGTTTTATCCCATCCAGCTCGAATAGTCGTACATATTGCTTTACAAGTGCATTTTTGGGTTGGATTAAGATTTTTTTGAGAGCATCCCTGTCAAGCGGTTCCAGATAGGTTAGCACAGGAAGTCTTCCCACAATCTCCGGAATCAGGCCATAGGCACGTAAATCCTGTGGTGCAATGTATTTTATCAGGTTATTTCTGTCTATGCTTTCCCTCTTCTTTTGAGCTCCATATCCAACAACCTGAGTATTGAGTCTTTGGGAAATCTTCCTCTCTATACCTTCAAATGCTCCACCGCAAATGAACAATATCTGCTTTGTATCTACAGCTATCATCCTCTGTTCAGGATGCTTTCGGCCTCCCTGAGGCGGAACATTAACAACGCTGCCCTCCAGCAACTTAAGCATTGCCTGTTGAACTCCCTCTCCGGAAACATCTCTTGTAATCGAGGGATTGTCGCTCTTTCTGGCAATTTTATCAATCTCATCTATAAAGACAATTCCTCTTTGAGCCTTTTGAACGTCATAATCAGCCTCCTGGAGAAGTCTGGTCAAAATGCTCTCAACATCCTCTCCCACGTATCCGGCCTCTGTGAGTACTGTAGCATCTACAATTGCAAACGGAACATCAAGAAATCTAGCTATCGTTCTGGCCATAAGTGTTTTACCTGTTCCGGTAGGACCAACCAGAAGTATATTGGATTTTTCCAGATCCAGATCCTTGTCTCCGATATTTGAAATTCTTTTGTAATGGTTGTAAACAGCTACAGCAAGATATTTTTTTGCCTCATCCTGGCCAATCACATACTGGTCAAGATATGTAGTTATCTCCCTTGGCTTAAGCAAGTTCAACTTTTCGTATCTACGATTGGCTTTGCGCTCGTTTAATGCCTCTTTGGCGTAATCGAGTGCCTGTTGGGCACAATCCGAACAAATTGCAGCAATATCCCCCTCTATTAGAACTTCAATTTCGTCCCTGCTCCTGCCGCAGAATGAACAAAATTCCTTAACATCTTCCGAAGCCATCAAACTTAATTTTTATTTTTTGCTTTTTATCAGTATCTCATCAATCATTCCATACTCTTTAGCTTCTGCAGATGTCATCCAATAATCCCTGTCGGCATCTTTTTCAAGCTGTTCTACCGGTCTTCCCGAGTGGAATGATATGATTTCATAAAGTTCTCTTTTGAGCTTAACAATCTCCCTTGCAGTAATTTCAATATCTGCAGCCTGACCCTCTGCGCCACCCATAGGCTGATGAATCATCACTCTGGAGTGAGGAAGAGCAGATCTTTTTCCGTGGGCTCCGGCAGTAAGCAATATTGCGGACATCGAAGCTGCCACTCCGGTGCAAATGGTTGCAACATCAGATGATACAAGCTGCATTGTGTCATAGATACCTAATCCAGCATATACAGACCCCCCCGGGGAATTAATATACAACTGAATATCTGCTTTTGAATCAACAGAGTCGAGATAGAGCAGCTGTGCCTGTATTATGTTTGCAACATCGTCATTGATGGGTACTCCCAGAAATATTATACGGTCCATCATCAACCTGGAGAATACATCCATTGCTGCCACATTCAGTTGTCTCTCCTCTATGATTGTCGGATTAATATAAGCACCGTAAACAGAGGTAAACCTGTGCAGAGAAATCCCGCTGATTCCCCTTTGATGCCTGGCAAATTTTTTAAATTCCGAATCCATAACCAAATATCTTAATTGTTCAATTTTTGGAGCTCTTCGCGTGCTATCTTTTTATCTACAAGTGTCACTTTATCTTTTACAAAATCAATTACCAGATCCTCCTCAGCCTTCTCAAATATTCTCCTCTGCTCCTTCTCGTCTGAAAGCAAAGATTCTGCATATCTGTCAAGCTGCTCAACCGGGACATTATTCAGCCCGTACATTGCAAACTGGTATGAAGCAATCTTTTTTGCATTGTCCATCAGATCATCTTTTGTCACTTGCAGTTTATTATCTTTTGCAATTTTTCCCTTTATCATCTGCCAGCGGAAATCTTTCATAAAGAGGTGAAACTCTTTCTCTATCTCTTCTATTGTATATTTCCCCTCGTTTGCAGTAAAGAGCCACCTTTTCAGAAAATTTTCCGGTAGTTTAATGTCTGCCTTTTCAATGAGCTTTTCCCTTGTATCAATAACAAACCGGAAATCTCTCTCCTGTATATACTCTCTATCCATTTTCCCCAGCATACCAGATTCAAACTCCTCTATGGTTTTTACAACACCAGGGCCGAAAAGCCTGTCAAAAAACTCCTGATTGAGCTCTGCATCTGCAAATCGTTTAATCTCCCTAATCTCTGCAGTGTACTCAGGATCTATGGCTGAAAGTTCTTCTTTTTTTACTTTGAGCAGAGCTGCTCTGTCAGTTTCATTGCTGAAAGCTTTCTCAACATTTAGTTGGAAAGCATCTCCAACCTTTTTGCCGAGGAATTTTTTCTTCTCTTTTTGATTATCTATTGTTTTAAGGGAGATATAACTCTTTTCTATGCGGTTCTCGCCCTGAATCAGATCTGCAATTACAAAATCTTCATCCTCAACTACATCAGTATCCTTAAGTCCACCATACTGCTTAAGGAGATTTGACCGGTATTTATCTTTCTCCTTGTCATTTGCCTCAATACTATAACGGATGAATTTATCCTCTTTTCCAAGGTTTATTTCAAATTGTGGAGCATTGGCAATATCAAATACAAATTCATAATCAGTTTCGTTTTCCCAGTCTATAGGTTTTTGTTCCTTTTCGTTGGAAAGAGGTTCACCGATAATGTTGAGTTTATTTTCATTAATATAGTTGTTAAGCGACTCAGAAATCAGTCCGTTGACTGCATCCAGCAAAGCAGTTCTGCCGTGCATTTTCTCTATAATGCTCATTGGGGCCATTCCCTTTCTGAATCCTTTGAGATCTGTCTTTCTTCTGTAGTCGTTAAGCATCTTTTTGTGCTTATCGGCATAATCATTTTTTTCAATACTCAGTGAAAGAGTGATAGTAAGATCTTCGTTATTCCTTGATGTAACTTTCATATTATTATTATACAATTTTTACAATAGCAAATAAATAGTTAAAAAGCAGATATCCCTTTGGCTATCTGCTTTTCGTGCGGGCAAAGGGACTCGAACCCCCACGCCTTACGGCACCAGATCCTAAGTCTGGCGCGGCTACCAATTACGCCATGCCCGCTTTTTAAAGGGATGCAAAGGTAACATAAATATTTTATTTTACAATGACTGAACAGAGTCTCCTCCAAAGGAGTTGATTATCTGAATAAAATCTGAAGCAACCAAAGATGCACCTCCGATAAGTCCACCGTCAACATTAGGCATTGAAAACAACTCTTTTGCATTGGAAGGCTTACAGCTTCCTCCGTATAAAATTGAAATTTCATCAGCAATTTTCCCGAACTTGTCAAATATGACTTTTCTGATGTAGGCGTGCATCTCCTCTGCCTGAGCCGAAGATGCAGTTCTGCCTGTACCAATTGCCCAAACCGGCTCGTATGCAACCACTACCCTTTCCATCTGAGCTCCCTTGAGATTGTAGAGAACCTCCTTCAACTGTTCAGAAACCACTTCAAACTCCAATTTACTCTCTCTGTCTTCCAGCTTTTCACCCACACAAAAGATAGGGATCATTCCGTTGTCTAAAACCTGAAAAATTTTATTTCTGAGAATCTCTCCATTCTCTCCAAAATACTCTCTTCTTTCTGAGTGACCCAGTATGACATAATTGCACGATATCGATTTCAACATTCCGGCTGAGATTTCTCCTGTATAGGCTCCTTTTTCGTACTCTGAACAATTCTGAGCCCCCAGTTTGATGTTCTGTTTTCCTTCATAGTTCACACCGGTAATTTTTCCAATGCTATAAAGATGGGTAAATGGCGGACATACAACTATCTCTGCAGCCGGTTCTGTTTCATCTGTAAACTCCAACAGCTCTTTGACCAGATTTTCTCCCTCCAGCAGCAAAGTGTTCATCTTCCAGTTTCCGGCGACAATCTTTCTTCTCATTTGTTCATTTTTTTAATATTACACTCTGTAAAATTACAAAATAAAAATATATGCTTACTCATTTTTGCATATCTTAGAGATTTGATTCTCCTGAAATGAATTTAAAAAAAGGAAATAATATATTTAAATATCTTGCAGTTATATCTTTTTTACTGCTCTTTTCGCTTTTAGATCTCTCTCTTGGTTCAGTGAGCATACCACTGAGAGAAATTATTGCCTCACTCACAGGAGGCGAAGCTCCAGATTATGTAAAAGCGATAATAATTGAAAAAAGAGTTCCGGAACTCATAACTGCTCTTTTGGCAGGTATTGCTTTATCAGTTTGCGGCTTGCAGATGCAGACACTTTTCAGAAATCCTCTGGCTGATCCCTATGTGCTGGGAATTAGTTCAGGCTCTGGACTTGGAGTATCTCTGCTTATAATGGGTTATTCCTCCTTTGGCCTTTCGTTGAGCGGAACACTCCTGACCAACTTAGGAGTGGCTGCAGCAGCCTGGATTGGAGCAGCAGGAGTCACAATTGTCATCCTTCTGGTTGCCCAAAGGCTGAGAGAAAATGTCACCCTGCTGGTATTCGGAATAATGCTGGGAAGCGCCCTAAGTGCTGTTATTACACTTTTGCAGTACCTCTCCTCCTCCTCTTCCCTTAAGTCTTATGTAATGTGGACAATGGGTAGTCTTACAGGCCTTGATAACAACGAACTATGGATTATGGCCACACTTATTTTATCGGGAATTGTAATCTCTGTCCTAAATATTAAGGACCTCAATATTATGTTAATGGGAGATAACTATGCAAAAAGTCTGGGAATAAACCTTGTGAATGTAAGAAAAAGGATACTTATATCTGCCACCTTACTTGCCGGGGCTGTTACCGCTTTTTGCGGTCCGATAGGATTTATTGGCATTGCAGTTCCACACATTTCCAGAATGATATTCAAGAATTCAGACCACAAGGTGCTTATGCCTGCAACAGCTTTGACCGGAGCAACAACAATGGTTTTTGCAGATACACTCTCACAGTTGCCCGGACAACTTCTTACGCTTCCGGTTAATACTGTTAGCGCACTGATAGGTGTTCCGGTAATAATTCTAATAATATTTAAAAACCGAAACATTTGAGATGAATCATTTGCTGGAGCTTGAGTCACTTGTAATTGGCTATAAAAAACAGATTTATCCTGAGATCAATGCCACAGTCAATAAGGGAGAAGTTATTGCATTGATAGGCCCAAACGGCATTGGTAAAAGCACACTTTTGAAAAGCATCTGCGGCATACAAAAATTCAGAAAAGGCTCGGTTCTGGTTATGAATAAAAAACTTAGTGAATACCGGGAAGGGGAACTTGCTTCTGTAACAGCATATCTTCCCTCCCAGAGCCCCAGAACAAAACATCTCTCGCTCTTTGATATGGTATCAACCGGTTGCTACAGAAGAAGTGACTGGCTGGGAAGAATCTCAAACAGGGAGAAACAACTTGTTGTCTCCACTCTTTCCAAAGTAGGATTATCAGAGTTATCACACAGGGATTCGTCACAACTGAGTGATGGTGAATTTCAAAGGGCTGCAATTGCCAGAAGTCTCGTGCAGGAAAGCAGTCTGATTCTTATGGATGAGCCCACGGCCTTCCTTGATATTGAAAATAAGATCATCGTCAGCAGACTTTTAAAGGAAATTTCATCCGAGGGCAAAAGCATAATTTTTTCCACCCACGATCTTCAGCACGCTTCAAAAATATGCAGCAAATTCTGGATTATGGGATATCAGGGTTTTATTGAAGGAACCCCCGAAGTACTTAAAGAAAAAAGAGCCTTTGAAAAAATATTCAAAGACTCTTCGATAATTTTCGATGACAGGTTATTTACCTTTGTTTAGCATTGTCACGATTGCTTTTGAGAGTCTCTTAACTCCCTCCTCTGTTTTTTCGTCATCCATATAAGAGAAGTTAATCCTCATAGTGTTCTTTCCTGAACCATCGCAATGGAAAGCTTCTCCAATGACAAAAGCAACATTTTCCTTTATTGCAACATCAAAAAGTTCTCTGCTGTCATATCCCTCCGGTAGTTTAACAAAAAGGAAGAGGCCCCCCTGAGGATTTGTCCAGGTTACTCCTTCGGGCATATATTTTTTAAAGCAGGATAACATATGGTTCCTTTTATGCCTGTACAACTCGATCGTTTTTAGCATGTTTTTTTCGAAATAGCCTTTTGCCAGGTATTTTGCTGCGACAGCCTGATCGAATACAGGAGTGCATAAATCAGTAGATTGCTTAGCTACAACTATCCGGTCGATAATCTCCTCAGGGGCGATTATCCATCCGATTCTAAAGCCCGGGAGGAAAGTTTTTGAAAAAGTACCAAAAAGAATTACCCTTTCGTTGTCCATAGAGTACATCATCGGTTCTTCCTCGCCTTCAAAACGCAACTCTCTGTACGGGCTGTCCTCAAGAACAAGCAGATCATACCTTTTTGCAACGTCAAGAACATATTTTCTTGCCGGAATATCCATAGTAACGCCTGAAGGATTCTGGAAATCAGGGATTGTATATATGAATTTTGGTTTCCTGCCCTCTGCAATAAGTCTTTTTACGGTATCTTCCAGTTCATAATCACTCTTTATCCCTATAGGAGCAGCCTGATATGACCAGAAAGCCTGAAGAGCACCCAGATAAGATGGCAAACCACAAACAATTGTATCACCCGGATCGATGAAAACCTTTGTTGTTAAATCAATAGCCTGCTGGGAAGAGGTTGTGATCATAATATTCTTTTCGGTTATCTTCAAACCCTTGGCAATATATCTCTTTGCCAGCTCCTTCCGGAGGTTGATGTTCCCTTCGGTGGGACCGTACTGAAGTGCAGAGTGCCCTTCTGTTTCAAGAACCTCAAGCATTATCTCCTTCAGGTTATCGATCGGGAAAGTTGACGGGTTGGGAAATCCACCTGCAAAAGATATTACCTCTGGTCTGTTCGCAACACTTAAAAGATCTCTGATAGCAGATCTTCTCATGTTTTTTGCGTTTTTTGATAAGATGTTCTGAATGTTTAAAGCCATTTTTATCCTGATTTTTGACAAAAATACTAATTTGTTATACAATTTCAAATTTATATTATAATTTTTAATGTTTGAAGTTAAAAAACCTTAATAATAGTATTATAATTGACACTTTTTTAAATGAACAACAATTGAAAAATTCCAGCTCTCTGAAAAAATATTAATACTTTTGTAAAAAAAGAATGGCAAAAATCCGAATAACAAAAGAGTACCGTTTTGAAGGGGCTCATGCACTCAAGGGTTATGACGGGAAATGCAGGCATATTCACGGCCACTCTTATGCACTTTTTGTCACAGTAACAGGAGAGCCACTGCACGATAATGTCAATCCCAAAACCGGAATGGTTATGGATTTTGGCGAATTGAAAAAAGTTGTCAGTGAAAAAATAATTTCACGGTTTGACCACGCATTGATCCTCCGGGAAGGTGCACCTCTTGCAGAAGAGCTTGGAGAAGTTTACAAAAATGTAATCATAGTAAATTTTCAGCCAACCTGTGAAAACCTGGCGATACATTTTGCATCCCTTCTCAAAGAAAATCTGCCTGAGGGTTGTGACCTCTTTGGAATTAAATTGTACGAGACTCCTACCTCATATGTGGAATGGATAGCCGGGGAAAACCTTTAACATTTGTAATCCAATGAAAAAACTGTTCCTGATAGATGGCCACGCCTTGATATTCCGCACCTATTACGCTTTTCTGAGAAGGCCTATGGTAAATTCAAAAGGGATTGACACCTCCATACTCTTCGGATTTACAAAAACTCTTCTGGAACTCATTTTAAAGGAGAGACCAACTCATCTGGGCGTAGCATTTGATCCCCCCTCAAAAACCTTCAGGCATGAGATGTTTGAAGCATACAAGGCAAACCGCAGTGCTACCCCCGAACTCATTAAGGAGGCTCTTGTCCCGCTATGTGAGATTATGGATTCAATTTCAGTCCCGGTGCTGATGAAAAACGGCTTTGAAGCAGACGATGTAATCGGAACTATTGCAAAAAAGGCTGGCAAAGAGGGATTCACTGTTTATATGGTCACTCCCGACAAAGATTACGGACAGCTTGTTGCTGATAATATCTTTCAGTACAAACCGGGAAGGAGCGGCACAGAGAGGGACATCATTGGTCCGGAACAGATTAAGGAAATTTACGGAATAAATGATCCTGCATCGGTGGTTGACATACTTGCGATATGGGGCGATGCATCAGACAATGTGCCAGGTGTCAGAGGCATAGGAGAGGTTGGATCCAAGAAACTTGTTCAAAGATATGGATCTCTTGACAACATTTTAAAAAATCTTGACGAACTTCCTGAAAAACAAAGAGATGCTTTTATTGAGGCTAAAGAACAGATTGCATTGAGCCGTAAACTTGTAAGGATTGAGACAGAAGTAGATATTGAGCTAAAAACAGATGATCTCAAGCTTGAAACGCCTGACTTTGAAAAAATTAACAAGCTATTCAGCCTCTACGAGTTCAGCTCACTTTCAAGAACATTGCCCCAGCTGAAAGAGCTGTTCAAAATCACAGAAGATAGAACTTCTCTTCAGCCAGATGTTCAAACAGGCACAATCACAGATGAAATGCTCCGCTACAGGATATCAACCCCCACTCAGATCTTGCTGGCTGTCAGGGAAACAGAAGAGGTTTCAGTTACCCTTCTAGAAGATGGGATTATTTTTTCAGTTAAAAAGCTCGTTTGCAAGTGCAGCTTCAATGATCTTAAACAATTTAAGGATATCCTTGAAAATGAAAATATTATCAAATGTGGCTACGACCTTAAATCTACAATTCAGCTCCTGGCTCTTAACAACATCCACCTGAAAGGTTACCTTGCTGATATCGAGCTTATGCACTATATACTGATGCCGGAGAGGGCTCATAAAATTGAAATACTTGCTTCATCATTTCTGGGAGTTAACCTGGGGGAAAAATCACAGCCTGTTCAGGGAGAGCTGTTCCAGGACTCCGGCAGTAGTGTAAGTCACGATTATTCTACACTCTTCAGTACAGCGGTGATTCTTCTCCCTCTCTTCAGAGCGCTTAAAAATGAGCTAATTGTATCATCTCAGGATAAGCTCTATGAAAAACTTGAAATGCCTCTGATATTCATTCTGGCTTCTATGGAAGCCACAGGTGTAAAGATTGACATCCCAATGCTAAAAGAATACGAAGTAAAACTTTCAGAAGAGCTCACAGGAATTGAAAATCAAATAAGGGAAATTGCATCAGATCCATCTCTCAATGTTTCATCCCCAAAACAGATCGGAGATCTCCTGTTCAACAAGCTGGGCCTTACTCCAAAAAACAAAACTAATTCCGGCAAAAGCTTTTCTACAGATGAGGAGACTCTTGCTACCATTTACCACCTTCATCCTGTTGTTTCTCTTGTACTGGAATTCAGAAACATAAAAAAACTTCTATCCACATATTTAGAGCCATTGCCCGGTATGATATCCCCACTGACAGGCAAAATTCACACTACCTACAACCAGGCTCTTACGGCAACAGGAAGGCTCAGTTCTGTAAAACCCAACCTACAGAATATTCCTGTCAGGAGTGACAGAGGAAAAGAGATAAGAAAGGCTTTTATTCCCAGCAATCCCGGTGGGGTGATACTCTCTGCCGATTACTCTCAGATAGAGCTCAGGCTTATGGCACATATGAGCGGGGATAAAGATATGATTGAAGCCTTTAGAGAGGGTATGGACATTCACGCAGCAACAGCTTCAAAAATTTTCGGTATCCCTCAGGAGAATGTATCCAAAGAACAGAGGAACAGAGCAAAAGTTGCAAATTTCGGTATCATTTACGGAATTTCTTCGTTCGGACTCTCTCAACGATTACAAATTTCAAGGCAGGAATCAAAGAAGCTTATCGAGGACTACTTTTTAAGTTATCCCGGAGTTAAGGACTACATTAACAGAATGATCTCCCTGGCCCGTGAGAAAGGTTTTGTTACTACCCTTTACGGAAGAAAAAGATTCCTTCCTGACATCACTTCCAAAAACCCTGTTGTCAGAGGTTTTGCAGAGAGAAACGCCGTTAATGCCCCGATACAGGGAAGCGCCGCAGACATTATCAAGGCAGCAATGATCAATGTTCAAAGTAGAATCGATAAGGAGGGCATTAAAAGCAAAATGGTACTTCAGGTTCACGATGAACTTCTCTTTGATGTAATTCCCGGAGAATCAGAAATATTGGGTAAACTCATAAAAAAAGAGATGGAAGAAATTATTGAACTTTCCGTACCTCTTGAAGTGGAGTGCAACTGGGGACCCAACTGGTTAGAAGCGCATTGACAATGACAGAAAAAGGCACAATATCAAAAAGTGAAAAAGAGTTGACCGAAAGCACATTGCTTGGAGATGATAATTCATTTCACATATTGATGGAGAGATTTTATGATTCTGTGTATATAAATGTACTTCAAATAATTGACAATAAAGAAGATGCTGAGGATATTTGCCAGGAGACTTTCAATAAAGCCTTTTGCAACCTAGCGTCCTACAACAGTGACTGGGCATTCTCAACATGGTTGATAACAATCGCAAAAAATTGTGCAATAGACTTTTACCGCAAGAAAAGGATAAGGGCATCAATAGGCAATGCAATTCGCGAAGATACCTCTGAGTTGGCCATTGCAGCTGAGATGGCCCACAGCCCGGAAGAGAAGATGATCTCAAAACAGGCTTATGACCAGTTGGTGTTTGCCATAAAAAAACTTGGGCCAAAATACCGCAAGGCAGCCGAGTTAAGGTTTATTCACGAATATGCCTATGAAGAGATCTCAAAGGAGCTAGATATCCCCCTCAACACAGTGCGAACCCGCATAAACAGAGCCAGGAAAAAACTGATGGAGATATGGAAGAGCTGATATTTAATTACTTTCAAAATCTGTCTCTGAGGCAGAAAGAACAGTTTTCTGCCCTGTATAAAATCTACACTGAATGGAATGATAAGATTAATGTAATTTCAAGAAAGGATTCTGAATTCCTTTACATACACCACGTTCTCCATTCGTTATCTGTTGCAAGGTTCATTAATTTCCCAACAGGATCGTCTATTCTGGATCTGGGAACCGGAGGAGGTTTTCCGGGGATTCCACTCGCGATATTGTACCCTGAAGTTTCCTTCTTTTTGTGTGATTCTGTCCGGAAAAAGATAGAGGTAGTCAATAATGTGGTCTCTTCAGTTAACCTGAAAAATGTTGTGGCACAACAGTCAAGAGCAGAGGATTTATCAGTTAAATTTGATTTTATTGTATCAAGAGCAGTCGCTGAACTACCTGAGCTTGTAACCTGGAGCTATCCATTATTAATATCTGGAAAGATTAACGGGATAGATAGAGGGCTTATATCACTTAAGGGTGGAAATCTTAATAATGAGATTGCTAAAACAGAAAAGAAATTCTCCATCCCTTTGGGGAAAATTACCAGGATACCAGTATCGAAATGGTTTGACCACACCTATTTTGAGCAGAAGTATCTGATTTTTATCCCGGCTGACAGCATTAATATTTGCAGATAAAAACATTTTGCATATCTTTGCACTCCATTTCGAAATATTATAACAGCTTCAATATATTATGAAACGCACATTTCAGCCATCTCAGCGTAAACGCCGCAACAAACACGGATTCCGTGAGCGTATGTCAACTCCCAACGGCCGTCGTGTACTGGCAGCCCGCCGCCGCAGAGGTCGTAAAAAACTCACAGTATCATCAGAGGATCTGTTCTGATTTGCAGGATGGATAACACAATGAAAGATCAAGACGCTCAAAGCGTCTTTTTTTTTATATTTGAAAAAAATCTTTATTGATTAATGTCAATTTTAAAAGATAGGAACAAAGCATTACAACTGTACGATAACCCGGATATGAACGGAATATCGTCTCAGGCAACTGCAATAAGAGAAAAGCTCAATGGAGACCTGGTGTTTTTCAACCATAATATCCATCTCGAGCCTAGCAATGTTTGCATCCATAGATGCAAATTCTGCTCATACAGAAGTGATGACGACACAGTACCGGGTGCCTGGTCAATGTCTCTGGATGAGATAAAGGAGTTTTGCACAAAAGTTTTTGAGCCCTCAATGACTGAGGTACATATTACCGGGAGTGTACACCCTTCAAAAAATTTTGAATATTATGTTTCAATTGTAAAAATCCTAAGGGATCTTTTACCGGAAAATGTTGCAATAAAAGCCTATTCTGCAGTTGAGATTGACGGTATGTGCGTTAGCTCGGGCAAGAGTATTGAAGAGGTTCTCAGAACTCTTAAAGATGCAGGTCTCTCTGCGCTTCCCGGAGGAGGGGCCGAGATATTTGACCCCTTCGTCAGAAGCATAATTGCACCTGATAAATGTGACAGTGACAGGTGGCTTCAAATACACCGAACTGCACACAAACTGGGGATCAGGAGCAACAGTACTATGCTGTTCGGGCACATTGAGAACAGAACTCACAGAGTAGATCATCTTTTGAAACTAAAAGAACTTCAAAATGAAACCGGAGGATTTGATGCTTTCATTCCTCTGCTTTTCAAAAACAGAGGAAACTCCCTTTCATATATATCGGAACTGAACCTTGTCGAGATTCTGAAAACATTTGCCATCTCAAGGATACTGCTCGACAATATACCCCATATTAAATCCTATTGGCCGATGTTGGGAAAGGAAGTATGCGGACTTACACTGCTTTACGGGGCAGATGACATAGACGGCACCATTAACGACACAACTCGAATATTTTCATCTGCAGGTTCATCTGAACAAAAACCCTCAATGAGCAGGGAAGAGCTTACTGCTATCGCCTCTGAGTTTGGTTACAAAGCAGTGGAGAGGGACAGCTTTTACAATATAGTCGAAAATTAATAGTATTTTTGTTTAATCGTTATTTTGCCATGAATAAGAAATCTCCCGAAAAAAAATGGTTTACCCGTTTGTTGTTTAAAGGTGCATTGGCTTTACTGCTATTGCTTCTGGCGATATTTCTCTTTCTTAAAATAATCACACGACACAACCTGGAACTGGCTGTACCTGATTTGTCAGGATTGACAATCAAGGAAGCTGAGGATAAGGCAGAGAAAGAGGATCTGAGAATTGAAATTACTGATTCAATATTCATTTCCGGAATGCAGAGAGGCATTGTTTTAAGGCAAAACCCAGCTGCAGGTAATATGGTTAAAAAAAACAGGAGGATATTACTTACAATTAACACATTGGCACCAAAAATGGTAAACATGCCCTCTGTTACCGGTTATTCCCTGAGACAGGCAAAGGCAGAACTTTCAGCTAGAGGCCTTTTTGTCGGCCGTCTCAATTATCAGCCTGATATGGCAACCAACAATGTTCTTTCACAAAGATACAAAGGGAATTACATATCTCCAGGTACTGCTGTTGAGTCAGGAAGCAACATTGATCTGGAGGTTGGAAACAGTGGAGACATCAGCACTTTTATCCCCGATCTTAAAGGAATGCCTTTGAATATTGCAAAAGACATCCTGATTGACAATTACCTTAATACAGGAAGAATATACTTTGACAACACAATCAAAAGCTACAGCGATTCAATATCAGGATTCGTTTACAGACAAATCCCCGCTCCCACACAGGAGGCTGTTTTTCCGCTTGGGACCAGGGTAGAACTTCACATAACTGCAGAGAGGGATAAATCTGCTATAAAAACAAAAGAGTAAACAACAACAATAAATGATGGAAGAGAGAGTGGGAGAAGAGTTATCTGTTTCTCTTGAAAATGACCAGGACGATGATGGCGGATTGTTTGAGCATTTCAGGTTCGTGGCTGATAAGGGGCAAAGCCCTCTTAGAGCAGATAAATTTATAACCGCAAGGGTTGAGAATTCCTCCCGCCACAGAGTTCAGCTGGCAATATCAGCAGGCTTTGTGCGTGTTAATGGCAAGACGATAAAGGCAAATTATATCGTAAAGCCACTGGACACTGTTTCTGTGGAGTTTCCCTACAAAAGAAGAGGCCTCGAAATATTGCCGGAGAATATTCCACTGGATATTGTCTATGAAGACAATGACCTCCTGGTAATAAATAAACCGGCAGGATTGGTAGTGCATCCTGGACACGGTAATTATACAGGAACTCTTCTGAATGCACTGGCATATTATCTTGGAAAAGAACAAGGACCACAGGGAAAGGATGAGAGAATGGGTGTGCTTGTACACAGAATTGACAAAGACACATCCGGACTTCTTCTCGTTGCAAAAAATGATGATTCTCAGCTTTTTCTTGCAAAACAATTTGCAGATCACACAATCGAAAGAGAGTACACAGCTCTGGTATGGGGCAACCTCAAAAACGAAGAAGGGACAATAACCGGAAATATAGCCAGAGATTCCAACGACAGAATGAGGTTCCGGGTTTTTCCCGAAGGTGACAAAGGCAAGTACTCAATAACACACTACAAGGTAGCAGAGAGATTCGGTTATACTACTTTAGTTGCCTGCAGGCTTGAAACCGGCAGAACCCATCAGATTAGGGTCCATATGGATTACATAGGTCACCCTCTTTTTAACGATGGAAGATACGGTGGTGACAGGATACTCAAAGGAGCTCTCTACGCAAAATACAAACAGTTCGTGGACAATTGTTTTGAAGTTATGCCCAGACAGGCACTGCACGCCAAAACTATTGGATTTATTCATCCCGCTACAAAAAAGAGACTCTTTTTTGAGAGTCCCCTTCCTTTAGATTTTGAAAAAGTAGTCGGCAAATGGAGAAGCTACTCCAAATATTCTGACATATAAGCCGCAAAGCCAGTAAAATAATTATCTTCTGTGCCCTCCACCCGGATACCCAAATCCTGGTCCACGGTTGTCATTTTTATTTTTATCCCCGAAAGAGCCAAACCTCCAGGTAAACGAGAGCAGAAAGTATTGCCTTAAAGTGTTGGAACTCACATCCTCAATATAATTATCAGTTGTAGTTCTGGAAATATTCCTTGACTGGTTAAGAATGTCATAAACCTTTAATCTGATTGTTGCTGAATTTTTTAGAATCAGCTTGGAAATTTCTGCATTCCATATCTTTGCAGGGTCATTGTAACCGCTGTTATAACCCAGGTAAAACCTGTAGTCAAAATCTGTTGTAAGATTGAAACCTCCCTGGATTGTCCAGTTGATATATGCATTCACTGAATTTGACCATGTTGCAGGTTTGCTCTGCTGTTCAATAGTGTACCAGGCATATGAATAAGAGGCGGCTCCACCTGCACCTGCTTCAAGTTTCTCACCACGGTATGTAAGCTTGAGAGATTCTGACAAGGATAGCGTGCTGGTTTTGTTTATAATATTGTTTGAATAATTAACGCCTTTGTTGAATCCTCCCCTGGTGTTTGAGGAGATATAAAGTTTACTTTTTCCCACGGGAGTGCTGTACATTAAATTTCCCCACATTGAGTATACTCCCTGTTCATTTACCGGCATCGAATACTGGATGCCACCAGATTCATACCAGGTCTTATTCACTATTTTATCAAGCGTATACCGTCCCTCTAGTCTGGCTTCCAGAGTTTTAAACCTCTCTCTGTCACTTTTCCTGTACCTTAGTTGGACATTGTGTTCAAACTCAGGGATAAGATCAGGATTTCCGAGTGGTACATAAAGAGGATTAGAATTGTCTGCAACAGGCTGAAGCTGATTAATACTGGGCTGGTTTGTTATTCCCCTGTATCTTATTCTCATAGTTTCATTATCTGATGGTTCGTACTCGAAAAAAGCAGTAGGAGAATAATTTACAACACTTCTGTAAATATCTCTGTCCCCGGTACTCTTTGTAAGAGAGGGTTGAACGTTTACCCCCACAGAGTAACTGTGCTTCTCCCCCACTTTCCTGATATTCATCTCTGCCCTCTGGTTTATAAAGGTGTTTTCAAAGGTGTTTGAATATACAGTATCCAGTTTATCGTATTTACCGGTCAAATTATTGTAGTTGTACGAAATCTTGTCAGAGTTGTTTTTCCTGAAATTATAGCTGTAAGCTAGCTCCATAAAGAAATTATTCCCGAGTGGTTCTGTATATGTAGCTCTACCTCCCAAATTGTAATTCAACTGTTTTATATTGTATTGCTGATCTACAATCTCGGTTGATGGATACTCTCCAAAAAGATGTGTAGTGGACTTGTTGAATGCGTCAATCTCGTTGTTACCATATCCGTAATTTATGTTGAACGAAAAGGTCCTGCCGGTTTTGTTGAATTTCTGTCTGAAAAGCAGATCTCCGCCAAGGTTCTGGGAGTTGTTGTTGCCAAACGACTCGCTCAGTCCGTCATTGATTGCCACTCCAGATGACCCTTCTGTTTCGTATTCGTTTCTTTCAATAAAATCTCCGTAATTCAGGTTTACATTAGGACGAAACAATACTGATGTAAGTTCTGAGAACTTGTACTCCAGTTCAACTCCTGCTCTGTGCCCGTTACTGTTATTGTCGGAGTAATTTTTCTGAATGTAGTTGAAACTACTGTCCTTTAAGAAGTTCTGCCTGAATTTGTCGCTTTCTGTAACAGTCTCGCTGCCACTGTACAAATAACTGCCTGTAATTTTGAACTTTTTATTGTCACTCTCGGTCGAACCGTTTAATCCGCCCATCCAGGAGGTAGTTATCCCGTTACCTCCCCAGTTCATCATAGCCCCCCCTACTCTTACTCCACCTCTTCCTCCAATCGAGCTTCTCATGCTTCTCATCATACTTCCTGCAATGTCAAAGAATCCTCTGTTGTTGGTATTGTTGGCATTAGCCAGTAGGCTCAGCTGACTTTTACTGGTAAAATTGCCTACCATACCTGTAAACTGAAAGCGGTCATCGGTTCCGTATCCGCCGGTCATATTTCCGAACCATCCGTTCATCATACCCGGTCTTATACTCAGGTCTATCACAGTCTCTTCTTCACCATCGTCGATTCCGGTGAACCTTGCCTGTTCAGATTTCCGGTCAACAACCTTGATTTTGTCAATTATTCTGGCCGGAAGATTCTTGGTTGCCAGCTGAGGATCATCCAGAAAAAAAGTTTTTCCTTCAATCATTATCTTATCGATGACTTTTCCGTTGGCAGTTATGTTTCCTTCAAGGTCTATCTCAATCCCGGGAAGTTTCTTAAGAAGCTGCTCAAGCATATCGGCATCAGTGGTTTTGAATGAAGAGGCATTGTACTCAATTGTGTCCTTCTTTATAGTAACAGGATTTCCTAGAGCAGATACAACTACAGCATCAAGGGCATTCACCTGCTCCTTGAGAGGCACTCTGCCCAGGTCAACAAGTCTGGCTCCTGAAGAAGTTATATTTTTTATAAAGGGATTATATCCCATATATTCAGCCTTAACTGTATATGTTCCTTCTGGTATCCCGGTAATTTCCGCCCATCCGGAAGCATCAGTCAAGGCATACTTCAAAGGAAGGGTTTCTCCATCCTTTGTAAGAGAAACTGTTGCAAATTCCACAGGCTCCCTTGTCAGACTGTCTATTAATATTATTTTTATTCTGAAATCTTTAGCCACTTCTACACCTTTAAGATATGAGGGCAGAATTAAAACTGTCATCAGCACAAAAAGTGCCTTCTTCACAAAATTCATATAATTATGTATATCAAAAATCCTTAATTTGACTGCAAAAAGTGTAAAAAGTTAAATGGGGGAAAAAATTATTTTAGACGTCCGGGATTGTTTCTGACAAAAGAACTCCAGTCTCCGCCGGTTTTACTCTTTGATAGCACAATACCCCCTGATGAATGACAAAAAGCAGCAGCAAGAGCATCAGTTGCATCCAAAGCACTGTGAGCGCACTCTATCTTAAGAATATTTGTAAGAATTGATGCGACCTGCTCTTTTGAAGCAGAACCTCTACCTGTAATAGAAAGTTTGATTTTTCTGGGTGCATACTCGAAGACAGGAAGCTCTTTGTTCACAGCCGCAGAAATAGCTGCTCCCTGAGCCCTTCCCAGAACAAGCATAGATTGTATGTTTTTCCCGTAAAACGGTGCCTCCACAGCAATTTCATCCGGGTGGAAATGCTCTATGAGACTAGAAACAAAATCGTAGATTTTTTTTATCTTCCGGTAGATATCCGGCTCGTTCTTCAAATCAAGAACGCCCATATCTATAAAGTTTACCTCCTGTGCAGTGCAGGATATCACTCCCCAGCCGAAGACTCTGGTACCGGGATCAATCCCCAAAATTACTCTTTGACCTATCAAGATATATCAGTCTATATATGAAAAACCAGTGTATGGAACCAGAGATTCAGGAATTTTTATCCCCTTTCCCTCTTGGTTGTTTTCAAGAAGAGCAGCAACAATTCTCGGCAAAGCCAGTGAGCTTCCGTTAAGAGTGTGTGCCCACTGAGTCTTGCCCTCCTCATCCCTGTATCTCAATTTCAGTCTGTTGGACTGGAATGATTCAAAGTTTGAAACAGAACTTACTTCAAGCCATCTTTGCTGTGCAGCAGAATAAACCTCAAAATCATAGGTTAAAGCAGAAGTAAAGCTCATATCTCCACCGCATAGTCTGATGATCCGGTAAGGAAGCTCAAGAGACTTGACAATATTCTCCACGTGACTGACCATCTCCTCTAATGCCTGATAAGAGGTTTCCGGATGACAAATCTGAACAATTTCAACCTTGTCAAACTGATGCAGACGGTTCAGGCCCCTTACATCCTTTCCGTATGAACCGGCCTCTCTCCGAAAACAGGATGTATAGGCAGTCATTTTTACAGGCAACTGATCCTGAAGGAGGATTACATCTCTGTAAATGTTTGTCACAGGAACCTCAGCTGTGGGAATCAGATAAAAATTATCCAGCTGGCAATAGTACATCTGATCGCTTTTGTCAGGCAACTGTCCTGTACCGTAAGCTGATGCTTCGTTTACAAGAACCGGCGGCTGCACCTCTGTGTAACCCGCCTCAGTGTTCCTGTCAAGGAAAAAAGAGATCAAAGCCCTCTGAAGTTTTGCCCCTTTGCCTTTGTAAACAGGGAAACCGGCGCCTGTAAGTTTAACTCCCAGATCAAAGTCAATAATGTCATATTTTCTTGCAAGGTCCCAGTGAGGATAATTATCTGTTAATTTTGGTATTATGCCTCCTTCACGAACAAGTATGTTATCCTGTGCACTCTTCCCTGGTGGAACAGAACTGTGTGGTATATTCGGCAACAAAACCAAAAGATCATTCAATTCAGATGTTGTACCTTCAAGTGATTTTTCGAGACTGGCAGAGGCCTCCTTAAGACCTGCCACTCTTGATTTGGCTTCGTCTGCTTCTGCTCTTCTGCCCTCCTTCATAAGTCTTCCGATCTCTTTTGCATAAAGGTTCTGCTCTGAGAGTCCGGATTCAAGTTCTGTGAGAGTGTTTCTTCTGACAGTATCAAGTTTTAATATCTTTTCAATTATCTCTGAGGCATCAAAGTTTTTGACAAGCAGCCTCTCTGCGATAAATGCAGACTGATCCCTGAGTAGTTTAATATTAAGCATCTTTAAATAGAATTGAGTGTCAAAGGTAAAAAAAAAGCACTATATAAATTAAAAGAGAGGCTGCCTACTTTCCAGACAGCCTCAAACATTGCCTTAATTGTCTTGATTAAAGAACAAATCTGGCGGTACTCCTTTAAATGTTTCTTGAATATTATTGTGCGGGACTGATTGCTCCTACAGGACAAACATCTGCACAAGTACCACAATCTGAACAGATATCAGGATCAATTTTGTAGATATCCCCGGGAGAAATCGCCTCAACAGGACACTCATCAATGCAAGTACCGCAAGCGGTGCAATCTTCAGAAATTTTGTAAGCCATTACAAATATTTTTTAATTGGTTTAATTATTGCAAAGGTAAAAAAATGGTTGGAATAGAACAAATAGATATTGTATCTTTGTTATGTTAAAAATAAACATATGATTACAAGGAACAAAAGAATCAAATACTTCAAACTCTTTATTTTGTCGTATTTTTTCTTCTTTGCATCCTTAGCCAATGGATATCAGGAGACATCTTCGGTTGTATTTAATAAGTATGTGCATGATTTCGGGCAGATAGATCTTAGCTCCGGAAAACACACTTACAGTTTCACCTTTACCAATAATAACGAAAAGCCGGTTGTAGTCCATACTGTTATTTCCTCCTGTGGATGTACAGCACCTGAATGGACAAGAAGTCCTGTTATGCCCGGTAAAAGCGGTAAAATAACCGTTACTTTCCTCAACGATCAGGGGCCATATCCCTTTGACAAAGTTTTAACCGTATATATTTCCGGTGTACAAAAGCCCATACTATTAAGAGTTAAAGGAGTAGTGACCCAGAAGCCCAAGCCCCTCAAGGTTCTCTATCCTGAAAAATACTCGGTTTTAGGATTCAGAAAACGGGTAGAAGATTTCGGAACGATATCACAGGGAGCAGTCACAAGAGGATCAATTGATGTTGCAAATCTCTCTTCTCAGCCTGCCACACTCTCATTTTCCAACGTAAGTGAAGGCCTGCACATTGCCTCAATTCAGGACAAAATAGCAGCCGGGGTTAAAGGTGAAATTCTTTTCGAGATTGACACCAGGTCATCTGACAAATGGGGTGTAACACGTTATTCTGCCACTCCGGTTGTAAACGGGATCAGTACAGGTAAAGAGATTATTATCGAAGCAATCATTAGAGAAGATTTCAGCAAAATGAGCAAAGAGGAGATAGACTCCTCCCCCTTACCTATGGCAGACAGAAGTACTCACAATTTTGGGACTGTAAGATCCGGGGAAGTAATCAATACTTCATTCGACATCAGGAATCTTGGCAAAAAAGATTTGTCTATCAGGAAGGCAGATATTAGTGATAGTTCAATAAAGGTTGATTTTCAATCCGTTATCTCCTCAATGAAGTCAGGAAAAATAAATGTGTCGGTCAATACTTCAGGACAAAACGGGTCTAAACTTTATATGATTACACTCATAACAAATTCTCCGGCCCGACCAATAATCAATCTGATTATATCCGGAGATATAAAAAAGTAGTTATGACTTCTAAGGAGAAAGAAAACCATAGTGCACTCAGGGTGAACAAGGGGGTAGAGCAACCCCCTGCTGTGAATCCCTATTTTAATAATTTCTACAAAAGCAACAAAGTCAAAAAACTGAACAAAGAGGAGTACCTATCCGGCATATTATCCTCCGATGTCTCCATACTCAGCCAGGCCATCACTCTAGTTGAGAGTTCGAAGGCCGAACATCGTGAACTGGCACGCAGTCTGGTCGAGCAATGCCAGTCATTTGCAAAGGAGTCTATGAGAATAGGAATCACAGGTGTACCTGGTGCCGGTAAAAGTACATTCATTGAAACTTTTGGGAAGCTGTTTACAAGTGAAGGGCATAAACTTGCTGTCCTTGCAATAGATCCCAGCAGCGAGAAGAGCAGGGGAAGCATTCTTGGAGACAAAACAAGGATGGAGAAACTGTCAACCGATAAGAATGCCTTTATCCGGCCCAGTCCAAGCGGAGGCTCCCTGGGAGGTGTTGCCAGAAAAACCAGGGAAAGCATTGTACTCTGTGAAGCAGCAGGATATGATGTTATATTCATTGAAACTGTTGGTGTCGGACAATCAGAGACAGCCGTGCACTCAATGAGTGATTTCTTTCTGTTGCTGATGCTATCAGGTGCCGGTGATGAACTGCAGGGCATAAAGAGAGGTATTATGGAGATGTCTGACCTGATTGCAATTACAAAAGCAGATGGAAACAACGTAGAGAAGGCATTTCTTGCAAAAGCTCTCTATTCTAATGCTTTGAATCTTTTTCCTCCGACAGAATCAGGATGGATACCGACTGCATTGACATCTTCTGCAGTAACAGGCAAAGGTCTTGATGAAATCAAAAAAAAGATATCCGATTATTTCATTCTTGTAAAAGAGAACGGATATTATTATAAAAGAAGAGAGGAACAGTCCAGATTTTGGATGTATGAGGCTATAAACGAGGAGATAAAGCATAGTTTTTACGAAAATCCTGAAATAAAGGCAAAATTAAAGGAATATGAAAATCTAGTAATTCAGGAGAAAATGGGCTCATTCACAGCAGCTTCTGAACTACTAAAAATTTATGGAGAAAAATGGAGATAATTCTTGATGCGCTTAAAAACAGCATATTGATTACCGGTTTGGTAATGATAATGATGCTGCTCATTGAATATATAAACATCCACTCCCACGGAAGTACATTCAGAAAACTTGGAAGTTCTCCGGTTAAACAAGTTATTATGTCTGCTTTTTTGGGATTGATCCCGGGATGTGTAGGCGGTTTTGCGGTGGTCTCTCTATATACCCACAATATGGTTAGTTTTGGATCACTGCTTGCAATGATGATCTCATCTTCAGGAGATGAAGCGTTTATTATGCTCGCTATGATCCCCAAAACCGCAATTGTGATTTTTGTCTCACTTCTGTTGCTTGGTATAGTAGCTGGCATTATTACCGACAAAATAGTTGCCTCAAAAAACAACAAGAGGGCCCAGAATCACTTTGTACTGCACGAAGAACAATGCTGTAACCCGGAAAAAACTGTATTCGGATCAACATTTCGTGAAAACTTCCGGTCTGTAAGCAAGGAGAGAGTACTAATTATGGCCGGAATTGGAATTTTTATTGCTGCAGTTGTAATGGGCCTTCTGGAGCACGATCACATCGGGGAGCTGGAACACGCCGGACACGAGCACACAGAACATATTCAAACCTCTTTTAATATCTTCAGTGAACGCTGGATAAATCTGGTTTTTGCAGGATTAAGTCTCTTTACTCTCTATTTGACTGCCAAAGCCAACAACCACTTTATTAAGGAACACCTGTGGGACCACGTGATAAAGAAACATCTTAAATCCATTTTTTTGTGGACCTTTTTTGCACTTGCAATAATTCATTTTGGAATGCAGTTCCTGGACATCGAACATTGGCTCAGGGAAAATGTATTATTTATGATTTTACTGGCAGCACTTATTGGTCTTATTCCTGAATCGGGGCCACATATGGTATTCATCTCACTGTTTGCCGGTGGGCTTGTGCCATTTAGTGTTCTGTTTGTAAGTTCATTAGTACAGGATGGTCACACAGCACTGCCGCTTCTGGCCGAAAGCAAAATCAGCTTTGCAAAGGCAAAGCTGATAAATCTGACTATTGGAATTGTTACTGGGCTGATACTTCACGCCATTGGTCTTTAGTATCTACTCTCCGTTCATTGAAGCCAGGAATTCTGCATTATTATCTGTTCTCAATAGCCTGGTTTTCATAAAGTCCATAGCCTCAACAGAATTCATATCTGCCAGATAGTTTCTCAATATCCATATTCGGTTAAGAGTCTCCTTGTCAAAGAGTAGATCATCTCTTCTTGTGCTGCTCAATGTAACATCCACAGCAGGGAAGATACGCTTGTTTGAAAGTTTTCTGTCCAGCTGGAGCTCCATATTTCCGGTACCCTTAAACTCTTCGAAAATTACTTCGTCCATTTTTGAACCTGTGTCTGTCAGGGCTGTTGCAAGTATAGTCAGAGAGCCACCGTTTTCAATATTTCTGGCAGCACCGAAAAATCTTTTTGGCTTGTGAAGGGCATTGGCATCAACACCTCCGCTCAATACCTTGCCGGATGCCGGCTGAACAGTATTGAAAGCCCTGGCAAGTCTTGTAATAGAATCCAGCAGTATAACCACATCGTGGCCGCATTCAACCAGCCTTTTGGCTTTTTCAAGAACAATGTTTGCAACTTTCACGTGCCGTTCAGCCGGCTCGTCAAATGTAGATGCTACAACCTCTGCTTTTACACTTCTGGCCATATCTGTAACCTCTTCAGGCCTTTCATCTATAAGCAGAACAATCATATAAACCTCAGGATGATTTGCAGCAATCGCATTTGCAATATCCTTCAGCAACACAGTTTTTCCTGTTTTGGGCTGAGCAACAATGAGCCCTCTTTGTCCTTTTCCGATAGGTGCAAATAAATCTACAACTCTGGTTGAAAGATTATTATGTCCATTCGAAGTTATGTTGAACTTTTCATCAGGAAAAAGTGGTGTAAGAAAATCGAAAGGCACCCTGTCCCTTATGAATTCAGGAGATCTGCCATTGATTTGTTTTACCTTAACAAGAGGGAAATATTTATCCCCCTCTCTGGGCGGTTTTATTTCTCCGACAAGAGTATCTCCTGTTTTCAGTCCGTAAAGCTTTATCTGAGACTGGGACAGATAGATGTCATCAGGAGAGTTGAGATAGTTATAATCTGAAGAGCGTAAAAATCCATAACCGTCAGGCATAATTTCAAGCACTCCGGTAGCGTCCACAACACCTTCAAATTCAAATTTCTTACTACTTTCCTTTGTCCTTACCTCAACATTCTCATTTATGTGTTGTTCCTGAACTGTTGAAGAGAAGCTAACTTCAGAATCTGGTGTAATTACCTGATTATTTGGCAGAATTTGAATTATTTCGTTTTTTTCAGTCCTTTGATCAGGATTTTGAAGATGTCTGGTTTTATTGATATCCCCTTGCCTTTGTTGATTTTGACTAGCTTGATCCTGTCGTGGTGAGTTACTCGGCCTATTTGGATTCTGATGCTGTTTATGAGGCTGGTTCTGATTTGGCTGCTGTTTATATTGCTGCTGATTCTGCTGTTTGGGCTGCTGCTTTTCCTCAGCGGTCACAACCCTGTTTTTGATTGCATCAGCATCTGGAATATCTTTTGAGACTTGCACTTCCGGAGAAACCTTGCTTTGAGCACCACTTACTATCCGGGGCTGAGGTTTGTTTTGAGGTTGTGGTTTGTTTTGAGGTTGTGGTTTGTTTTGCTGCAGAGGTTGAGTTTTTAAAATCTCCGGAGTATGTTGTTCCGGGTTGGATTTGTTTTTTGGTTTTCTACCTCTTTTCTTTTTTTCAGGTTTATCCAGTTCCTTGTCAGAAGGGTTTGCAGAAGGGTTTGCCGGAGGGTTAGGTGCAGGAGTTTCAGAAACAGGCTTGTTTACTGCGACTGGAGCTTGTTCGAAAGGAATCTCTTTGGTATTCTGGATAGTTTTCTGTTCTTTGAAATCCTTGGGTTTTCGTCCCCTCTTATTCTGTTTCTGCACAAGAGGCTTATGAGAAATGGGTTCATTTGAAATGCTTCCCAGCCTGGCCTGTTCATCGATTATCTCGTACACAAGATCCTCTTTTACAAAGTTTTTTGGCTTGTTGATATTAAGCTTTTGTGCATAGGCAATTAAGTCTTCCTGACTCATATTGCGCAGTTCGTTTATGTCGTACATCAGATTGGATTGTGTTCAGATTGAATTGTGTATCGATACACTTAAAGAAAATTGTTCTCTGCAAAATTAGAAAAAAATTACTAACAAACAAAAAAAGTGGTTTTCATACCACTTTTTTGCTAGTTTGCAGCAATTACATCCATTTCGACCAGAGCTCCTTTGGGTAAGGCAACCACTCCAAATGCGACTCTTGCAGGATAAGGTTCTTTGAAAAAGGTTGCATATACTTCATTCATAACCGTAAAATCCTTCATATCCGATAAATAAACCGTTGTTTTTAGGACATTGTCAAAGGTACAGCCTGCTTCCTGCAATATATAACCAATGTTTTTCAGAACCTGAACAGCCTGCTCTTTAACACCTCCTTCGACAAACATTCCTGTTGATGCATCCACAGGAAGCTGGCCGGAAACAAAAATAAGTCCGTTGTATTCTGTTGCCTGACTGTATGGACCAACAGCAGCAGGGGCTTTAGAAGTTGAAATAAATTTTTTCATCTTAAGTGATTTATAATTTTTAATAATTGTTTCTATCCCAAAAACTTGAACTTTTCTTAAACTGCAACAAATCTGCAAGTGCAGAGGCTTTTGCACTTATTCTGAAATTCCAGCTCTCCCACATCCCTCCAGGGATCCAGGAGAAAGAGATTAAAAAGCAGTGCAGATCATAGGTAGCACTGAACTGTGTTGTTGTGAGTTTTAATTTCATAAGATCCACACCGGTGTTCATATTTACATTCAGATCTCTGCTAAGCCTCAACTGTCCGGAAATCCCAAGTGTCTGCATATGATTGTTGATAGTCTTGAGTTCATTGCTGGCATACTGGTAAGATTTGTTGTATGAGTAGTTGTAGTTTAGATTAAGAGACCAGGGAGCAGAGGGGTCAAGATAATAGAGCCAGCCTCCCGGAATATATTCTCCGGTTAAAGGATGAAAATAGACCTTCTTGTAATCTACTCTCTCTCTCTTGATCAACTCTCCTAATCCCCCACCTTTGTTTTCAACATTGTTTGCCTCAGATTGTCCACCCCTTCTCTCTCCCTTACCCGAGAGCTGATAGGTCAACGAAACAGATGCGTTGGTAAGACGTGCAATTTTATAACCTCCCTCCTTTATGATATTAAACTGTGCAATTCTGTTTCCTCTGTAATCAATTGCATAAGGATCAAGAACTGCATTTGCACTGAGTCCCAGAGAGCCAAAAATATTTGTGCTCATACTGATCGATATGTTTGAGAGTTTTATGGAATCTGCCAGAAAATTATAAGAACCTCCCAGAGAGAGACTATTTATCAGTGGTATTTTTTTAAGTCCTCCGTTTGTGGTATCCCTTTTGCTAAAAACCTTTGCCTCCAGATTATTTCCAACTGAGAACCCCATCGATGCACTCTTGCCCCTGGAGGGAAATCCGTAAATCATACCATCGTATATGTTGTAGTCTTCGTTGTGCTGAATTCCGTTAATATCAACATATGAAAGAGTTCTGTAACCGTTTGCTGGTGTTCCCATCTCAGGTCTGAAGCTAAAGCTCAGAGAGGGAGTTACCATATGGCGGATCTTTCTTATCGCCCCCCTGTTCCCAAAGTTAAACATTCCATAAAGTCTGGTACTCATAGATACAGAACCGGAAAACTCCTGTGTAACTCCAAAGTGGCTGAACAAATCGCTCGTATTTGTGACTACCTTGTTCGTCTCAATGTCGTAGTATTTTTCTGAATTCTGAAAATACCAGTTCATGCCATAATTGACTCCCGGAGAAAATTGTATGTATTTTAACAGATTGAAGGTAGGAAGGCCAATAGAAAAGTTATGCCTGAGACCTGTTTTGAATTTTGAAAGAAAATCCTCTCCTCCGAACTCACTTGCTTTAAAGTTAATCTTGTTATCCAATGTAGAAGTATAGCTAAGTGAAATCTCTTCGTAGAACCTTTCCTTCCCTGCTGCCTCTCTCCTTTTGAAAGGATAGATACGGTTCATTGTAAGTGTGAAATTGGGAACGGTAAAAGCATAAGAACTGTCAAGAGAATTCTGGCTGTGCAGAATATTTGCAGAGATAGTAAAAGGGCTGTCGGAGAAAGTTCTGGAGAATGACACAGAAGAGGATATCTGGTTTTGCAGACTCTGCTGAACCTCGTATGAGTTAAAACGATTGTTTAACGGAGAAGAAAAATTCACAGAAGCTCTAAAAGATGTTCCGGGCCTGGCTTTGGAATCCTGTGAGTGATTCCATCTGAAAGAAAAGTCTTTGGAACTGTAAAAATCAGGAGTCCCATAATCGCCGACCTGATTGTGGGAGTAGTTGAATCCGAAAGAACCGTCAAACTTGTATCTCTTTTTATATCTGGACTCCACCATAACATTGTATGATCCCATTGAGTAGAGATCAGCCGTAACAGAGGCATCAAAGTGGTCCCCGAAAACAAAGTAGTATCCAAGTCCCTGCATACCGAAACCTCTTGCTGCTTCCTCTGTGAAGGTAGGAATAAGAAGACCGCTGCTTCTCTTAACATTTTCAGGCACAAACCCGAAAGGGAGAAATAGTGGTACAGGAACATCTGCAATTACCACGTATGCAGGGCCGAACACTGTTACCCTGTTTGGCTCTGTTACAATTTTAGCGCTTGTGAGCTGGAGATAAAAATGGGGATGGTCAAGATCGCAGGTTGTGTAGATTCCGCCGGAGATATTTATCGAATTGTCAGCCATCTTCTTAAGTAGTTTACCATGAAGAAAACCCTCCTGTTCCTGTGTAATCATATTTATAAACCTTGCCTTTTTACTTTCAAAGTTGTAGTGCATACTCTCCATAGTATATTCATCACTTCTCTGGGTCATCTTTGGCTTTCCCTGCATTATTCCTGAAGTGTCCCTGATACCGGAGGCAAATACGGTTTTTGTATCCAGATCATATTCCATATAGGCTGCTTCCAGTGATAGATTGCCATATTTTACCTTAACATCTTTATAGTAGCGGATTATCCTTTTTCCGTTAGCAAAATCTTCTATTATTGAATCATTTGCACCAGAAAAGGCTGGTTCTGTAATTGTTCCTTTTCTGGCAAGCGAATCATTTCTTAAAGACCTGAGGGAATCTTCCTGGCTCTTTTTGAGTGTGTCTCCTGGATTTCTAAGTGTATCCAGAGGATTTAAGAGTGTATCTCTATGCTGATAATGATTTAAAATCTCTTTCAGTGAGTTCTCAGGAGTATTGTCAGGGTGAGTGTTAACAGGGGTTCTGCTCCCCAGCAGTGGGAGAGAAAAAGTGATCATAACCAGCAGGAGTGACAAGCCTGTATTGTGTCGGTAAGTGACCAAGGGGATAAATTGTTTAAATAAATATGCTACTTTTGTAAAACGCAAATTTAATTATTTTAGTAAGAAAAATGCCATTCCGGGTTGTTTTGACCATATTTTCACTGATGATGCTGACATTCGCCAGGTCAGATGCTCAAAATCACGTCAGGATACAAAAAGTGGTGATTGATCCCGGACACGGGGGACACGATCCCGGTACCGTCAGTGCCAACAGAAGGGTACTTGAAAAGAATATCACACTCTCTGTGGCACTTAAGCTGGGAACACTAATAAAAAATGAATTCCCTGACATTGATATAATATACACAAGAAAGACCGACCGGTTCATTCCCCTGAACGAAAGGAGCGAAATTGCCAACAAGAACAAAGCAAATCTTTTTATTTCAATTCACGTCAATGGAGTTAAAGCAAGGTCAGCATCAGGTTCAGAGACATTTGTAATGGGGCCTGATCATAGCAGCTCAAACCTGGAAGTATCAAAGCTCGAAAACAGTGTAATAACTCTCGAAGGAGATGATTACGAATCTAAATATGAGGGTTTTGACCCTAATAACCCCGAATCTTACATCATATTTTCACTCCTGCAAAATGCACATCTTGAACAGAGCCTTTCATTTGCCTCGCTGGTTCAGAATCACTCAAAGGGTGGACCGATAAAAGTAAACCGGGGAATTAAGCAGGCCGGGTTTCTGGTTCTATGGAAAACCACAATGCCCTCTGTTCTTGTAGAGCTGGGATTTATCTCCAATCCTGAAGACCTGACCTTTCTCGCATCTGAAAAAACCCACGAAAAATTTGCCCGGAACATTTTCAATGCATTCAAAGAGTACAGAGCTCTTTACGAGGGCGCAAATACAATTTCTTCCAAAAGAGAGACCTCACCGACCCAGATTCAGGAGAAAGCAGATACCGGAGGGAATGTTGTTCAAGCTCCTTACATCACATACAGAGTACAGATTATGGCTGTAGACAGAATTCTAAAACCCGAAGCACCGGATTTTAAGGGAGAGAAGGATGTATCTTACACTAAATCCGGGAAATACTATAAATACACTGTAGGCAACTACTATTCTCCTGAAAATGCAGAGAAAGAATTGACCAGACTTGAAAAGAAATTTAAGGGAGCTTTTATTGTGAAAATTGAAAATGGTGTATCTTCACCATATAAAAGAAAGTAATATATGAAAATTAAATTTACCAAAGAACAGAGAATTGGTCTTTTTACAATTCTGGTTCTAACCGCGCTCTATTTTACTATCAATTATCTCAGAGGAAAGGATCTTTTCGGAAGCACAAATATATATTATGGTGTCTATGAAAATGTCGACGGTATTTCAGTATCAAGTCCTGTCCTCATTCAAGGATTAAAAATTGGTACAATAGAGAAGATTAAGTATCTGGAAAAAAACAAAAAAATGCTGGTAACCATGAGACTAAAATCTGAATACAGCATTTCTGACAGTTCTGTTGCTCAAATTTACAGCACTGATATTATGGGATCAAAGGCTATCAGGATTATCCCGTACAATTCCGGGAAATTTCTTGGAGAAAAAGACACAATAATGACATCCATCGACGGAGACCTTCTTCAGACGATCTCTCAGGAGCTGCTTCCACTCAAGGATCAGATATCTTCCCTCGTTGTTAGTATTAAGAGTACATTTGACAATATAAACAATGTGCTGGACCAGAACGGCAAGGACAAACTAACCTCAGCTCTGGCAAATCTGGACAGATCTCTTTCTGAGCTTCAGCATATAACATCTGCAATAAAAGGTAAGGAACAAGTTATTACCTCTGCCCTTGACAATATTGACACTTTGACAGGTTCTCTAAGCAGAAGCACCGTCAGCCTTAACAGCGGTCTCAAAAATTTTGAGCAGATTACGGATTCTCTCACCAAGGCTGATCTTGCAGGTACCGTTGCTTCCCTAAAGTCTCTTCTTGATGATCTGAAAAATCCTCAGGGATCTATCGGCAAACTTATGCAGTCTGACACTCTTCACCAATCTGTCAATTCTGTTCTTAAGCAGATAGAATCCCTAATCGGGAACATTAATGAAAATCCGAAAAAGTATATAAAAGTTTCTGTTTTTTAATATTTTATATATTTTATTTCTTTCTTTTTTTTTCAAAAAATTTTTTTTTAATTTTTTCTGCTGAAAAACAAGTGGTTGAATTTTTTTTGAATTTTGCAAGTAAAAATTTGTTTTTTTTTAAAGAATTTATCCCCATTTTTGTTAAACAATCTAAAACTTAAATCTCATACATGTCAGAAGCTTTACATAATAAAGTTTGGAATAATTGTCTGCACATCATAAAAGACAACATCCAGCAACAAAGCTTCAAAACATGGTTCGAACCAATCAAGGCTATAAAACTTTCCGGGAGTGTCCTTACCATAGCTGTACCCTCTCTTTTTTTTATGGATTTTATTGAGGCACACTACCTGGACCTTATCAGCAAAGCTCTTAAAAGAGAACTGGGCAAGGACGCAAAACTTGAATATAATGTAAAGGTGATTTCTGAAGAGGATTCACTCAAACTCCCTCAGAACAACTCTCAGGAAATAACAAACAAGTCTGTTCCATTTCCCAATCAGGCATCACAGATCGCAAATCCTTTCGTAATACCGGGACTCAGACAGCTTCAAATAGATCCTCAGCTTAATCCCAACTGCAATTTCAGCAATTTTATCGAAGGAGATTGTAACCGGCTGGCCAGATCTGCAGGAATCACAATTTCTGATAATCCCGGCACCAATGCTTTCAATCCTATTTTCCTTTACGGTGGCTCAGGTTTGGGTAAAACTCACCTTGCACAGGCTATTGGTGTGGCAATTAAGGAAAAACACCCTGAAAAAATTGTACTTTATGTTTCTGCACACAGGTTCCAGACTCAGTATATGGATGCTGTCAATGTCAAGAATAAACTCACTGATTTTTTGCACTTCTACCAAATGATTGATGTTTTGATAATTGATGATGTCCACGAGTTTTCAGGTAAGCCCGGCACACAAAATGCATTTTTTCATATATTCAGCCATCTGCACAACCTGAGCAAACAGCTGATATTAACTTCTGACAAAGCTCCGGTTGATCTTCAGGACCTTGAACAGAGGCTTCTGTCGAGATTTAAATGGGGTTTGTCAGCAGAATTGCTTCCTCCTGATTACCAGACCAGAATCGCTATACTTAAGTCAAAAAGCTATAATGATGGTATTGAGTTACCCGATGAAGTAATCTCATACATTGCTTCAAGAGTTACCACAAACATAAGAGAGATTGAGGGAACAATTGTCTCACTTCTGGCTCAGGCCACCCTCAATCACAAGCCGATAACCCTCGGACTGGCTGAATCATTGATAGAAAAACTCGTTTCACGCCAAAGAACAGAATACTCCATTGCAGGAATTCAGAAGACAGTTTGCGACTACTTTAAGATCAATCCCGAACTGTTTCTCTCAGGATCCAGAAAAAGAGAGCTTGTACAGGCCAGACAAATAGCAATGTATTTGAGCAGAAACCTTACCAACAACTCTCTTGCAACTATAGGTACAAAGACCGGAGGCAGAGACCACGCAACTGTTCTTCACGCATACAACACTGTATGTGATCTGATCGACACAGACAGATCCTTTAAAAAGTACGTACAGGATATTGAGAAGCAGTTAAAACCTTCCTAATCAAAAATTATGAACCCAGAAAAATTATTCGGCTTCTTCACCCAAATCACTCAAATTCCAAGAGAGTCAGGGAACGAAGAGCAAATAATCAAATACCTCCAGGATTTTGCGGAGAAAAGATCTCTCAAATGCAAAACAGATGAGGCAGGCAATGTGCTCATCTCCAAGAATGCAACTCCGGGAATGGAAAACCTTCCCGTTGTCGTTCTTCAGAGCCATTCAGATATGGTTTGCGAGAAAAACAGCACAAGCAATCACAATTTTGCTACCGACCCAATAAAGTTTGTAGAGGAGGACGGATGGCTTATTGCCAGGGAAACAACTCTGGGAGCAGACTGTGGTATTGGTATGGCTGCGCAGATGGCAATTCTTGATTCCGACGAGATTCCTCACGGGCCTATTGAAGCTCTGTTCACAACAGAAGAGGAAACAGGGCTGACTGGAGCAAAAGCTTTGAAACCCGGTTTTATATCAGGCAATATTCTTATCAACCTTGACTCAGAAGATGAGGGAGAGCTATTTATCGGTTGTGCTGGCGGAACAGACACTACTGCCAAATTCTCATACAAAGGAAAAATTATTCCGGATAACAGGATTTTCTTCAAAGCATCTTTTTTCGGAGCAACCGGAGGGCACAGCGGTGACGATATAGACAAGGGACGAGCCAATGCAAATCAGCTCCTTGCCAGATTTCTGTTCAGAGTCTCAGACAGGGAGGATTTTTTGCTGGCAGAGATAGACGGTGGCAACAAAAGAAACGCAATAGCAAGAGAAGCCTGGGCAGTAATCGGATTCAGCCCAGAATCACAAGAACAGATATCAAAGTGCTTCATCGACACATTGTCTGAAGTTAAAGAGGAATTTCTTTCAAGTGATCCTGAACTTGGCGGTTCGTTCACAGAGGCTGAGAAACCCTCCCATTATATTGATAAAGAGCTCACAGATAAGCTTATTTATGTACTGAACGGAATACCTCACGGGGTTCTTGCAATGAGCCAGGAGATTTCAGGATTTGTCGAGACATCAACCAATCTGGCCTCTGTCAAGATGAAAGAAAACAATAAAATTGTGATCTCCACCAGTCAAAGAAGTTCTCTGAACAGTGCAAGACGAAGCGCAGCAGAAAGAATCGAATCAATATTCAGACTTGCAGGAGCACATATCACCCACGAAAGCGAATATCCTGGCTGGAAACCAAACATCAACTCCAGAATCCTTCAAATCAGCCGTGATTCCTACAAAAGAATTTTTGATACAGACCCGGTGGTAAGGGCTATTCACGCAGGGCTGGAGTGCGGACTATTCCTAGACATATACCCTGAACTGGATATGATCTCGTTCGGACCAACTGTAAAAGGAGCTCACGCTCCGGGAGAGAGACTGGAGATAGCCACTGTTGAAAAATTCTGGAAATTGCTGGTTGATATTTTGTATCAGGTTAAAAATTACAGGTAATGAGTCGTTTAGTTGCCCCTTCTATGCTCTCATCAGACTTCGGAAATCTCGCCGCAGAGGTTGAGATGGTAAACCGGAGCAATGCCGACTTAATACATCTGGATATTATGGACGGCGTTTTTGTACCGAATATCTCCTACGGTTTTCCGGTTGTAAAAGCTATTGCAAAAATTGCTGAGAAACCGCTGGATGCACATTTAATGATAATTGATCCTGACAGATACATTGAAAAGTTCCGGGAGTTGGGTGTAGAATATCTTAGCGTTCATTACGAAGCCTGTACTCATCTGCACAGATCTTTACAAAAGATAAGATCCCTGGGAATGAAATCGGGGATTGCCCTGAATCCTCACACACCTGCATCTTCTCTTTATGATATCATTCAGGAGGCCGATTTTATACTTGTTATGTCTGTAAATCCTGGATTTGGAGGACAAAACTTTATTGAAAACAGTTACAAAAAGATTTCCAGAATAAAAGAGATTGCCTCTAAACTAAATCCTCAGTGCCTGATTGAGGTAGACGGAGGAGTCAGTCCACTAAATGCTCATTTGCTTTATAAAGCAGGGGCAGATATTCTGGTTGCAGGGAACTCGGTTTTCGGTTCTGATAATCCCTCTAAAGCTATTGATCTCATAAAAGGTATCTGATCTCCTTGAAAGCATAACTTCTTAGAGATCCATCCTCCCTCTGCAGAATCAGACATGCAGATTTATCGACACCTTTGATTGTGCCCTGAAAGATCTTTCCGGTTGAGCACTCCTGATACCTGACCTTTTTATCCAGCAGATACATTTGTTGTCTGTATCTCTCCTCTATCTCCTTAGCAACTTCTCCATCAGGCTGTAGATAAATTTTATCAAAATATGGTTTTATGCAACTTATCACACTCTTAAGCTCATTTTCCGGATCCCTTTTGACTCCTGTTTCGAGGAAAAGCGATGTAGGATTTGGCGCATCAGACGAAAACCTGATCTGATTTAAATTTATGCCAATACCTATAATTGATACTGACAGAGTGTCACTACTAAGATAATGTTCTATAAGAATGCCACAGATCTTTTTATCTCCTGTGTAAATATCGTTAGGCCATTTTATGAAGGCTTCCAAAGAATTCATTCTTAGGTAATCTACAATTCCAAGTGCCACACACTGTGAGACTAAGAACTGTTTTTCAGCCTTAATAACAACCGGTCGTGCAAGTATTGAAAAAGTGAGGTTTTCACCTGCAGAACTCTCCCATTTGTTTCCCTTCTGACCTCTCCCCTCTGTCTGGAATTTGGCAGCCCATACATCAAAGTCATTTGCACTATCAATATGTCTATATGCCTCATTATTTGTAGAATCCAATATATCGTGCCAGTAAATCCCCATACCTTTTTCAATTAATTTTATTTGGTCGCAAAATTGCAGTATTTTTGCAATATAAAAAACAAACAATTAAATAATTATTATATAGTGCCAGTTAAAAAGAAAAAACTTACTGAAAAAGAGATTGATACAGCAGAGCTTGAATGCATAGCAGAAGCAATGCTGGACAAAAAAGCAAAAGGAGTCTGTTCCCTTGACCTGAAAAAAATTGGAAATGCAATTTCTGACTACTTCATAATATGCAATGCTGACTCAGCTCCTCAGGTAGGAGCTATTTCAGACAATGTAGAAGAGATGATGTTCAAAAAATGCAACCGTAAGGTTGTACGTCTTCAGGGAAAAGAGAATGCTTTCTGGATAATTCTTGATTACACCAATATCGTAGTGCATATATTCCAGACAGAATACAGGATGTTTTACAGGCTCGAAGATCTCTGGGCCGATGCAGAAAAAAAAGTCTACGCTGAACAACAAAACAGATAATGGAACAAAAGAAGAATAAAGACGAACGATCAAAGTTCCGCTCTATAAAATTCAACATAATGTGGGTCTATGTGGTTATGCTTGGAGTAATCCTCTATATGTGGTCCACTTACGACGGCGGAGAACCTGTCAAAACAGAATGGACTACAGTCAAAGAGAAGATTGCTCCTTCCGGCGACATAGAAAAGATAATATTCATCACAAACCTCAACAAGGCAGAGGTTATTATCAAAAAAGAAGTACTATACAAGTACAAGAACGAATTCGGTGGAAAAGAGCCAAAATTCACCCCCCATTTTTTCTTCCTGGTTTCATCAAACTTCAACGCAGAAGAGCAGCTGGCCATTGTAAGAGAGACGCTTCCCGAGGGGAAAAAATTCCTGATAGAGAATGAGGAGAGAGCAAATTACCTGGGAAGGATCTTTGAGTGGCTTCTTATTCCCCTCTTATTTATCGCTATGTGGATATTTATGTTCCGCAAGATGAACAAAAATATGGGAGGATCCCAGGGCGGAGGCGGAGGAATATTTTCTGTTGGTAAATCTCAGGCAAAACTTTTTGACAGAGAAAACAATATAAAGATAACATTCAAGGATGTAGCCGGTCTTGAAGAGGCAAAGGTAGAGGTGATGGAAATAGTGGACTTTTTAATGAATCCAAAAAAATATACCAGTCTTGGAGGCAAAATACCAAAAGGAGCACTCCTGGTCGGCCCTCCAGGCACCGGAAAGACTCTCCTTGCAAAAGCCGTTGCCGGAGAGGCTAATGTCCCTTTCTTTTCAATATCAGGTTCAGATTTTGTAGAAATGTTCGTCGGAGTAGGTGCCTCGAGAGTAAGGGATCTTTTCAGACAGGCCAAGGAAAAAGCTCCCTGCATTGTTTTCATTGACGAGATTGATGCTGTTGGAAGGGCAAGAAGCAAAAATGCAGGTTTTTCCTCGAACGATGAGAGAGAAAACACTTTAAACCAGCTGCTTACAGAAATGGATGGTTTCGGGTCAAATTCCGGGGTAATAATACTAGCTGCAACAAACAGGGCTGATATTCTTGATAAAGCTCTTATGAGAGCAGGACGTTTTGACAGACAGATACACGTTGACCTCCCCGAGTACAAGGAACGGATAGAGATCTTTGGAGTCCACCTCAGAAATCTTAAGCTTGTAGAGGGCTTCAACATAGAATTCCTTGCCAAACAGACACCCGGCTTCTCAGGAGCAGATATTGCCAATGTCTGCAACGAAGCTGCACTTATTGCTGCCAGAAAAAATAAAGAGTCTATAGGCCGTCAGGATTTTCTGGACGCTGTAGACAGAATAGTCGGAGGACTTGAAAAACGTAGCAAGATTATCTCTCCGGAAGAAAAGAGAACTATTGCATACCACGAAGCAGGACACGCAACTGTAAGCTGGATCCTGCCTCACGCCAATCCATTGCTTAAGGTGACCATAATCCCCAGGGGAAGAGCATTGGGAGCCGCGTGGTATCTCCCCGAAGAACGGCAGATTACAACTACTGAGCAGATGATGGATGAGATGGCTTCCACCTTGGGAGGAAGGGCAGCAGAAGAGATTATAAACGGGAAAATATCCACCGGGGCACTGAGCGACCTCGAAAAAATAACCAAACAGGCATACGCTATGGTCTCATATCTTGGAATGAGCGACAAGATAGGAAACATCTCTTTTTACGATTCTACAGAATCTAACGGATTCAATCTGGGAAAACCATATAGCGAAAAAACTGCAGAACTTATTGACAAAGAGGCAAAAAGGCTTGTTGACGAATCCTACGAGACTGCAAAAAAAGTTCTTAGAAGCAATATGGAGGGATTCACAAAACTTGCAGAACAACTCCTTGAAAAGGAGGTAATTTTCTCAGAGGATCTTGAGAACATTTTCGGTAAGAGAATAGGCAGACAACTGCCGGGAAATCTGAGAGGAGATATTCCTTCAGAAAAATCCAAGCCAGAAGAGATACCTCACCCTGAGGGGGAACCAAAATCTGTGGAAGAGAAGAAGACCTCAGAAGATGAGAAGCCCGGAAAAGAAACAACACCAACTCTCTGATTCACTATGAGCAATGTATTTACCAGAACGATTAGCGGAGTTATTTTCCTGTTGATAGTTACCGGAGCATTGCTTTCAGGTGCATATTATACCCTTGGACTTTTCTCAATTATGACAGGCATAATGTCCTGGGAATACCTGAGAATAACCTTGCCTGGAAAAATATCTTTACCTGGAATTTTATCCGTTTCTGCTTCAATACTTATCTATGCAATACCATTTTTAATATCACACCTTGAACTCTCATACAAATTGTTGTTTATAATTGTAATTCCTATAGCAGCAATCTATATCTCACTTTTATACACAAAAAAAAGCCAGACAGTAGAGTATCGCTATCACCCCTTTCTTCTGGCTCCGCTTCTTTACATCGCACTTCCTTTTTCCCTGACAACTGCAATTCTCTTTAGAACTGCAGGTCAGTTCAATCCCGGGTTACTGCTTTCGCTACTGATAATTACGTGGGTTTCTGATGTAGGAGCATATGTCGCCGGAATTTCGTTCGGTCAAAAGAATGGCCATAAACTTTTTCCATCTATATCTCCAAAAAAATCCTGGGAAGGTTTTGCCGGTGGATTATTGCTAGCAATAGTCTCAGCCTTTGTACTGACCCACTTTAACCTTATCAATTCAGGATTGACACACTCAATAATAATTTCGGTAATAGTCAACATCGGAGGTGTTTTGGGGGATCTTGTCGAATCGCAGCTAAAGAGGGAATTCGTAGTTAAGGATTCAGGTACAATAATGCCCGGCCACGGAGGGTTACTGGATAGGTTTGACGGAACACTCATCTCCTTTCCGCTGGCAATATCTTACATTTTGATTTTTAACATCACCTAAAACTAAACTATGACTATTCATAAAGAGGGATATGGGATAATTACAGTAAGCTTTATAATTATTATCCTATTAGTGACAATTTTATCATTGATTTTGTCATTTGGAAAATATTTTGTTCCACTTATTATTGCAGGCACTCTTAGTTTGTTGTTTGTACTTAGCTTTTTTAGATCACCCAGAAGAAATCCATTCAGAGAAAGAGGAGTTGTAGTTGCTCCTGCTGACGGCAAAATTGTAATTGTAAAAGAGGTCTTTGAGGAAGAATATCTTAAGTGTAACTGCATTCAGGTATCCGTTTTTATGAGTTTACTGAATGTTCATGTAAATTGGTTCCCTGTGAATGGGACAATCAGTTATGTGAAATATCACCCTGGAAACTACTTCGTGGCAATGCATCCCAAATCCTCAGAAAAAAACGAGAGAACTACAATCGTCGTAGAGAGTGAGCAGGGACCTGTTCTCTTCAGACAAATTGCTGGTTTGCTTGCAAGAAGAATTGTTTGTTATGCAAAAGAGGGAAGAGTGGCAGAAGCCGGAGAACAGACCGGATTCATTAAATTCGGGTCAAGGGTTGATCTGTTTCTCCCTGTGAATTCAAATATCAATGTCAAAAGAGGTATGAAAGTAAAGGGGTGTGAAACAATAATCGCCAGACTTCCGTAATAAAACTGCAATTAAAAAAGAGGGGTCAAAAACTATTTGGCCCCTCTTTATAATCTATATTTTGAAAACTACTTTTTACTGAAGAAATCCTTCTCACCTTCGATTGGGACCATCTCCTCCTGGAAAGAGTATGCACCACTGCGACTGGATTTAACCATACGTATACATTTTACAAAATTCTTTCCTGATCCCTTTGCGCCGAATGCCGCAACTGCTTTCTTTGCCATTTTATATAACTTTTACTTATTACTTAATTTCACGATGAAGCGTTACTTTCTTCAGAAATGGATTGTATTTCTTACGCTCCAGTCTCTGAGTGGTGTTTTTCTTGTTTTTAGTAGTGATGTACCTTGAAATGCCTGGTACTCCGCTCTCTTTTTGTTCAGTGCACTCGAGTATTACCTGTACTCTGATCTTATTTCCTTTCTTTGCCATACTTCAATAATTTACACCATTTTAAGTAAACCTTTAGCCTTTGACTCCTTTAAAACAATGCTCAGGCCCTTTTTATTTATGGTACGCATCCCGGCTGCAGAAACCTTAAGTGAGATAAATCTCTGCTCCTCTTCACTCCAGAATTTTTTGTTCTTGAGATTGGGTGCAAATTCACGTTTGGTCCGGCGTTTTGAGTGAGAAACATTGTTTCCTATCATCCTCTTTTTCCCTGTAACTTGACAAACTCGCGCCATTTTTATAATTATATTTTAATATTTTTTTCTAAATAAGGGGTGCAAATATCGTGACATTTTTTATATTATCCAAATATTTACACAATTTTAAAAATTCGTTTCCACCTGATATTTCGGGGGAAGGAGTTGAATTGATCCTTTGAGAACCATACAATCGAAGGAGTACCCACAACATGTGACTCTGGAACAAAACCCCAGTATCTTGAGTCAAGAGAGTTGTGCCTGTTGTCTCCCATCATGAAATAGTAATCCTGCTTAAAGGTGTAGTTCTTTACTGCCTGATGATTAATATAAATTTCAGTACCTTTAACCTCCAGAACATTCCCTTCGTAAGAAGTAATAATCCTTTTGTAGAGAGGCAGATTATCAAGGCTCAGGTCAACTGTAACTCCTTTTTTCGGAATCCACAAGGGCCCAAAATTATCTCTGGTCCATTGGAAATTACCGATAAAGGGGAATATCATCAGAGGAGAATCAGGTGTGTCTGGCGGATAAACATCAATGTTCTGGCGAATATCCAGAATATTGGCATGAGTTTGTAACTGCTGAACCTCATCCTCATTAAGTGGTAGATTGTGGTATCCGGGCAGGGTTGCATCAAAATAGAGCTCTGCCGGTGATAAACCAAACTTCTGAATAACTTTTGGATTTATTGAAGTCCCGTTGGTATATACCGTAAAGGTATTCTGAATGCCTGGATAGTTCTTTTGAGGAATACCATTTACAAAGACTTTCCCGTTTATTACCTCTAGAGTGTCTCCCGGCAGAGAGACGCACCTTTTCACATAATTATCCTTTTTATCATCGGGTCTTACCACAACCGGACCGTACATCCTCAATGTGTAATCCCTGCCGTACAGTCTGACATATGTGTAGTAGTCGGCAGTAGGATCCCCCTTAAGAACGGTATCTCCGTGCGGGAAATTAAAAACGACAATATCATCCCTCTTAATGTTCCTAAACCCGGCAATTCTTCTGTATGGGCTTTCAATCCACTTCAGATAGGATTCTCCTTTGGATAAAGGCAGAACATTGTGAACGAGAGGAAAAGAAAGAGGAGTTTGTGAAATTTTTGGTCCGTAGGCAACTTTGCTGACGAATAGGTAATCGCCGGTCATCAGGGTACGCTCCATCGAGGAGGTCGGTATCATATAGGCTTCAAAAAAGAAGGCTTTGATAAAAGTGGATACTATAAGAGCGAATATTATTGCATCAAGCCAGTCGAGCCACACATTTCTCTTTTCTCCCTTTTTGTATCTTTTCTTCCAGAAGGCCCACCTGATCTTCTTTGTGATAAATATGTCGAAAATTATCAGCTCACCAAGAAGAAACCACCAGTTTTTAAACCATATAACCCACAAAAGATACATTATGGACCAGAAAGCAAATCTGACCCATCTGTTTTGGAGTATATGGTTAAACTTCATTGATTCTCTATTTTACAGAATTGATAATGGCCTCAAATGCCTGTGGGCTGTTCATTGCCAAATCAGCAAGAACCTTGCGGTTCAGGCCAATATTGTTCTTTGCAATTTTTCCCATGAACTCTGAATAGTTCATTCCGTGTTGCCTTGCTGCAGCATTTATTCTCTGGATCCATAATGCACGGAAATTACGTTTTTTGGTTTTACGGTCACGATACGCGTAGGTAAGTCCCTTTTCATAAGTATTCTTAGCTACTGTCCAGACATTTGCGCGGGCAAGAAAGTTACCCCTTGTTAGTTTCAGGATTTTTTTACGGCGTGCTCTTGAAGCAACCGAATTTACAGATCTTGGCATTGTTTTTTTGTTTTAAGAATGTCAGCGCTCTCCTCTTTTGAGAAACTTTTTCTGCTGTGCATTCAGGTTAATAAATTCAGGCAACAAGAAGAGCCTTGATCCTCTTCTCGTCTGCTTCTGATACGACTGCAGAATAAGTGAGATTCCTCTTTTGCTTGGTGGTCTTTTTTGTTAAAATGTGACTCTTGAAAGCATGCTTTCTCTTCACTTTTCCAGTTCCGGTAAGGTCAAAGCGCTTCTTGGCACCGGAGTTGGTTTTAATTTTGGGCATTTGTTTGTATTTTTTATTGTTAGAACTACTTTTTCTTTGCCGGAGACAACATCATTATCATTCTTTTACCTTCCAGTTTTGGCATCTGGTCGGCCTTACCCCATTCTTCAAGTTCCAGGGCAAAACGCAGCAAGAGTTTTTCACCCTGCTCAGAGAAGAGTATCGATCTTCCCTTAAAAAAGACAAACGCCTTTACTTTTGCTCCCTCCTGTAAAAATGACTGAGCGTGCTTGAGCTTAAACTGAAAGTCGTGTTCGTCAGTATTTGGGCCAAACCTGATCTCCTTGATCACGATTTTACTGGCATTCGCTTTCATCTCTCTTGCTTTCTTCTTCTGTTGGTATAGATATTTCTGATAATCAATTATCTTACAAACAGGGGGATCTGTACTTGGAGATATCTCCACAAGATCCAGTTCCAGAGCTTCAGCCATCTTAAGAGCTTCAAAGAGAGTGAAAATCCCAGGGTTGATTACGTTGTCTCCAACCACACGTACCCTTTGAGCAGTTATCTCTTCATTTACCCTTGGTCCCTCAATTTTTCTATTTAAAAAATGGCCACCTCTGACATTCTGCTGCTGACGATTGTGAACAGTAGAGGGTGTCCTCTTAATAAATCCTCCGGGGCGCGGTTTGAACGGTGTTGCGATATATGAATCCTCCTATACTTTAATTTTTTTAATTAATCTGTCTCTTTATTTCTTCTTTAATAAATTCTACAAAATTATCAATGGTCATCTGGCCTTTGTCTCCCTCACCCTGTCTCCTCACAGAAACACTCCCTGATTCAGCCTCTTTCTCGCCTACTACAAGGATAAAGGGAATCCTTTTAAGTTCATTCTCCCTGATTTTCTTGCCGATAGTTTCGCTACGATCGTCAATTAGAGCGCGAATGTCGCTATTATTTAGCAATTCTGCAACTTTTTTTGCATAGTCATTGAACCTTTCACTCACAGGAAGTATCACAGCTTGCTCGGGTGAAAGCCACAGAGGAAATCTCCCGCCTGTATGCTCAATCAGAACAGCAACAAATCTCTCCATAGATCCAAAGGGTGCTCTGTGAATCATAACAGGCCTGTACTTTTTGTCATCGGTTCCTGTGTATTCTAGTTCAAACCTCTCGGGGAGGTTATAATCAACCTGTATAGTACCCAGCTGCCATTTTCTGCCAATCGCGTCCCTGACCATAAAGTCCAGTTTTGGGCCGTAAAATGCCGCCTCGCCTAATTCTACGGTTGTCTGCAGACCTTTCTCCCTGGCAGCTTCAATTATTGCAGTTTCTGCCTTTTCCCAGTTTTCGTCTGTTCCAATGTATTTTTCTGTGTTTTTTGGATCCCTGAGAGAAATCTGTGCAGTATAATCCTTAAAATCCAGAGTTTTAAAGATGTAAAGGACAATGTCGATAACCTTTATAAACTCATCTTTAAGCTGGTCCGGACGGCAAAATATGTGAGCATCATCCTGTGTGAATCCCCTTACCCTTGTAAGCCCGTGCAGTTCACCACTCTGTTCGTATCTGTATACAGTACCGAACTCTGCCAGTCTCAGGGGCAAATCCCTGTAAGAGCGTGGTTTAGTTTTGTAGATCTCGCAATGGTGGGGGCAATTCATAGGTTTGAGCAGAAACTCTTCTCCTTCCTGAGGAGTGTGGATGGGCTGGAACGAGTCTTTCCCATACTTGGCATAGTGCCCTGATGTTACATAGAGTTCTTTCTGCCCAATATGGGGAGTTATTACAGGCAGATATCCGCCCTCTTTCTGAACCTTTTTAAGAAAATTCTCTAGCCTCTCTCTGAGTTGGGCGCCTTTAGGCAGCCAAAGGGGCAAACCCTGACCAACCCTTTGAGAAAATGCAAAAAGTTCAAGTTCTTTTCCAAGTTTTCTGTGATCCCTTTTTTTAGCCTCCTCAAGCATAATTAGGTACTCGTCAAGCAATTTCTTCTGAGGGAAAGATACACCATAGATTCTTGTAAGCATCTTCCTCTTCTCATCGCCTCTCCAGTATGCTCCTGCAACAGATGTGAGTTTAACTGCCTTGATCACAGAGGTGTCAGCGAGATGTGGACCTCTACAAAGGTCTGTAAAAGAACCGTTTGTATAAAACGATATCGTCCCGTCCTCCAGATCCTGAATAAGTTCACACTTGTATTCATCACCCTTTTCGGAGTAAGCTTTTAAAGCATCTGCTTTGGTGACTTCCTGCCTTACAAAATGTTGCTTTTCTCTGGCAAGTGAAAGCATCTTCTCTTCAATAACTTTCAGATCAGCATCGGTAATACTTTTCTCGCCGGGATCAACGTCATAGTAAAAACCGGTTTCAATAGCCGGACCAATCCCGAATTTTATTCCTGGATATAACTCTTCAAGAGCTTCGGCCAACAGATGGGATGATGAGTGCCAGAAGGTGCTCTTTCCCTGAGGATCATCCCATTTATGTAATTTTACAATTGAATCTTCATAAATTGGCCTGCTCACCTCCACAACCTTTGAATTAACAGTTGCGGCAAGGATATCCCTGGCCAGTGAGGGACTGATGCTCTCAGCAATGTTCAAAGGTGTAACCCCTTTCTCATAACTTCGTACGGAACCATCCGGAAATGTAATGTTTACCATTTGCTTATACACAATTCTTAATAATTTGCGAAGTTAAATAATTTTTACAAAATTTAATATTTTGAGAGTTCTTCATTTTTATCTAATTTTGAGTTCTCATACAACTAAACTTAATTATTATGCAAACAAATACCTGGAGTCTGGCCGCGGTCAACGGACTTATCCTTGCAATGGTAACAATTGTGATAACTCTTGTACAGACAGTTCTGGAACCCGGAACAGTTATAAAAATATTTTTGTGGGCCGCTAAGCTGGGATTAAGTATATGGCTGCTGTACTACTTTATCAGGGATTATGCAAAAGAACAGGAACATTTCACTTATGGACAGGGATTCAATTACGGTTTCAAAATTTGTCTGTTGTCATCTATTGTATGCGCAATTTATATTTTTTTGCATTTTACCCTGTTTTTCCCGGATTCAGTTGCGGCTTCCCTTGAACAGGCTGCAGCTATACTGGAATCAAGCAATCCCCAGGCCTTAGAGACCCTTGACAAAATTGGCGGTAAACTTCCACAGATAACAACAATAGTCACTCTTGCATACAACACTCTTTTCGGAACATTAGCAACTGCGATAATCGCCAATTTCACAAAGAAAGGAGATATTTTTTCGACACCTTCTTAATCAGACCAGATGGATCTTTCAATTATTATCTCTCTTTATAACGAAGAAGAGTCACTTCCCGAGCTGGTCTCCTGGTTGTGCAGGACACTGGATAACAAATATGATTATGAAGTTATTCTGGTTGACGATGGCAGCACCGACTCTTCCTGGAAAACAGTTCTAAAGCAAAAAGAGCTTCATCCATCAAGAGTCAGAGCCATAAGATTTATGCGCAATTACGGTAAATCAGCAGCACTTTACTGCGGATTCGAAGCCTCACGAGGAGAAGTTATCATAACAATGGATGCAGACCTTCAGGATAGTCCGGAGGAGATACCGGGGTTATATGAGATGATAAGGCATGGCGGATGGGATTTGGTATCTGGCTGGAAAAAACGTCGCAAAGACAATATTTTAACCAAAAATTTCCCTTCCCGAATATATAATTTTGCAGCAAGAGTTGTAACCGGGCTTAAGCTTCACGATATGAACTGCGGACTTAAAGCCTACAGCAGAGATGTTGTTAAGAACGTAGAGGTATATGGTGAGATGCACCGGTACATTCCATACATCGCAAAAAATGCAGGATTCCTCAGAATCGGTGAGAAAATTGTAGCCCATCAACCCAGAAAGTACGGTAAGAGTAAATTCGGAGTGGACCGATTTATGAAAGGTTTTTTGGATTTGCTCTCAATCTGGTTTCTATCCAGATTCGGGAAAAGGCCGATGCACTTTTTCGGACTTATTGGCACACTAACCTTCCTTATTGGGTTTGGGACCTCAATATGGCTGATAATTGAAAAGATATCGGCACAGGCCAGAGGATTAAATTACAGACCTGTGACAGACCAACCACTTTTTTACGTCTCTCTGGTTGCACTTATTATTGGAATGCAACTTTTTCTTGCAGGTTTCATTGGAGAGATTATATCCAGAAACAGCAGTGAAAGAAACGTTTATAAGATCAGGGAAAGAATCGAGTAAATAACTTTGTTTTGGTTAACTACTAGATCTTCTCCTTTGGATCTTCCCCTTTTCCTGCGGAATTCAGCTTGGAAATCTCCTGATTGAACTCCTCTTCGGTTATCATCTTGCAGGTGCCATTAAACTGGGCTCCCTCCTCGATAAAGATCTTGTGACAGGAGAGAGAACCGATAAAGTCGGCACTGTTCTTAAAGCCTGTCTGGTTTCCGGAAAATATGTTTCCCTCTATCTTGCCCCAAACATCAATGCTGTTGCAGTAGATGTCTCCGGTAAACTGAGCTGTTTCTCCAATAACCACTTTCCCTCTTGTCTGGATTTTTCCTACATAAAGACCGTCTATTCTGATATCACAGGAAGATACCAGAGTGCCTCTGAATTCACTCCCGGAAGAGATTCTGTTGACCTCATTAATCTGAGGAACGATTTCGTTTTTAGCCATATCTTCTATATATGAATTGCTTCTGAATGAGCTGCTGCAGCAGCTTCCATAATTGCCTCGCTCATAGTTGGGTGGGGATGTATAGAAGCTATTATGTCCTTTGCTTTTACCCCAAGGTTTCTGGCAAGTACCAGACCTGACACCATTTCAGTTACGTTTGCCCCTACCATATGAGCACCAAGGATCTGGTCGTTACCAGAATCCACAATAAGTTTTACAAATCCATCCCTTTCACCTGCAGCAGTTGCCTTTCCGGATGCAGTAAAGGGGAATTTCCCAACGCGGTATTCTATTCCCAGATCTTTCACTGCTCTCTCAGTGAGGCCAACTGATGCAATCTCCGGTGAAGTGTATGTACATCCCGGAAAATTCTCGTAATTGACAGGTTTTGGATGAAGTCCTGCAATATTTTCGATGCAGCATATTGCTTCTGCGGATGCTATGTGTGCAAGTGCAGGTGAAGGTATGACATCACCTATAGCATATATGCCCTCTACATTTGTTCTGTAGTATTCATCAACTTTGATCCTTTTCATCTCGATCTCCACTCCAAGCTCCTCCAGTCCCAGGTTCTCAGTGTTGGGCAAAACCCCAACAGCCGAAAGAACAACCTCTGCCTCAATTATCTGCTCTCCTTTCTTTGTCTCTGTCACAATTTTGCAGAGATCACCGGAGGTATCCACGCTCTTAACATTGGCAGATGTAAAGACTTTCATTCCCATTTTCCTGAATGATCTGCCAAGTTGTGCAGAAACATCGTCATCTTCCAACGGAACAATAGAATCTAGATATTCAATAAGATACACATCTACACCAAGTGATCTGTAAAAAAATGCGAATTCACTTCCTATGGCCCCTGAGCCAATTATGGCCATTGAGGAAGGTAACGATTCAGGCACCAAAGCATGCCGGTAAGAAATTATTTTTTTACCATCTACAGGAGCAAAAGGGAGTGAGTTTGGTCTTGATCCGGTAGCGATTATGATGTGCCCTGCTTCGATTAATCTCTTTTCCCCGTCATCAGACAGTACTTCAACTTTTCCCTTTTCTAAAATCTTCCCGGTTCCTTTTACAACCTCAACCTTGTTCTTACGTAGCAGGAAATCCACCCCTCTGCTCATACTGTCAGCTACGGCCCTGCTTCTTGATACTATAGCTTCAAGATTTGGCCTGACATCGCCTGTCTCAAAGCCATAATCTGCTGAATTTGAAGCATAGTGCAAAGCCTGAACACTCTTAAGAAGAGCTTTGGTTGGAATGCAGCCCCAGTTAAGGCATACTCCACCGAGTTCAGCCTTTTCCACAATTGCACACTTAAAACCAAGCTGTGCCGCCCTTATTCCGGCTACATAACCTCCGGGACCCGAACCAATTATTATTATGTCGTACATAAATGTCTTTTATTAGTTGTTAAATAATTAGAAATTAAAACTTTCAGGCTGCACCGTGACAGTTTTTGTACTTCTTTCCACTTCCACAAGGACAAGGATCGTTCCTGCCTACTTTCTTTTCTACGTGAACCGGAGCCTGACTTCTGGGCTCACCTGATGAGGTAACCAGATCGGTTCTGGAAGTATTCATATTGCTCAGATCTGTTCTTCTGCGATGTTCTTCCCTCACATTAACGTCGGGTTGTCTGGAATCCCTGACTGGAAGCTGGGCCTTGAGTAAAAAAGAAAGGACATCTCTGCTTACCTTATCAAGCACACCTTTAAATAGCTGGAAACTCTCAAACTTATATATAAGAAGCGGATCTTTCTGTTCGTAAGTTGCATTCTGTACTGATTGTTTGAGGTCATCCATCTCCCTTAGGTGTTCTTTCCAGTGCTCGTCAATCATCACCAGCATAATCGTTTTATTAAGAGCTCTTATCAACTCCCTTCCTTTGTTCTCGTATGCTTTTTTAAGATTAACAACCAGTTGGAGCGCCTTGGAGCCGTCAGTCACAGGAATAGCAATATTTTCATAGGCTGCGCTCTGAGTTTCGTAGATTTGTTTAATTATTGGCCAGCATTGCTGAATCAGCACCTCTCCCCTTCGTTTATAAACCGTCTGAATTGAATTCTGGTACTTTAAAGTGACATCCTGCAGTGAGGAGTTGCGGTATATGTTTTCATCCATCTCCGGATCTACCGATATGGTTCTTATAGATTCAAGCACAAAATCCTGATATTCGCTTACTCCGTGATTGGCCGAAACAAGATTTTCACAATAGTCAGTCATCATATTCTGAACATCCACATCCACTCTCTCTCCGTAAAGAGCATTTCTTCTTCTGGTGTAGATAACCTCTCTCTGGGAGTTCATCACATCGTCATATTCAAGAAGCCTTTTTCTAATTCCAAAGTTATTTTCCTCAACCTTTCTCTGAGCTCTTTCGATTGATTTTGAGAGCATTGAATGCTGAAGCACCTCCCCCTCCTTCATGCCCATCCTGTCAACAATGGATGCTATTCTTTCAGATCCGAAGAGTCTCATAAGGTCATCCTCCAGAGAGACAAAGAAACTGGACGATCCAGGGTCACCCTGACGGCCGGCACGTCCTCTCAGCTGCCGGTCAACCCTTCTGGAGTCGTGTCTCTCTGTTCCTATGATTGCAAGACCGCCGGCTTCCTTGACACCAGGGCCAAGTTTAATGTCAGTACCACGTCCAGCCATATTTGTAGCTATTGTAACGGAACCAGGTTGACCTGCCTCAGCAACAATCTCGGCTTCTCTGGCGTGCTGTTTGGCGTTGAGGACATTGTGCTTGATTCCCTGCATTTTAAGCATGCGGCTCAACAGCTCTGAAACCTCCACGGAGGTAGTTCCTACCAGAACCGGTCTGCCTTCACCGGTGAGTTTGACAATCTCATCCCTGACAGCGTTATATTTTTCACGTTTTGTCTTATAGATCAAATCGTCCATATCCTTTCTGACAACAGGCATGTTTGTTGGAATAACCACAACATCAAGCTTATAAATTGACCAGAACTCGCCTGCTTCTGTTTCAGCTGTACCTGTCATTCCTGAGAGTTTATGGTACATTCTGAAGTAATTCTGAAGAGTGATTGTTGCAAACGTTTGTGTTGCAGCCTCAACCTTCACTGACTCCTTGGCCTCAATTGCCTGGTGCAAACCTTCTGAGTAACGCCTTCCTTCAAGTATACGCCCGGTTTGTTCATCTACAATTTTTATTTTGTTGTCAAGGATCACATATTCCACATCCTTCTCAAACATTGTGTAGGCCTTGAGAAGCTGATTGACGGTATGAACTCTTTCGCTCTTAAGTGCATAGTCAGCAAGCAGCTTGTCCTTTTCTGCCGCTTTCTCCTCATTGCTTATATCTCTTTTCTCCAGTTCCGATATCTCCCCTCCTATGTCTGGAAGAATAAAGAACCCGGGTTCGCTTACACTCTTTGCAATAAGTTCGTGACCTTTATCGGTAAGTTCAACAGACTTCTGTTTTTCGTCAATAATGAAGTAGAGGTCATCAGTGACTTTATGCATCTGCTTGTTGTTGTCCTGCATATAAAAGTTCTCAGTCTTAAGAAGCATCTGCTTCATCCCACTCTCACTCAGGTACTTGATAAGTGGATTATATCGTGGCAAACCTTTGTGTGCTCTCAGAAGCAATAACCCTCCCTCATCCTCGTTACCTTCAGATATTTTTTTTCTGGCATCATTGAGAATTTGAGTAACCAGAGATTTTTGAGCAGAGTACAACCTTTCTACAAAAGGCTTATATTCGTTAAACTGCTGATCCTCGCCTTTTGGAACCGGTCCGGAGATTATCAAAGGTGTTCTGGCGTCGTCAATAAGAACGGAGTCAACCTCGTCCACTATTGAGTAATGATGTTTTCTCTGAACCAGATCGTCCTGATTAATTGCCATATTGTCCCTCAGGTAATCAAAACCGAATTCGTTGTTTGTGCCAAACGTAATATCTGCTTTGTAGGCTTTTTTACGGGCATCGGAATTTGGTTCATGCTTGTCAATGCAATCTACCTTGAGTCCGTGAAACTGGTAGAGCGGACCCATCCATTCAGAGTCCCTTTTTGAAAGGTAATCGTTAACTGTTACCACGTGAACACCCTTCCCGGCAAGAGCATTGAGAAAAACGGGGAGTGTGGCTACAAGTGTTTTTCCCTCGCCTGTTGCCATTTCAGCAATTTTGCCCTGGTGGAGGGCAACTCCTCCGATCAGCTGTACATCATAGTGCAGCATGTCCCAGGTAATCATATTACCTCCGGCCATCCATCTGTTCAGCCAGATTGCATTCTCTCCCTCAATAGTAACAAAGTCCTTCTTTGCAGCAAGTTCCCTGTCGCTTTCGGTGGCTCTTACTACAATCTTTTCTCTCTCCTTGAACCTTCTTGCAGTTGATTTCATTATTGCAAATGCTTCTGGCAAGAGCTCCAGCAAAACCTCTTCTATCTTTTCGTCTATCCTTTTTGCCAGCTTATCAACTTCTGTGGCAAGCTCCTCTTTTTCATTAATATCGATAGTTATGTCTTCGAGTTTACCTCTAAGCTCCTCCTTTCTGTTCTCATCCTCTCTGATGTGTTCCAGAATTCTGTTTCTGAGATTCTGACTCTGTTCCCTAAGCTGATCGTCAGAGAGAGTGTCCACTCTCTTGTATTCCAGAATTGTCTTATCAACCAAAGGCTGTATCTGCTTGAGATCCCTGTCTGCCTTTGTACCGAAAAACCTTTTAACAAGGTTCGAAAAAAATGCCATTTGACTTTTTGTTTATAAAAATATAACTTACAAATATAATAAAATAGAGAGAAAAGCTCTATTTTTGGGATACAATATGACATCAGAAAACGAGATAATTCTTTGCGCTGACGGATCTTCTACTATCAGATCATCCTCATTTGATGAGTGCTATCATTCGGTAAACGGGGCTCTGGCCGAGAGTGTGCACATATTCATCTGCAACGGTCTTATCCATTATCTGAATAATTCAGTATTGGATTCATCTGCAGACAAAAACAGAACCATTCAGGTATTTGAGGCTGGTTTCGGGACAGGGTTAAACGCTCTGCTCACTGCTATGGAGATCACATCCAGAGAAATATATACAGAATACACTGCAGTTGAACTTTTTCCTCTTTCAAAAAATGACATACTTTCTCTCAAATATCCTCATTCAATATCAGAGGCAAAGGATTCCAGCCTCTGCAGAGAAATCGGAACAATAGAAAATTTGTACAGCAAAATCACAGATTCAGAATGGGATGAACTATCAGGAATAACAACTTTCTTTTCATTAAAAAAAATACACTCTGACATCCTTGGCTTCGAATTTCCGGTTGATTATTTCGATATTGTTTATTACGATATGTTCTCTCCTTCTGTTCAGCCACAAGTATGGGAACCAGAGCTTTTTAAAAGAATTTTTCTCTCTCTGAGGCCTGGAGGAATATTTATCACCTACTCTTCGAAAGGAAGTGTGAAATCGGGATTAAGAGAGGCAGGTTTTGTTGTTAACCGATTGAAGGGACCTGCCGGGAAAAGGCATATAATCAGAGCCCAACGGCCTAAGTAATTACTTTTTTATCAGTTCCACCTGATAGAGTCTGGGCCAAAGCTTACCGGTTATGTAGATTTTCCCGCTCTCAGCTTCAAAGGCTATTCCGTTAAGTACCATTTCTGAAGTTCTCTGCCACTGAGGCATAAGATCTTTGCACTCCACTATCCCCTTCACTTTTCCGTTGTCCGGATCAATTATGTATATATTATCCTCTCCAAAGACATTGGCCCATATTTCCCCTTTAATATATTCGAGTTCGTTTAATTGCGAAATCTTTCGCCCCTCTGCTGTCACTTTTATTGTTCTGCTCTCCTTAAAAAACTCAGGGTCGATAAAGTATATATTATCTGATCCGTCACTCATAATAAGCTGATTGCCGTCTGTAGTAAGACCCCAACCCTCTCTGGGATTAAAAAGGGTTTTCAAAGGCTTGAAAGTGGCAATGTCATAAACAAATGCAACTCTCTCCATCCATGTAAGAATGAAGACTTTGCCGTTAATTACTGTGGATCCTTCAGCAAAATATTTTTCCGGAAATGTTGCAGAAGTAAGTGGATTACCGGTTTTGATATCAATTTTCAGAAATCTGGAGCTGCCATACTGACCGGTTGTTTCATATAGTTGCTGGTTGTGGAAAAACAGCCCCTGAGTAAAAGATGAAGTGTTGTGAGGATAATTGGCCACAACTTTCACCCTGTATCTGACAGGCTTTTGTGATGCATTGGCTACCTTTAGAGCTCCGGTGAAGATTATCGGCACAGACAAGAGCAATGCCATCATAAGTGCAAAATTATTCCTGTTTTTGTTGTGTGTCTTTTTCATTTTTAAAGTTGAGAGCAGCTTTTATAAATGCAACGAAAAGAGGATGAGGGTTTTCCGGTGTACTTTTGAGCTCCGGGTGAAACTGAACTCCAATAAAAAAAGGATGGTCCTTGATTTCCATTATCTCCACAAGCCCGGTTTCCGGATTTTTACCTGATGATATCAGGCCTCCTTCTTTCAAGGTTTCTACATACCTGTCATTAACTTCGTATCTGTGCCGGTGGCGTTCGGATATCTCCTTTTTACCGTAAACAGAGTATGCAAGTGTGTCTTCCGACACCGAACATGCGTATGCACCCAGCCTCATTGTACCTCCCTTTATGGTCATACTTTTTTGGTCCTCCATAAGATCTATCACCGGATTAGTTGCATTTTGCTTAATCTCTGTTGTCATTGCATCTTCCAGTTTCAAAACATTGCGTGCAAATTCAACAACTGCCATTTGCATGCCAAGACAAATTCCAAAGAATGGAATTTTGTTTTCCCTTACAAATTTTACCGAGGAAATTTTCCCTTCTGCTCCCCTCTCACCAAAACCTGGTGCGACAAGTACACCGTGCATTCCTTTCAATTTCTCGGCAACATTTGCATCGTTGATATATTCGCTGTGCAGAGAAACAACATTTACCCTGCACTCGTTTTCTGCTCCGGCGTGAATGAATGATTCCAGAATTGATTTGTATGCATCCTGAAGTTCAACGTATTTCCCAACCAATGCAATATTAACTTCGTTTTTTGGATTTTGAAGTTTTTCAAGGAATGTGGTCCATTTGGAGAGTTCAAGCGGTCTGTTCAGATACTCATCAAGCGAAAAACTTCTGAGAACTATCTCGTCCAGCTTCTCCTTGAACATATTAAGAGGAACTTCATAAATACTCTTTGCGTCTATTGACTCGATAACAGCATTTGGCCTGACATTACAGAAAAGCGCCACTTTTCTTCTTATATCAAACGGGAGCGGATACTCGGTCCGGCAAATTATTACATCGGGGTGTACACCGTTCTGCTGGAGTGTTCGTACAGAGTGTTGTGTTGGCTTTGTCTTAAGCTCTTTGGCCGCTTTCAGATAAGGTACAAGGGTAAGGTGTAGAACAAGACAATCCTCATCAGGCATTTCCCATTGAAGCTGTCTAACGGCTTCTATAAAAGGGAGGGATTCAATATCTCCGACAGTGCCTCCCAGTTCAGTAATTACAACATCGTAATTGCCGGATTTGCTTAACAGCAGCATCCTGCGCTTAATTTCATCGGTAATGTGCGGAATAATCTGAACCGTTTTCCCCAAATATGCTCCCTGTCGCTCCTTGTCAATTACAGTCCTGTATATTTTTCCTGTTGTTACATTATTGGCCTTTGAGGTGTAATGGTTAAGGAATCGTTCATAATGGCCCAGGTCAAGATCGGTTTCTGCACCGTCTTCTGTAACAAAGCACTCGCCGTGTTCGTATGGATTGAGAGTCCCCGGATCGACATTTATGTATGGGTCAAACTTCTGGATAGTCACAGACAATCCTCTTGCTTTTAGGAGTTTTGCCAAAGATGAGGCAATAATTCCTTTACCCAGGGAAGATGTAACTCCTCCCATAACAAAAACATATTTTGTGCTCATAAGTAGATATTTGGATTGTAATACAGGGATACAAATTTAAGAGAAATAAAGCGATATAGCAATAAATTCTATAATTTTGCTCAAATTCAATTTATTAATAACAAAGATGAAGACTCTTTCCGAAACTTGCACAGTCAAAAGTTATGAAACAGATATCAACGGCAATCTCAGGCTTTTCTCTTTTATGAATATTGTTCAGGAACTTGCAGGCCGCCACGCAGACAGCCTTGGATTCGGATATGAAGATCTTATCAAAGAGAATATTGCATGGGTACTTGCTAGGATGCAGGTTCAATTCATCAGGATTCCTGTATGGAAAGAGAACATAACAATCGAAACCTGGCATAAGGGAGGCGACAGGCTCTTCTGGTACAGGGATTTCATTGTCAGCGACAGAGATAAGAACGAAATTATACTTGCGACATCATCCTGGGTTACAATTGACACTGAAAGCAGAAGACTCCGAAAGGCTACCCCAATCGAAAAAGACTACTCTGGACTTAATTTAAGAGATGCCCTTGCCGATAACGCACAGAAGATTATCCTGCCGTCAGACATGAAGTACGAAAAAAGCAAAACAGTGACTTTTAGCGATTTGGACATAAACGGACATACGAACAATGCAAAATACATTGAATGGGCGACAGATATTATTTCTTTAGGAACAATTTCCGGAAAACCTCCGGTATCAATGACGGTCAACTTTAATCTGGAAAGCAGATATGGGGAAAAAATTGATTTCTACATATCTGTTTCAAAAGAAAGGATAGTAATTGAAGGGAAAAGAGCAGATAACTCAATCTTTACTGTTCAGCTAGCTTTTTAAGTGCTTCACCCTTTAGCCTGTAAATCACCCAATCAGGCAGAGGTTCTGCACCCATGCTCTCATACATTTTTATGGAGGGTATATTCCAGTTAAGGACAGCCCAGTCAAATCTTTCACAGTCTCTTTCAACGGCTATCCTGGCCAGTTCAGAGAATAATCTGCTTCCATAACCCTTGCTTCTGTACTGAGGCTGGATATAAATATCCTCCAGATAAAGGCAAGCTTTACCCTTGAAAGTTGAGAAGTTGTGAAAGAACAGTGCAAATCCTACAGGTTTTTCGCCCTCAATGGCAATTAAAACTTCAGCCTGCCGTTTGACAAAAAGACTCTCGTGCAAGATTTCCACTGTGGCTGTTACCTCCCTGCTGAGTCGTTCATACTCTGCCAATTCGCAAATAAATCTGAAAATGATCGGTGTATCTTCAGGAGTTGCGCATCTGATTGAAAATTCCATAGTTTGTATTTTGATACCAAATATATAAAAAAATATTATTACACTTAAATTTAGGCATTAAAAAAAGCAGGATGTTTTAAAAACAACCTGCTTTGATGTAGCGGAGGGAGGACTCGAACCTCCGACCTTTGGGTTATGAGCCCAACGAGCTACCAACTGCTCCACTCCGCGATGTATGTCCTGCAAATATACCTGTTAAATTTGAAAAAACCAAAAACATATTTACGAATCAATTTCATCTAAATAGATAACCACCTCATTTACAGAAAGAGTAACCTGTAAACCAGTGTTAATATTCTTAAGATTAACATTCCCGGAACTTATTTCATCCTCCCCGGCAATCACTATGAATGGAATTAACTTTTTCTGAGCGTATTCAAACTGCTTTCTCAGTTTTGCTTCTGAACTGAAAACTTCGCAGGAGACTCCTTCTCTCCTTAAACGATTGGCAACCGGCAGCAGATATTCCACACTTTTGCCTCCAAGATTTGACAAAAGAACTTTTGCAGGGGACTCTCCGCCAGAAGGAAATTTATCCAGAGCCAAAAGTACATCATAAATTCTGTCAGCGCCAAAAGATATTCCCACCCCGGGCATATCAGGTAACCCGAATACCCCGGTTAGATCATCATATCTTCCACCTCCGCAAATGCTTCCCATCTCAACAGATTTTGCTTTTACCTCAAAAATTGCTCCGGTATAATAGTTAAGACCCCTTGCGAGAGAGAGATCAAGTACAAGATTATCAGCAACACCCGCTGTTGCGGCAAGAAAAAACAGCTCCTGAAGTTCATCCAGCCCGGTTATTCCCAATGCAGAATTTATAAACAGATTTCTTAAAACTGAAATCTTGTCAGAAGTGGAGCCCTCGAGCAGCAAAACAGGCTCAATAACCTCAATGGCTCTTTCGTCAAGTTTCTTCTCTCTGAGCTCATTCTTAACCTGATCCAATCCAATTTTATCAATTTTATCAATCGCAACGGTGATATCTGTCAGTTTATCGGGAGATCCGGCTACTTCTGCAATTGCAGCAAGAACTTTTCTGTTGTTTATCCTAATCTCAACTTCAATATTCAGTTTTGAGAATACATCATTTACAATTTGAATAAGTTCTAACTCATTTAGAAGTGATTTACTGCCAATTACATCAACATCACACTGAAAAAACTCCCGGTATCTCCCCTTCTGAGGTCTGTCAGCTCTCCAAACAGGTTGAATCTGATATCTCTTGAACGGAAATGTCAATTCGCTCTGATGTTGTACAACAAACCTGGCAAACGGAACCGTAAGATCGTACCTTAATCCCTTTTCACATACCAAACCAGAAAGGGCCGAACTATTGCCGTACATCTGCGGAGAAATATCAGAGAAAGGATTCCCGGAATTCAAAACTTTATACAAAAGCCGGTCTCCTTCATCTCCATACTTTCCAAGCAGAGTTGTAAGGTTTTCCATTGCCGGTGTTTCTATTGGAGAATATCCGTAAAGGCTGAACACAGATCTGACTGTAGAGAAAATATAGTCTCTGCGGAACATCTCAATTGGGGTAAAATCCCTTGTGCCTTTTGGTATGGAAGGTTTTTGAGCCATTATTACATATTGGTATTTAGGGCAAAAGTAGTAAATTATCGGTTAGTTTTTATAAACTGATCAATTGCTGCAGCAGCCTTCCTCCCAGCTCCCATTGCTAGAATCACAGTCGCGGCACCGGTAACTACATCTCCTCCGGCAAACACTCCAGATTTTGTTGTTGTTCCGTTGTCATCTGCCACTACACAATTCCAGCGGTTTGTTGAAAGGCCCGGAGTTGTAGAAGCAATAAGAGGATTGGGAGAAGTTCCCAAAGACATTATGACAACATCTGTGTCGATCTCAAACTCAGAACCGGGTATGGGAACCGGTGCTCTTCTTCCGCTCTCGTCGGGCTCTCCCAGCTCCATTTTTATACAAGTGAGACCCTTTACCCATCCTTTTTCATCTCCAAGAACCTCTACTGGGGCAGTTAGCATTCTGAAATCAATACCTTCTTCTTTTGCATGATGAACTTCTTCTATTCTGGCCGGTAACTCCTTTTCTGTTCTTCTGTAAACAATTGTCACCAGGGCACCAAGTCTCAGAGCACTCCTTGCTGCATCCATTGCCACATTCCCCCCCCCCACAACAGCTACCTTTTTGCCTACATAAATTGGTGTATCGTATTCAGGGTCATAAGCCCTCATAAGGTTGTTTCTCGTCAGAAACTCGTTTGCAGAAACGACTCCGTTAAGATTCTCTCCGGGAATATTCATAAATTTTGGCAATCCGGCACCTGAACCAATGAACACAGCTTTGAAGCCCTCTTCATTCATAAGGGTATCAATTGTTACTGTTCTTCCAACCACTATGTTGGTTTCAATTTTGACTCCCAGTGCCCTTACGTTTTCAATCTCTGGTCTCACAACAGTATCCTTTGGAAGTCTGAATTCGGGAATACCATATTGAAGCACTCCGCCGGGTTCGTGAAGAACTTCAAAAATTGTTACTTCATAACCCATTCTGGCCAAATCGGTTGCACAGGCTAATCCGGCAGGGCCACTTCCAACAATGGCAACTTTTAGTCCATTGAAAGGAGATTTTTCTATGAATTTCAAACCCCTTTCCCTACTCCAGTCAGCAGTAAATCTTTCAAGTTTACCTATTGCTACCGGCTCTCCTTTTACTCCAAGTATGCAGGAACCCTCACACTGAGATTCCTGGGGGCAGACCCTCCCGCAAATTGCAGGCAGGGAGTTGTCTCTGTATATTGTAGTGGCAGAATTCTCAATCTCACCCTTTTCGATGAAATATATGAACTCCGGTATATTTATATTGACGGGACACGCTGTTACACAGGCTGGTTTCTTGCAGCCAAGACATCTCGATGCTTCAAGCATCGCCTCCTCAATGTTGTATCCGTATGAAACCTCTTCAAAATTTTTGACTCTTACTCTTGGATCCTGTTCTCTGACAGGTACTCTGGGAATCTTATTTCTCATCTGGTTACCTCTTTTTAGTTATTGTCAAGTCCTATTTTGCATTTGTGATCTGCTTCGCTCTCGATTTTTTTGTACATTCCCTGTCTTCTCATTGCTTCATCGAAGTCCACCAGATAAGCATCAAATTCAGGACCGTCTACACAAGCAAACTTTGTCTTTCCTCCGATAGAAACACGGCATGCCCCACACATTCCTGTTCCGTCAACCATAAGAGTGTTGAGGCTGACAATTAAAGGTACATTATAGGGCTTGGCAGCAATGGTTGTATATTTCATCATTATCATCGGGCCGATGGCTACTGCCTGTTCATACATTTTACCTTCGTTAATCTTTCCCTGGATTATCTCTTCAAAAATCATTTTCATCACATCCGGGATCATCCCTTTATACCCTGCAGAACCATCATCAGTACAAATAAAAAGATTGTTACACACCTGTTTCATCTCCTCTGTCAGAATAAGCATCTCTGCAGTTTTGGCCCCTATCAAAACATCAACCGTTACCCCTCTTTCGTGGAGATACTTCACCTGAGGATAGACGGGAGCAGTGCCGAGACCTCCTGCAATAAACAGAATCCGCTTGTCACTCAACTCATCGTCTCTCATATCAGTAAACTCAGATGGTCTGCCCAAAGGTCCGACGAAATCAGTAAAAGAATCTCCCTCATTCATGTGGCAGATTTGTCTGCTTGATGCGCCTACAACCTGGGTTACAATTGTTACTGTTCCCTTTTCTCTGTCAAAGTCGCAAATAGTCAATGGGATTCTCTCTCCCTTTTCGTGCACCCTGACAATAAGAAATTGACCGGGTTTGGCAGAATGTGACATCCTGGGTGCCTCCACCTCCATAAGTGCAATTTGAGGTGTAAGGTACCTTTTGGCAATAATTTTATACATATATATTGAATCTGTTAGTAAAATCTTTCAAATGAATATCCCTTTCTCTTCAGCTTTAATATTATCTCATCCAGCCTTTTATACAATTTATCAATCCTCTCTTGCGAGACTCCCGGATGAACTAACAGTATAGCTCCGTTTAAACCCTTTTCACCTTCAAAGTTAAACAGTTTCTCCAAAATTTCATCACTCGTTAAGTAGCTTTCCATTTCAGGAGTTGTATAATCTGCCTAGAGTGCGAAACTGTTAATAAAAAGGCGAATCACCTTTATACACCTGTGAAAAAGGTGTAACAAAGGTGATAAGCAATAAAAGTAATGAAGCAAGCAAACGCTTCATATTATATTAGTTGTGATTGTTTCCCTACTCTGTTTTTCCGTGTCTTTTCATTTCGCCTTTGCCTTTGCCATTGCCATTGCCATTTCCCTGTCCTTTGCCTGCCGGTGCTGCCTCCTGATTAGCTTCACGCGAAGCATATCCTAGTTTTTCCAAAGCTTTGGCAAGTTTTATCTTGTCGGTCTTCTGAGGATCAAACTTGAACCATATTGTCTTTTTTTCAAGATCAATTTTGAGATCCTTAACACCGGGTTCGTGTGGAAGCTTTGATTCAAGCTTCTTTTGACAACTTGGGCAGTCTATGTCTGATATGAAGGTAACTTCAGCCTCTTTTTTGTCGCTCTTATCCTGGGCATTTGTTCCGATAACCAGAGTCATTGCCAGAATTGCAAATGCAATTGAAATTATTGATTTTTTCATGACTTTATTGTGTGTTAATGTAAATATAAATATTTTTTCTTTTGTGAAATTATTTCCAAAGTGTGAATCTCAGTCCGGCATAAAGCTTAATACCCATCAAAGGGCCCCATATAACTGAAGAATTAAAACTCTGACCGTATGGATCATCAGCATCAAGAATAGCTTCATTCTGACGGTAATTTGTAAGATTTTCCCCTCCCATATACACCTCAAGGTCTCTGAACTTTCTTGTGACCTGAGCGTAAAGCATTGTATATACCGGAGAGTATTCATCATTCATAAAATACGGAAGCCTTGCAGGTCCGTTGAGCTGAGCAGTGAAATCAAATGTCCATATATTCATTCTTGTTGAATACTGTAGGTTCAGAACACCTTTATACTTGCTAATCAATGCTCTGTCAGTAAGACCTCTGCCCTCAAGAGTGACTTTAGGGTCTGAATATCTGTAAGTAGCCAGGATGGTAAATCTCTCAAAAGGCTCTACGTAAAAGTCAGCCTGATAGGTGTTAGTATACGAGCGGCCATCAATATTGTAGAACCAGACACTGGAAAGATCCCTCTCCTGATCTGCTATCAGCTGAGAGTTAAATTCTGTCCTGAAATATTCCACACTTAAATATGCATTGTCGTTGTAACCAACTGGAATATAACCGGTGAAATTTGCCCCATATGTCCAGGCATCTTCTATCCGCGGATTCTCCTGCAGCCTGATAGTTCTGCCTGTGGAGAGTGCTCCCAAATTGTCGGAGATCTGATTTGGAGACCTGAATCCTCTCCCTGCAGAAGCTCTTAAAACCAGGTGATCAGTGAAGGAATACTTGATATTTGTTCTCGGAACAAAAAGCCATCCGTGGAGATTGTTGTAATCCAGCCTCAATCCGGCAACAACTGATAACTTGTCGTCGTTGTTAAAGTTATATTCCCCATAGATACCTGCTGAACCCTCATTTCTTCCGGGAGTTAAGTTATATTCCTCCTGTATAACACCTCCCTGAGAAAATACATTCTGTACAAATAACTCATCAATGTTATCAAACTGACCGCTCAGACCCAGAACATATCTGTGGTAGTCGTTTATCTGGTTCTGAAACATGAGGTTAATGAAGGCAGAATTCTGACTTGCATTGTAATTTTTCAAACCAAAAAAAGATTCTATACGGTGGTAATTATAGTCCATCACTGCGGCAATGTTCTTACTGTTATCCTCGTTTAGGGGAATTCCGACCTTTAAGTAACCATTTAGAGCCTTATTGCCGATCCTGGAACCCCATAACTGAGGAGTGACCGAACTTTCTCTTTTGAAATCGTTCATTCCTGCTATTCTGTTGTCGCTTAATGCTTTAATCCCAAAACGAATCTGTATCCCGTTGTCTGCAAAGTATAGCCATCTGTTTGAAATGTTGAACTGCCTGGTTATTGGCTCATCTCTGAACCCGTCACTGTTTCCGTCGTGTCCCATCGGATCGGTGGAAAAGTGACCCAGAAAAACAGTACTTAGCTTATCGTTCAGCTGGAGTGATGAGGCAACATTCATCTCTGTTCTTAATGAATTGCTCAGAAACAGGTTAATAAACAGAGGCTGTTCGGCAGTGGGCTTTCTGTGTTCAAGGTTAATCTGGCCGGTTATTGCTTCCAGACCGTTAATAACAGATGACGGGCCCTTTGCAACCTGAATGCTCTCAAGCCATTGCCCGGGAATATATGCCAATCCAAAGGGAGAAGCCACTCCTCTCATTACAGGCCTGTTTTCATCCAGCATCTGGGTATATTGTCCAGAAAGCCCAAGTAGTCTGATTTGTCTTGCACCGGTTATCGCATCGGAATACCCCACTGTAATGCTGGCAGAATTCTCAAAACTTTCTGCAAGATTGCAACAGGCCATCTTACAAAGTCCTGCGGCAGTAATAACCTCTGTCTTAACCGGAGTTGTTTTTGAAAGATAGTTTGCCTGCTGCTTACCCACAATCCTCACCTCATCCAGAGTGTTGCTCTCTTTGAGCAGAAGATCAGCTCTGTTTTCATTTCCTTCAAGAATAACGGTATCCTTTGTGTAACCTATTCCGGATGCAATAATTGAGACTTTTGAATGGTTATTTCTTTCAAAGCGGAATTCACCGCTTTCGTCAGCTTCAACTGACATTCTGCCTTCAAGCCAATAAACAGAAGCATAAGGGAGTGGTTCAGCAGAGCCGTTGCTCTTCTGCACCATCACTACGCCTGTTATACTTTGAGCATTGACAGCAATAAAATAAAATAAAGACAGATATAATGTAAAAATTATTTTTTTCATATTCATATTAATAGTTGTTAAAGATCTCTTTTACCTGATGGCAAAAAATCTTCACAACCTCCACTGGGAGAGATACGAATATGTACGAAACCTGAGTAAAGGGGGAGATTCCCCGTTAACTTCCGTAAGATGAGATTCGGGCAGAAATAAATCTGTAAGATATTCAAAAGTGCTGCTGAGTGACAAAAGAATTATTTGAACGGATTTCTCAATAGTGGTCGTTCTTGAATTCACACTTTCATAATCGCTACCCAAATGATGTATCTCTGTAGTGCAGCATTCATCTGTATGGCTTGATTCAGAGTGTTTTTCCCCTGAACTTTTCCGGTGTGAACAACAATCTTTTGTGCATACGCCTTCTTCGCTGTTGTCATTGTGAATTTTGTCACACCCTTCTGCGTAAACAAGAGGTAGGATATCAACAGACCCTCTTGATCTGCATTCGTGCACACCAAATCCGGCAGCCCCAAGCAGATAGATTGCCAGCAGGATTAAAACCGAAAATATTTTAAATGCACTTCTCATCGGTGCAAAATTACCAATATTTATTTACCTGACAAGTTCCCTGTCAAAAAATTTGGCATAGGCAACCATTTGCATTAATATCCGGATGATAACAACAGTAACAAAATTCGCAATTATGCACTTAAGGTCAAACACACAATTGGCATGCGCTAAATATTTATATATCAAAGCCGTAATTAAAGCACTCAGCATAAATTCCCTCAAAAATGAGAAGGGATTGTAAAATTTTGAGTTAAATTGATAAAAAGAGCTCAAAAGGTAATTGAATTTTGCAAATTTTGATTTTTTTAGTTTTGTGTGCCATTTCATTCCGTCCAGCCAGGAGGCAAATAAACTTGTTATGAACGAAGAAACTAACGAAGTCAGCAGAACAACCAAAGAGATACTTACAAGAATCATAGTCAATTCCTGTTTAAAGAGTTTCTGAACCGACCTGCAAGACTTATCTTCACATTAAATAACAGCTCCCCTGTTAAAAAGATTTGAGAATCAGTCTTATTATCAATAAAAAGCTCGTTGGGAACAGGCAAAGAAAAAATGTGCTGAACGAAGCCATTCCTTGAAACGCCCAAACTATCAGAAAGAAATACTTTTGAGCCGGTCTCTTCCAGAGTAAAATCCTTTCCTGCATGGGAAAACTTAATTTTGACGACAAGTTCAGAAAGTTTTTCATTAGTTATAAACGTAGGGATTTCTGTTTTTCCAACGAGGAGTGATGCTGAAGTGTCGAGCTGAATCACTGCCGGAACAGATATCCTGTTACGGAACTCTATCTGTGATGCAAGCAACATCGAAACAGTGACTGCAGCAAGAAGAATCGTACTCCCCCATCGAAGGATCCAACCTGGTCTCTCTGAAAGGATTTCGTTGACAGACCCTATTCGTAATTCAACTTTTTTGTTAATCTTGCCTTCAGACATAAAGCTGATTTTTTACCAGTTTATAATAATGGCCCTCTCTTTTTAAAAGTTCCTGATGGTTACCGGACTCAACAATCTTACCTTTATCAAGAACGACAATGTTATCGGCATTTTTAACAGTACTAAGCCTGTGAGCAACAATCAGAACGCTTCTTCCTTTGAAAAATCCGGATAACTTTTCCATAATATCCTTTTCGTTATTTGCATCCAGTGAGTTTGTTGCCTCATCAAATATTAAAAAATCAGGCTCTTTGTAAACCGCTCTTGCAATAAGAATTCTCTGTTTCTGACCCTGGCTCAGGCCGTGCCCTTCCTGTCCGATTTTCGTATTAAATCCCAATGGCATAGATTCTACAAATTCCATTAAGTTGGCAATTTCTGCAGCCACTGCAATTTTCCCGGCATCAATTTTCTCGTCAGAAGGAGCAATGTTTCTTGCGATAGTGTCTGAAAAAATGAAACCGTCCTGCATTACCGCTCCGCATCCCCTTCTCCAGTAATCCATACTCAACTCATCAAAATCGTGACCATCATAAATAATTTTACCTTCAGAAGGCTTGTAGAAACCAAGCAATAACTTCACCAGTGTGGTTTTGCCACTCCCGCTTGTTCCAACAAGTGCGGTAATCTTTCCCTTTGGAATTGTCAGGCTGATATCTTTAAGAACCATTGGGGAGCCTGCCCCGGGGTATCTGAAAGATAAGTTATCAAGGACAGTATCATTCTTTCCCGGCAGCAGACTTAACAAATTATCACTCATCTCCTCGTCAGGCTTTTCGTGAATCTCTCTCAGCCTTTCGAGTGAAATTTTTGCATCCTGTGAAGATTTAATAAAACTTACAATATTGATAACGGGAGCATTTAACTGTCCAATTATGTACTGAACCGAGAGCATCATCCCCAGAGAGAGTTCACCGGTTAGAACAGAACTGGCAGCAAGGAATGTTACAATAATATTTTTAAGCTGGTTGATTAAAGTGGCGCCACCTTCCTGATACTGTCCCAAAGCAAGTCCCTTAATACCTATCCTGTAGAGACGCGCCTGAATTCTTTCCCATTCCCATCTCTTTTGTCTTTCACAACCATTGAGCTTGATCTCCTGCATTCCGGTAATCAACTGAATAATTGCATTCTGATTTGCTGCATTCTGGGAGAACTCTTTATTATTCAACTCTCTTCTCTTTTTCATAAATAGCAAAACCCAAATAAGATAAAGTGCAGAGGCACCCAGAAAAACAAGGAATATGAGCGGAGAGTAATATAACAATACCAAACTGAAGACCAATATATTGAACAACGAAAACATAATATTCAGAGATGAACCGGTAAGAAAGTTCTGAATTTTGCGGTGATCCCCTATCCTTTGCAACAGATCTCCGGTCATTCTGCTATCGAAGAACCCTACCGGAAGACGCATAAGCTTGCCTAAAAAATCTGATATGAGAGATATATTTATCCTGGTTCCAAGATAGAGCAGTATCCACCCTCTTATCAGATCAACTGCCGAGATACTCAGAAGCAGCACAAACTGTGCAATCAGGATTAGCCATATAAAGTTCAGGTCTTTTTGCCCTATCCCAATATCCACAATGCTTTGAGTCAAAAAGGGCAGAATGAGCTGGATGATGCTGCCTCCGAGAAGGCCGGCAAAAAGTTGAAAAATTAATTTTTTATAGGGTTTAAAATAGGGAATCAGGAACTTTAAACCGCTGCTTTTCTTAATCTTCTCCCCTGAATTTTTATAGAAATCTGGAGTAACTTCCAGGAATAATGCCACACCCACATCTGTACCATCTGTAACGGAGCTGCACCAGAATTTCCTGAACTCCTTCTCTGTCAGCTTTATCAACCCGGTAGCAGGATCGGCAATGAACAAAACCTTTCCCTTACGGCCATTTCTTATTTTGTACAGAACTACAAAGTGGTGCTGGTGGAAGTGCACTATTGCCGGGAGATTCGATTTTGAAAGTTCCTCAAAAGAGAGCCTAGCGCCCAAAGTCCTGAAACCTAGACTTTCGGCAGCCTTTGAGATTCCAAACAGATTGACTCCCTCTCTTGTAAATTCACACCTCTCCCTCAGCAGATCAAACGGAATATCTCTTCCGTAAAAGGAAGCAATCATTCGTAATGATGCCGGTCCGCAATCTGCAGAATCTAGTTGCTGATAATGTCTGAAATGCCTGTTTCTCTTTTTCCCGAACATAATACTCCCTTATGATTCGCTGATTTTCAGCAAATTATCATCAAAACTGGAATATTTATTACAAAAAACTTATATCACCTTAGGGACGGCCGTCCTCTATAAGGATATACATAACATTCCCGTCTTTGTCAGTAATCTTTACCAGAATGTCGCCTCCGGTAACGTTAATCATCTCTTGCTGGCTGAGTTTTTCAAATGTGGTATTCATGGCTTTAATGGTTTTGTTCGTACAAATAAATTAATAATTATTGTTACATTTGCACACAAAATACTGATTAAACACTGACCATTTACTGAAAATGCTTAGTCGTTCACTTTCATTATCAATTGTCGCAATCCTTTTCCTACTGGTTCTCCAGGGGATTTGGCTTTTCCGTCTCATTGATAATGAGATGAATGAGTTTAGATCTGGAACAGAAAAGATACTACACGAAGCCATCAGCAGCGAACTTTCTTCAAGGATCAAAATTCTCAATAAAAATGACAATTTTCGTGTAACTTTTTCGAATTCATCTCCTGTAACAACCGGGAAAGAGGTTCAGGCGTCAAAATCCATAGATTTTAAAAGCGACAAATCTATTACCGGAATATCTATGGAAGATGTCTACCAGGAGGCGTATAAATATAGTAATCCCTTAAATCTGGACACTCTCTCCGCACACTTTTCGAAACTAATGGGACTTGCCGGAAAAGCATCCAGTTTTAACCTTACCTATTCAGGCAAAGACACCTCCGCTTTCAGAAGCTTTGATCTGGGAAGAAAAGGCAGTTTCCCGCTTATATCTTCTTCTTTCATAATTTCTGCACCTCTGTCATTATCGAAAGACATTCAGGTAGATGCAGAAATTTTTTATCCACGTTCTGTGTATAAGGGCGATTTGCTGGTTATACTGTCACTCTCTCTTGCACTCACAATATTCATACTTATGAGTATGGTGATTCAGACCAGAATGCTGGTCAAGCAGGTGTCTATTGCCAAAGTAAAAGAGAACATTACACATTTTCTTACTCACGAGTTAAGATCTCCGCTTCAATCTTCAATCACAAATCTGGAGGTAGGTGAGATGGCTGACGAACAGACCTCTCCATACTTTTTCGGGAAGGCCAAGGAACAGCTCTATTTTTTAAATGGGCTGATAGAGAAAATTTTGGATATTAATAAGTTTGAAAAAAAACAGGCTCCTTTGAGCAAGTCCCTGTTTGATATAAACGAAGCAATCGATCCTCACATAGCCAGACACAATGTGAATGCCGGCAAGAAAATTGCCATAACTTCTGTTACAGATCCTCACAACCACTATTTGTACGGGGACAAACTCCATATATCAAATTCCATAGGTAACCTTATCGATAACGCTATCAAATATTCTGACGACCCCGCAATAATTGAGGTATCAAGTGGTGTAAAAGGGAAATATTTTTACGTCTCGGTTAAGGACAACGGTATAGGTATTCCTAAAGAGGATCAGGGGAAAATATTTGAAAAATTTTATCGTGTCAATAAAAAGGAACATTCGCAGAAGGGAAAGGGTTTTGGAATCGGACTGAACTATGTGCAATGGGTAGTTAAGTCACACAAAGGTAAAATTGAGCTGGAGAGTACAACTGGTTCCGGCAGTTGTTTTACATTACTTTTTAATAACAGGGAGCATGGGAAAGAAAATTCTTCTGGCTGACGATGAATTGAACTTCGGATATGCAATGAGCGAGTTTTTAAAAATGAACGGTTACGAGCTCTCATTTGTAAATGACGGACGTTCGGCACTGGACCAGTATAACTCGTTTCATCCGGATATCTGTCTCTTCGACATAAATATGCCGGAAATGGATGGATTTGAACTTGCCAGACTTATAAGGGCAATGGACAAAAACATTCCAATAATTTTCATAACATCTGTAAGTGACGACAGCAGCGTAGCAAACGGATTTGATATTGGATGCAACGACTATCTCAAAAAACCCTTTGGTCTGAGGGAATTAATCATCAGAGTCCAGAAGTGTCTAAAAGTTTCTGCAAAAAACAACGAAATTTTCACTATCGGAACATTAAACTATTCTCCCGAAGAGAGAAGCCTGATTATGCCGGACAACTCATCTGTCACACTTTCCTATTACGAGAACCGGCTACTGCATATACTTTGCAACAATTACAACCAGATATGTAAAGTGAACGATCTGACAACAGCTATATGGGAGGAAAAGGACATCGACACAAAAAAATCCCTTGAGGCTCTTGCTTCTCACCTTAGAAAAAAGATAACCGGAACTGGTGTGAACGTTGAGAATATCAGAGGTGTCGGATACAGGCTAAGGAAAGAATAGTACTTTGAATCTTTTATTTTTTTGTAGTAATTATTTCTCTATTTTTGTGACAAATAATCTACAAAAACAGCAATGAAAAATTTTTTGAAAATAATTGCAGGAACCTTCATTGGGTCTCTACTTGCAATGGTATTGGGTATTCTGATACTGATTTCAATCATAGGATCGATTGCCTCCCTGTCTGACAAAAGCACACCCGTTGTGCCTTCTCAGACAGTTTTATCTCTCGATTTTGCCAATCCCGTAACAGAGCGCACTTCTGATGAGATGATGCCTGATTTTGACATACTGAGTTCTGAGTTCAGCTCAAAGAAGCAAATCGGCATTCTTGACATAGTGCGAACCATCGAAACGGCGGCCTCTGATCCCTCGGTTAAATTCATCTATATGAATCTGGACAAACTTGATGCAGGAATCACTCATCTGGAGGAGATACGTGCTTCACTCAAAAGATTCAGGGAAAGTGGCAAACCAATAATTGCCTATGCGGACAATTACAGCCAGGGTGGCTACTACATTGCTTCGGTAGCAGATAAGGTTTATCTTAATCCTGCAGGGACTTCCACACTTACCGGAGTAACCATAAGCACACTCTTTTTCAAGGATCTGATGGAGAAACTTGGTGTCGAGGTAGAGCTGATCAGGCACGGGAAATTCAAAGCTGCTGCTGAACAGTTCATAAGTAACAAGATGAGTGCAGAGAACCGTGAACAGCTTCAGGCTTATATTGATGCAGTCTGGAACACCTGGACAGACGATATTTCAGAATCAAGAGGCATATCAAAGGAGAGAATTAACGAAATGACTGACCGGCTTGAAATTGTAACTGCACAGGACGCTCTAAGTGCCGGACTGGTTGATGCAGTAATGTTCAAGGATGAACTCCTCGACACCCTTAAACATCTTTTCGGTACAGAAAAAGATGAGGAACTCAAAATGATTTCATTGAGCAAATACAAAAAGGCCAGGCTGAAAGTCAATTTTAAGGAGAAAAACAGAGTTGCTGTCTTATACGCCAATGGAGAAATTGTGATGGGAAGCGGCGAAAAAAACATTGCTTCTGACAATTTCAGGAATCTGTTGACCAGGATAAGAAAAGACAGCACAATAAAAGCTGTGGTTCTTCGTGTGAATTCACCCGGGGGATCTGCACAAAGTTCCGATATCATAGACAGGGAACTTTCTTTGCTGAAAGCAGAAAAGCCTGTGGTGGTGAGTATGGGTGATTATGCAGCATCAGGAGGATACTGGATATCAGCTGGTGCAGACCGGATTGTAACCAACAATTCAACCCTTACAGGTTCTATAGGTGTATTCAGCATGGCAATCAATGCAAGCAAGGCACTTGATAAACATCTTTTTATCAACGCAGAAACTGTAAACACCAATAAGCACAGTGATCTGTTGTCTGCTTACAGACCAATGGACACTGAGGAGATTAAATTTGTTCAGGCTGCCGTTGAGAAAATCTACACTCAATTTATTAACCTTGTTTCTCAGGGAAGAGGAATGGATCTCCAAAAGGTTGATTCTATCGGGCAGGGAAGAGTCTGGTCTGGTTATGATGCTCTTAGGATTGGACTGGCTGACGAGAAGGGAGGAATCCACGAAGCTATTTTAACCGCAGCATCTATGAGCGGCACTGAAAACTACAGAATTGTTGAGTACCCGGTTATCAAGTCACAGTTAGACAGAATTATGGAACAGTTTGGAGAGAGTTCTGTAACCGCAGCATATCTGAGCAATCCGTTAGGCCTGCTTAAGGCTGCTTACTCCGGACTCAGAACAGAAAAGGGAAACAGAAATCTTGCCCGCCTACCCTATAACATTTATTTTAACTGACTCTGACCTCAAAAATCCGGCTTGTATTGCCGTTGATTTTGAACCTGTTATCTGCACGTAAGCCGGGAAGGCACACAATCTGTCCCCGGCTGAGAATTACAGGTTGTAGATTCTTTCTGTACAGGTCAAGTTTTAAATCGGCAAAAAAGTCGCTGAGTTTCTTATACCCTTTCATTCCCAATGGTATGAACTTATCTCCGGATCTCCATCTTCTCCACTCAAGCGGAAAAGTCAGAGTATCTGCGTCGAGATACTGAATATCTTCTGAAGTTTTTTCAGGAGTGAATCCATTAGAACGTAGAAATATTCTAAAAGACAGGGTAACTCCATAAAAATGAAAACTCTGACTCGTAAAACCCGGATCATCTATAAAAAAAATATCTGATTGTTCGGAGTTACTTTTAATATTCCCATTTTTCAGGATCAGACTATCCCGGTCCTTAACAAGTGTGTATTCCTTTGAATAAAATATTTTTCCTGATTCACCCCCGATTGAGTCAAAAATCATCCCGATTTGACTGCTGTTAAAGCCGTATTTTTTCAGGAGTGAGTATAACCAGTATTTTGGAGAGGTTTCTTTCAAAAGTTTCTCAATATCAATTTTGAGTAGAATATCAGACTCATGATTTCCAGAAGTTACCCTCTTTTTGACCTCGGCAGAAAGATTTGAAAGTATATCCGAAGCATCGGAGAAATATTTTATGTTCTCTCTTATACGCTCAAGGAATGATGGATTTATTTTTCTAAACTCCGGGAAAATTATATTTCTCAGACGGTTCCTCGAATAATCGCTTTCTTCGTTTGTTTTATCAATCCTGTATGGGACACTCTGTTCATTTGCAAACTTTGAAATCTCTTCTCTGGAAATATCCAGCAAAGGTCTTATTATCCGGCCGTTTTTTTCTTTAATCCCAGTAATTCCATCAATTCCTGTTCCCCTGAGTAGATTTAAAAAAAGAGTCTCGACAGAGTCGTTAAGGTTATGTGCAACAGCAATATAATCGTAACTCTGCTCATAGATGACAGTTTCAAACCAGTCGTATCTCAGTTTCCTGGCAGCCATTTCTACCGAAATACCCATCTCATTTGCATATTCGTGGGTATCAAAAGATTTGAGAAAAACTGGAATTTTTCTTTCATTGCACCATTTTCTGACGAGCTCCTGGTCCAACTCACTGTCTCTGCCCCTAAGCTTAAAATTTACAGTGGCAACGCCAAACTCAAACTCCTCCATTTCATACAGTAGTGTTGCCATCACCATAGAGTCAATCCCTCCGCTCACTGCAGCCAGAATCCTTGGTTTTGGAGCAGATACAGTCCCTGATCCAAAGCCTGTCAGCAGACGCATCTTCCCACTGAAAAGATTTTTCATTACTTTTTAAATTCACCAATTGTATAGGAGAAACCTACAGTGAGTATCTCCTTGAACTGAACCCTTGGGGCTGAGACTCCATTTTTATCCTCAATGAGTATCTCATCATCGTAAATCAAATTGGTTCTTATGTTGGCAGAGAAAAATTTGTTGATCTTGGTATCCAGAAAAAAATCCCAGTTTATCTTAATGTTCTCAGGTTCACCCAAAAAATCGGAGAAAAAGACAGCAGAAGTTGAAATAGAAACATTTTTGGAGAATTTTTTGTTGTAATCAATTTTCAGCTGTGCACCCAGTTTCATTTTTAATGGAGAGTCTTCAGGGTTGCCATATCTTTTTCTAAGTTCCTCCAGGGTAACAATTACAAGATTCCCCGTCAGAGGAGAAAAGAGAACAGATAGTGATTTTGTAGGCCTGTAATCTGCACCAAGACCAAGGGATATATATGCCGGAGCAAAGGGTGCAGAAACAAGTTTTCTGTCAACATTTGACGGTTTATCGAAACCATTGGCAATCTGCGACCTAAAGTTAAAAAGAACCGATGCGTAAACCTTTCCTCCCCAGGTTTTATAACCAAGTTTTGAATCAAATATGAACTTATCATCACTCTTTTTAAAACCGTCTTCAAAGGATTGAAGGAAACCGTATGCCATCTGAAGCCTGTTCTCCCAGGAGAGAGTCTTGATGTTATAGTTGGCGTGGGTATTAAGATACGTATTCAAAGAGACCGAAGAGCTTCCCCCTGATGCCCAGTTGGAGAGAGAAAGTTGCGAGAAGCCCATCTGAATGAGGGTCCCTTTTGTCCAGTTACTTGGAACAGATTCTGGCGGGGTGAGTACAGGTACCTTGATTTTAGAGGCTATCATTACGCATAACTCGTGCCCTAGGCTCAGAGGTGGATAATTCTGCTGAGCATAAGATTTGTAGGGATAAGAGATATTAAAAATGAAAACGAATGTTAAAGCAAAACTGAATTTTCTAAACTTCATAGCAATCTTTATCCATTTAATCAACTAATCTTCAAGCACATCGTCAGAGTTGTATTTGTATCCCATTCTCTTTCCAGTCTGTAATTTTGCACTTTCGATCTTGTCATTCATCTGCTCAACACTTGCCATTTTCACAAGGTCAAAAGGTGGAACCAGAAGATCGAATGACATGGAATAGAGCACTGCCGTTTCAATTATTGAAAGCAACTCCTCACGTCCAAGTTGCTTCTTCCCGAATGTACTCACTGCCTTGTTTTTTTGTCTTTTGCCCTCAACAAGAAAGTATTTATCCTTATTAATAAATATCCTCCCCACAAGATAGCCAAGATCCTGCTCTCTGTTATATTTGAGAGAGTCGTAGAGAAAATTGTAAATGCTTATTACTCCGCAATAGGAGTTATTAATATCCTGCTTTACAAAATCACTCTTCCATACATGGTGATCCCTGTCAAACTGAAAAACATCTGAGTGCATACTGAAAATCAGCACATCATCGGCAAATTTGAACTCTGCCTCAAACTTCCCCCTGTCTCTGTATTCGAGCCTTACACGCCTGTCGTTAGTGTTATCCAGAAGATCGTTGAGATCATTGCTCATCTCGTTCAGTATCTCTTTGATCTGATTAAAGACCTCCATAGTCTGGTTGAAGACGTTAAGTTTTACGTGCGATTTTTTGTTGAGAACGTCTAGAATTTCCTGTTGTCGCGAGGGTAAATCTGGTGCCATTTCTTAATATTTTGAATTTTAGTAAAGTTAACAAATGTTTTTAGTATGCTCTTGCAAAAATCACTCTTCTTTTTGACGGTTTACCGGAGTAGATGCAAAACCCGGGTTCATCATCATTATTGTCAAGAGGAATGCACCTGATAGTGGCTTTTGTCTCTTCCTTAATCTTTTCTTCGGTTTCAGCGGTACCGTCCCAGTGACAAAGAAAAAATCCGCCCTCTTCCAATCTTTCCCTGAACTCGATGTAGTTGTCTACTTTAAAAGTATTTGCCTCTCTGAATCTAAGGGCTTTGTCGTAAATATTTTCCTGTATCTGTACCAGAAGAGTTTTTATGTGTTCAACCAAACTGGCTGCCGGTAAAATCTCCTTGGTCATAGTATCCCTTCTGGCAACCTCAGCAGTGTTGTTCTCCATGTCCCTGCTGCCGATCACAACTCTGACAGGAACTCCTTTAAGTTCCCATTCAGAGAATTTGAATCCGGAACGAAGATTGTCCCTTGAGTCTATCTTAACTGATATTCCGGAATCTTCAAGGCTCTTTTTGATCTGTTCTATCCTGTCGATGATTGCGTTGTTATCGGTGTCGTTTTTGAAAAGTGGCACCATAACTACTTGAATAGGTGCAAGTTTAGGAGGAATAACAAGTCCGTTGTTATCACTGTGTGCCATCACCAGGGCACCCATCAGACGTGTGGATACTCCCCAGGAGGTCGCCCAGACATAATCAAGATTTCCCTCCTTTGTGGCAAACTGAACATCAAATGCTTTTGCAAAATTTTGTCCAAGAAAATGCGATGTTCCTGCCTGAAGAGCTTTTCCATCCTGCATCATTGCTTCTATGCAAAGAGTATCAACTGCTCCTGCAAATCTTTCGCTTTCAGATTTTCTCCCTACAATCACAGGCATAGCCATATACTCTCTGGCAAATTTGGCATATACATTTACCATTCTTTCTGTCTCCTCGATTGCTTCTCCCTGTGTCTCGTGAGCTGTGTGTCCCTCTTGCCAGAGAAACTCGGTTGTTCTGAGAAACAGACGGGTTCGCATCTCCCATCTGACTACATTGGCCCACTGGTTAACCAGCAAAGGGAGATCTCTGTATGACTTTATCCAGTTCTTGTATGTGTTCCAGATTATTGTCTCCGAAGTTGGTCTTATTACAAGCTCCTCTTCCAGGCGGGCATCAGGATCCACGACAATACCTTTTCCGTCGGGACTGGCCATAAGCCTGTGATGTGTAACAACAGCGCACTCCTTGGCAAATCCTTCCACGTGCTCGGCCTCCTTGCTAAGGAAGGACTTAGGAATAAAGAGGGGAAAATATGCATTCACGTGTCCTGTCTCCTTAAACATCCTGTCCAGCTGGAACTGCATCTTTTCCCAAATTGCGTATCCGTATGGTTTGATAACCATACATCCCCTCACAGCCGAATTTTCGGCCAGGTCTGCCTTAGTTACCAGATTATTATACCACAGGGAATAGTTCTCTTCTTTGTTTGTTACCTCTTTTGCCATATAAAAAACCTATCTGTTGAATTAATTTTGCAAAGGTATAAATTATTGAAAGATTTTTAAACCTTTGACTGATATATGAGTCATAAGTGTGTAGAACAATGTTATTGTTGTAAATTTTGCTCCCATTGGTACGATTTTTGACTATATTTACATTGAATTTAATACACAGGAGGTGTGATATGAAAAACAAATTTTCGGTATTTATTTTTTCCGGGTTGCTTTTAAGCTCTTGTGGCACTTCAACCTATTATTCGTCAGCATATTATGACGACGCAATCTACCATAAACCATCTGAAAAAACAATCGTTCAGGATAATTTAGCAGAAGATAATGAACTTTTGGAGCTCAAGGAGAAGACATTATCCATTGTAAACCTCAGGATCAACAACGAAACTTCAAACGAAATTGTTATAACCGGCGATGAAGAAACCGTTACAATTCAGCCTTATGAATCCTACGAAGAGTTAATAAGAAAGTTCGATGATTCTGAATATACCATTGATATATCAATTGTAGAGGATGATGATTATTACGACCGCAACTGGTTCGGAGCATATTGGAATTACGGGTGGCACAATCCCTGGCATTACCGATACGGAAGTTCCTGGTACGGTTATGGGTGGAGAGATCCTTGGTACAGCTCATGGCTCAATCCCTGGTTCTACTCTCATTGGGATCCCTGGTACAATTCCTGGGGATCGCCCTGGTATTATGACTCGTGGTATTCACCATATTACTCAGGCTACTACGGATATTACGGATACCCTGGATACAATCCCTGGTACGGATATGGCTATGGATATGGTTATCCATATAACAACTACTCCGAGAGAAGAAATGTTTATTACGGAAGAAGGGATGACGACCGTGACGGCTCATACCAGAGCGGAGGCAGTGGAGTGAGGTCAGGCGGAAGTTATCTCAGGAGGGATGCTGTTGTTGAACAGGTAAGAGGCAGAAGTTCCGGCACAAGATCGTCAGGAGGAATGAATGTTTACCAAAACACGGGCAATGAACTTCCCGGGGGAAGCGAATACAGAAGGGACGGAGAGAGATTGACTGACAGAATCGGAAACAATTCCCAGAGAGCTGTTCACAATACCGATGTGGTAGAAAACAGAAGCAGTACATACAGGAGAACCCAGGAGAGATCTTCTGTCCAGTCTTCAGGAAACAGTGCCGTCAGAAGAACCAATTCCACAAACAGCAATTACAGGCCGGCTCCCGCAAGGGAATCAACATCCAGAGAGAACTCTTCATCCTGGACAAGGTCTTCCGGCAACAACGACAGAAGCAGCGGATTCGAGAGAACCCGGAGCTCATCAGGAAGCACATACACTCCTCCTCCGGCAAGTTCCTCTTCATCGTCTTCATCTTCATCATCGTCAAGCGAGAGCACCAGAAGTAACCAATCAAGCGGAGGTTCAATTTACAGGAGGTAGTTTATGAAAAAAACAGTAATTTTTTTATCTGCGTTTTTAAGTGTAATTGCTTTAAACGCACAAAACAGGCAGGATGCACTACGGTACTCACAGATTTTCTATGAAGGAAGTGCCAGAAGCATAGCAATGGGCAACGCCTTCACATCAATCGGAGGCGATCTGGGAGTACTTAGTATGAATCCGGCCGGCACCGGTATTTATAAATACTCGGAATTTATGTTTTCACCGGCAATCTCTTCTGCAAAAAGCAGTACAACTTACCTTGGTGAAACAAACAATAACAGCTATCTTAAATTCTACATACCCTCTGTAGGTTATGTTAATTCATTAAACAAAAGGGGCAATACCAGAAGGCTTAATAACATCAACCTATCAGTAGCCATCAACAGGCTTAACAATTTCAGCAGCAGAATGTCAGCTTCCGGAACCGAAGCTCTGACAAGCTGGCTTGGTGCTGTTGCAGCCGGAACGGGAGGTTATTCATACACAGAACTTAACATCGAGAGCAGTGATGATACATATCCATATTTCGAAAGCGGAGCATCGTGGCGTTCGGTTCTTGCCTGGAACTCCAATCTTTTGGATCTTCTTCCGGATTCTGATGAGGACTATATTTCTGCAACCGAGAACATTTCTGGCTTAAGCATAATTCCTGCCGGGCCACTCGATCAGAACTATCTCAGAGAAACCAAGGGAGGCATATCCGAATTTATAGTCAATCTGTCAGCCAATATTGGTGATAAGCTTTTTCTGGGAGGCAGTGTAGGTATTCAGTCTATTCAATATTCTGACTATCAAAGATTTGGCGAAACAGCTGTAAATCTTGCCGATTTTGACTCACAATTTAAAAGCTTTACGCATATATACAGACTAAATGCAACCGGAGCAGGCATCAACGCAAAAGCCGGCATCATTTACCTTCCTGTCGAAGGATTAAGACTTGGAGCCAGCATTGCCACTCCGACCTACACATCTATGACTGATGAATGGGATGAGAGCATCAAATCTGTTTTTTCTGACGGATATTCTCAATCGATAATTTCACCGTTGGGACAATATAAATATGTAGTTGTATCTCCGGCAAGGGTGAACATTGGAGCATCCTTTGTTTTCGGAAGTTACGGAGTTATTAGTGCCGATTACGAATTTGCCGACTATTCATCAATCAAGATGAAAGAGGGCGACTCATATGATACAGGTGTTTTTGACCAGGAGAACATATTGATTTCAGATGATTTCCAGCTGGCCAGCAATTTCAGGATAGGAATGGAATTCAGGCCCAGTCCCCTTTTCTCAATAAGAGCAGGTTATTCTTTGTACCAAAGCCCGGAGAGGGATTTTGACCAGCCGATAAGTTTTCTGTCTGCAGGAGTTGGATTCAGAGGAAGTAGAGGATTTTTTGCAGATTTTGGACTTCAGAGAAGACTTGGAACAAGCGAAAATTTCTCGCTGTACAACGACTATCGCACCAATGTTGCATCTCCAACCGGAGAAATGACCAAAACCGGAGTAAGAATACTTACGACGATAGGCTTTAGATTTTAAGCCTCATAAATGTTTCCGGCCCTTCGTTAAACAGAAGGTCCAGAATAGAAAGGTTTGAAATGAATCCTAACTTATGGGCAAATACCTGATGGTATTGCTCATTTTGTTTAAAATCTTCATTAATTTCCCAAACTTTTCTCCCAACTTTAAAATCTCCCTTCTTTGGGTGAATCCTCTCTCTTAAATCCAAACCGTTAATGTCTTTGCAATAATCGGTGCTGAGTTCCAAATTGCAATTAATTTCTATCATTGAAAGAATAAGTTCAATCAACGAGAGGTTCATCCGGGAGAGATATTCGTGATCCTGATCAATTAAAAATTTTATGGGATCAAAATAGTGTTCGAAAAATGGAGCAGAGCTATACGCTGATATTATTGCTTTAAGGTGTTGCTTTTTCCACTGTTTGGAATTATCAATCCTCGTCTTTGAGATCAGTCTGTTATCTTTTTCTCTTATAATGGGAACAGTCAGCGAGAGAAAACCTTCTGAGCCATAAATGTAACATCTGTTTCTGTATGACTGCTTCTGATAGTTATCGCAGTTTTCCAGCACAACAACATCAGAGTTTCCAAGAATCCTGAAAAAGGCCACCGGCGGGAGATACGCAGTGGCAAGGATAACTTGTCCGAACCTTTTATTCATCCAAAGAATAAGCTGTTTTTTTAATTACGCCTCTTTTTGTAGATCTGAAAAAGTCAAGTATTCTGTCTCTTTCAGAGGTTGCCTCAAATTCACTTTCAATTTTAGCAAGAGCATCTGTTGTGTTGAGACCAGATCTGTAAATTACTCTGTAAATTTTTTCTATCTCTTCGATTTTTCCCCCGGTAAAGCCGTTTCTTCTCAGGCCTATCAGGTTAAGATTATAAAAGGCAGCCGGACGTCCGATAAGAGAATAAGGAGGAGCATCCTTCAATAGCGGAATGTCACCGGCTGTCATTGAATAGGCTCCAATCCGGCAAAATTGATGCACTCCAACCTTTCCTCCCACATTTGCGTACTCTTCTACTTCCACAAAACCTCCAAGAACAACAAAACTCACAATGATTGCATTGTTTCCGATTATGCAGTCGTGTGCAATATGGGAGTAGGCCATTATCATAGTATTGTTACCTACAACTGTTTTACCTCTCCCCTTTGGAGTGCCTCTTGCAATGGTTACAAATTCAAAAATCTTGTTATTATCGCCAATTTCTACAAAAGTTTTTTCGTTGTTATAGCTGATATCCTGAGGATCACAGCCGATAACGGTGTGAGAGGCAATTTTGCAATTTTTCCCGATTTTTACGTACTCCTTGATGACGACATTGTCTCCAATGATAGTACCTTCTCCAATTTCAACATTGTTACTGATGGTGGAGAATAATCCTACAGATACTCCCGCTCCGAGTTTTGCTTCCGGATGGATGCTCCTAAATTCCATAACTTTGTATGTTATTTGTTTTTAATAACCTGAGCCACCATTTCCCCCTCGCACACAAGTGAGTTTCCTACAAAAACTTCTCCTCTCATTGCTACGATTGATCTTCTCAAGGGTGATGTGATCCAGAGTTTCATTATAAGAACATCTCCGGGCACTACCTTCTTCTTAAACTTGACCTTGTCAATCTTTGCAAAATAGGTTGAATAGCGATTGGGTTCGTCAAGAGAGGAGAGCACAAGTATTCCACCAACCTGTGCCATAGCCTCAACAATCAGAACGCCCGGCATTACTGGCTCATCCGGAAAATGCCCGATAAAAAAGCCTTCGTTTATACCAACACACTTAACTCCCACAACACACTCGGGAGTCATCTCAATTATTCTGTCAACCATCAGGAAAGGGGGACGATGGGGCAATAACTGCTTGATAGCATTAATGTCACACACTGGCTCTGAATTCGGATCGTAAACTGTGACCCTCTCATTTGAATTTTGCAATAATTCGTTTCTCATAATTTTGGCTACTGTTGTATTTATTTTATGTCCTGTTTTTTTTGCAATTATTCTGGCTTTTATATGGTGGCCGACCAGAAAAAGATCCCCCAGGAGATCAAGAAGTTTATGTCTTGCACACTCATTTTTGTACCTAAGACCTTCTGGATTTAAATAGCCCTTTTCAATCTTCTCAGAAATAAATCCAGGGTAAATCTTTTCAAGGAGCAACATCTGGTCAGACGAAAGTTTGTGATCTGCCACTACTATTGCATTTTCAACTGCTCCTCCTTTTATAAACCCTTCTTTGAGCAGCGGCAGAACATCCTTTAAAGTTACAAAAGTTCTTGCCGGTGCTATCTCACTTATAAAATCAGTGTTTTTATCGAATAGTGCCTCCTGAACCCCAATCACATCTGAATTGAAATCAATTGTCAGACTTACGGAGAATTCCTCCGCAGGTATAACTCTCAATTCAGTTCCGTTTTCAAAAGTGCAAACAATCTCTTTTTTTGGAGAATAATACCTTCTTACTGAATTCTGTTCAATAGTACCTGACTCATTAATAGCCTCAGCAAATTTTAGAGAACTGCCATCAAGAATCGGAAGTTCAGGGCCATTGAGTCTGACCAGAAGATTGTCAACATCCATTGCGTATAGAGCAGCCATCAGATGTTCTACAGTTGACACAGAAATCCCATCTTTCTCCAGAGTTGTTCCGCGGGAAGTTACTGTAACATACTCGGCATGAGCAGGCACCAGTGGGTTTCCGGGCATGTCACATCTGCAAAAAACAATTCCGTGTCCTTCACCGGCAGGATCAAGCTCCATTGTCACAGTTTTGCCTGTGTGCAATCCTGTTCCTGAAAAAGATATTGATTTGGCAATTGTTCTCTCTCTACTTATCTCCTGATGCATTTGCTGACTCATTCTGTTTATGCAGGTTTTTAAAAATCACATAAGATTTCATATAATCCTTGAAATCAATAGCGGGTGTCCCTCCCAGGATTCTGCCGCTACCCTTGACATTGGTAATTACCCCCGCCTGAGAAAGTATCGTTGTTCCATCCGGTATCTTAATGTGGTCACCTATGCCAACCTGTCCTCCAATTATGCAGTTTGCTCCAATTACGGATGACCCTGCTATTCCTGCCTGAGCTACTACGACAGTGTTTTCTCCTATCTCTACATTGTGTGCTATCTGAACCAGATTGTCAATCTTTACTCCTCTCCTTATTATTGTTGATCCCATAGTTGCCCGGTCCAAAGTACTGTTGGCTCCTATTTCGCAATCATCTTCTATTACTACGTTCCCTATCTGGGGAATTTTTTTTCTTTTGCCATCCTCGGTTTTAGAAAACCCGAAGCCATCGGCACCGATTACGGCATTTGCGTGGACAATGCAATTGGATCCAATCCTGCAGGCTGCATAGATCTTCACCCCAGGATAAATAATTGTATTTTCTCCAATTACGACATTATCTCCAAGATATGAGTGAGGGTAGACCTGTGAACCATTTCCAATGACAACGTGTTTTCCCACGTATGAGTGACTGCCCACATACGCTCCCTTACCGATTCTGGCACTCCATGAAATTTTTGTAAAAAATCCTCTCCCTCTTTTATTTGATGCTTTAACAGTATTGAACAAGTCCAGAAGAGTGGGAACAGAACCATAGGCATCCTCAACTCTGATTACGCAGGGAGCAGGAATGGGCTTTTGGGGCACGAAAGATTTGTTTATTAAAATTATTGTCGATTTTGTATTATACAGGTACTGTTCGTATTTTGGATTTGCAAAAAAACTTATAGCCCCTCTTTTGCTCTGTTCAATTTTTGCTATTGTGCTGACGGTTACCGAGGGGTCACCCTCAATTTCTCCGTGTATCAATTCTGCTATGTTTGTGGCTGAAATTTCCATCGATAATCATATTTTGGCAATGCAAAGAAAGTACTTTTTTGTTATTTGAGAAAAGGCCTTTGCAGACAGCATATCGGATATCTGGTGGACGCTCCTCACTTGTGAATCCTTGCAGAAAATCCCAATATTCTCACCATCTATGTCATAGCCGCTATTAAAAACCTCTGAAGTCTGAACAAAATAATCAATGCTTGAATTGTCTGCCTTCCCTTCTCTTATCAAACTCTCTCCTGCACTAAGCAATTCATCAGATGAAAATGGTGTGCCGGACAAAATAATTTTTGGCAATCTTCTATATATAAGCATTTTACACAGCTCAGAGAGAATCTTGTCTTCAATGAACTGCCACTGTTTTATGGCTGACATAATATCTGTGTCATCCAGCAATGCAAATCTGTCAATTAGTTCTCTGTTATTCAGGTCTTCCTTTCTGAAGCTGTTAGCAAGAAAATAACTGATTGCCGGTGATCCGGGCAGAATAAAAGAATCGCAGGAAAGTTCTCTGGCTCTCCTCAATATCTGAATAAGAAGCTGTTCAGCAGCAATAACCGTTTTATGAAGATATACCTGCCAATACATAAGTCTTCTGGAAATTAGAAATTTTTCAACCGAATAGATGCCTTTCTCCTCAACAACAAGATGGTTGTCATACACCCTGAGCATTTTTAGTATTCTCTCGTGACCAATCATCCCCTCTGCAACTCCGGAAAAGAAGCTGTCCCTGCACAGATAATCCAGACGGTCAACATCCAGCTGGCTTGAAACTAACTGATGTAGAAAATATTTATGATATGTTCCGGTAAAAATTTCTATAGCAACATCAAGCCTCCCTCCCATCTCTTTGTTCATTGCCTTTAGCATAGCAAGTGAAATCTCCTCGTGGGATATTCCCTTGAGAATGTTTTTTTCAAGGGTGTGGCTGAATGGTCCATGCCCTACATCGTGAAGAAGAATAGCTGAGAGTGCAGCCTCCTCCTCACTATTGTCAATCTCTGTTCCCTTGCTTCTGAGATTGAGAATTGCATCCCTCATCAGGTGCATTGCTCCAAGGGCATGCAACAGTCTTGAATGTGTTGCACCCGGATAGACAAGGGAGGTGAGACCCAGCTGTTTGATATCTCTCAGCCTTTGAAAATAGGGATGTTCAATGATTTCAAGAATAAGACCCGACGGAATATTCACAAAGCCGTGCACAGGATCGTTTATAATCTTGAAACTCTTTATCATTTGGTAAAGGTAAGAAATTATGAATTATTTTGAATTAAATAATTATTGTTCTATATTTGCACCCGATAGGAGAAAATGATGTAAGGGGACAGAAGTCCCCTTATTTCGTAAATTCAACTGAGATGATAGAAAAAGAGTACATTAAAAACCTTGTAAGCAACTACTTAGAACAAAACTCTCTATTTCTTGTAGATGTCGAAAATGACAAGGAAAACAACATTGAGGTGACAATAGAATCAAATGATTCAACGGTTGTTCTGGAAGATTGTGTTAATGTCAGTCATATCATCGACAAGGGACTTGACAGGGAAAAAGAGGACTATTCTCTGACCGTTACATCTGCAGGTCTGGACAGACCTTTCAAGGTTCTCAGACAATACCAGAAATATTCCGGAAAGGATGTGGATATTGTAATGAAGAACGGAGAAAAGCTGTCAGCAGTAATTATTTCAGCAGAAGAGGCAGGTATTGAGGTTGCATTAACCAAGCTGGTAAAGCTGGAAGGCAAAAAAAGAAAAGAGAAGCAAGAGTTAAGGGAATTCATAAAATATTCAGAAATGAAGTCCGTTAAACCCAAAATAACAATTTGAAAATAATATAAACAATTTACCTAAAATGGAAGGGTTAAATTTAATCAGCACATTTGCAGAATTCAAGGAACTCAAAAACATTGACAGGATAACAATGATGAGTGTTCTGGAAGACATCTTCAGAAACCAACTCATAAAAATGTACGGTACTGCCGACAACTTTGACATTATTATCAACATAGACAAAGGAGATTTTGAAATATGGAGAAACAGGGATGTTGTTGAGGTTGTAGAGGATCCCAGTACGCAAATATCGCTGGAAGAGGTACAGAAAGTTGACGATTCTTACCAGATAGGAGAACAATACACAGAAGAGGTCAAACTCGCCAGTTTCGGAAGAAGAGGTATTCTAAACCTTAGACAAAATCTGTCCGGAAGAATTACAGACATCGAGAAAGCAAACCTGTATAACAAGTACAAGGACAGAATCGGAGAAATTGTTGTGGGAGAAGTTTATCAGGCCTGGAGAAAGGAAGTTTTGGTTATGGATGAAGACGGTAACGAACTGCTTCTTCCCAAACAAGAACAGATTCCTTCTGATTTCTTCAGAAAAGGCGACACAGTAAGAGCTGTAGTTTCAAGGGTTGAGATGAACAATAACAATCCGGTTATAACTCTTTCCAGAACATCTCCTGTATTTCTGGAGAGGCTCTTTGAACAGGAGGTCCCTGAGATATTTGACGGTCTGATTACTATAAAGAAAATTGTCAGAATTCCGGGAGAGAGAGCAAAGGTGGCAGTAGAGTCTTACGATGAAAGAATTGATCCTGTTGGTGCCTGCGTGGGTGTCAAAGGTTCCAGAATTCACGGTATAGTCAGGGAGCTGAGAAATGAGAACATTGATATTATCAACTGGACATCAAATCTTCAGCTACTTATTCAGAGAGCTTTGAGTCCTGCAAAAATTTCCTCTATAAAGATAAATGAGGAGGAGAAGAGAGTAAGCGTATTTTTAAAACCAAACGATGTATCTCTTGCAATTGGAAAGGGTGGCAGCAACATTAAACTGGCCGGTCTTTTGATTGACAAAGAAATTGATGTATTCAGAGATATTGTAGAAGAGGAGGACGAAGAGGATGTACTTCTGAGCGACTTCAGTGATGAGATCGAAGGATGGGTACTTGATGCACTCAAATCTATAGGATGTGACACCGCAAAGAGTGTTCTGGCACTCCCTGTCTCTGAAATTGTAAGACGTGCCGATCTCGAAGAGGAAACAGTTATTGAGGTGCAGAAGATACTGAAAGCAGAATTTGAAGAGTAACATTTTATTGGAGGAATTTTATGACAGCGAACGAGAATATTAGCGATACCATAAGAATTAACAAAGTTCTAAAAGAGTTCAATATAGGAATGAACACCCTTATTGAATTTCTCAGGAGCAAGAAAATTGAAGTTGAGGCCTCTCCTGCCACAAAAATTACTCCTGAAACCTACTCTCTAATTCAAAAAGAGTTTGGAAAAGAACAAATTATCAAAGAACAATCAAAGAAGATTGCAATTAAGGTGAAAGACATAACAGAGAATGCTGAGGCTTCAAAGTCTGATGAGACTGATGACTATGTTCCCGTCAGGGAGGTTTTTATAAAGACCACAATTGTGGAACCTCCCGCTCCAAAAATTATTGGAAAGATGGATCTGGACAGAGTGTCCAGACCCGCAGAACAAAAAAGGCCAGAACCTGCAGCACCTGTTATAAAAGCAGAACCTTTGCCTGCCGTAACCCCCTCTCCCAAACCTGTAGAAGAGATAGCTGTTGCTAAACCAGCTTCGGTGCCCGATGTTAAAACAGAAGTTCCGATTAAAAAAGCTGAAGAAAAACTTAAGCAGGAAACTCCTGCAAAGGAAACACCTGCTCTGGAAGTTGAAAAAAGAGAAGAGAAAGCACCTGCAAAAGATATTACCAGTGCTCCACAAACAGAAACAAAAGATAAAAAGCAACCTGCAGTCGAAAGCATTAAGAAAGTTGCTGAGACAACCTCTGAAAGAGCTTTGAGTGATGATTTTCACTCGGCTGTTTCAAGAATTGAACACATAGAAACCCGTATAGAAAAGCTCAAGGGAGTAAAAATTAGCGGAACACTCGATCTGTCACAATTCGACAAAAAGAAGACCGAACAGAAAAGTGGCGGAAGCACTCCTCAGAAACTCTCAGGCAAGGGGAAAAGGGAAAGGATACACAAACCTGCCAGAGAGAGGGTTGACCCACTCAGAGAAGGCAGACAGGACACAGCTTCCAGGCCAAAAGAAGTTGCCGGCAAATCCGGAAAACATCTTAGGGAAAGATTCAAGCCTGTCAGAACTGAAGTGGATGAAGATGCTGTACAGAAACAGATTAAGGAGACCTACGCCAAAATGACAGAAGGCAAAGGCAAGACCAAGGGTTCAAAATACCGAAGAGACAAGAGAGACATCTTTAGTCAAAGAATGCACGAAGAACAGGAACTTCAGGAAAAGGCAAGCAACATTCTCAAAGTTACAGAGTTCGTTACTGTTAACGATCTTTCAGTAATGATGAATGTAGCTGTTACTAAAGTCATTGAAGCATGTATGAACCTTGGTCTTATGGTTTCCATCAATCAGAGGCTGGACGCAGAGGCTATGGTTCTTGTGGCAGAGGAGTTCGGATACAAGGTAGAGTTTGTCACCGCAGACATACAAGATGCAATTCACGAAGAGACAGACAAGCCTGAAGACCTCATTCCACGTCCTCCGATTATCACTGTTATGGGTCACGTAGACCACGGCAAGACCTCTTTGCTTGATTACATAAGAAAAGCCAATGTAATAGCGGGAGAAGCCGGGGGTATAACACAACATATTGGAGCATACAATGTTTTGCTTCCGGGAGGCAAAAGGATTACATTTCTGGATACTCCCGGACATGAAGCGTTTACTGCAATGAGAGCAAGAGGAGCAAAAGTGACCGACCTTGCAATTATTATAATAGCTGCTGACGATGCGGTGATGCCCCAGACCAAGGAGGCAATAAATCACGCTCAGGCTGCCGGTGTTCCAATGGTGTTTGCAATTAATAAAACCGACAAGCCGGGTGCAAATCCTGAAAAGATCAGGGAACAACTTGCAGGAATGAACCTGCTCGTTGAGGACTGGGGTGGCAAATACCAGTGCCAGGAGATTTCAGCAAAAAAAGGGATTAACATAGACAAACTTCTTGAAAAAGTTCTTCTTGAGGCTGATCTTCTTGATCTTAAGGCTAATCCAAACAAAAAGGCGCATGGAACCGTAATTGAATCTTCCCTTGACAAGGGTCGCGGGTTCCTGGCCACAATACTTGTAAACTCCGGAACTCTTAGAACCGGAGATATAATCCTTAGCGGTAGCCAGACAGGAAGGATAAAGGCAATGTTCAACGAAAGAGGTCAGAAGATCACAGAAGCCGGGCCATCTACACCTGTTTCAATTCTTGGTCTCAATGGAGCTCCTCCGGCCGGTGAACTCTTTAATGTTATGGAAGATGAAAAAGAGGCAAGGGATCTGGCTAACAAAAGGGAACAACTCCTGCGAATTCAGGGACTCAAAACCCAGAAACACATTACACTTGAAGAAATCGGCAGAAGGATCGCAATCGGGAACTTCCAGGAACTCAATATTATCGTTAAAGGTGATGTTGACGGATCAATAGAAGCTCTTTCTGACTCTCTCATAAAGCTATCAAGTGATGAGGTGCACGTAAATGTTATACACAAAGCTGTAGGAGCAATTTCTGAAAGCGATGTATTACTGGCTGTTGCCTCAAATGCAATAATAATCGGCTTCCAGGTTAGGCCGTCTACAAATGCACGTAAACTTGCTGAAAAGGAAGAGATTGAAATAAGGCTTTACTCTGTTATCTACGATGCTATTAACGAGGTTAAGAGCGGTATTGAGGGTATGCTTGCCCCTGAAAAGAAGGAGGAGATCACTGCTACTGCAGAAGTAAGGGATATTTTCAAAATCTCCAAGGTGGGAACAATTGCCGGGTGTATGGTTAAAGAGGGTAAGATTACCAGAAACGGAAAGATAAGGCTGATCAGAGAAGGCATTGTAATCTATTCCGGAATGCTTGGGTCTCTCAAACGCTTCAAGGATGATGTAAAGGAGGTTAATGCAGGTTACGATTGCGGGCTGAACATTGATGGATTCAACGATATAAAGGTTGGAGACGTGATTGAGTCCTATACAATAGTGGAAATAAAGAGAAAACTTTAAAGGAATTTATTCAGGACAACACCTAGAATATATTTACTTCAGGAGAAATTTCAATACCAAATCTCTCTCTCACAGTATTAATTATCTCTGTCGCAAGATTAAGAATTTCTTCTGCTCTTGCACCTTCATAAGCCAAAAGAACAAGGGGCTGGTTGGAGTGAACCCCGGCATTACCGGATCTTTTCCCCTTATAGCCGCATTGGTCAATAAACCAGGCAGCCGGAAGTTTGCTGAGTCCCTCTCCGGCAGGAAAGGTTTTGAGAGTAGGATATAATTTCTTAAGCTGTTCTGCTTTTGTTATTTCCACAACAGGATTTTTAAAAAAACTGCCGGCGTTTCCAATTACAGCAGGATCTGGAAGTTTCTTGTTTCTGATTTCTATAACTGCTTCTCTTATATCATTAACACCCTTACACTCCCTGTCTTTGAAGAAATCTGAGAGATCAGCGTAACCAATATTGAGAGTGGGATGTTTGCTAAGAATAAAGGTCACGTGCATAATTAAAGTCTGTGATTTAAGACTGTTTTTAAAAACGCTGTCTCTGTATCCAAAGCCGCAATCTTTCCCACTCAGTGTCACCTTTTTCAAACTATCCAAATCCAGATATTCAACATATTCAATGCAATCTTTTGCCTCTGACCCGTAGGCGCCGATATTTTGTACTGGGGAAGCCCCTACTGTTCCAGGTATTCCTGAAAGATTCTCCACACCGCCCCATCCTCTGTCTGTACAATAAGCAACAAAGTCATCCCAGACAACACCTGCCCCTGCTCTAAGGAAAACACTGTCATCGGTCTCTTTAACCAATGTGATATCTTTGATTTCAGGTTTAATCACCAATCCATCAAAATCCCTTGTAAAAAGTATGTTTGAACCTGATCCGAGAATTAATGGTTTTGTTTTTAAGAATTCACCCATCCTCAGCAACTCTATGATATTCTTTTTGTTCTCTGGTGAGGCAAAAAAACGGGCTTTAATGTCAAGTCCGAAAGTATTGTGCTTTTTAAGTGAGTAATTTTCAAATATCATTTTCATTCTTGACTTTATGTTTGTAGACAAACCTACACAAATACCTGATTATCATTATCAAAGCTATCAACCCCAACACTGTAAATTCGGTTGCAATTCTGCTTTTCATTCTCAGACGGGCAGAAAGATAGTCCGGATCTTCTGATAATATTTCATCCAGCTTCTCCAGTGGAGTATCTAATCTGGACCACTTGGCAGATATTATGCCGTCAGTTACATATATGGTGCCTGCAAGAGACCTGTTCATAGTAATTACAACCTTATAGTCTGCAAAATACACAGATGAATCAGCTACCTGGAGAGCAGCCATCAGAGAGTCGGCTTCCTGTACAGAAGCGCCAGTCAGGTAAATGTGGTTATAGCCTCTGGAAAGAAGTTCTTCCCTTAATTTAACACTCTTTTGGAGCTTCAAACGAACAGATTTGGTAATACGCGGTAGCGTTGTAATAAATATTCTCTTGCCAGAAAACAGAAGCGAATCGGTAACATAATTACCCTGCCTGTCTGAAATGGAAAGCAGGTTATTGGCCGGCAGAGTAATACCACCGGCAATCTTTGTCTTTGAATCCACAAATATCCAGGTAGAATCTGGCAATGAATCAATTGCGAACTCCTTTATACTCTCTCCCTTCTTGTAAATGAGAATAGTTTCGAACTCAGGTTCAGAACGGTTTGTCTGAAGGCCTGTCAATTCTCTCAGATTCCTCCCGACTCTGTAATCAGTAAAATCTATCATTGGCAGATGACGGAATGAGTATACAGAAAGGAACAGTGTGAACAGAAGGAAAAAAACGGCAAAAGAATACTCCCATGCAACAGGGGCGATTGGTATAAACGAGCTCCTCTGAAAGTAGATTATCAGAACAAGTGCGAGCAAAAAAAGATTTTTCAAGAAAGTCTGCCAGTTTGAGAGCTTAAGTGCCTCTCCAAAACAGCCACAGTCCTGAATAGGATTAAAAATTGCCAGGTATAAGGTCAGCAATGTGAATAGGGAGATAAAAGCCAGAGCAACTTTTGAGGAGACAGCCATTTTTAAACCCAACAGGATATATATTCCCAGAACAAGTTCCGTAACTGAGAGAATCGCACCGGCAAACTTTGCCAAAAGAGGAACATCAATCATACCTGCCAGTCTGAGATATTCTGCAACAATAAGTCCGGTACCTGCAGGATCGATAATTTTTACAAAACCAGAAAAGATAAATGTAAATCCAACAACAAATCTGGCAAAACCTCTAAGTGCTCCCATATCAGATAGCCTCTACTAATATTTTTATAATTATTCTGTGAATTTCAGCAGCAGACAGCATCTCCCCACTTCTTCCGGCACAATCCACCCTCCGGATGTTGTTATCGGCTGAACATTCGTCTATGTATATCTGTCTAACAATCTGTTGATAAGAAATATTCTCTTCGTGAATATCGTTTTTACCCATGAGATATTCCCGGTCAACTCCTTTTCTTATCTGACTAAGTTTGCTCTCAATAAATGATACCGGGACATCCAGAAACAGATTTATGTCAGGTCTGGGAATATTAAAAATTCCGTATTCTGTTTTAAGAATCCAGTTTCTCAACGCTGCGGCATTCTCCTGTCCCTCGACCTTAGCACACTGGAAAGCTATATTGGAATAAACATATCTGTCTAGTATCACATAGTCTCCGTTTTTCAGCCACTCTCTGATCATTTCTGATGCATCTCTTCGATCTCCGGCAAAAAGAAGAGCGACAAGATAGGGGTTGACTTCCTTTGCGGAGCCTAGTTCTCCTCTTAAATATCTTGCAATCAGATCTCCGAAAACAGGAGCGTTAAATCTTGGAAAGTGCAGGTATTGTACATTTTTACTCTTTTTTTTCAAGTATTCCTGCAACATTGCAATCTGTGTTGATTTGCCGGCCCCGTCGAGCCCTTCTAGAACTATAAGCATTTTTTATGTTTATATTTGCCAATGAACAAAGTTAAATAAATAAAGCCAAAATATGTTAAAAACAGACAGTCCGTTGGTAATGGGTATAATAAACCTCAGCCCCCTTTCGTTCTACAATGAGAGTGCCTGCCTTACCGATAAGGAGTTTACAGAAAGGTTTGAGATGATGCTCAGGGATGGAGCAGATGTAATAGATATTGGGGCCTGTTCGACAAAGCCCGGACTCAGGAGCATACCTGTGGAAGAGGAGTGGGAATTGCTCAAGCCAGCTTTGAAAAGGATATTAAGAGATTACCCCTCCTCTGAAATATCTCTTGACACCTTTAGATCTGAGATTGTGGAGAGGGCTTTTGATTTTGTCGGGGACTTTATTATCAACGATATTTCTGCAGGTGAAGATGATCCTGGGATGCTTGAAATGGCAGCAAAACTTGAACTTCCATATATAGCAATGCATAAAAAAGGTACCCCTGAAACCATGCAGTCTATGTGCAGATACAATAATGTAGTGGAAGAGATCCGGGAGTACTTTGAGAATTTTGTTAAAAAAGCAGAGGATACAGGAATAGCGCAGATAATAATTGATCCGGGTTTTGGCTTTGCAAAAAATATCGAACAGAACTACCAACTTCTCAAATCGCTCGGCAGACTTAAAATTCCTTCTCCTGAATCCGGAAAATATTATCCGGTTTTGGTTGGAATCTCAAGAAAAAGTATGATATACAAGTATCTGAAGATTACTCCGGAGGAATCTCTGCACATAACTTCTGCATTGAATCTTCAGGCACTTCTTAACGGTGCAGACATTCTCAGAGTGCACGATGTAAAGGAGGCAAAAGAGATAATCAAAATTTTTGCTAATTTTAAAGTTTAATTCAATTCATCCTATGATAAATCAGCAATTAAGAGCCCTCTCACCCGTTGATGGCAGATACGGGAATCAGGTAAGAGAGCTGTCAGATTTTTTTTCAGAATTTGCCCTTATCAAATACCGAATATTTGTAGAAATCGAATATTTCATAAAGCTTACAAAAACTTCTTTGCCAGGAATTTCGCCTCTTGATAAAGAGGAAACAGAAGAGTTAAGAAGAATCCATTCCGGTTTTTCCGAAAGTGATGCTGCTGAAATCAAGGAAATTGAAAAGGTCACAAACCACGATGTCAAAGCAGTAGAGTATTTTCTAAAGCAAAGAATGGAGTCACTCAACCTAAAGGAGTACTCAGAACTTGTCCATTTTGGCCTCACTTCACAGGATATAAACAACACAGCAGTTCCCCTTTCAGTAAAGGATGCAATGGAGAAATGCTACAGACCTATGCTGCAATCGCTTGTCTCAATTATTGACTCTCTGGCTTTACAGTGGCAGGACATTCCGATGCTGGCACACACACATGGACAGCCTGCCTCCCCAACAAGAGCCGGGAAAGAGGTTAAAGTGTTTGTAATTCGATTGAAGGAGCAGCTCAAACTTCTGGAAACCATACCTTTTGCCGCAAAGTTTGGAGGCGCAACCGGGAACCTCAATGCTCACTGTGTAGCATATCCTCAAATAGACTGGAACAAATTTGCAGATGAATTTGTGTCAAAAAACCTCTCTCTCACAAGGTCATTTCCTACGACACAGATCGAGCATTACGATTACCTTGCAGCACTGTTCGACAATTTAAAGCGCATCAATACAATCCTTTTAGATCTTTGCAAGGACTTCTGGGCATATATCTCAATGGAGTATTTCAGACAAAGAATCAATCCCACAGAAGTGGGATCCTCTACAATGCCTCACAAGGTAAATCCCATCGATTTTGAAAATGCAGAAGGCAACTTAGGTATTGCAAACGCTCTGTTTGAACATCTCTCCTCTAAGCTACCCGTTTCCAGATTGCAGCGGGATCTCACAGACTCAACCGTGCTGAGAAACATAGGGGTGCCATTTGCTCATACAATTATATCTTTCAAATCAATTGAAAAAGGTTTGAAAAAACTGATAATCAACAAAGAGGCAATTGACAGAGATCTTGATTCCAACTGGGCAGTAGTTGCAGAAGCAATTCAGACAATACTCAGAAGAGAAAAATATCCCAATCCATACGAGAAGCTCAAAGCTCTCACACGCACCAATACTCACCTTAGCAGAGAGACGATAAGAGCTTTCATTGAATCCCTTGATGTTCCGCAAAACATTAAGGAAGAGATGCTTTCTGTCACCCCCTTCAATTATACAGGCATTTAGTATGAATAGAATTAAGATATTACCTCTTTTTTTGACACTATCTTTTTTTTGTGCCTTAAATGCAATAGCACAAAATAGCGACGAATTTATTTACGATAATTACTTTACACCTGAGAGGGCAAGAATAGAACTGGTTTTTGGAGGAGATGCCTCAGAACAGCATCTTTTTCTTGCCGGTCTTTACAGGGAACCAACCTGGAGCGGCCCCCGCAAAACACTTGTCGAACCCTTCAACTACGGAGAGTACCGTTACGAAGTTTATTCAAAGGATGGCAAATTATTGATGAAGAAGGGATTCAACACACTCTTTCAAGAGTGGAGAACTACACCCGAAGCTAAAAGGACAAAAAGGTCTTTTACAGGATCATATTTAATCCCTTTCCCGAAAGATTCAATCAAGGTTATATTTTATCAGAGAAGTTGGGTTGACGGCAACTACTCATCTCTCCTGACAATCGATATTTCACCGGAGGATAAAGCAATAAACGGGGAGATACAAAACAGCCATAAAACAATCCCCATTCGGGTAAACGGAGATTCCTGGAACAAAGTTGATCTGCTCTTTATTGCAGAGGGTTATACTATTGATCAGATGAATAAATTTCTAAACGATGTAAATAAATTCACCGGATATCTAATTGAAACAGAGCCCTATAAATCAAGGCATGAGGATTTAAACATTTGGGCACTATGTATTCCTTCAGAAGAGAGTGGGACTGACATTCCCCAAAACAACATCTGGAAGAATACAGCCCTCTCTTCAAATTTCTATACTTTTTCACTTGACAGATACCTGACTGCTCCGGATCACAGTCTCATAGCAGCTGCCGCGTGGGCTTCCCCCTACGATATAATATATGTGATTGTGAATACCGAAAAATACGGTGGTGGTGGGATATATAATTATTATGGTCTTTCTATGTCTGATCATAAAAACGAGAGTGAAGTTTTTGTACACGAATTAGGACACGCCTTTGCCGGACTTGCAGATGAATATTACTCATCTGCTGTAACATACGAAGAATTTTACAATTTATCGCTGGAACCCTGGGAACCAAATATCACTACAAAGGTTGATTTTGCCTCAAAGTGGATCGATTTAATGGGTAAGGACAGTGTAGGGCTATACGAAGGAGGAGGATACACGGCCAAAGGGATATTCCGGCCACGGGAAGATTGCAAGATGAAAAGCAATGTGTCCCAGACCTTTTGCCCGGTTTGCGAAAGAGCAATTAACAAAATGATTAATTTTTACACAAAGTAATGTACAAAAAGCACTATAACTACTTCCTGTTTGATCTGGACAGGACTTTGTGGGATTTTGACACAAACGCAAAAAACAACATTAAGGGTCTTTTAGATATTTACAAGCTCCCGTTAGAGGATAAAGATCAGTTCTTTAAAGATTACGAATCAATAAACCGCAAATTGTGGGCAAGCTATGAAAAGGGATTGCTGCAAAAAGATTTTCTTAAGACAGAAAGGTTTTACAGAACACTTCTTAAATACGGGATTGATGACCTTGAGCTTGCCGGGAAGTTTGGCAGGGAATATCTTGAAAGAATGCCTTTTCAGAAGGTTTTGATGCCTCACGTAACTGAGGTTTTGGTAAGTCTTAAAAAGAGTGGTGCAAAAATGGCGCTTATATCCAACGGATTTAAGGAAGTACAGTATCAAAAACTTACCAATTCAGGATTAAGTAACTTCTTTGATGCAGTGCTTATCTCAGAAGAACAGGGAGTAAACAAGCCATCTCCGATAATTTTCAAAAGAGCTTTAAATGCCATCAACGGAGTCAAACAGGAGGCCATAATGGTGGGTGATGACTTTATGAACGATATTGAAGGTGCTATGATATTCGGGATTGACCAGTTTTTCTACAATCCTGATGAATTGCCATGTGACGGAGGCCCAACCTACAACTCTTCTGACCTGAGGGATCTGCTCAGTCTTTGTGCTCTTCCACAATAAAGACCACCTCATCTTCCTCCTTAAAGTAATACTGCTCCCTGGCAAATTTCTCAAGACTGTCTAGATTTGAGCTGAGTTCGTTGAGTTTTTCATCTGTTGCCTCAATCTCTTTTTGATAATACTTAATTTCTCTCTTCTGCTCACTTATACTAAGATTGACCTTTGCCCACCTGATTAAGTTATTCTTGTCAAAAAAAGTGACCCAGACACAAAAGATGAGCAAGGCAACAATATATTTATTACTGATGATTCTCAGAAATCTTGAGTCGTTCAGGGAAAACCGCATATTTGTTGGTTATATTCTGTTTTTTACAAAATTAATAATAATTTTGCCTCATCTAACTTAATTTTAAATGAGTGACAACAAACCCGCTCTTCTGATCCTTGCTGCCGGAATGGGCAGTCGCTACGGAGGGCTAAAACAACTGGACGGCATTGGCCCCTGCGGTGAAACAATAATGGATTATTCAGTTTTTGACGCTATCAGAGCTGGTTTTGGAAAAATTGTATTCATAATCAGGAAAAATTTCAGAGAGGAGTTCGAAAAGAGGGCGAAAGAGGTATATGGGAGTTATTACTCCTCAATGAGTTTTGTGGAACAGGAGCTTGATTTGCTACCCAACGGATTCATTCCCCCAGAGACCAGAATCAAACCCTGGGGCACCGGACACGCTGTTCTGGTTGCAGAAAATGAGATAAAAACACCTTTCGCCGCAATAAATGCCGATGATTTTTACGGCAGCAGCTCTTTTCAGATATTGTATGATTTTCTATCGATAGTCCAAAACAAAAAGGGAAATTACTGTATGATAAGTTTTTCAGCAGCAAACACTCTTTCACCTTCAGGAACTGTTTCGAGGGGAATCTGCAATGTCGATAAAGAAGGTATGCTGATCTCGGTACAGGAGACTCACAAAATTTGCAGGGAAAATGACGGTATCTTTGGGGAAAGGCCCTCAGAAGGAAGGATTTCAATTAAAGAGGAGACACCTGTTTCAATGAATATGTGGGGATTTACACCAGATATTTTTCTCAGTGGAGCCGGATTGTTCTCAGAGTTCTTAAAGAAGAACATAGAGAACGAAAAAGCTGAATTTTACATTCCTGATGTGGTTGATTCTCTGCTCAAGAGAGGAGAAGTTAACTGTAAAGTACTGCCGACCCGGGAAAAATGGTTTGGTGTAACATATAAAGAAGACAAAGAGATTGCTGTCTCATGTATTAAAATCAATACAGAAGCAGGACGTTATCCATCACCCCTGTTCAAGTAAAAACTATTTAAAATGAATACAATGCTTGAAAGATATCATACTTTTCTCCCCAATCTTAAAGAGAGTTGGTTACTGGTGCTTTTACTGGTTATCGGTGGAGGAATCGGGGGCAGTATTGTAGCTGTTGCCGCAACATTAATTTTTCCGGAGCTGATATCCTGGAATACAGTCATCGCGTATCCACTTATGTTCATTCCTCCTTTTTTTTATGTTGCATTGAGAGTCTACAATACAAAAGGTACACTATCTGTGCCGTTTCATAATCCGGATTATGCCAGATTTGGTGCTCCCCTGTTTTTTCTTCTGCTGATCTTACTGGTTATTTCTCTGGGAGTAGCAATCGATCCTCTCACCTACATTCTGGAGATGCCAGAATACATGAAGAAGTTTATGGATATGATGTCAGACAATAAATTATCCGGATTCATTGCCGTTGCTGTTTTTGCACCTGTTTTTGAGGAGTTTTTTTGCAGAGGACTTATATTAAGGGGTTTACTGAATGTTATGAAACCATGGAAAGCTATAGCATGGTCTGCATTGATTTTTGGAGTGATTCACCTGAATCCCTGGCAGGCCATACCGGCTTTTCTGATTGGTATTATTCTTGGATGGGTTTACTACAAAAGCAGATCGCTTTGGGCTGTAATTTTTATGCATTTTATAAACAACAGTATTTCTTTTCTGATTCTTGTTTTATTCCCTGCATTGCCTCAGGATTACTCGCTCCGGGATATTTTTAAGGGCAGCTCCTATTATTATTTATACATCCTGACACTTATCTTGCTGACATTAATAATTTACGTTATAAAAAAAGGTTATGACAAAGCTTTACCCGATAAAATTCACCCCGATTATCAAAGAGAGAGTCTGGGGCGGGACCAGACTGGCAACTAATTTCGGGAAACCCTCAACAGATGGTACTGCTGTTGGCGAAAGCTGGGAGATTAGCGGAGTTGAAGGTGACGAGAGTGTTGTCAGTAATGGTTTTCTTAAAGGAAATAACATAAACGAGTTGGTTGAAATATATCTGGGTGAAATTGTCGGTGATGAACTATACGACACTTACTCCACCGAGTTCCCTGTTCTGGTAAAACTCCTGGACATAGAAAAGCCTCTCTCTCTTCAAGTTCACCCCGATGACCAGACAGCCAGGTGGCGTCACGACTCCTATGGAAAAACAGAATTCTGGTATATTCTTGATTCCGAGCCAGATGCGGTAATCCATCTGGGATTTAACAAAGAGACTAACCCACGCGAGTTATATGAAAAATGCAAAGATGACAGCGTGACAGAGATACTGAATGTTGTTCATCCAAAAAAAGGAGATTTTTTTCTTATAGAACCGGGTACTCTTCACTCAGCAAGAGGAGGAATTACAGTTGCTGAGATACAGCAGGTTTCTGATATTACTTACAGAGTTTATGACTGGGGGAGAGAGCATAATCCATCAACAGCCAGAGAAATGCATCTTGAACTGGCAATCGATTGCATTGACTATTCCAGGTTCCCGGATAAAGTTAGAAATATTAACAACTCAAACAAGGATGGAGAGCGTTCTCTGTTGACAGACTGTAAATATTTCAAAGTCTCTATGGTTGAGGTGCGCAAAGAATTGTTGCTTGTAAGTCAGGATTACAACTCATTCATAATATATCTTTGCGAGAACGGAAGTGTTTCAATATCTTCTACCAACGGATCTGAAAACATAAATAAGGGAGAATCAGTACTTATCCCTGCAAACATCGGTGAATATAAGATTGTTCCTAAAACTACTGACTGCAGGCTGCTCGAAATAACTGGAAAATTTCAGATTCCTGAAGATAACTACATATCATCATCATTGTAAGAAGGATCAAGAAAATCCAGATTGTCCAGCATGTCGTCCATATCTCTTCTCTCCTTTTTGGTGGGACGACCAGATCCTTTATCCCTGCTAAGAAAGAATGAATCTCCTGAAAGGTTCAGTTTGTCCATCTCCTTTTGTGGAGTTACATTGAGGGCATATTGTTCTACGTTTTTTGCCGGCTGACGCCTGTCAACCGGTTGCAAAACCTGATAACTAAAGAAGATATTCCCTTTTCTGATAATTATAATCTCCTGTGGTTTAACCTCTCTGGAGGCTTTGGCAACAACTCCGTTTATACTCACTCTTCCTGTGCGACAGGCTTCTGCAGCATCGGAGCGTGTCTTGTAGATCCTTATCGACCACAAATATTTATCGAGACGGCTCATTTGGTGTTAAAGAGGTTCATTGTCCTTTCTATGCCGACAGTACCGAATGATTTAACAGCCTCTGCAGCTTTTTCGAATATGGCAGGCAACTCCTTTAACTGATCTTCTGACCACTCACCCAGAACATAATCAATTTGCCCTCCCGGATTGTAGCCGTTGCCTATTCCAATTCTAAGCCTGCCAAAATTATCCGTACCAAGTACTTCTGAAATATTTTTCAATCCGTTGTGACCTCCGTCACTGCCCTGCTTCCTCATTCTTAGAGTTCCTAAAGGAAGTGCAACATCGTCAACAACCACAAGCAAATTTTCAATCTCAATTTTTCCTGCCGTAAGCCAGTAATTTACAGCTTTACCGCTAAGATTCATATATGTAGAAGGTTTCAAAAGGATAAAGTTTTTACCCTTATGCCTCAGTTCGGCAACAGAACCATATCTTCTAACGGTAAAATTAATGCCGGACACTCCCGCGAGTGTGTCCAGCACTTTAAACCCTATGTTATGACGGGTATTCGAGTATTCGGCCCCAATATTTCCCAACCCGGCAATCAGAATGCTCATAACCGGCTAATCAGGTTACTTTGCAGGTGTTTCAGCAGCAGCTGCACCAATTGCAGCTCTTGTCATTTTAACAGAACAGATAATTGTAGTTTTGGGCGTCAATATCTGTATGTTATCATATTTCAGATCACCCGCTGTAATTGTTTTGCCAAGATTAAGATCGGTGATGTCCACTGTCAGGTTGTCAGGAAGATATTTCAGTAAAGCTGATATCCTGATTTTTCTGGTTGTTTGCATCATTTTACCTCCCTGGCGAACACCTTCTGAGTTCCCGGTGATTATTACAGGTACATTTATGCTTACAGGCTTCTCTTCTGTAACTGCCATAAAATCTACGTGAAGTGGCTCGTCGGTTACCGGGTGATATTGAGCCATATGCAGAACAGATAAGTAACTTTTACCATCGATTTCCAATTCAATTATATATGAAAATGGAGTATTGGTAATCTGTTTAAGCTCTTTTGCACTTACATAGAAAAGCAGATTTTCTATTCCCTGGCCATAAAGCACGCAGGGAACCTGCTCATTTCTACGTAATGTCTTGATTGCCTGTTTGTTTGAAACCTGTCTAGGTTCTCCTTTAAGTTTGAATGTCTTCATTGAAAATTAATTAAAATGTGTTACTCAATCCGGCTATCCGGATCCCATTGCACCAAAAAAGTTATCTTTTTTAGAGGCGGCAAATATACAAAAAATATTTACACCACAAGAATTTATCAGTTTATCATCAAAGCTGCCTTGTTCCAGCTAAACTCTCTGTAAAAATTCTCCAGATATGTATTTGAAGGCACTGGCACATATATGCTCATTCCTGAGTAACTCTCAATTTGGATGTCCAGGAAAGATTCAGTTGTCCACTTTTTAACAACTACCTGATTGAGAGCAGCAACAAATTCGTTGTACTCGTAACCTGTAGCAATCTGGCGCATAAAATCGGAGAAGTCGTAGAACCAGTGTTTTTCCAGACGGAAATACTCCTGTATTTCAGACACATTTACATTTGTGATTGATGGTCTGTGGTTGTTGAAAATACTCCTGCTCACCTGTGCAAGGTTTTCAAGCTTCTCAGTTTTGTATAGTGCAAGCGTAGCAGATCTGTATATCCCACTCTGATTGTTGTAGTAGTCAAAAAATAGATTCCCGGTCTGAGACAGGTTTGCCTCTTTTCCAAAAAGTGGTAACATAATCTGATCATATGGAAATCCGGTAGCCAGAATCTCAGTGGGAGAAGCAAGAATATAATCACACTTGTCTTTAAGTTCATAAACAGTTTCGATCCCTCCCATAAAGCAGCAGTCAAAAATCATGAATGAAAGACGATATGGAATTGCTGCAACCATATCTGTAATCTCCATCTCTCTTCCGTTGTCCTCGCCAAAGCTCTTTACGATATCTTTGTAGGGGTCGGGATAAGGAGCCTGAAACCCGCTCTTTGTGTCATAGTATCCCTCAGGCAGCCATCCTGTTGCGTGAGACCATAGAATGAGGCCGTACTCTTTGGAAGGAAAAATGATTTTCACTTTTTCCAGAACTTCTGATAGAACAGCAGCAGAAGCAGAGTTTTGTTCATCGTAGTTACTAACAACATCTCCACGTACAATCCCTTCACTGTCTTTGTAAATTCTCACAAGTTTTGGCAATGATCCTGAAAGATGAGAGTACACAAGCAATATCTTCTTGTCTTCCTCTTCTGGCAGGTAACCTTTCTTTATTGCATTAATGTTGTTGGAAGCATAGGCTGAGAGGTTGTTGTTTGCTGCCAGATAAAGCAATACAACTCTGTCGTACGGATATTCGCTGTCACCGTTTTTTGTACACGAGGCAAAGAGGGGGAGAAGAACAGAAAATATTAAAATATATCTTACAAATAATCTTTTCATCCGTAAATAATTTAT